>QHRW01000021.1 GCA_003220265.1 Candidatus Rokuibacteriota bacterium | reverse complement strand
GACCCATGGGCATCGCCTATGAGCGAAGCGTCGGCTTTCGCAAGGACTTCCACGCCCACGACCGGCCCATGGTCTTGCTCCCGCGCGGCTCCTGCGTGCTGAGGGTGCGTGTGACGGGCCGCCGGGTGGCGACGCACACGATCGGGAGCGCCGCGGCGCTGATCGTGCCGAGCCGGGTCGAGCACGAAGACCAGGCCGTCAGCTCGATCTTCGACACCCTCGCCTTGTTCCCGTCGCCGTCGCTCGTCGCGACCGTGGCGGATGACGAGGGGATCCCCAAGGCGACCGCGGCGAAACTGATGAGCGTCCCGCGAGAGTTCGCCCGCAGCTCCTGGCTCGACACGCTGGCTCAGGAGTACGTCTTCGCCAGGGTCGTCTCCCGCCGGGAGAGCGCCACGACCCTCGCGTTCTTCGAGCGGCAGCTCCTGGTCGCGATCCTTGCCTGCCTGCCGGGCCGCGTCCAGGCGCCGGAGCGCCCTCGACTGCCGGCCACCGACACGGTGACGGGCCGAGCGTTGCGCTACATCGAGGCCAATCTCTTCTCGGACATCTCGCTGCCGGCGATCGCACGCCACGCGTTCGCGAGTGCCTCGACCGTCCTGCGCCATTTCCGCGACGAGATCGGCACGAGCCCGCACGCCTACCTCAAGACCCGGCGTCTGGAAGAAGCGCGACGGCTGCTCGAGACCGGCACCGGCGCCGTCGGCGACGTCGCGCTGCTCGTGGGCTACGAGAACTTCGCGGCCTTCACCACGGCATTCACGCGGCACTTCGGCGCGCCCCCCTCTTCGTTCCGGGCGGGCCGCCGATCGTGATCGGCTCCGGCGCTCAGTGCCCCAGGCGGCGCGGGATGATGGGCTCGGCGCCCATCCCGAACCAGCGGAACGCGTACCGCCGCAGCGCGCCGCTGAGGCCGAACGGCATGAAGAGAATCGTGACTACCATGATGAGGCCGTAGACCAGCGCCTGCCAGACGTCCAGGCCGGCCAGCAGCTCGGGCAGGAAGATCAGGAAGCAGGCGCCGAGGACGGAGCCCAGCAGCGAGGCCACCCCGCCCAGGATGACGATCGTGATGAACTGGATCGAGAGGAAGAAGCTGAACTCCTGCGGATCGAGGAAGCCCACGATGAAGGCGCTGAGCGCGCCGGCGAGGCCCGTGTAGAGCGCGCTCAGCGCGAACGCGATGGTCTTGTACTGCGCGAGGTTCACGCCCATGGCGGCGGCCGCGCGCTCGTTGTCGCGGATGGCGAGGAACGCGCGGCCCAGGCGGCCGCGCACGAGGTTGCGGGCGAACGCCAGCATGGCCGCCGTGACGACCAGCAGCAGGTAATACTTCCGCACGTCCGTGTTGATGCTGAGGCCCAGGACGGAGGCCGGCGCCACCTTCATGCCTTCCGAGCCGTGCGTGAGGACGGCGAGCTGCAGCAGCATCTCCTGCACGATGAGCGTGAAGCCCAGCGTGGCCATGGCGAGATAGAGCCCGCTCAGCCGCAAACACGGCAGGCCGAGCAGGTAGCCGACCAGCGCGGTGAAGAGCGCCGCGGCCAGCAGGCAGAGCGGCGCCGGCCAGTGCCAGCGCTCGGCCAGCACGGCCGCCGTGTAGGCGCCGATGGCGAAGAAGGCGGCGTGGCCGAGCGAGACCTGGCCCGCGTAGCCCGTCAGCAGATTGAGGCCCAGCGCCACGAGCACGTACACGAACAGGCGGGTCATGACGTAGAGGACGTAGTTGTCGGCGGCGCCGGGCAGGAGGAGCAGGAGCACGCCGATCACCGCGAGCGTCACGCCGCCCAGCCGCCGCCGCCAGGCCATCGCTCACACCTTCCGGATCGGCGCGGCGCCGAAGAGACCGGCGGGGCGGATGACGAGCACCAGGATCAGCAGGATGTACGTGGAGACCTGCTTGATGCCGGCGTTGAAGAAGTAGCCCGAGAGGTTCTCGATGACCCCGAGCAGCATGCCGCCCACGATGGCGCCGGGGATGCTGCCGAAGCCGCCCAGGATGGCGCCGGCGAACGCCTTCACGCCGATGAAGCCCAGGTTGGGGTCGAGATAGATGATGGGGGCGATCAGCACGCCGGCGACGCCGCCGATGGCCGCGCTGATCGCCCACGTCAGCGAGAAGATGCGCGTCACGCTCACGCCCATGAGCCGCGCCGCGGTCTGGCTCTGCGCCGTGGCCCGCATGGCGGTGCCCGTGCGCGTCAGCTTGAAGAACAGGTAGAGGGCCACCATGATCACCAGCGAGAAGCCGATGACGCCCGCGTCCATCGCGGTGAACTGCACGAACCCCACGCGGATCGGATCCTTGGAAAAGATCGTGGGCAGCGGCAGCACGTCGTAGCCGTACAGGATGCCGGCGGAGGAACGCAGCACGATCGAGGCGCCGATGGTGGCGATGACGATGCTGAAGATGGGCGCGTCCATGATCGGCCGCACCACCACGCGCTCGAGCACCACGCCCATCACCCCCGACAGCACGATGGTCGCCAGCAGCACGAGGCCGTAGTGGATCCCGAGCCCGATCAGAAGCGTGTAGCTGATGAAGCCGCTCACCATGACGAACTCGCCCTGGGCGAAGTTGACGACGTCGGTCGCCTTGAAGATCAGGACGAAGCCCAGCGCGATGAGCGCGTACACGCACCCGGTGGCGAGCCCGCTCACGACCTGGCTGCTGAGGATTTCCGTCACTTGCGGCCGACCTCCTTGAGCTCCATCCAGTCACCGACCTTGATCCACTTGCCGTCCTTCACGGTGACGAGGCGTCCGGCGTTGCTCATGCCCCGGCGGTTGTCGCCGCCGTAGCCGTACTTGAGACCCCAGCCCGGATCCCAGTCCTTGATCGACTCGATGGCCTTGAGCACGGAGTCGCGGGTGAGATTGCGCCCGGCGCGTTGCATGGCCTCCACGAACACCGCCGCCTTCTGGTAGCCGTACAGGTTGGTGGTGTCGATGGGCAGGCTCGGGGCGTACTTCGCCATGTCGGCGCGGTACTGGTCGAGGAATGCGCCGGGGTCCGTCGGGAGCGGGTAGACCTCCACGCCCATCAGGCCCTCGACATGCTTGCCGCCGAGCTCGATGGTCTTGGCGACCACGATGGGCGACGGGCCGATGAACACCGGGTTGTAGCCGATGGCGTGGCACTGCTCGGCCAGGCGCGGCGGCTCGCGATAGACCGCCTGCACGATGACGGCGTCGGCGCCCGACTCCTTCAGCTTCGCGGCCTGCGAGCTGAAGTCGATGTCCGCGCGCTTGTAGTCCACCTCGGCCACGTAGGCGAGGTCGTGCGTGTGCTTGAGGCGCGCCTTGCCGGCCAGGTGGCCGTCGAGGCCGTACTCGTCGTCCTGGTAGAAGCTGGCGATCTTGCGGATCTTCCGCTCCTTCACCAGGTAGTCGACGATGAGGCCCGTCTGGTCGGCGTAGGTGGCGAGATCGCCGACGTGGTACTTGCCCGAGTTGGTCCAGATGCTGGCGAGCGTGGCCGGAAAGATGTTCGGGACCTGCTTGTCTTGCAGGTAGTCCATCACGGCCTTGGTCGTGGGCGTGCCCAGGTGTCCCATCATGACGAAGATCTTGTCGCGCTCGACCAGGCGCTTGGCGTTGGTGACCGCCTTGGGCGGCTGGTAGACGTGGTCGTAGGCGATCAGACGGATCTTGCGGCCGTGCACGCCGCCGGCAGCGTTGACGCGGCTGAACACCGCGTCCATACCGGCCTTGATGTTCACGCCCCAGTTGGCGACGGCACCCGTGAGATCGAGGCCGGCGCCGATGACGACCTCCTTGTCGGTGACGCCGTCCTCCGCCGCGCAGACCGCAACACCTCCAAGGAGGACGAGGAGGCCGACGATCGTGAGCAACCTTTTCATGGCGAGCTCTCCTTTCTGTGTGGCGTCGGGGCGCCTTCGCAGGGCGCCGGCGCCCGACGTTCGGCGACCCTCACCGCCGACGCTCTTCTCGTGCGGTCATCGCTGGCCGAGGTACGAGCGGCGCACGCGGTCGTCCTTCAAGAGCTGCTGGCTGTCGCCCGCGAGCACGATCGTCCCCGTCTCGAGCACGTAGCCGTAGTCGGCGATCGACAGGGCCTTGTTGGCGTTCTGCTCCACCAGCAGCACCGTGGTGCCGCCGGCGTGGATCCCCCGGATGATGGCGAAGATCTCCTCGACGAGCATGGGCGCCAGCCCCAGCGACGGCTCGTCGAGGAGCATGAGGGCGGGTTCCGCCATCAGCGCGCGGCCGATGGCGAGCATCTGCTGCTCGCCGCCGCTCAGCGTCCCGGCGAGCTGCGTGCGGCGCTCGGCCAGGATCGGAAAGCACGCGTTCACGCGCTCCAGCGTGGCGTGGATCGCGCGCTTGTCCGAGCGCGCGTAGGCGCCCATGGCGAGGTTCTCGAGCACCGTCAGCTCGGGGAAGAGCTCGCGGCCCTCGGGGACGTGCGAGATTCCGCGGCGCACGATCGTCTCGCACGGCAGGCCGTCGATGCGCTGCCCGCGGAAGCTCACGGTGCCGCGCGCAGCCGGCACCAGCCCGGAGATGCACTTGAGCGTCGTCGACTTGCCCGCGCCGTTGGCGCCGAGCAGCGTGACGATCGAACCCTCGGGCACCGTGAAGGAGACGCCCTTCAGCGCCTGGATGGCGCCGTAAAACGTCTCGACACCATCGAGCACCAGCAGCGGCGACCGGCCGTTCGACTCAGCCCCGACCGGCACCGGCGGTTTCCCCGAGATAGGCTTTGATGACCTCCGGATCGTTCTGCACGTCCTTCGGCGTCCCCTCGGCGATCTTGCGGCCGAAGTTGAGCACGGTGATCACGTCGGTGACGTTCATCACCAGCCCCATGTCGTGCTCCACCAGCAGCACCGTCAGCGCGAACCGCTCGCGCACGCGCCCGAGCATCTCGCCCAGCGCCTGGGTCTCGGAGGTGTTCAGCCCCGAGGCGGGCTCATCGAGCAACAGCAGCTTTGGCTCCAGCGCCAGCGCGCGCGCCAGCTCCAGCCGCTTCTGATGGCCGAGCGGCAGGCTGGCCGCCGGCTTGCGATGGAGATCGGCGAGGCCGAGGAAGTCGAGGAGGCCGAACGCCGTGTCGCGCACGGCGTGCTCCTGCTTCCGCACGAAGGGCAGCCCCAGCCCCTCGGCCAGCACGCCGGTGCGCATGTGGCCGTGCTTGGCCACCAGCACGTTGTCGAGCACGCTCAGGCTGGCGAAGAGCTGCACGTTCTGGAACGTCCGCGCGATACCGAGCTTGGCCACCTGGTCGGGACGGAAGCCGGTGATGTCGTGCTCGAGGAAGCGGACCCGGCCGCTCGTGGGCCGGTAGAAGCCGGTGACGCAGTTGAAGATCGTCGTCTTGCCGGCGCCGTTGGGCCCGATGAGCCCGTGGATGCGGCCGCTCTCGATCGCGAAGCTGACGTGGTCGACGGCGCGCAGTCCGCCGAAATTCACGCAGAGGTCGTCGACGGAGAGGCAGGCGGCGGCCACCGTCAGAACGCCCAGCGCTTGCGGCGCTTGTAGAACTTCACGTCCTTGAAGCTCTTGCGGCGGCCGGCCTCGCTGAGGCCCAGGTAGAACTCGCGCACGTCCTGGTTGCCGCGCAGCTTGGCGGCCGGACCGTCGAAGACGATCCGGCCGTTCTCCATGATGTAGCCGTAATCGGCGATGCTGAGCGCGATCTGGGCGTTCTGCTCGACGAGCAGGAACGTCGTCCCCTGCTCGTCCTTGATCTTGCGGATGATGTCGAAGATCTCGCGCACGAGCAGCGGCGCCAGCCCCAGCGACGGCTCGTCCAGCAGGAGCAGCTTCGGCCGCGCCATGAGGGCACGGCCGATGACGAGCATCTGCTGCTCGCCGCCGCTGAGGTAGCCGGCGACGGCGTGGCGGCGCGCCACCAGGACCGGAAAGTAGTCGTAGATCATTCTCAGGTCGCGCTGGACGCCGTCGGCATCGCGCCGCGTGTAGGCGCCGATCTTCAGATTTTCCTCGACGGTGAGCGTCTCCAGCACCTTGCGCCCTTCCATGACCTGCACGATGCCCCGGCGACAGATGTCCTCCGGGTCCAGGCCGTCGATGCGCCGCTCCATGAACTCGATGCCGCCGTCGGTCACCCGGCCGTCCTCGGTCTTGAGCAGGCCGGAGATGGCCTTCAGCGTCGTCGTCTTCCCCGCCCCGTTCGCCCCCAGCAGCGCGACGATCTGGCCCTCGGCGACCTCCAGCGACAGGCCCTTGAGGACCAGGATCACGTCGCTGTAGATCACCTGGATGTTGTTGAGCCGGAGCATCTTTTCAAACATGGGGGGCTGCGGGCGCCCCCCAAGCCCCCTGACGCTCGGGGCGCCTCGGCGTAGCCGCGGCGCCCCTCGATGTTGCGATCACCTGCCGATCCACTTCATGTCGCGCTCCACCGAGACCTCGCGCACGGGCACGACCTTGCCGCCCTTGACGACCACCAGCCGCGCGCGGTTGGTGGGCCGATGGTCCTCGTTGGTGTACGTGAAGGGCGGGGTGATGCCCCACGTGTCCCACTCCCTGAGGCTCTCCAGCGCCTTCTTCACGCCCTCGCCGGTGGGATTGGGGCCGGCGCGCTTGATGGCCTCGGCGGCCATCAGTGTCCACAGCCAGCCCCGCATGTACGGCGAGGCGTGCGTGTCGTTGGGATGGTGCTTCGCGTGCCAGTCCATCAAGGTCTTCATGCCGGGCACGTTCTCGCCCCAGTACGCGACGTCCTGGATGCCGTACACGCCCTCGGCCGCCTCGCGGGCGAGCGCGGGCGTCCGCTCGTCGATGCCGTAGTTGTTGACGACGTACTTCGTCTTGAGGCCGAGCTTGTAGGAGTCCTTCAGTACCACCGGCACCCACTGGGTGTTCGTGTTGATGTAGGCGAAGTCCGGGTCCTTCTGCTTCATGGTCAGCAACTGCGACGTCGCGTCCGTGAGGACGGTGGGGATGACCTCCTCGTCCACGAGGTCCACGCCGATCTCCTTGGCGTACGCGCGCCCGGCCTCGATGGGCGCGCGGCCGTAGGCGTTGTCGGCGAAGATGAAGGCCACCTTGGGCTTGCGGCTGGTGTCCTTCCAGCCCTCCTTCACCCAGTTGAGGAAGATGCGGATCTGGCTCGTGTAGTCGATGCCGCCGGGGAAGTTGTACGGCGTCATCTTGGGATCGGTCAGGTGCCCGGAGTACGAGCCGGAGATGTACGGCACCTTGTCCTTGGTGATGTACGGGCGCAGCGCCTCGGTGTCCGGCGTGCCGTAGCCCAGCACGAGCAGGACCTTGTCGTCCTCAACGAACTTCTTGTAGGCGGCGACGGCGCGCGGCGGCTGGAAGCCGTACTCCACGCTCACCAGCTCCAGCTTCCGGCCGTTGACGCCGCCCTTCTCGTTGATGTACTGCACGGCGTCGTTGCGGCCCTGCGCGATGTCCTTGCCCTGATCCGAGGTGGGCCCGGTCAGGTCCACCAGGTTGCCGATCTTGATGGCCTGGGCCGCCGCGGGCGCGGCGCCCAGGGCGAGCGCGAGCAGCGCGAGCAGGAGCTGTCTCATGACGACCTCCTTGTCAGTAGGCGTACGGCCACAGCTTCCAGAAGCTCCGGAAGCGCATCCAGATGCGGGCCAGGCCTTGCGGCTCGTACATCAGGAAAAAGATGATGGCCAGGCCGAAGACGATGTCGCGCGCGGAGGCGATCAGCCCGAAGGCGTTGGGATAGACGCCGGTCAGCGACGTGGCGCCGAGCTTCAGCACCTCGGGCAGCAGCGTCATGAAGGCGGCGCCGTAGATGGAGCCCAGGATGCTGCCCATGCCGCCGATGATGATCATGGCCAGGTAGTCGATGGCCACGAGGAGGCTGAAGGCGTCGGGGAACACGATGCGCGAGTGGTGGGCCATGAGGCCGCCGGCCACGCCCGCGTAGAAGGAGCTGATGACGAACGCCAGCAGCTTGTAGCGGTAGAGGCTCACGCCGATGACCGCGGCCGCCACGTCGCGGTCGCGGACGGCGATGAAGGCCCGGCCCACCTTGGTGCGGAAGAGGTTCTTCGCGAAGAACACGGCCGGCACCACGAGGGCGAAGATCAGGTAGAAGATCCGCGCGTCGGAGTCGAGCGGAAAGCCGAAGACCGTCGCCGGCGGCACGTTGAAGCCGAGCACGCCGTTGGTCATCCGCTCCCAGTGGATGATGACGTACGCGGTGATGAAGTGCGCGGCGAGCGTGGCGATGGCGAGGTAGAGGCCTTTCAGGCGCAGCGAGGGCACGCCGAAGAGCAGCCCGAACCCGGACGTGAGCCCGGCGGCGAGCGGGATGGCCAGCCAGAACGGGACGCCGGCCTTCACTTCCAGGATCGCGGTGCTGTAGGCGCCGACGGACAGGAAGGCGGCGTGGCCGATGGAGATCTGCCCGGTGAAGCCGACGAGGATGTTGAGCCCGATGGCGCCGATGATGGCGATCCCGATGCGGTTGAGGACGTCCAGCCAGTACGTCCCCGCCACCAGCGGCACCAGCGCGAGGAGCGCGAGCAGGGCCGCCAGCGCGACGGGGGGCAGGCGCGTCTCGAAGATGCGCTCGTCGGAGGCGTAGCTGACGCGGAAGTCGCCGCAGCGCATCAGACGCGCTCCACGTCGCGCCGCCCGAAGAGGCCGTACGGCCGCAGCATGAGGATGAGCACGAGCACGACGAAGGGCGCGACCTCCTTCACGCCGCCGCCGAAGACCGGGTCGAGATAGCCGCCCGAGAGGTTCTCGAGGACGCCGATGAGGACGCCGCCGACGATCACGCCCGCCACGCTGTCGAGGCCGCCGAGGATCACGACGGGGAACACCTTGAGGCCGTAGTCCGCCAGCGAGAAGTCGACGCCGCCCCGCACGCTGCCCAGGATGATCCCGCCGAGCGCCGAGACGACCGTGGCGATGCACCAGGAGAGCGCGAAGATCCCCTTGACGCTGACGCCGAGCGACTGGGCCACCTGCTGGTTGTCCGCCGTCGCCCGCATGGCCGTGCCGATCAGGGAGAACTTGAAGAACAGCGAGAAGGCCGCGAGCAGGAGCATGACCGTCACGAAGCTCCACAGGTGCACGGGCGAGACCGGGACCGGGCCGAGGTGGAACGGCTCCGACGAGAAGAGGGCGGGGAACGGGCGCGTGTCGCTGCCCCAGGCCATGTTCAGCACGCCGCGCACGACGCTGGCGAAGCCGAACGTCACCATGATGACCGAGATGATCGGCTCGCCGATGAGGGGGCGCAGCACGCCGCGCTCGATGACGAGCCCGAGCAGGATCGCCACCACCAGCGTGAGCGGCAGCGCGATGGCGAGGGGCAGCTTCATGTTCAGGATGGTGGCCCAGGCCACGTAGGCGCCGAAGAGCACCAGCTCGCTGGGGCCGAAGTTGACCACCGTCGAGGCCTTGTAGATCAGCACGAAGCCCAGCGCCATCAGCGAGTAGACGGCGCCGACGGCGACGCCGGTGATGACGAGCTGGAGCAGGAAGACCGCCTGGTCCGTCACCACGCCGCGCTCACGTAAAGGCCGTCGATCATGTCGCGGTACTTGCCGAGGATGGTCGAGCGCCGCACCTTGTTGGTGCGGGTCAGCTCGTCGTCGTCGGCGTCCAGCTCCTTGTCGAAGAGCGCGAAGGCGTGGATCCGGGCCGCCCGGGGCAGGTCCTCGTTGACCCGACCCACCTCGCGCTCGATCAGCGTGAACACCTCCGGCTTGCCGGAGAGGTCCTTGAACGTGGTGAACGGCACGCGGCGGGTTTCGGCCCAGCTCCCCGCCGTGCCCATGTCGATCTGGATCAGCGCCACCACGAATGGCCGCTCCTCGCCCACCACCACCGCCTCGCGCACGTACGGGCTGAACTTCAGCTTGTTCTCGATGAGCGCCGGGGAGAACCGGGAGCCGTCCGCCAGGCGCAGGACGTCCTTGAGCCGATCGATCACGACCAGATGGCCGTCCGCCTCCAGGGCTCCCGCGTCCCCCGTGTGCAGCCAGCCGTCGTCGAGCGCCTGCGCGGTGGCCTCCGGGTCCTTGTAGTAGCCGAGGAAGACGGTGGGGCTCGAGATCAGGATCTCGCCCGCGGCCGACACGCGCAGGCGCGTGCCCGCCGTCGGCTTGCCCACCGTTTCCGGCCTCACGTCGTCGTCTGCATGGAGCACCGAGATCCCACCGGACTCGGTCTGGCCGTAGACCTGCTTCAGGTTGAGCCCGATCGCGCGGAAGAACCGGAACAGCTCGGGCCCGCACGCCGCCCCGCCCGTGTAGGCGTGCCGCACGCGCGACAGGCCGAGTCGATCGAGAAGCGCGCGGAAGGTCAGCACGTGGGCCAGCCACGCGAGCAGCCGCACGCCGGGGCCGACCGGTTGCCGGCGCAACCGGCGCTCGCTCGCGCGCCGGCCGATGCCGAGGGCCAGCCGCGCCGCGGCGCCCTTGAGCCGGCCGGCATCCGCGATCTTCATCTGGAACTCGGCGCACATGGCCTCCCAGAAGCGCGGGGGCGCGATGAGGACGTGGGGGCCGATCTCCCGCAAATCCTCGCGCACGGTGGCCGGCTCCTCGGGGAAGTTGACCGTCGCGCCCGCGTGCAGCGCGATGGCGACGCTCAGGAGCTGCTCGCCGACCCACGAGAAGGGCAGGAACGACACGATGTCGTCGGTCTCGAGCACGCGGTCGACCTGCGTCACGCCCTCTGCCTCGGCCAGCAGATTGCGATGGCTCAGCATGGCGGCCTTCGGCGTCCCCGTGGTGCCGGACGTGTAGGCGAGCAGCGCGACCTCGTCGTCCGTCCCGCGCGCGAGGAGCGCGTCGTAGCGGCCGGGGTCCCGCGCGTCCGCCTCGCGCCCGCGCCGCTCCACGTCCTCGAGGCTCGTGAGCAGCGGCTCGCCGTAGTCCTCGAGGCCGCGCATATCGTCCACGACGATGCGCTCCAGGCGGGGGAGATGGGCGCGGACGCCGAGGACCTTGTCGGCCTGCTCCTGGTCCTCCACCATCACGATCCGCGCCTCGCTGTGCTCGACGACGTAGCGCACCTGCTCGGGCAGGCTCTCGACGTAGACGCCGGCGGGGATGGCGCCGAGCGCCTGGGCGCCCAGCTCCGTGTAGAGCCACGCCGGCCGGTTGCCACAGAGGATGGCGATCGTGTCGCCGCGCCGCAGGCCGAGCGCCTCGAGGCCGAGACAGACCGCGCGGGCATGTGCCGCGTACTCCTCCCAGGTCACCTCCTGCCAGATCCCGTACTCCTTCTCGCGGAGGGCGACCTTGCGCCGGCCGTGGCGGCGCGCGCGGGCGGCGAGCATCTGGGGCAGCGTCATGCCACCTCCACGTCCTCGCCGAGGTAGGCCTTGATCACGTTCGCGTCGCGCTGCATCTCGGCCGGGGTGCCCTCGGCGATCTTCCTGCCGAAGTCCAGCACGGCGACGCGATCGGAGATGTCCATGACGACGCCCATGTCGTGCTCGATCATCACCACGGTCAGGCGCTTGACGCGCGCGACGTGCAGGATGAAGCGCACCATGTCCTCGGTTTCCTCGGCGTTCATGCCCGCGGTGGGCTCGTCGAGCAGGAGCAGCACGGGGTCGAGGGCCAGCGCCCGGGCCAGCTCCACGCGCTTCTGCAGCCCGTACGGCAGCGTGCCCACGACCTTGTGCCGGATGTCCTGGAGCTCCAGGAGATCGACGATCTCCCGCTCGACCGTCTCGCGATGGGTCCGCTCTTCCCGCGCGGCCCTCCCGTAGTAGAGGCCGCAGGCGAGCACGCCGGATTTCAGATGGACGTGGCGGCCGATCTTCACGTTGTCGAGCACGGTCATGCCGCGGAAGAGCGCGATGTTCTGGAAGGTGCGCGCGATCCCCAGCTGGGCGCGCTGGTGCGGCCGCAGGCGCGTGATGTCGCGGCCGGCGAACACGATGCGGCCGCGGGTGGGCGCGTAGATCCCGCTGACGCAATTGAAGATGCTGGTCTTGCCGGCGCCGTTCGGGCCGATGACGGCGAAGAACGCGCCGGCCTCGACGGCGAGGCTCACCCCGGCCAGGGCGGCCACGCCGCCGAAGCTCAGGTGCAGGTCGTCCAGAGCGAGCAGTGACATACGCTCGTGCACCCCCTCATCACTGCGGAGCGGGGAGCGAAACCTGCGATCAGGTGGGTACCACCCGACTTGGTGCCGGGGAGAATGGGGGAAACAGGGGGCGCCGTCAAGGAGAAAGCCCGACGCCCCCCTCGCGCCACGGGCTAGCGGCGGGTGAGCTCTTCCCTCAGGCGCGCCGCGACGATCTGCTCCTCGCCGGGCTGCAGGTTGAACGGATCGACGGCGATCTCGTCGAAGTACCCGCCCTGGTGGGCACCCTGCTGCACGTAGATGTGCGGCTCGCCCTGGGCCAGCGCCACCTGCACGGCGTGGCCGGAGGGCCCGACCCATTCCGGCGTGAAATAGACGACGGCGTGCGGCAGCACGCGATTGACGCCGTCCTGCTCGACGACGACGCGCAGGCCGGGGATGTCGGCCAGCGCCTCGGCCACGGTCGTGCACACGTCGTGGTAGCGCTTCATCTCGGCCTTCTCGTCCTCGGCCAGGAAGCACTCCAGCGCGACGACGAGGCCGCAGATCTCCTCCTTCGACGTCTTGGCCGCGCGGCCCAGCGCCTGGTTCGGGCTGGCGTTGAGCGCGACGGCGCGGATGAGATCGCGCCGGCCGGCCAGGATTCCGGTCGACTGCGGGCCGCGGATCCCCTTGCCGCCGCTGTAGCTCACGAGGTCGGCGCCCGCGCGCACGAACTTCGTCAGGTTCTCGCGCGGCGGCAGCATGGACGCGGCGTCCACGATCACCGGCACGCCGCGCTTGTGGGCGATGGCCACCACCTGCTCGAGCGAGAGCGTGCCGGGCGGGCTCGTGAACGGCGACACCAGGTAGGCGACGGCGGCCGTGCGCTCCGTGATCGCGTCCTCCAGCTCGAAAGGCTGCGTGCGACGGGCGAGGCCGATCTCCACGAGGACGCCGCCGGCGACGCGGTACGCCTGGTCGTAGGCGAAGCGATGGGCGCGCTGGATCACGATCTCGTTGCGCATGCCGCGCGTGTCGGGCAGCCGCGTGATCTTCGCCGGGTCGGTACCGGCGATGCAGGCGGCGCCCTGCAATATGAGACCCGAGCTGGCGCCGGCGGTGACGAATGCGGCCTCGGCGCCCAGCATGCGCGCGATGGCCGCGCCGGCCGCCTCGTTGAGCTCATCCAGGTTGACGAGCGTCGTCGACGCCTCCCGCATGGCCTCGAGCGCCTCGGGACGCAGACGCGAGCCGCCGTAGCGGGTCGTCGTGCCGGAGGCGTGGATGACGGGGCGAACGCCGAGGCGGCGGTAGATCTCGGGCACGAGCTTCGACGGGCTCACGCGACTCCCTCCTCTCGCAGTGTGCGGATCGCGGTGTCGAACGCGGCGAGGGTCTCCTCGATCACCGCGTCGGTGTGGCAGGTGCTCACCAGCGCGCGGGCGCCGTTGAAGTCCACGCCGTGGAGGATCAACGCCTGGCGGAGCGCGCGGCTGCGCTCGGGCTCCTTGGCGTCCAACCGGCGCCAGTCGACGTCCGCCACCGCCTGGTCGCCGCCGTCGCGCGGCGGCGCGCCGGCGTTGAAGAAGATCTTCCAGTCGCTGTGCTCGCCGTAGATCTTCCAGGCCACCTTCTCGCGCGCCAGGATCTCGTTGAGGCCGTGGCGCAGCTTGGCGGCCTGGGCGTTGGCGGTGCGGATCGCCTGGCCGTCGGCCACCGCGCTCAGCATGGCGACGCCGGCGGCCGCGGTGAGCGGGTTCGCGTTGAAGGTGCCGTGATGCGCGATCTTCTGCGCGCCCGGCCGGGTGGCGAGATGGCCCAGCACGTCCTCGCGCCCGACCACGGCGCCGCCGGGCAGGCCGCCGGCGAGGATCTTGGCGAGCGTGGTCATGTCCGGCTTCACGCCCAGCAGCTGCTGCGCGCCGCCCGGCGCCACGCGAAAGCCGGTGACGACCTCGTCGAAGATCAGCAGCGCGCCCGCCCGCTGCGTCTCCGCGCGCAGCGCGCGCACGAACGAGGCCGGCATCGGCACCGAGCCGAAGTGGCCGCCGGTGGGCTCGACGATCACGGCGGCCACGTCGCCGTCCGCGAGGCGCTCGCGCACGGCGACGAGGTCGTTGGGCGGGAGCACGGTGACGAGCTCGACCACCTCGGCGAGCTGGCCGGCCTCGGGTTCGGCCTCGTAGGGCGCGCGCACGCCGATCTCCAGCCCCTCGTGCCAGCCGTGGAAGTGGCCGGCGAATTTCACCACGTGCTTCTTGGCGGTGAACGCGCGCGCCAGGCGCACGGCCATGTGCGTGGCCTCGGTGCCGGACGCGGTGAAGCGCACGCGCTCGGCGCTGGGCACGAGGCGCTGGACCCACTCGCCCCACTCGACTTCCTTCGGGTGGCAGGCGCCGTAGTGCGTGCCCTTCCCCGCCTGCTCGCGCACGGCGTCGCGCACGGCCGGCGGGTTGTGGCCGAGGAGCAGCGCGCCGTGGCCCATCCAGTAGTCGATGTAGCGATGGCCGTCCACGTCCCACTTGAAGGCGCCCTCGGCGCGCTCCACGTAGAGCGGGAAGGGCTGCATGCGGCGGTTGTCGTGGGTGACGGCGTCGGGGAACAGTTTCCGGGCGCGCTCGTAGAGCGCGCGCGAGGCGGGCAGCGCGTCGGTGTAGGCATCGGCGAGCTTGGGCGACGTGGTGACTCGGGCCATGCGCTCTCCTCTCGGACGGCGGTGGAGTCGCGAGCGGCGCTACGTTACGCCGGGCGTCGCGCACGGTCAAGGAAGTGGCGTAGTATCGGCGCCACCCTGGAGGCTGGCGATGACACCCGCACGCATCTTCCGCCGCGTCCTGCTCGCCTGGCTCGTCCTCGTCGGCGTCGTCACGCCCGGCGCGTCGCCGTCGCCGGACGCCCAGCCGGCGACACTGGCTCCGCATCAGCGGCTCCTGCGCGAGATCTACCAGGAGCTCGTCGAGATCAACACGACGAACTCCGTCGGCGACAACACGAAGGCGGCCGAGACCATGGCGCGACGGCTCCTGGCCGCCGGCTTTCCGGCCGCCGACGTCCAGGTCCTCGCACCGGCGCCGCGCAAGGGCAATCTCGTCGCCCGGCTGCACGGCACCGGCGCGCGCCGGCCGCTGCTGCTCCTCGCTCACCTCGACGTCGTCGAGGCCAGCCGCGAGGACTGGTCCGTCGAGCCCTTCACGCTGCTCGAGCGCGACGGCTACTTCTACGGGCGCGGGACCAGCGACGACAAGGCCATGGCGGCGGTCTTCGTCGCGAATCTCATCCGGTTCCGGCAGGAGCGCTTCGTGCCCGACCGCGACATCATCGTGGCGCTGACGGCCGACGAGGAGGGCGGCGGCCACAACGGCGTGGCGTGGCTGCTCGCGAATCACCGTGCGCTCATCGACGCCGAGCTGGCCGTCAACGAGGGGGGCGGCGGGGCCATCAAGAACGGCGTCTACCTCTCGAACAACCTCCAGGCCAGCGAGAAGATCGTCCAGAGCTACCGGCTGGAGGTCAAGAACCCCGGCGGCCACAGCTCGTTGCCGGTCAAGGACAACGCCATCTCGCATCTGGCCGGCGGCCTGGCGCGGCTGGGCGAGTTCGACTTTCCGGTGCGGCTCGACGAGGTCAACCGCACGTTCTTCGAGCGCACGGCCGCCATCGTTCCCGGTGCGCTGGGCGACGACATGCGGGCCATCGCGGGGGGCAGTCGCGATCCCCAGGTGGTGGCGCGGCTCGCCGGCGCCGGGCCGGTGTTCAACTCGCGCCTGCGCACGACCTGCGTGGCCACGCGGCTCGAGGGCGGCCACGCCACCAACGCCCTGCCGCAGACCGCGAGAGCAGTGGTCAACTGTCGTGTGATGCCCGGTGACTCGGAGGACGAGGTACGGCGAACGCTCGTCGGCGTGCTCGCCAATGACAAGATCACGGTGACTCCACTGAATCAATTCTTCCCGAGCCCGGCCTCGCCGCTCACTCGCGACGTGATGCGGGCCGTGGAGGCGGTGACGGCGGCGATGTGGCCCGGCGTGCCGGTCGTTCCCACGATGTCCACCGGCGCGACGGACTCGCGGTTCCTGCGCACGGCCGGCATCGCGGCCTATGGCACCTCCGGGATGTTCGGCGACATCGACGACATCCGGGCGCACGGACGCGACGAGCGAATGCTCGTGCGCTCGCTCTACGAAGGACAGGACTACCTGTACCGGCTGGCCAGGGCGCTGGCGTCGCCTTGACAGCGCCCGCGTCTCCGACAATAGTCCCCCTGTCCGCTCCTCGAAAGGAGACCTCCATGCGCAGGCTCGCGCTCGCTCTCGTCGCGCTCGCCGTGACCGTCGCCGCCGCATCCGACGCCCGCGCCGCCGACTCGCTGCTGGACAAGGTGCAGCAGAAGAAAGAGATGATCGTCGGCGTCAAGTACGACTTCCCGCCGATGGGCTCCATCAACAAGGACACCGGCCAGCCCGAGGGCTTCGAGGTGGATCTCGCCAACGAGATCGCCAAGGAGCTCGGCGTGAAGGCCAGGTTCGTCCAGGCGCTGTCCAAGACGCGCATCCCGCTCATCGTGAACGGCAACGTCGACCTGATCGTGGCGACGATGACCCACAAGCGCGAGCGCGAGCAGGCCATCGACTTCACGATGCACTACATGATCACCGGCCAGCGCGCCGTCACCCGCAAGGACACCGGCATCACGCACGTGTCGCAGCTTGCCGGCAAGCAGGTGGCCTCCGTGCAGGGCGGTAACGCCGGGCCCAACCTGCTGAAGGTCCAGCCCAAGGCCGTGCTCGTGCAATTCCAGGAGCAGACGGAAGCGCTGCTGGCGCTGAAACAGAAGAAGGTGGACGCGGTCGTGAGCGACGACGTGCTGAACCAGTGGTGGGTGAAGAACAATCCGGACCTCGTGCTCGTCGGCAAGCTCTACACGATCGAGCCGTACGGCATGGGCGTGCGCCAGAACGACTCGCGCTGGCGCAACGCAATCAACCAGGCGCTGATGGAGATCTGGGACACGGGCCGCTACCACGAGATTCACTTCAAGTGGTTCGGGCAGAAGCCGGAGTTCGAGATCCCCTGGTACCCGAAGTAGCGCGACGTGGCTGAGGCGGTTTTCGGCCGTGCGGCGGCGGCGCTCCGTCGCCGGCCGTGGTTCGAGACGCCGGGCGAGCGCCGCGCGTTCGTGCTCGTGTGGGGCGGGCTGGCGACGTTGCTCGTGTGGTATTTCTTCTTCGGGCCGCGCGCCGGCTACGACTACAACTGGCGCTGGTCGGTCGTCTGGCAGTACCGGCGCTTTCTGCTGTGGGGCATGGGCACCACGCTCTACATCTTCGCGTGGTCGCTGGCCTTCAGCCTGGTACTCGGCGTCTTCTGCGGCATCGGGCGCACGACCAACGTGCGCTGGGCGCGGGCGCTCTCGGTCGGCTACGTCGAGATCTTCCGCAACATCCCGCTGCTGGTGCAGATGTGGTGGGCGTACTTCGGGTTGCAGCAGATCGTCAACACCACGCTCAACGAGCCCTTCGGCCTGCGCATCCTGATCCCCAGCACGTTCGCCTGCATCCTGGCGCTCTCGCTCTACACGGGCGCCTACATGGGCGAGGTGGTGCGCTCGGGCATCCGCTCGATCCCGCGCGGCCAGTGGGAGGCGGCCACCTCCACAGGGCTCTCGCGCGCGCAGGCGTGGCGCCACGTGGTGCTGCCGCAAGCGCTGGTGATCGTGATCCCACCCATGGCCAGCGAGGTGCTGAACATCGTCAAGAACTCGGCCATCGCCATGACGATCGCCATCACCGACCTCATGTTCTACTCGCAGAAGATCGAGGAGGAGACGTTCGCGGGCTTCGAGGCCTACACGGCGGGCACGCTGCTCTTCCTGCTGCTGACCCTGCTGTGCGTCGGCGCGATCTACCTCGTGCAGCGCCTCCTGGGGCTGAAGGTGCGGACGGCGGGCTGATGGAGTCCTTCTGGAAGTGGCACGTCATCCCCGACAACCTGGGCTTCTTCGCGGGCGGCTTCCGGCTCACGCTGACGATCTTCGTGCTGGCGTGGGTCGGCTGCTGGGCCTTCGGCGTGCTCTTCGGCGCCCTGCGCCACTCCACGCGGCCGTGGCTGCGCTATCCCGCGGCCGCCGTCGTGGAGGTCATTCGCGGCACGCCGGGCCTGATGTTCGTCGTGTGGGTCTATTTCCTCAGCCAGCCGCTGATCGGCTACGCGCTGAGCCCGTTCTGGGCGGCGGTGTGGGCGCTCGTCATCCACCAGGGCGCCTACGCGGCCGAAGTCGTGCGCGCGGGGCTGAGCTCGGTGCCCCGCGGCCAGGTGGCCGCGGGCTACTCGACGGGGCTCGGCTACGTCGGCGTGATGGGCTGGATCGTGCTCCCGCAGGCGCTGCGGAACATGGCGCCGGCCGTCGTCAACCGCTCGGTCGCCCTCTTCAAGAACACCTCGCTGGCCTTCGTCATCGGCGTGATCGAGTTCTTCCGCGCCGGCACCATCGTCAACGGCCGCGAGAACGCCTCGTTCTCCGTCTTCACCTTCCTCGCCGCCGTCTACTTCGTCTGCTGCTTCTCCCTCTCGCGCCTGGGCCAGCGCCTCGGCCAGCGCCCGGGCGTCATCGAGGACACCACCGCGGTCTAGCCGTACGCGTTACTTGCTGAGGCCGACCTGCTTCATGTAGGTGGTGAGGTCCCAGTAGTCGGACTCGCGAGCGATCTTGCCGTCGCGGAACTGGACGACGGACGAGCCCCGGACGTGGAACGGCGTATTGGTCGCCGGCAGGCCGGGAACGTCCTTCACCTGTCGGCCGTGGAAGATCCATTCGAGGGCGCCGGAGGTGCCGTCGGCCGCGACGAAGCGGGAGGTGACCTCGAAGCGCACGTCGGCCAGGGCGCCGAGCATCCCGGTCACGAAGCCGCGCAGCTCCGCATGCCCCTTCGTGACGACGCCGAGCGGCACGTCCTCGAAGTGGACGTCCTCCGTGAATAGCGGCAGGATCTTGCCGGCATCGCCGGACGACCAGGCCGGCCCCCACTGATCGAGAACCCGTTGGCTATCCATCGCGCTTCACCAGCTCGGCCACGGGCACGCCGCTGCGGAACTTCTTGACCAGCTCGTCGGGGTCGTACTCCACGCCGATCGGGTTCTGGTCGAACGCCGCCGAGTGCATCCAGGCCTGACCTTCCTCGGCGCTGGCGAAGTTGTCGATCTGTAGCTCGACGCGATTGCCGTCGGGGTCGCGGTAGTACATCGACGTCGTGGGGCCGTGGTTGACGCAGAAGAACGGGCGGATGCCGGCCGCGCGCAGCCGCACGTAGTTGTCGAGGAACTGGCCCATCGAGTCGAACGTGAAGGCGACGTGATGCAGGCCCGGCTGCTCGCTCGGCTTGACGCTCAGCTCGGTGTCGGTTGCGCGAGGGCTCAGCGGACCGAAGTCCAGGAAGGCCACGCGGTGGTGCTCCTCGTCGTACGTCACGAACGAGAGATGCGGGTTCTCGTAGATGACGTGGCCGTCGAGGACCGTGCAGTACCAGTCGCGCATCGCGGCCATCCGGTTGGTCTGGTACACGACGTGGGCGAGCTTGGTGGGCGGCATGGTGATTTCTCCTTCCTGGCTGCACCATCTTATTCGCGCCGCAGGCGCGGGTCGAGGGTGTCGCGCAGGCCGTCGCCGAGGAGGTTGAGGGACAGGCCGGTCAGGGTCAGGGCCAGGCCCGGGAACGCGCTCACCCAGAAGGCCTCGCGGATCACGTTCTTGCCGCTGGCGATCACGTTGCCCCACGAGGGCACGTAGGGCGGCACGCCCACGCCGAGGAAGCCCAGGATCGCCTCGGCGAGGACAGCATAGGCGAAGATGAAGGTGGCCTGCACCAGCAGCGGGCCTATGCAGTTGGGCAGGATGTGGCGGAAGGCGATGGCCAGCCCGCCGCGTCCGAGCGCCTGCGCCGCCAGCACGTAGTCCAGCTCGCGCACGCTCAGCGCGGTGCTGCGGATCAGCATGGCCGTGCGCGGCAGGTACACGACCGAGAGCGAGACGATGACGTTCCAGACACCCGGCCCGCGCACGGCCATGAGCGCGATGGCGAGCAGGATGGCCGGGAACGCCATGAGGCCGTCCATGACCCGCATGATGACGAGGTCCAGGCGCCGGTAGTAGCCGGCGATCAGCCCGATCACCACGCCGCCGGCGGAGGTCAGCACCATCGTCACCGCGCCCACCAGCAGCGAGACACGGGCGCCGTGCAGCACCAGGCTCGCGATGTCGCGTCCGAACTCGTCGGTGCCGAGAAGATTACGGGCGCCCGGCGGCCTCAAGCGCTCGCCCGGGTAGAGCCGCGTGGGATTGTACGGCGCCAGCACGTCGGCGAAGAGCGCGATGAGGACGAGCAGCAGGAACACGCTGCCGCCAATGACGACGGCGCGGTTGCGCAACAGGCGCCGCGCCCATCCCGGCGCGGACGCCTCAGACATACCGGATCCGCGGGTCGATGAAGGCATACACGACGTCGACCAGAAGGTTGATCAACATGTACGCCGCCGCCGTGATCAGCACGACGCCCTGCACGACAGGATAGTCCCGCCTCAGGATCGCCGAGATGATCAGCCGCCCGAGCCCCGGGATGTTGAACACGATCTCGGTCACCACGGCGCCGCCGATCAGGATGGCCATGGTGATGCCGATCACGGTCACGACGGGCACCAGCGCGTTCCGGAAGGCGTGCAGGTAGATCACGCTACGCTCGGCCAGGCCCTTGGCCCGCGCGGTGCGGATGTAGTCCTGGCGCAGCACCTCGATCATGCACGAGCGGGCGATCCGCGCGATCAGCGCGGACTGGCTGAAGCCGAGGGAGACCGCCGGCAGGAGCATGTACCGCGCCGCCGCCACCGGGTCCTGGAAGATGGAGGCGTAGCCCGCCACCGGTAGCCAGCCGAGGCGCACCGAGAAGAGATAGATGAAGTTCAGGCTGAGCCAGAAACCGGGCACGCACACGCCAAGAAGCGCCAGCATCATGAGCAGGCGATCCCAGGCCGAGCCCTGATATGCGCCCGCCGCGATCCCTGACGGCACGCCGATCAGCACCGCCACGAAGAGCCCCGAGAACATCAGGACCAGCGTGGGCTCGGCGCGCTCCCACAGCGCCTGCGTGACCGGGCGATCGAGGAAGTACGAGCGCCCGAGGTCACCCCGCAGCAGGCGCGCGTAGAAGCGCACGAGCTGCGCGTGCAGCGGGCGATCGAGGCCCAGCTCGCGGCGCGCGTCCTCGATCTGCTGCGCGTTGGCCTCCGGGCCCAGGATCACGGCGACCGGATCGCCGGGGATGAGATGGATGAGCAGGAACACGATGGTGACGACGACCAGCATGACGGGCACCAGCGCGAAGAGGCGACGAAGGAGGTAGGTGGTCACGGCGATCACGCGGGGGCCGTCCGTCCAGAGGCGTACGCCGTCTGGCCGGGCGGCCCCCGCTCAAGCGGTTACTTGTCCAGCCAGACGTTGTGGAAGCGCGGTCGCATCAGCGAGGTGTCGAAGCCCTTGACGTGGCCGCGCATCGCCCGCAGCCCGAAGAGATCACCGTAGCGAGCGACCGGCACGCGATCGTAGAACGTGCGGGTGACCTGCTCCCACAGCGCGAACCGCTTCTTGTAGTCGCCCTCGCGCGCGAGCTCCGTGAGCAGACGGTTGAGCTCCTCGTCGTCGGTCCAGCCCGGCCAGTTGGGGCCGAGATAGATGTGGTGGGTAGGATCGTAGAAGTTCCCCATACCCGTGGTGAACACGTCGTACTCCTTGGAGTTGTTGCGCCGCTTGACCAGCGTGGCCCAGTCCACCACCTGCAGGTCGATCGTGAAGCCGGCGTCCTCGAGCTGCTGCTTGCTCAGGAGCGCGAAGTCGTACATCCACTTGTACTCCTGGGTGGTCATGAACCGGATGGGCTCGCCCTTGTACCCCGCTTCCTTCAGCAGGCGCCTGACCTTGTCCTTGTTGTGCTCGTTCCACGGCAGCCCCGAGAGCTTGGTGTGCCAGGGCGCGTTCTCCACGAAGGCCAGGCTGGAGTCCATGCGGTACAGGTCCGTGTGGCCGCCGGCCACGTTCTTCATGATGGGCTCCATGTCGAGCGCCGCCTGCCAGGCCTGGCGGAGCTTCTGGTTGGTCATGAGCCCTTCCTTCTTGTTGAAGACGGCCACCAGCCAGTAATAGGGCTTGGCCACGATGGCCTGCACGCCGGGCGAGCTCTTGAGCCGCTCGTAGGCGTTCAGGTCGAGGTCGTCGGCGAAGTCCAGCTCGCCCGTCTCCATCTGCGCCACGCGGGTGGCGGCGTCGGGGACCGGGATCCACAGCAGCTCGTTGACGTACACCACCTTGCGGCCGCCGTAGCCGGTGGCCGCCTCCTTGCGCGGCTGGTAGTCGTCGAAGCGCACCATCTTGATGTGGCGATCAGGCTTCCACTCGACGAGCTTGAAGGGGCCGGTGCCGATCCACTCCGTGGCCTTCTCGGCCGGCTTGAACTTGTCGACGATCTCCTTGGGATAGATGGCGGCGGCGTTGTTGGGCACGGCCAGCGAGATGAGGACGATGGCCGTCTTCTCCTTGAGCGTCATCTCGACGGTGAGCTTGTCGACCGCCCGCACCTCGGCCACCCGCGCGTAGAGCGTCTTGCCGTACGTCGACTGTGCGCCCCAGCGGTTGAGCGAGGCCACGACGTCGGCGGAGGTCATCTCCTTACCGTTGTGGAACTTGATCCCCGGCCGCAGCTTGAAGGTGTAGGCCAGCCCGTCCTTGGACACCGCCGGCATGCCCTCGGCGAGCATCGGGATCGGCTGCGACTTGGCGTCGAGCGTGTAGAGCCCCTCGTAGATGTGCTGGGCGAGCACCTCGGTGATCGTCGCCGTCGTCCAGTGCGCGTCGAGGGTGGGCGGCTCGCCCAGGTTTCCGACCTTGAGGACACCGCCCTTCTTCTGAGCCGCCGCCTCGGGCGCCAGGCCCGCGAGGCACAGGATGACCAGCGTCAGGGTGAACGCCGTCCAGGGGATCGTTCGAGGTCGCATGGGGCACCTCCTGAGTGTTAGAGGATCTTATCGAGAAACCGCTTGGTGCGCTCCTCGCGCGGGGTTGCGAAGAACGTCTTGGGGTCTGCGGTCTCCACGATCACGCCGCCGTCCATGAAGACCACGCGGTCGGCCACCTCGCGGGCGAAGCCCATCTCGTGGGTGACCACGACCATGGTCATGCCCTCGCGGGCGAGGTCGAGCATGACGTTGAGGACCTCGTGGATCACCTCGGGGTCGAGCGCGCTGGTGGCCTCGTCGAAGAGCATGACCTTGGGACGCATGGCCAGCGAGCGGGCGATGGCCACGCGCTGCTGCTGGCCACCCGAGAGCTCGGCCGGGTAGCTGGCCGCCTTCTCGGGAATGCCGACCTTGCGCAGCAGCTCGTGCGCCGTGGCCTCCGCCTGCGCGCGCGATAGCCCGCGCACTTTCATCGGCGCCAGCGTGATGTTCCGGAGCGCCGTCATGTGCGGGTAGAGATTGAAGGACTGGAAGACCATGCCGACCTCGGAGCGCAGCTTCTTGAGGTCCGTGCGCGGGTCGCGCACCGACATGCCGTCCACCACGATGTCGCCGGCCTGGATGCGCTCGAGGCCGTTGATGCAGCGGAGCAGCGTGCTCTTGCCCGAGCCGCTGGGCCCGCAGATGACGACCACCTCGCCCTCGTGCACGTCGAGCGAGACACCGGCCAGCGCGCGAAACTGGCCGTAGTACTTCTGGACGTCGCGGGCGCGCACCATGACGCCGGCGCTCACTTCTGGCACGGCTTGCACTCGCCCCGCGGCATGTTCTCGCGCGCCGTCGCGCACTCCTTCTGGGTGTCGTAGGGGCCCAGCGTCATCCCGTTGGGCAGGTACACGCAGAGGTTGGCCGAGACGGCCGGCTTCTTCGGTGCCTCCTCGCCGCCGCAGCCGGCCAGCAGGACCAGCGGCAGGAGCAGCGCGAGCGTCCGCGAGAGGTGGCGGAACACCTCGGCCATGATCGCCATGCCCTTCTCGATCGTGGGCTCGTCGACGGAGTAGGAGAAGCGCAGATGGCCTTTGCCGGCGGCGCCGAATTCCGTGCCGCTGCGCACGGCCACGCCGGCATCCCACAGCCGCTGCCGGACCTCGCTGGCGCTGAGCGCGAGGTCGTAGCGGCAGTAGAGATAGAACCCGCCCTGCGGCTCGACGGGCCGCAGCCCGGGAACGTCGAGGGCCAGGCGGTGCATGAGGCCGCCGCGCCTGCCGTACTCGTCACGCATCTCGGCCACGCAGTCCTGCGAGCCGCGGAGCGCGGCGGCGCCGGCGCGCTGCACGAACGTGGTGATGGGGCCGGCGATCGCGCGGTGCACGCCGAACAGCAGGCCGGCCAGGTCGGACGGCGCCACCACGTAGCCCAGGCGCCAGCCGGTCATCGCGTACGTCTTCGAGAACGTGTGGATCAGGATCAGACGGTCGCGGTACTCGTGGAGCGACAGCAGCGGCACGTGGACGCAGCCGGGCTGTAATATTTTCTCGTAGGCCTCGTCCGCCACCAGCAGCAGATCCCGCTCGGCGCACAGGTTCGCCAGCGCCTGCAGCTCGTCGCGCCGATAGACCACGCCCGTCGGGTTGTTCGGATTGTTGACCATGATGAGGCGCGTGCGCGGCGTGACGGCGGCGCGCACCGCCTCGACGTCGATGTGATAGTCGCCTCCGTGCGGGACGGCGACCGGCACCGCCCCGAGCTGGCGCGCCACCAGCGCGTAGAGCGAGAACGTCGGGTCGAGGACGATCACCTCGTCGCCGGGATCGAGGAACGCGGTGAAGACCGCGTAGATCGCCGAGGTGGCGCCGTTGGTCGCGACGACGTCGTCGGGCGAGTAGTGGGCGCCGGCCTCGCGCTCCACCGTCTCGCACACGGCGGCGAGGAATTCCGGATCGCCCTGGCCCGGCGCGTAGCGCGTGAGACCGGCGTCGAGCGCGTCTTGCGCGGCCTCGCGGATGTGACGTGGAGTCGGGAAATACGGATCGCCCGAGTCGAGCTTCAGGATCCCGGGCGGCTGCCTGGCCGTGAAGTGGCGCGTCCGTTCGCCGCCTGCGGTCGTCTGGACGTAGCGACTGATGTGGCGGGGCATGAAAGTCCGCCAACCGTATCTTGGGACGTCGGACGGGTCAAGCCGCGGAGCTACGCGGAGGTCGTGGCGAGACGAACAGCCGCGTCCGCCAGCGCCGCCACCGGATCGACGAGATCCTTCTTCTCCGCCTCGCGGCCCAGCAGCAGCGGGATCTCCGTGCATCCGAGCACAAGGCCATCGACCCGCGCCGCGCGCAGCGTGTCCACCGCGTCGCGCGCGGCCTGGACGTCCGCCGCCCCGTCGCGTCCTTCCATCACGGCGCGGATGGCACCGTCGAGACGGCTCTGCCGCGTCGCATCGATCCCCTCGCAGTGGATGCCGCGCTCGCGGAGGGGATCGACGTAGACCCGCGGCGCGCTGTTGAACCCCAGCACGCCGATCCGCTGCCAGCCGCGGCGCGCCACCTCCTCGAGCGTGACGGCGATCATGCTGACCACGGGGCAGCCGGCAGCGGCTGTGATCTCGCGCAGCCCCACGTGGGCGGAGTTGCACGGGATGACCAGGAGGTCCACGGCCTTGCCGAGCCAGCGCGCCGCCTCGACCAGCTCGGGATCCACCTGCATGGGGACGAGCGGCTTGCCGTCGTCGTCGATGCGCACGGGGAGCCGGCGGTGATACCAGACGACCATCGGGGGATAGCCGCTGTTCCAGTGCTGTGGCACCCGCTCCTGGCAGAGCCGGTGCACGCGCGCCTCGAAGTCCATCGTCGCCTGCGCGCTGATCCCCCCGAGGACGCCGATGCGCTTCATCGGGCGATGCCGTCTACGACGGCGGGGCTTTGGGTGAATCCGGGACGACGGGCCGCAGCGACAGGCGGCAGTCCCGCGTCGCGCCCTTCACGTCGTGGACGGTATAGAGCGGGACGTTGTACGGCCAGTACGTCACGGTGACCTCGACACCACAGGCAGGGCACACGGCGCTCCGAAGTTTCGTCATGGCCCGGACAGAGTAGCAGGTTTGCCCGGGCGGCGTCCCCTTCCTGGTTTGCGTGTATAGTGGGGCCGCCTGCCACCCCGGCCTTCGGGTTGATGCTCCCGGCATCGCGACCTCGGTGACCATGGCGTTGGTCGTCACCCGTCACCCCGGAGCCCGATGTCATTCCGTCCCGCGCGCTTCACCGATACTCACAGATCCGGCCCCCCCACCACCGGTAACGGGGTGGAGTGGACGGACAGCGGGCGCTGGGCGGTGAACGTCCAGCTCGTCGAGGAGCGTATCCACCGCGCGAACGACGACTATCGCCGCTGGCTGGACGAGGCCCATCGCAAGGGCGACGAACGGCGGCAGGACGAGCGGGACCTCTGATGGTGCGCGTGGACGGAAGCCCGCTCGACGTCTGCACCGGGCCGGCGATGCGCGCCGTGCGCGACCTCGTGACCAAGGTGGCGGCGACGAATGCCGCGGTGCTGCTGACGGGCGAGAGCGGGGTCGGGAAGGAAGTCGTGGCGCGCGCCATCCATCACGCGTCCCCCCGGGCGGGGCGGCCGCTGCTGAAGGTCAACTGCGCGGCGCTGCCCGGTGAGCTGCTGGAGTCCGAGCTGTTCGGCCACGCACGGGGCGCCTTCACCGGCGCCTATCGCGACAAGCCGGGCAAGTTCGAGCAGGCGCAGCAGGGCACGATCCTGCTGGACGAGATCGGCGAGGTGCCGCTCCGACTCCAGGCCAAGCTGCTGCACGTCCTGCAGGACGGCGAGTTCGCGCGCGTGGGCGGCGAGCGAGTCCTCCAGACCGACGTCCGCGTGATGGCGGCCACCAATCATGACCTCGAGGCGGACATCCGCGGCGGGCGCTTCCGCGAGGACCTCTACTACCGCCTCAACGTCATCGCGATCCACGTGCCGCCGCTGCGCGAGCGCCGCGACGAGATCCCGGCGCTGGTCGCGCACTTCTTGAAGACCGCCAACGCTCAGTACGGGCGCAGCCTCGACGTCCCGCCGGCGCTGCTGCGTCGGCTGGTGGCGCACACGTGGCCGGGCAACATCCGGCAGCTGGAGAACATCGTCAAGCGCATGGTCGTGCTGGGCAGCGCCGCGTGGATCGAGGACGAGCTGGTGGCACATCCGGCCGCGTCGGCGCCGCCCGCTCCCGTTCCCGGCCCGGCGGCGGCCATCCTCGGGCTCAAGCTGATCGCGCGCCGCGCCGCTCGCGACGCCGAGCGCCTGGCCATCACCAACATGCTGGAGCGCACGCACTGGAACCGGACGAAGGCCGCACGGCTGCTGCAGATCAGCTACAAGGCCCTGCTCTACAAGATCGTGGAGTGCGGCCTGACGGAAAAGCCGGTGGCGCCGGCGCCGCCGACGCCGAAAAACGACGTCGTCGCGTAGCTCACATCCCGAGGTAGGCCTTGCGCACGAGGTCGCTTCCCCGCAGCTCGTCGCTCCGGCCCTCCAGCACCACGCGGCCGGTCTGCAGCACGTAGCCGCGGTCGGCCAGGTCGAGCGCGGCCGGCACGTTCTGCTCGACCAGGAACATCGTCAGCCCCTCGCGCTCGTGCAGCCGGCGCAGCGAGTCCATCACCTGATCGACCAGGCGCGGCATGATGCCGAGGCTCGGCTCGTCCAGCATCAAGAAGCGCGGGCGCGACATGAGCGCGCGGGCGATGGCCAGCATCTGGGCCTCGCCGCCGCTCAGCGTGCCCGCGCGCTGGCCGGCGCGCTCGCGCAGCACCGGGAACAGCGCCTCGATGCGCTCGAGCATCTCGCGGCGATGCGCGGGGTCGCCGTTGCTGTAGCTGCCGAGCGTGAGGTTCGCCGCCACGCTGAGGCGGCTGAACAAGCGCCGGCCCTCGGGCACGAGCGCGATCCCCAGCCTCACGCGATCGGAGCCGTCCACCGCGCCGATGGTTCGGCCGTCGAAGGCCACCTCGCCCGCCTGCGGCGTGACCAGGCCGGCGATCGTCTTGAGCAGCGTGGTCTTGCCGGCGCCGTTGGCGCCGATCAGCGCCACCACTTCTCCGGACCGGACGTGCAGCGACACGCCCTGGAGCGCGCGCACGCCGGCGCCGTAGGCCACGTGCACGTCGCGCACCTCCAGCAGGGTATCGCCGGGGAGCGGGCTAGCGGGCGGCACGGCGGTCGCCCAGGTAGGCGCGGATCACCTGCGAGTCGCGCACGACGGCCTGCGGCGCCCCGTCGGCGATCTTGACGCCGTAGTCGAGCACGATCACGCGGTGGGACAGCGGCATCACCACCTCCATCACGTGCTCCACCACGCAGATCGTCACCTGCAGCTCCTCGTGGATGCGGCGCACGAGCTTCACCGCCGCCGCCGTCTCGATGGGCGTGAGGCCGGACATGGCCTCGTCGAGCAGCAGCAGCTTGGGACGCGTGGCCAGCGCGCGGGCGATCTCCAGGCGCTTCTTGTCGGCCAGCGTGAGCGTGGCGGCGGGCATGTCGCCGCGGCCGCGCAGCTCGGTGAACTCGAGCAGCGCACCGGCCCGCGCGCGGGCCTCGGCGATGCGGTTGGTGCGCTGGAGCGCGCCGCACACCACGTTTTCCAGCGCGGTCATCCGGCCGAAGGCGCGCACCACCTGCCACGTGCGCGCCACGCCCAGCCGGCAGATGCGCTCGGGGCGCGTGCGGGTGACGTCGGCGCCGTCGAAGACGATGCGGCCCTCGTCGGGATGCATGTAGCCGGTGATGCAGTTGAACAGCGTCGTCTTCCCCGCGCCGTTGGGTCCGATGAGGCCGACGATCTCGCCCGCCTCGATCGCGAGCGAGACCTCGCGGTTGGCGAGCAGGCCGCCGAAGCGCTTGGTGGAGGATTCGACTTGCAGCAGCGGCGCCATGCGTTACGCGGCGGCCGGGCGTCGCCGCCCGAACCAGCGCGCCCACGGCAGCGAGAGCAGGCCGGTGGGACGGAAGGCCGCGATCACCACGATGATGAGACCGTAGACGATCAGGTCGATGCCACGGCCGGCGAGCGGGCCGGTGCCGAGCGTGGTGGACATGATCTGCGAGATCGGGATGAGGATGACGGCGCCCAGGAGCGGGCCCCACAGCCGGCCGATGCCGCCCACCACCGTGGCCATGATCGGCAGCGTGCTCCAGTTGAGCTCCAGCACCTGCTCGGGAAAGACCGACAGCGCCCAGAACGCGTAGAGCACGCCGCCGGCGGCGAAGACTCCGGCCGTGATGCTGCGCGCGAGCACCTTGTAGAGCCGGCTGTCGATGCCGATGGACTCGGCCGCCTCCTGGTCGTCGCGGATCGCGCGGAAGTAGAAACCGAGCTTCGAGCGCTCGACCCACGCCATGAGCGCGACTGTGAGGGCGAAGAGCACGAGCGCGCTGTAGTAGTAGCCGAGCGCCTTCGTGGGCCCCGAGAACTGCAGCGCGACTGCCGAGCCCACGATGCCGGCGTGCGCCTTCATCGGGATGAACAGGCCCTGGGCCGCGCCGATGTACTCCCACGTGGCGCCGATGGGCTGGGCGATCATCCAGATCGCCACCGTCGAGATCGCGAAGTAGTGGCCGCGCAGCCGCGTGAGCGGATACGTGAGCACGGCGCAGATCACGGCGGCGGCGGCGACGCCGGCCAGCAGGCCGAGCCACGCCTCCACGCCGAGCTTCACGTAGAGCAGGGCCGCCGTGTAGGCGCCCACGCCGAAGAACACCTGCGGGCCGAAGTCGAACTGGCCCGCCCAGCCGCCGATCACGTTCCAGCCCACGCCGAGCATGGCGGTGATGAGCACGAGGAAGCCGACCGTCTGGTAGTACGTGGTGCCCTGGATCTGCAGCGGGATCGGATAGAGGATGGCCGCCAGCGTCCCGAGCACCAGCGCGAGCCGCGCCACGCTAGAACCGCCCGAACAGGCCCTGCGGCCGGAAGAGACCGATCAGCAGATAGGACGCGAACACGAACGCGTCCTTGAAGGCGGGCGGCAGGTAGACGACCGTCACGCTCTGGATCACGCCCACCAGCAGCGCGGCCAGCAGCGTGCCCAGGATGCTGCCGAAGCCGCCGAGCGCGACGATCGCGTACGCCAGCACGGTGAACTGCAGCCCCACCTGCGGGTAGACGGAGAAGAAGTTCACCAGGATGGCGCCGGCGATGGCGACGAGCGCGGCCCCCACGCCCCACGCCACCGCGAACATCCGCTGCGGCCGGATGCCCACGAGCCGCGCGGCGTCGCGGTCCTCGCTGGTGGCCTGCAGGGCCAGGCCGAACTCCGTGCGCTCGATGAGCAGGTAGAGCGCCAGGAAGAGGAGCAGCGCGAGCCCGGCGGCGAGCAGCAGCGGCACGGCGAAGGTGACGCCGAGGAGGGTGAGCCGGACGCCTCCGAGCTTCTGCAAGAACGTGTCGTTCACGAAGCGGTAGTCGCTGGTGAAGCCGGCCACCACCGCGTTCTGCAGCAGGAAGAGCAGGCCGATCGTGGCGAAGATCTGCGTGAAGGGATCACCGCCCTGCACGCGGCGCATGAGCTGCTGGTAGACGAGCATGCCGAACAGGTACATGGCGAGCGCGATGGGCACGATCGCCAGCAGCGGATCGAGGTGGAAGCCGGCGCTCAGCCACCAGGCGCCGAACATGCCGAGCATGAGGAACTCGCCGTGGGCGAAGTTGATCATCTCCATGAGGCCCCAGATGATCGTCAGCCCCACGGCCACGAGGGCGTAGAGGAATCCCATCTGCAGGCCGTTGACGACGGCCTGGGCGAGCTCGGTCATGCGGTTCAGGCGCGCTCAGTTGCCCGGCTTCGGCTTGCTGTCGCGCTCCTGCCAGCTCGGGCTCGGGAAGATCGGCTTGAAGTTGGCCCTGGCCGCCAGGTCCCACGGCCACAGCGTGTGCTTCTCGCCGTCCCAGCCGACCTGCGTGACCACACCGGTGGCCAGCACGTTCTGGCCGTTCTCGAACTTGATGCCCTTGTAGTCGATGATGAGCTGCTCGGGGCTCATGTTCGTGTCGTTGGCCGCCTTCTGCAGCGCGGCCGGGTCCACCGACTTCGCCCGGTTGATGACGTCGGCCATCCACAAGAGGCCGGTGATCTCGCGCATGGCCAGCTCGCCCATGTTCTGGCCGCGGCTGTACTTCTTGTAGACCTCGTTGACCTTCTTCCACGCCGGACGGTCGTGCACGAGGTCGATGGCCGTCGGATCGCGGCCCAGCCAGCCGGCGGCGCCGTTCGTCTTCTTCTGCGCCTGCAGCCACGTCTCGTCGGAGTAGGCGCCGTTGCTGGTGGCGATCACCTTGGGCATGTAGCCGGCGCGCTTGGAGTCGTTCTCGAAGACGACGGTTTCGGCCGGGTACTGGACGGCGAAGAGCACGTCGGCGTTGGCCGCCTGCAGCCGCTGCACCTCGGAGGCCAGCGTGGTGGCGCCGGTCTTCGTCGTCAGGTCGAGCACGATCTTGAAGCCGGCCTTGGGCGCCAGATCGGTCGCGACCTTGCGGTTGTCCTGGCAGAAGAGGTTGTCGCACGTGAAGAGCGCGATCGTCTTGAGGTCCCGGGGGCCGCCCCTCTCGGGCCACTCCTTCAGGAAGGAGAAGACGCTGGCCACCATCGTCTTGTCGTTGGGGCCCGTGCGGAAAAACCACTTGAGGCCCTTCTCCGTCAGCGTGGGCGAGGCGCACGGATGGCACGACAGCGGCATGCCCGCGCTCTCCACCACCGGCTGGATCAGCGACGTGATGCCGCTCGTTCCCTCGCCGTTGATCCAGTGGACCTTGTTGACCGAGATGAGCTGCTCGACGATCGTGCGCGCCTGCTCGCCGCGGCTCTGGTCGTCGCGCACGATGAACTTGATCGGCGCGCCGCCGAGCCCCGGGAAGCCCTTGCCCGGCCCCAGCGGCACCTGGATGTCGTAGTCGTTGTTGACGATGTCCTCGACCGTCTGCGAGGCCCACAGGTACTGCTGGCCGAGGCTCGCGAAGTTGCCCGTGAGCGGCAGCACCGAGCCGATGAGGACCTCGGCGACCTTCGGCTGGGCCGGCACCATGGTGGAGACACCGAGGGCGGCGACCACGAGAACAGCAAGCAGGGTGAGACGTCGCATGACGAAGCCTCCAGGATGGTGATGGGCCGGTATCGTACCAGAGCCCCGCGAGGCGCGAGCAAGTTGCGGATGATGGGCGGCTGGCGGAAGATCGCGCGAGAGACACAGGAAAGGACGTCGATGATGCCGACGCTGGATGACGTTGCCAAGCAACCGCTCGAGCAGCTGGTGCGGCGGCCCGATCTGAAGACCATGGCGGGATTGCTCGCCCACCTCGCGAGCCTCTCGCCCCAGCAATGGCAGCGGGGCGGCATTCATCCGACCCGGGGCCGGATGACGGTCGAGGACTTCGTCACGACGATCGCCTGGCACGACGACAACCACCTGGACCAGCTCCGCCGCGCGCTGGACGGAAGGGCCTGAATGTCGACCATCCCGACCCGGGCGCTGGCCGCTGACATCGACCCCGTCCGCTTCGAGGTCATCCGCAACGCGCTGCTCGCCATCACGGAGGAGATGGGCGCCACGCTCCGGCGCGCGGCGTACTCCACCAACATCAAGACGCGCGGCGATTTCTCGTGCGCGTTCTTCGACCGCGACCTGCGCACGATCGCCCAGGCCTTCGCGCAGCCGTCTCATTTAGGCTCGCTGGCCCACATCGTGCCGCGGGCCATCCAGACGTACGGCGCCGAGCGGCTGGCGCCGGGCGACGGAATCCTGATCAACGATCCGTACCTGGGCGGCGTGCACCTGAACGACATCACGCTGATCACGCCCGTGTTCCACGACGGCGCGCTGCTCGGGTACGTGGCCAACATCGCCCACCACGTGGACGTGGGCGGCGGGGCCCCCGGCTCGATCGGCGTGTCGAGCGAGATCTACCAGGAGGGCCTCGTCATCCCGCCCGTGCGCTTCGTCAAGGGCGGGCAGATCGACGCCGACATCTTCGCGCTCATCCGGTCGAACTTTCGCGGCACGCGCGAGATCTCCGGCGACTTCCGCGCGCAGACGGCCGCCAACCGCCTGGGCGCCCAGCGCATCGGCGAGCTCATGGCCCAGCACGGCGCCGCCACGCTGGCCCAGTACCTCGACGAGCTGCTGCGCTACACCGAGCGCCGCACGCGCGCGGCGTTCGCGGAGTTCCCCGACGGCCGCTTCGCCGCCGAGATGTTCATGGACGGCGACGGGGTCAGCGACGAGCCCGTGAAGCTGGCCGCCGTGGTGACGATCGAGAGCGGGCGAGTGTCGGTGGATCTGACCGGGTGCGATGACCAGCGGCCGTCTCCGACCAACGCGACTTCCTCGCAGGCCTACTCCGGCGTGGTGTACGTGCTGAAATGCCTGATCGACCCGGATATTCCCGTCAACGACGGCTTCTACCGGCTGATCGACATCCGCAGCCGGCCGGGCTCCGTCGTGCACGCCCAGCACCCGGCTGCGGTGGCGGCGGGCTGGGAGGTCGCCATGCAGATCTGCGATCTCCTGTTCCGCGCGCTGGCCGAGGCGCTGCCCGAGCGCGTGGTGGCGGGCACGAAGGGCTGCGTGTGCAACATCGCCTTCGGCGGCATCAGCCCGTCCAGCGGCGAGTACTTCACGTACTACGAGACGATCGCCGGCGGCTACGGCGCCACGCTCCGCACCGACGGCATGGACGCCGTGCAGGCGCACTTCCAGAACACCGAGAACGCGCCGGTCGAGGAGACCGAGGCGAACTATCCGGTGCGGATCCTGCGCTACGCGCTGATCGACGACTCCGAGGGCGCCGGGCGCCACCGCGGCGGGCTCGGCGTGCGGCGCGACTACGCGTTCCCCGGGCACGCGCCGAGCTTCTCCATCCTCTCGGACAAGGCCCGCTTCGCGCCGTGGGGACTCTTCGGCGGCGAAGCCGCACGTCCGGCCAAGTACGTCCTCAACCCGGAGACCGATCACGCCCGCGAGCTGCCCTCGAAGATCACGTTCCAGCTCGCGCCGGGCGACGTGGTCAGCGTGCAGACGCCGGGCGGCGGCGGCACGCGCTCGCCGCTGGAGCGCCCGGCCGACGGCGTCGTGCGGGACGTCGCACTCGGCAAGATCTCGGCCGCGCGCGCCCGCGCCGTGTACGGCGTGGTCGTCGATCCGGCCACCGGCGCGCTGGACGCGGCCGCCTCCGCGGCCGAGCGCGCGCGGCGCGCGTGATGGGCGCGCTGCGGATCGGCATCGACATCGGCGGCACCTTCACCGACGCCGCGCTCGTGGACGGCGACACCGGCGCCATCCGCGTGGTCAAGGTGCTCACGACGCCGGAGGACCCGGCGCAGGGCTTCATGGCCGCGCTCGAGCGCGGGCTGGCCGAGTGCCAGGCGGGCGGCGGCGACGTGGCGGCCGTCGTGCACGCCACGACCGTGGCCACCAACGCCATCATCGAGGGCACGACGGCGCGCGTGGGCATGCTGGTCACCCGCGGTTTCCGCGACATCCTGGAGATCGGCCGGCAGATTCGCTCGCGGCTCTACGACGTGCACCTGCAGAAGCCGCTGCCCCTGGTGCCGCGGCGGTGGAGCGTCGAGATCGGCGAGCGGCTCGACCACGAAGGACGCGTGCTCCAGCCGCTGGACCTCGAGGAGGCCCGGCGCGCGGTGCAGCAGCTCGCGCGCGAGCGCGTCGAGGCCGTCGTGGTGTGCCTGCTGCACTCCTACCTCAATCCCGCGCACGAGCGCGCGGTGGCGGCGCTCGTCCGCGAGATCATGCCGGACGCCTACCTCTCGGTGTCGTCGGACGTGTGCCCGGAGTATCGCGAGTACCTGCGCGCCAGCACGACGGCGGTGAACGCCGCCGTCATGCCGATCGTCTCGCGCTACGTCGATGCGCTCGAGCAGCGCCTGCAGGCGCTCGGCGCCGCCGCGCCGTTCTACGTCATGCAGTCCAACGGCGGGGTGATGACGGCCGCCTCGGCCAAGGCGCGCCCCGTCTACATGGTGGAGTCCGGGCCGGCCGCGGGCGTCATCGCCGCCGGCGCGATCGCTGCCCCCTACGACCACCGCAACGTGATGTCGTTCGACATGGGCGGCACCACCGCCAAGGTCGGCCTCATCCAGGACGGGCGGCTGCGGCTCTCGACGGAGATCGAGGTGGGCGCGCAGGCCGTCACGCCGCTCGGCGAGGGCCGCGGCGGCGGCTATCCCGTCCGCACGCCGGTCATCGATCTCGTGGAAGTGGGCGCCGGCGGCGGCAGCGAAGCGTGGATCGACGCCGGCGGGGCGCTGCGCGTGGGCCCGCGCAGCGCCGGCGCGCGGCCGGGCCCGGCCTGCTACGGCCGCGGCGGCGCCACGCCGACGATCACGGACGCCAACCTCGCGCTGGGCCGGCTGAACCCCGCGTTCTTCCTCGGCGGCGAGATGGCGCTGGACGCCGAGGCCGCGCGCCGCGCGATCGCCGAGCGCATCGCCACGCCGCTGGCCCTCGACCCCCTGGCCGCCGCCGCCGGCATCGTCGAGATCGCCAACGCCCACATGATCGGCGCGATGCGCCTGGTCTCCGTGCAGCGCGGCTACGACCCGCGCCAGTTCGTGCTGGTGGCCTTCGGCGGCGCCGGTCCGCTGCACGCCAACGCGCTGGCGCGCGAGCTCGGCATCCCCGCCGTGCTCGTCCCGCCGAATCCCGGCATCGCCTCGGCCGTCGGCATGCTGATGACCGACCTCCGCCACGAGTTCGTCACCACGCGGCGGCTGCCGCTGGACACGCTGACGCCCGCCGCGCTGGAGTCGCTGTTCGCGGAGTTCGCGCGGGAAGGCCAGGCGCGCCTGACGCGCGACGGCGTGCCGCCGGCCGACCGGCGCCTGCTGCGCAGCGTGGACCTGCGCTACCACGGCCAGTCCTTCGAGCTGTCGATCCCCGTGCCCGCGGGCGCGCTCACGGCCGACGACGTCGCCCGGCTGCGAGCGGAGTTCGACGCCGCCCACGAGCGCGCCTACGGCTACGCCGCCCCCGAGGACGCGGTGGAGCTGGTCAACGTGCGGCTCGCCGCCATCGGCGTGACGCCGCGGCCGCGCCGCGCGCCGCTCGGCCAGGGCACGCGCGACGTGCGGGGCGCGCTCAAGGGCCAGCGCGAGGTGTGGTTCGCGGAAGTCCGCGGCTGGCGCAAGACCGACGTGCTCGATCGCACCAAGCTCCTGCGCGGCAACGTCGTCGCCGGCCCGGCGATCGTGGAGGAGCACGACGCCAGCACGCTCGTCCACCCGGACTGGCAGGCGACGGTGGACGAGCACGGCAACCTCGTGCTGCGCGCCGCTGGCTAGAAACGTTCCGGCGGTCAGCTCGGAGCCGCCCGTCGCGCTCCGCGGCAAGAGCACGGTCCTCAAGCGCCACGTGGATTTAGCCGTGCCACCCGGACCCGGCACTCTCCTTGCGTCGCTCACCTACCCCGGGAGAACGTCTTGAGCCACTTCCTTCAGGGTCCCAAGGTCGCGACGACGAAGGCCAAGCAGCCGCCCGCGGTCGGCGTGGCCGGCGGCGAGGTGTCGCCGAGCGGTCGCCGCTTCGGCGAGGTGCTGGTGGAGGAGTGCATCATCACCGCCGAGCAGCTCGAGGCGGCGCTCCGGCTGCAGGCGGTGTCGCCGACCTACGTGCCGATCGGGCAGGTGCTGCTCGCCAACAAGCTGGTCACGCGCCGGCAGCTCGACGCGCTCCTCCACCGCCACAAGAAGCGCTCGCGCCTCGGCGAGATCCTCGTCAAGGCCGGCCGGATCACGACCGCGCAGCTGCACGAAGCGCTCGCCTACCAGCGGCGCACGCCGATGCCGGTCGGCCAGGCGCTGATCCAGCTCCGCCACATCAGCGAGACGACGATGCGGGAGGCGCTGTGTACCCAGCTCCACATCAACTTCTTCGACGTGGACCCGATCTGGATCGAGCGGGCGCTGGCGCGGCTGATCTCGGAGCGGTTCGCGATGCGCCACCTGCTCGTCCCGCTCTTTCGCGTGGACGACGTCCTGGTGGTGGCGATGGACGATCCCTCGCAGGCCGAGGTCATCGAGCGGCTGCAGACGAGCCTGCAGCTTCACATCGAGACGGTGACGACGCTGATCCGGAAGCTGAAGGGCGCGATCGCGCGGCTGTATGGCCCCGCGATGCCGCCCGACGTCGACGCCTTCCGCGTGCGCAACATCCTGATCGGCCCCATCCGCGACCAGCTCGTGGTCGAGCTGGTCGCGAAGGGCCTGCGCGGCGTCAGCATCGTGCCGCCGGGCTGGCAGTAACCTCTTCTTAGAGGTACTGCCCCGTCGGCACCGTGTGCACGGGCTTGGCGGGCTCGTCCTTGCGCGCCTCGCTCGTGAGGACCTTGACGTACACGATGCGCTCGCCCTTGCGGCCGGCGATCTTCGCCCAGTCGTCGGGGTTGCTGGTGTTCGGCAGGTCCTCGTTCTCCTTGAACTCCTCGCGAACCGCCGCCACGACGTCGTCGGCGTTGATGCCCTTGGGGCCGCCGGCGATGAGGCGCTTGAGCGCGAGCTTCTTGGCCCGCCGCACGACCGACTCGATCATGGCGCCGCAGGCGAAGTCCTTGAAGTAGAGGACTTCCTTCTCACCGTTGGCGTAGGTGACCTCGAGGAAGCGGTTCTCGTCGGTGAGCCCGTACATGGACTCCAGGCCGGCGGCGATCATGGCCTCGATCGACTCGCCCGCGGCGATCGGGATCTCGGTCGTGAGGTACTTGCGGAAGATGTCCGCGGCCGCGGCCTGGTCCGGCCGCTCGATCTTGATCTTCACGTCCAGCCGGCCCGGCCGCAGGATGGCCGGATCGATCAGGTCCTGCCGGTTGGAGGCGCCGATCACGATGACGTTCTTCAGACCCTCGACACCGTCGATCTCGGCCAGGAGCTGCGGCACGATGGTCGACTCCACGTCGGAGCTGATGCCGGTGCCGCGGGTGCGGAACAGCGCGTCCATCTCGTCGAAGAACACCACGACCGGCACGTCCTCGTTGGCCTTCTCCTTGGCCTTGATGAAGATCTCCCGG
>QHRW01000187.1 GCA_003220265.1 Candidatus Rokuibacteriota bacterium | reverse complement strand
CCGACGGCTGCCGTCACGCCATTCGCGCTGCTCGTTCCGTTCGTCGCCGCCGCGGGTTCGGCCGTGGTCTTCGGTGAGCGGTTCGGCGCGCTGCGGCTCGTCGGGATGGCGCTGGTGTTGGTCGGCCTCGCCGTGATCGTGGTGCCGGCGGGGCGGCGGGTGGTTGTGTGATGTCGGCGGTGGTGCGGGGGGCCGCGTGATGCCGGCGGCGCCAGGTGAACACGTGATGCGTCCCGTACCAGCGGCCGCCGCGGCCGCCGCGGACGTCATTGTCCTGCTCGCCCGCATCTGGGCGGAATACGACTTCGTCTGGGACCCCGAAACGGAGTTCCCCGACCTCTTCACCTTCGACTCGCATTATGCGCCGCCGCGCGGCGCCTTCTGGGTCGTGCGCGACGAGGTCGGCCGCGTCGTCGGCTCGATCGGCGTCCAGCGCGTGGGCCCGACGACGGCGGAGATTCGTCGGCTGTATTTGGACAAGCACCTGCGCGGACGCGGCCTCGGCCGCGCGCTGGTCGAAGAGGTGCTCGCGTGGTGTCGCGCTCACGGCTGCACGCGACTCGTGCTCTGGTCGGACACGCGCTTCGAGCATTCGCATCGGCTGTACGACCGTATGGGTTTCGCTCGCGTGGCGGAGCGGACGGTGCCGGACGATCTGAACAACTCGAGGGAGTATCGGTTCGAGCGGGATGTGTGAGGGGCTGCGCGCAGCGGCGGGCGTCTGTATCTGAAATTGGTGCTTGACGGCCCTTCACGCTGGCGAACCGCACATGTCGCCAGCACTCGTCAAAAACCGCATCAGCGCGTTATCGTGACGCGGTAGCGATCGCAGCTTAGGCCTCACTCGAAAAAATTGGGATTGCACGGCGATCGCGTGTCCTGACGCCGCGCAGGGGTCTCGGAAATCCGGGGTTAGAGTCGGCGCAGCACGAGGAGGCGCGCCGATGAACTTCAGTGGTCCCCGCTTCGTCCCGACTCATCCGAACATCGTCGAGCTCGATCGAATCGGCGACGAGATCGCCGAGCTCTGCGCGCATCTCGACGCCGCGACCGCGCGGCTGCTCGATCTCATCCGCGAGTTCGATGCCCGCGGCGGCTGGAACAACGGCTTCCTCTCGTGTGCACATTGGCTGTGCTATCGCGTCGGTCTCGAAATGAGGGCCGCGCGCGAGCGTGTCCGCGTCGCCCGCGCGCTCGGCACGCTGCCGCGGCTGGCGCAGGCGCTCGCGCGCGGCGAGCTGTCGTACTCCAAGGTCCGGGCGCTGACGCGCATCGCGACGCCGGAGATCGAAGAGCGACTGCTCAAGGTGGGTCTGGCGGGCACTGCTGAGCACGTCGAGCGTATCGTGCGCGGCTGGCGGCGAGTGGATCGCAAGATCGAAGTGGAGGAGACGGCAAAGCGGCATAAACACCGCGCCGTCCATTTCTATCACGATGACGACGGCATGGTCATCATCCGCGCGCGGCTGGAGCCCCAGGCGGGCGCCGTGGTGATTCAGGCGATCACGGCGGCGCGAGAGGCGTTGCGTCAGCGTGCGAAAGAGGCCACCGACGGTCCCGCGGGACCGCAGTTCGTCGACGGTCCCGCGGAACAGCGATATTTCGACGGTACGCCGGACGGGCCGACGATTGAGCAGCAGGAGGCAGACGCACTTGCCCTGGTCGCCGAGACGGCCCTGCACCACGGAATCGATCCGGGTGCTCCGGGCGAACGGTACCAGGTGGTGGTCCACGTCGATGCGGCAGTGCTCGCGGATGCCGACGCACCCGGGCAATCGGTCGTCGAGAACGGTGCGTACGTTCCCGCGGAGACGTCGCAGCGCCTGGCGTGCGATGCGAGCCGCGTGGTGATGCGCCACGACGCGGACGGTCGGATCACGGAAGTCGGCGCGCGCACGCGCACGATTCCGCCCGCGCTACGGCGTGCGTTCGAACATCGCGATCAGGGCTGTCGGTTCCCCGGCTGCGGCCGGCGGTTCGGGCAGGGACATCACATCCAGCACTGGGCGCACGGCGGTCCGACGACGCTCTCGAATCTCACGATGCTCTGCCGCAGGCACCACCGGGCGGTTCATGAAGAAGGGTTTCAGGTGGAGCGACAAGCGGATGGTGAACTCTATTTCCGGCGCCCCGACGGCACGCCGCTGGTCGAAAGCCCGCCGCTGCCGCCGATACCGACTGATCCCGTCGCCGTGCTTCGCGAACGAAATGCCGCTGAAGGCATTCACATCGACGCACAGACGTCGAAGCCCGGCTGGCTCGGAGAGCGACTCGACGTCGGCTACGCGATCGACGTCTTGCATCCGGCGGCTACGGGCGAGCGGCTAACGGTCTCAGCATCCGCAGCCGCGGTCACTACGGCCGATGCCGACTAATTAGCTATGCCACTCAAACGCTCGCCGCGTGGCGTGAGCCGCGCGCCCTCACCTCAGCCCGGCCGGCCCCACGAACCGCCGCCGCGCTGATGACGCCCAGTACAGGGCGAGCAGGCCGCCGAGCAGCAGCATCGTCCACAGCACGAGCTCGTTCGGCGGCAGGGCGAAGACCACGCTGATGACGAGGACCCAGACGATGGCGATGGCGTTGATGGCGGGGCCGAGGCGGCCGAGGCTCCACGGGGCGGTGGCGCGGGTCGCGTACTCGCCGGTGCGGCGGCGGCGGTTGCGCCAGTTGAGGTAGATCGGGATCACGTAGGCGAGATAGAGCGTGATCGTGCTGATCGATGTGACCACGGAAAACGCGGCGGCATAGGCAGTGATCAGCACGGCGAGGGCGCTGGTGACGACGATCGACCACACGGGTGTGCGCAGGGTCGGGTG
>QHRW01000188.1 GCA_003220265.1 Candidatus Rokuibacteriota bacterium | reverse complement strand
ATAGGCGACCGGACGATCGCCGGTCCAGATGCGGTAGTCGGTGCCGCAGAGGCCGGCCATGCCGACGCGCACCACCACCTCGCCGGGACCGGGCTCGGGCATGCGCGCACTCTCGATGCGCAGGTCCCGCGGGCCATGGAGGATCGCGGCCTTCATCCGGCGAGAGTCTCCGCAGACTCGACGAAGCGCCGGGCGTCGCTCACGGCGCGCGCCGCCTGGGAGTGGGTAAACACCTGGGCCGGCACCCCGCCAGGCAGCCCGTTGGGATAGCGCGTCGGCACGTAGAACTGGTCGAGCTGCTGCGCCGCCTCACGCAGGCCCGCGAGATGGGGATGACGCGCGATGAGCCCGTCGAGCAGCTCGACGACCGAGTGTCCGAGCACGACCCGCGCCCCGGCCAGGTAATGCAGCGCCTTCAGCGCCTTCTCGGCCGTCTGCTGGCACATGAAGCAGGCCTGGGCGTGGTAGCCCTCGCGCAGCCCCAGCTCCGTGAAGCCGAGGTCGCTACGGGCCTGCGCCAGCCAGCGCTGGGCCTCAGTTTTCGGCTGCCTCATACACGACCCGCCCGTCGGCGAGGACCTGCTCGATGAAGGGGTTGCCCTCGTCTTGCATCTGCCTGAGCTCCGCGGGCGTGTACACGAGCAGGTCGAGACGCGGGCAGAGGTCCCAGAGCCCGGCGAAATCGCGATGGCGCTCGAAGAACGGCCGCGGCGTGTCGGCGATGATCACCAGATCGAGATCGCTGCCGGAATCGGCCTCGCCGCGCGCGACCGAGCCGAACACGATGGCGCGACGGGCGCCTGCCAGGTGAGGCCGGAGGCGCTCGACCAGCCCGTCGAAGTCCGCAAGAAGCTCGCGCTCCATGCCGTCGAGTCTACCGCTGTTGGCGGTCGTCGATCGTCACCTTCCGGACGGCCCGCTACGCCGCGGTGTGGCCGCCGTCGAGGAAGATCGTCTGGCCCGTCATGAAGTCCGAGCCGGGGCCGGCCAGGTAGACGGCCAGCGGGCCGATCTCCTCCGGGCGTCCCGTGCGGCGCGCGGGAATGTCGCGCGTGAGGCGCTCGTGGATCTTGGGATCGGCAAACGCGGCCTCGTTCATGTCGGTCACGAACCAGCCGGGCGCGATGGCGTTCACCTGGATGTTGTGGCGCGCCCACTCCACGCCGAGCGCCTTCGTGAAGGAGATGACGCCGCCCTTGGTGGCCGCGTACATCGTGTAGCCGGGCAACCCGACGGCGGCCAGCACGGAGGCCAGGTTGATGATCTTGCCGGCGCGCTGGCGGATCAGGTAGGGCGCGGCGGCCCGGCAGCCGTGGAAGACGCCGGAGAGGTTGACGCCGACGATGGCCTGCCAGTCCTCGATCCGGGCCTCGGCGAGCGGCGCCACCTTGGCGATGCCGGAGTTGTTCACGACGACGTCGAGCCGCCCGAGCGCGCTCGCCGTCTCGCCCATCAGCCGCTCGACGGCCGCGTAGTCGGAGACGTCCGTGGGCAGCACCAGCGCGCGCACGCCGTGGGCTTCGGCCTGGTGCGCGGTCTCCTCGAGCTCCACCTTGGCGCGGGAGGCCAGGGCCACGTCGGCGCCCGCCTCGGCCAGCGCCACGGCCATCGCCCGGCCCAGCCCGCGGCTGGCGCCGGTGACGACCGCCACCTTGCCCTGGAGCGGTTTAGCCGTAGAGGCCCTCCAGCTCCTTCTTGTACTTCTCGGAGACGACCTTGCGCTTCACCTTGAGCGTGGGCGTGAGCTCGCCGCCCTCCGGCGTGAAGTCGCCGGGCAGGATCGCGAACTTCTTGATCTTGGCGTACGACTGCAGATTGGTGTTCTTCTCCTCCACCGTGCGCGACACGCGCTCGACGATCTTGGGATGCTTGACCAGCGCGCCCGGATCGCTCGTGAGCACGCCCTGCTCGCGGGCAAACTTCGTCAGCTCGTCCGGGTTGAGCGTGATGAGCGCCACCGGGTACGGCCGGCGATCACCGTGCACCATCACCTGGCTGATGAACGGATCGGCCTTCAGCATGTTCTCGATGTTCTGGGGCGCGATGTTCATGCCGCCGGCGGTCACGATCAGGTCCTTCTTGCGGTCGGTGATGAAGAGGAAGCCCTCCTCGTCCACCCGCCCGATGTCGCCCGTGTGGAACCAGCCGCCGCTCTCGAAGACCTCCGCCGTGGCCTCCGGCTGCTTGAAGTAGCCCTTGGCGATGTTGGCGCCGCGGAACAGGATCTCGCCGTCGGGGGCGATCTTGAGCTCGATGCCCTCCAGCGCCTGCCCGACCGAGCCGAACTTGAAGCGATCGGGACGGTTGAAGGTGCCCACCGGGCACGTCTCGGTGAGCCCGTAACCCTCCAGGATCAGGATGCCGGCCGCATGGAAGAACTCCGCGATGTCGCGCGAGAGCGGCGCGCCGCCGGAGATCGCCCACTGCAGGCGGCCGCCGAGCCGCGCGTGCAGCTTGGAGAAGACGAGCTTGTGGGCCAGCTTGCGCTTGAGCTCGAGGAGCGCGGGCACCGGCTGGCCGCGCTGCTGGTGGCGGCTCACGTCGCGCCCGACGGAGACGGCCCAGTTGAAGATCTTCTGCTTCACGGGCGAGCCGGCCTGCGCGTTGGCGAGCACGCCGGCGTAGACCTTCTCGAACACGCGCGGCACGCTGCAGATGAAGTGCGGGCGCACCTCGACCAGGTTGTCGCGCAGCTTGTCGAGGCTCTCGGCGAACGCGGTGGTGAGCCCGTGGTTCACGCCCAGGAAGGATTCCAGCCGCGCGAACGAGTGCGCGAGCGGCAGAAAGAGCAGGTGCACCCAGCCGTCCTTGACCGGCGTGGCGCGATCGCCGGCGGCCTGAGCCGCGATGTGGTTGCGGTGCGTCTGCATGACGCCCTTGGGCGGCCCCGTGGTGCCGGAGGTGTAGACGATCGAGGCGAGATCGTCGGGCCGGGTCGAGGCCACCCGCTCGGCCAGCGTGGACTTGTGCGCCTCCGCGTTGTCGCGCCCGAGCCGGCGCAGCGTCTGCCACGTCATCACGGCCTTGGGCGGCTGCTGCGCCTCGTAGCCCGACATCACGATGATGTGCTCGAGGTGCGGCATCTTCTCGCGCGCCTCCAGCACCTTGGCGAGCTGGGCGGCGTCTTCCGCGAAGATCGTGCGCGCGCCCGAGTCGTTCACGATGTAGGCGATGAGGTCGGGCGGGTAGCTCGGATAGATGGGCACGGTCACGCAGCCC
>QHRW01000155.1 GCA_003220265.1 Candidatus Rokuibacteriota bacterium | reverse complement strand
GGCCGCCGCGCGGAAGCGCCCCGAGTTCGCGCGGCTGTTCACGACCTTGCTGCCGAGCGTGCCGCAGTTCTTCGCCGAGGTGGATCGCGACAAGGTGCTGAAGCAAGGGATCAGCCTGACCTCGGTGTACCAGGCCCTCCAGGCGTTCCTCGGCGGCGCCTTCGTGAACTACTTCAACCAGTACGGACGAGTCTGGCAGGTGTACGTCCAGGCTGAAGGCCAGTTCCGAACCCAGGCCGACAATGTCGGTCGCTTCTACGTACGCAACGCCGCGGGTCACCCGGTGCCGCTGTCGACGCTGGTCCGGATGAGAGAGGTCAACGGCCCCGAGTTCACGACCCGGTTCAACGAGTATCGCGCGGCGCAGATCAATGGGCTTTTGGCACCCGGGTTCAGCACCCGGCAGGGGATGCGGGCACTCGAAGAGGTCTTCGCGCAAACCATGCCGCGCGACATGGGCTTCGATTACTCCGGGATGTCGTTCCAGGAGCAGGTGGCTTCCCAGGGGGTGCCGCCGAGCGCGGTGCTCGGGTTCTCGGTGCTGGTGGTGTTCTTGATCATGGCCGCCCTGTACGAGAGCTGGACGTTGCCGTTCGCCGTCCTGCTCGCCACGCCCATCGCCATGTTCGGCGCTCTCGCCGCGCTCTGGCTCCGCGGCTTCGAGCTCGACGTCTTCTCGCAGATCGGCCTGCTCATGGTGATCGGCCTCGCCGCCAAGAACGCGATCCTCATCGTCGAGTTTGCCAAGGTCGCGTACGAGGGGGGGATGCCGCTCGTCGATGCCGCGCTGGAAGGCGTCCGTGTGCGCCGGCGCGCCCTCTTCATGACATCGTTTGCGTTCATCCTGGGCTGCGTGCCGCTGTGGACCGCCGCCGGTGCCGGCGCGGTTGGACGCCGGGTCCTCGGCACCGTGGTGATCGGCGGGATGCTGACCGACACGCTCATCGCCAGTCTCTTCATCTCGGTGAGCTTCTATGTCAGTGAGCGCTTCCGCCGGACGTCGGAAAGGACGCCGCTGCCGCCGCCGGCGCTGGTGCCGATCCGCGGCGGCACGAACGGCGAGACGTCGACCGAGCAGAAGAGATCGTGACGCGCTCGGCCCGCACCCGGCTCATGACCGCTCTCGCGCTGGCCGCCCTCGTGAGCGGCTGCGCGATCGGCCCGAACTACAAGCGGCCGGTCGTGGCCGAGCCGCCGAACTTCCGCGGCCAGGCCGCCGCCGAGGCGGCCTCGCTCGCGGATGCACCGTGGTGGGAAGCGTTCCAGGATCCGACGCTGCAGGCGCTGATCCAGGAGGCGCTGCGCCGGAACTACGACGTGGCGATTGCCGCCGCCCGCGTGCAGGAGGCGCGCGCGAATCTCGGCATCGCGCGCTCGGACCTCTACCCGTCGCTCGACTACGGCGTCAGCGTGGGGCGGGCCAAGATCTCGCCGGGCACCGCCGGCAGCCCCGGCGGGCCGGCGCCCAAGGCGTCGAACTTCTACAGCGCCACCATGAGCGCCTCGTGGGAGCTCGACATCTGGGGCCGCATCCGTCGCCTGAACGAATCGGCCCGGGCCAACCTCTTCGCCACCGAGGAAGCGCGCCGCGGCGTGTGGCTGTCGCTCGTCAGTGACCTGGCCCAGGCCTACTTCGAGCTGCTGGAGCTCGACGTGCGGCTGCGGATCGCGCTCAACAGCACGGACGCATACCAGCGCACCTACGACCTGTTCCTCGATCGCTTCAACCTGGGCGTCGCCTCCAAGCTCGAGACGTCGCGAGCGCAGGGAGCGCTGGGCGAAGCGCAGGCGAACATCCCGCAGCTCGAGAGCAACATCGTCGCCAAGGAAAACCAGATCAGCATCCTGCTGGGCACGGTGCCCGGCACCATCGGGCGCGGGAGCCCGATGTACGATCAGCCCATCGTGCCGACGGTGCCGGCCGGGTTGCCGTCGGCGCTGCTCGAGCGGCGCCCCGATCTGCGTCAGGCCGAGCAGCAGCTGGTGAGCGCCAACGCGCGCATCGGCGCCGCCAAGGCCGAGTTCTTCCCGAAGTTCAGCCTGACCGCGCTCTTCGGCACCGCGAGTCCCGAGGTGTCGGCCCTCACGGGAGGCACGGCGACGATCTGGGCGATGGCCGGGATGCTCAGCGGGCCGCTCTTCAACGCGGGCCGCACGCTGGGCTTCTATCGCGCGTCCATCGCGCAATGGGAGCAGGCCCGGCTGCAGTACGAGCAGGCGGTCCTCATCGCGCTCCGTGAAGTCTCGGACACTCTCACCGCCCTGCGCAAGCTGGACGAGGCCGAGACCGGACAGAGCATGGCGGTGAAGGCGCTCGAGGAGGCCGTGGGCCATGCGACGGATCGCTATCGCCAGGGACTGGCCAACTACTTCGAGGTGCTCGAAGCCCAGCAGCAGCTCTATCCGGCGCAGAACACGCTCGCCCAGATCCGCCTCAATCGCCTCGTCGCCTACGTGCAGCTCTACAAGGCGCTCGGGGGCGGCTGGAACCTGACGGACGTCCAATGGACGGGCCAGGACGAAGCGCGGACCAGATGAGATCAGCGATGAGCCGGCAGGCCATGGAGCAGGCGCTCGGGAAGCTGGTGATGGACGTCGCGTTCCGCGACGCGTTCTTCCGTGATCCCACGGCGGCCAGCCTGGCGGCGGGGCTCGAGCTCACCGACGAGGAGCGCGGCGCGCTCGGCCGCATCCGGCCCGGCGCGCTGGCGGCCTTTCAACGGTATGTCGACGGTCGGTGGATCGGGACCTGGCACGAAGAGCCCCGGGCGTCCGCGTAGCGACCGATGGACGACGCGACGCCGAGCACGCGACGGAAGGCCCTGGCGCTCAATCTCGATCCGATGACGTACGGCGTCTTCGCCGAGGCCGGCGGCGGTCAGGAAGTTGCGCGCTGGTTCTTCGAGGTCGGCGGCGCCGCCGGCACGGTGGCCAAGACGATCTCCGCGTACGACATGGCGCTGGGCGACGCCCTCTACGGCCACGTCCAGCGCTACGTGAGCCGTCAGCGACTGGAGGCCATGCTCGAGCACGAGTTCGCCCAGCTGGCGGCGCAGCTTGGCGCTCGACGCGGCGACGCGACCACGTTCTTCGCCTTCGCCGACACGGTGGCGACGCGCAGCTACCGCCGTCCGGAAAATGGCCGCGGCTGGGTCGGGATCCGCTTCCAGGCGCGACCGCACGACGCCCCCTCCGACATCGTCCTGCACATCCACCTGCTGGACGCCACCCCGGCGCACCAGCGGGAGGCGCTGGGGGTACTCGGCGTCAATCTGATCCACGGAGCCTTCTTCACCCGGGACAATCCCTCGGCGCTGATCGGCTCGCTGATGGAGGACCTGTCGCGCGCGCGCGTCGAGATCGACATGATCAAGTTCTCGGGCCCCGCCTTCGGGAGCATCGACAACCGGCTCATGACGCTGCAGCTCGTCGAGCACGGCCTGACCGACGCCGCCATGCTCGCCGCGAACGGCGAGGTCGTGCAGCCGTCCGACGTCCTCCACAAGCGCCCGATCCTGGTGGAGCGGGGCAGCTTCCGGCCCGCCACGAACCTCACGCTCGACCTGCTCGAGCGGGCCAGGGAGCAATTTCTGAGCGAGCCGGGCGTGTCGGGGCCGGACGCCATGGTGCTGGCCGAGATGACGCTGCGCAGCCTGCTGCCGGGCGACGACGCGGGCCATGCCGATTTCCTGGCCCGGGCCGACATCCTCGGCGCGCTCGGCCTCGACGTGCTGATCTCGCGGTTCGAGGCGTACCACCAGCTGGCCGACTACCTGGCCGCGTACACCGACCGGTTGATCGGCATCGCCGTCGGGCTGCCGAGCGTGCGGCAGATCGCCGACGAGCGCTACTACGCGGACTTGCCGGGCGGGGTCCTGGAGGCGGCCGGCCGCCTCTTCAAGCGCTCGGTGAAGCTGTACGTCTATCCAACGCGCGATCCGGTCTCGGGACAGATCCATTCGGTGGAGCGCGCGCCGCTGGCGCCGCCCTGGCACCATCTGCGTGACCTGCTGCTGGAGATTGGGCGCATCGAGCCCATCCGTCGCTACGACGAGCGCTATCTCTCCATCCGGACGCCGGAGGTCCGCGCGCGCATCGAAACCGGCGACGATGCCTGGGAGACGATGGTGCCCGCGGTCGTGGCCGACACCATCAGGACGAAGAGGCTCTTCGGCTATCGGGCCGCGCACCCGGCGTCGCGATAGAGGTCGAAGGAGAAAAAGAGTCACGTCACGAGAACAGAATTATTCGTCGATGGGGGCATGGCCCAGGTGTAGCGGGCAGCTCGTCGAGATCCAGAACCCCCGCCGCGACGCCTCGTCCGAAACATCGAGGCCGCGGCCCGCGTGATTCTCGTCGACAGGACAGTTGCATCGACGCCGGCGGGCCTCGGAGCTTCCAGGAAGAGCGCCGTCGAACGGCAAGACCAGAATCTTGAATCGGTAGCGCGGCTCGCGTCCGGCAGTCACACTCGGCGCACGAGTCAGTCTAGGCCCCGGGGATGACGTCGCGATGACGTTCCGTGCACCTTTTCGTTACGGAGACTGCGACGGTGCCGAGGGGGCGGACGACACCTCATCGAACGAGACGACATCGACCCGGTAGCCGGTCGCGGGAGCCTCCGGCAGCGGTAGCACGAAGTAGCCGCGCGCGCCGGCGGCAATATCGCCGTACACCCAGCCGAGAGTCTCGGCGATGGGCCGGCCCTGGGCGTTCATGGCCACGACGTGAATCCGAACGTCGGTGACCAGGCAGCGCGACTCGTTGTAGACGAACCCCTCCAGCTTGTCCGCCGTCGGCGACAGCACCCCGACGTTCCACTCGACGCGAAACCGGCCGCACGGTGCGGCCGTCTGGCCGCGGGCCGGCGCGCCGGCGGCGATGCCGGCGAAGAGGCCGACCACGGCCACAATCACGCGGGCGACGCTCACATTCATCGCGTGCTCCTCGATGTTCCTAGGCCGCCACAGTTCTGTGGAATCGCGCGAACAGAGCGTCCAGCGAGTCGGAGAGCGCCGTGGCCGTGGCGGGTGCGACGATGCCGCGGTGGACGAAGTCGCACATCGCCCGGTTCGTCCTCGTCCAGTCGTCCCCCTCGGCGACGCTCGTGTGATGGCGGCAGATCAGGCCGCCCCCGTACATCGGATGACCGCAGTAAGGACATAGGCGCATCACCGCGGCCCGGGTTCCCAGAGGCCCCAGTCCGTCATGCCCCCGCGAACCTCCTCGGCGAAGAACCGGTTCACGGCCATCGCCTCATGGCGGCGGAGCCGCAGGTACTGCTCGTCCCCGCCGACGTAGAGGCATTTGCAGCGGGCGGGATCGGCGTAGACGTAGCGGATCTGGCCGTCTTGCGGTCGCCACAGGACCTTCCCCTGCGTGAGCAATCTGAGCTGGACCAGCTTCTCCGGGGTGTCGGCCGGCTGCGCCTGGAAACCAGCGGCGGTGAGCGCCTGCACGGCAGAGCGCGTGTCCGTGGCCTGAAGCCCCGCACACCCGGCCAGGCTGAGGACAGCGAGTAGAGGAATGCCTGCGCGCGTCATGACGGATCCTCCCGTGCTTGTGACGCGGTCGGCGGGTATTCGGTTACGCTGCTGCCGGATTCATTGCCGGGCGGCGGACCACGGCCATGCGGCGCGGTCAGTCCCTGACGGAGATGGAGCGGGCGATCAGCCGCCCCCGCAGGCTCAGACGCCGCGCCGCACGCGGTAATCCACGTTGTCCCGCACCCACTTCCAGAAGCGGTCCTGGTTGGGGAGGCCGGTCTCCGGCTTCATCTGGGCGCGCCAGCCCCTCATCACGTCGTGCTCGACGGCCCAGAAGCGCACGCGGTCGCGCTTCACCAGCTTGCGCCAGTTGTCGCCGACCTTCGGGCTCGCGTAGACCAGGCGGACGGTGACGCTCTTCGAGAGGTAGTCGAGCGGGCTCAGATTGATCTGCTGATACGAGGCCGGCGAGCCCGACTTGATGGCGCCGCTGCGCACGTCGGGGACGCCATCGCTGACCACCATCACGGTGATCGGCGCCAGGACGAGATTCCGGTCCTTGACGGTGCTGGCGACCTTCTCGAAGAAGACGTTGAAGTCGGTCAGCGTGTCGGTGGGCGGGAACCACTTCCGGAGGTCGGTCTCGATCTGGCCGACGTCCTTGTTGTTGAACTCGTGGATCGGGTGGAAGGACTTCGGCTCGCTGTTGTCCTTGCCGCCGATGGCCGTCACGAACAGATCACGCGGCTTGGCGAGGCCGCCGAGCTCGTGCAGGTGTCCGTAGAGGTAATGGGCGACGAACGCGAGGGCATCGTCATAGGCGGCCCGGAAGGATCCGCTGGTATCGATGCCGACGAACAGCGTGGACCGCGGCAGCTTGTTGTCTTCCGTCTCCGCGGCCGAGACCGCGACGGCGGCCCCGATGAGCGCGACCGCGACCAGGCGCGCGATGAGCGAGCGGCCCGGGCGGCTCACAGCGTCGCCTGCTTCCGCGGCGGCGCCTGCACGTGCAAGTTCTGCAATATATGCCAGGTCTGCGTGATCTCGCTGCGGTCCTTGAACGGCAGCGAGAAGACCTGGCGGGAGGCGACCAGCACCATCCCGAAGTTGAGCGCGGCCGCCGCGACCTGCAGGATCGGCAGCACCAGGTAGTCGATGAGCTGTTCACTCTTGGCGTGGAGCCATTCGACTTCCTGCTTGAGCTCGGTCACCGGCTGCCGCCACCAGGCGGGCGCCGGCACGGCATTGGCGGGGCGCGCGTGGCCTTCCTCCACCATCGGCTTGCGCGAGATGAAGGCCAGCATCGAGGGCGTTCCGTACTGGCCGAACAGGAACCACGTCATGCCGCGGATGCCGATCCACCCGAACGCCGACAGCGAGAGGGTGACGGTCAGGCCCATCTTCATGCCCGTCTGCTGGGCGATCCACGGCGTCAGCGCGTCGATGAGCTCCCGGTACAGGAACATGACCTCGAAGAACATCACGAACAGCTCCACCGTGACCATCTGGATGATGAACTTCCACTCCCGCTTCTTCACGGCGTCCATCAGGGTCTGCACGCACGCGAAGCTGCCCATGACGAGCAGCAGCAGGAAGAAGTACAGGATGGGGCCCGTGTAGTGGGCCGTCGACTCGCCACCGACGAGGTCGGCGAGGAGCTCGGTCACGGTCGGCATCAGCGTGTAGCTGAAGATGGCGGCTTCGAGCGCGCACCAGAAGACGAGCATCACGAAGGCGACCCAGGGCACGCCCGGCGTGAAGTAGTTCTGCGTCATCCGGCCCGTCATCGTGAAGGGCATGAGCGCGATCTGGCGGATCACCTCGAGCATGAGCTTCGCCACGAAGGTGCCGAACGTCACCGCCCATCCGAGCGCCACCCCGACGAACCGGAACATCCCCACCCAGAAGAGCCAGACGGCGCGCACGGCGTCCCACCACGTCAGCATCATGGTCGGGATGAAGTGCACGCGCCCCGAGCGGAACGGGAACGTGTAGAGGGAGAGCTGCGTGCACCAGACCGCGGAAATGGCGAGCATGGCGGGGAAGAGGAGGAAGATGCACTTCCCGGCGACGAGCCACCACGGACCAGGCGCGACGAAGAAGTCCCACATCGCATGCTGCATGCGCGGGATCCACGCCAGCGGCGCGATGAGCACGTCCGTCAGCTGACGCCAGGGCTCTGGAATTCGCTGAATCAGCTCGAACATTCGCCCCTCCTTGTGCCGCGCATGGTCAGCGAGCAACCACCGCGTAGCAAGCCTCCGGCCGTACGCGTAAGCCGCTGATTTAGCAAGGATGATGGCCATTCGGCGGGGGGCGCCGGTGGGCTGTTTGGCATGTCCGCGAGCGAAGTTGCCACTCTGTCCCGCGCAGTGGCCGGCGCTAGAGAGGCATGACGTCCCTCGCGAAGTCGAGGCGCTCCATTTGGACTATCGGGGCAGGCCGCCAATCGGTTCGTTGCGGATCAGCTTGATCACCGTTTCCAGCGCACGGTCGTCATCATCGAAGCCCCCGTGCGTGGTGCTCATCGATCCGGCCATCGGCGCGGACCACGAGGCCATGCGCTGCCGGACGCCGGCGTCGAGACCGGTCAGCATCGCGTCGTAGTGCTTGGCAATGCCGAGGATGTTCGTCTGCCGGCCGTGCTCGAACGATTCGGAAACCAGGTAGAGCAACGATCGCCCATAGCCACAGAGCGGCCGGCAGGTAGCATCTTGCTGCTCCATCTCTTCACCGAGATGGAGCTGATGGTAGCGCTTGACCGTCCCGGCCTTCAGCTGGGGGACCACCGTCGTCGCGAACGTGTCGACGCGCACGGCGGGCGCCATGAAATTGATCGTCTCGAACTTCCAGCCCGCCGCCGCCATGGCCTGCACGACGTGGCTGTGCACGATCGCGCCGGCCGAGTGGCCGATGAGGTGCAGCCGGGCCTGACCGGGCGCGATGATCCCCCGGCTCGCCTCGTAGAGAATTCGCCCGCCGCTGCTGGGATGACGGGTGATCGCCTCGGCATTCTGCTTCATCTCGTCCCAGAGCCAGGAGCCGGGCTCCGCGAGTGTCCGCTCCAGCCGCGTGTTCCAGAAGCGCCGGATCTGATCCCGGAGGCCGGCGGTCGGACGCGGCTCGGCCATCAGCTGACTGACCAGGTCCCGGCAGCGATTCGTCACCGTCGAGAACAGGTCGGTTTCCCACATGAGGAAGATCGGAAAGATGCGGCTCTGATAGAGCGCCGGAATCCACTTGGCCGCCGTCCTGGCCGCGGCGTCCTCGCCCGTGAGGCCGCCGTGGGCGTAGATGGCGATGTCGACGACCTGGCCGTCCAGACCATAGGTCTGCCGGAACTGCCGCAGGTGATCGACGACGAGTGCCTTGACGTCCGATTCGTGGGTTCGGAAGTCGCCGGTCCGGCTCAGTCCGCCGTTGTTCTCCATGTCGATGACGAACGGCGCGATCTCGCGATTTCTCAGGACAGGGTCGGCGGCCACCCGTACGGCGCCGGACGTGTCGGTGCGCAGCGAGGCTGACCGCGCAATCTCCAGGTGCTGTTCGGTGGGCACGCCGAGCTGTGCGACCCAGCAGTCCATGGCGTGCTCGAGCCAGTCCTCGTACGTCAGAACGGCCAGGCCGCCGTCGCCCCACTGGTTCCCCCACGAGTTGAGGATCAGGAACCCGCGCTGGTCATAGCCCACGATGGCGAAGGCATGCCCACCATCCTGCGGGGCGGCCTTGCGGTACGGAATGGCCCAGCCCTTCCGCTCGGAGGAGGCCACCTGCATGCCCTCGTCCCAGCCGCCGTGGCAGATCGCGCTCGCGTACAGGACTCCGACGTCGTGAATGGCGGCATGCATGTCGGTGACGGAGCGCGTGTCGACACGGTAGTAGGCGCCGAGCGGACGGCGCGCGGCATCCAGCCACCAATCGCCCTTGTCGAGCGTGGGCGCCGGCATCTCCAGCAGTCGCCACAGATCGGCGCCGCAAACGCCGTGTTTGTACCAGCCCTTCATGGCGCCGCGCAGGCTGGACCCCGTGTCCTTCTCGACCGGCCCCGGGAACTCGTCGTACCGCCGCGCCATGTCGTAGAGCATGAACGGCGAGACCGGTGTCTCGTCGACACGCTCGGCCCGGCGGAGCAGGATGTTGATGCACGCCGAGAGCGCGAAGCCGGTGCAGGCGTTCGCCTTGTCCTGGTTGAGCGGCCGGACCTGCAATCCCTCCAGCGAGTTGACACGCGCCGGCGGCGCTTTGGCCACCGGCGGGGTGTAGGGTCGGTCACGCAGATCCAGTCGATCGGGCACGACCGGACACTGGAACTCTCCGCGCGATGGGCTTGGCGCCATGACGTGATCCTCCGGACGCGTCCTGCCAGTCGCCGCCTCCCGCACGCTCGAGCGAGGAGCCTGCGGGAGGCGGGGACCATGCGCCTAGATGCTGAAGGGTTTCTGTCCTTCGAACTGTGCGTTGCGAGCGCCGACCGTGAAATAGTTCGGCGTCTGATCCGGCGGCATCCGGTTCACGATCTTCCTCCGGAAGGTCCGATAGCCGCCCTTGAACGTGCCGCCGTTCCACACCTGCTTCAGGGTGCCGGTGAACAGGCCATTGAACGTGCCGTCCGCCGAGAGCTGGTTGTCCTGGCAGCCCGAGATGAGCAGCACCGACGCCTTGACCTTGTCCGCGCCCTCGCGAAGCTCGGCGTCTCGAAGGATCGGATCGTACAGCGCCTGGTTCGCCTGGTACGTCCGCAGCGCGACCGCCGGCGGCATCGCCCGGTACTTCGGCGCGTCATCGCCGGCGTTGAAGCCGCGGGCGGCTCGCGCGGCGTGGCTGTGATCGCCGGATGCGGAGTAGAACGCCAGCTTCACCACGGAGCCGCTGTGGCAGCTGTCCGAGAACACCAGGACGCGCACGCCGCCGGCGAACTGCGCGAGGGCGACGTAGAGCTCGTCGTCGACGAGCTCGCCGTCGAACAGGCACCACGTCTCGTCCTCGCCGTCGTCCTCGTCGCCGTTCAGATCGGGAAGCTGCCCACCGTGGCCGGAGTACGACAGCATGAAGATGTCGCCGGCGACCAGCGATTGCGCGTGGGTCTGGATGGCCTGGGTCACGGCCCCGCGCGTGGCGGCCTTCGTCAGTAACGTGGTCACGGCGAAGCCGCGGGACTTCGCAATCTGCGCCATGTCGCGGGCGTCGGCCTCGCAGGCCGCGAGGTCACCGCTCCAGCCCTGGTAGTGTCCGGGATCGACCGAGTTCAGGCCAATGGTCAGCGCCACACCTTTTGCCATGACAACTCCTTTGCGAATTGACTCTTCCCCGTACGAACTCGCGACGTGCCCAATCGCTCGCGCGTCAGCACCTCCCCTCACCGATCGCCTTCTCAGGGTCGCGATTGGCATCCTGCGCCGCAGCGTCAAGGCGGGTCAATGTACGTTTTGAGAAAATGATGTACGTTTTCGGCCGGACTGGCCGCCATACCGGAGATCTCGCAGTGAAGTGACTGGTGGCCCGCCCATCACACTGGACCGCTCCGGCGATTCTGCCGGTCCGCTCGGGTCGCTCGTGTGGTCAGTGAGTCCCGCGTGTCGATTCCGTGGATCCCCGTTCGACGCGAGGATGGAGGTAGAACGCCGCAATGACTATCGTCGCAGGTCGAATGTATGTCAGGCTAGGGCAGCGCGAGGCGTTCCTTGCGTCGTCTCGCGGTGCCGTCATCGAAGCGCGGCGGGCGGCCGGTTGCCGGGACTTCGTCGTCGCCGCAGACCCCATAGACCCTGACCGTGTCAACGTCTATGAGGAATGGGACTCCGACACTCAGTTGGAGGCGTTTCGAGGGGCCGGCCCGGGGCCGGAACTGATCCGAGTCATCGAACGTGCAGACGTTTCCCGCCACCGCGTGGCTTCCTCGGGCCCGGCCTGATCAGTCCTGTGTACACTTCAGACCGCCGAACAAGCCGCTCCAGCGGACCGCGGCTCGCGTCAGCATCACGCATCGAAAGGAGAAGTCATCATGCCCACAAACACCGTCCGGCTTCACCGAGTGCTCCGTGCGACGCCTGAGAAAATCTATCGGGCATTCCTCGATCCAGACGCCATGGCCAAATGGCTTCCGCCGAACGGTTTCACGGGCAGGGTTCACCATATGGACGCGAAGGTCGGTGGTACCTACAAGATGTCCTTCACCAACTTCACCACAGGGCAAAGCCACTCCTTCGGCGGAACATATCTTGAACTGGTGCCCCATGAACGTATTCGCCACACGGACAAGTTCGACGATCCGAGCCTACCCGGAGAAATGCAAACGACGGTATCCCTGAAGAAGGTGTCCTGCGGTACCGAGGTGAACATAGTGCAGGAAGGGATACCAGAGTCCATCCCAGCAGAGGCGTGCTATCTCGGCTGGCAAGAATCGCTCACCCTTCTTGCCCAACTCAGCGAAGCCGAGATTCCGGGATA
>QHRW01000154.1:12417-20883 GCA_003220265.1 Candidatus Rokuibacteriota bacterium | reverse complement strand
CTTCAAAAAGATGCGCACCGGGAGCTAGATTACTCAATGTCGCCGATGATGCGGCCGTGAACGGCGTGAACGCGCCCGAATCAAGGCGCCACGCAAATAGGAGACTCATGGCCGGCGTTAAATTGTCTGCGCCTCGAAAGGTAAACGTGGCCGACGTGGCGGACGTAGTTCCTGCCGCCCCGGTGATGATTTCCGTGTCGGGCGGCGTGTTGTCGACGATGAGCACGCGGGTGGCGCTGCCCGGGTTGCCGGCGGCGTCCTCGGCCTCGGCGGTCAGCGTGTGGGCGCCGTCGGCAAACGCCGTGGTGTCCCACGTGGCGTTTGCGGTGACCGCCGGCGCCGGCGGCGGGATCGACGGCGTGAGCGTCGTCGTGAGGGCCTGGATCCCGATGCGCAGCGTAAAGGTCGCGATGCCGCTGCCGTCGTCGGTGGCCTGGGCGGCCACGGGCACCTGCAGTCGCACGTAGGAGTCGGCCGGCGGCGCCAGGATCGTCACGAGCGGGGCAATCACGTCCGCCACGTCGAGCTCCCGGGCACCGACATCGAAGCGCGCCGTGCCGCCGGGACTGCCCAGACGCGGACGCGCGGCCGGCTTGAGATAGTCGGCCTCGAGCAGGGGGTTGAAGACCGGGTCGAGGCCGAGCGTGCGCGGATCGAGCCCGGCGTCCAACAGGGACGAGCCGGTGGCGGGCGTGAAGTCGTCGTCAGCCGTGTTGGCCACGCCGTCGGCACCCGCCACGTCGGCGTAGACGTTCGCCGGCACGTTGCAGCCTGCGCGCGCCGTGACGCCCGGACCTTCGCTGCCCGTCGGCGTCAGGTTACCGCTGTCCGTCCCGTCGAGGGCGGGCCCATTGATCTCGCCCAGGCGGTTGCCGCAAATCAGGTTGTTGAGCAGATGGATGCCGCCGGGGTTCGGCGTGGTCGAGCTCTCCCGGGTGACGCCGAAGCGGCCGCCCGTCGAGCCCGCAGCCGTGCCGTTGCCCGTGATGGCGTTGTTGACCAGGTAGGCCTCGTGGCTGCGGGTGACGCTGATGCCGCTCCACTGGTTGCCATGGATGGTGTTGCCGATTAGGTAATGCGGGCCGCCGTCGGCGTCGATCGTGCTGATGCCGTTGCGGCCGTTGGCGTCGATCAGGCTGTTTAGGATCAGCGTGCCGGGGTTGCCGCGGGCGATGGTGATGCCCCCGTCGCAGGAGCCGCTGCCGTTGCCGAAGATCCGCAGCCGCTCGAGGTGGATGGCCTGGTTCTGGTTGTTGCCGCCCAGGAGCGAGATCGCCTGACCACCCGCACCGGTGATGGTGAGCCCGCGGATGGTGATGAACTTGGATTGCTGCAGACGGATGGCAAAGCCGTTCGTGCACTGGGTGACGGCGCCCTGCAGGACGACGCTGCCGACCTCCGCCGCCGGGTCGGCCTCGATCACGATCCGGTCGGCCTCGGTGGCGCTCGGCGTGTTGTTCTTGCCGGTGATCGCCACCTGCTGGTGATACGTGCCGGCCTGCACCACGACGTGCTCGCCGGCGGTCGCCGCCGTCACGGCGGCCTGGATGCTCGCGTAGCACGGCGCGTGACCGCCGCACGTCGGATCGGTGGCATTGACGTGGCGGAATCCCGACTGGGCGCCCGGCGAACTCGGCCCGACCAGGCAGGCCAGCAGACCGACAATCGGCAACCAGCGCCGACGAGTCATCGCGTCTCCTTTCCGCTGATCGCCGTCGCCGTAAGCTTGTACGGCGCGGTGACCGTCCCCGCGCGACCGGCCGACGGTGCGCCCGAGGCGCCCGTGGCGTCAGACCGCTCGATCTTTAGGATGTCGCCGTCCGCATCGTACGTGTCGATCGCGACGTCCCCCTGCTGCTCGTAGACATAGAAGATCTGGCCCTGGGCGGCGCTGAGACGGGGAACGGCGAGGAGCACGAGCGTGACAAACAGATGAAGGCCGAATGATCGGACGAGCGGCAACAGCAACAACCCGACGAGGGTGAGCCGTCGCACAGTGCGCAACAGGCTGAACGAGATCGCCGCCGGAAGCAAGGAAAAATGTTTCTGTCGGGCTTCCCCCGACGGCGAATCAGCGAAGCACCGTGGAGGTGGTGCATGGTCAGCGCCACATGCGGACGCCTGAGACTTCAGCCGACTTAGGTCAATCGCCATTCAAGTCTCCGCACAAGATTCAAGGCGCTGTGCCTCGAAGCGAGAGCAGTCCATGACATTAGGAAGGAGGTCGGAGCCTCAGGAGGATGTTTCAGCCTGCGTCAGGCAGTATCGCGATTAGTGGCGTTGCCCTATTAGCTGAGCGTTGCCGTGGTCGGTTGCCATTGAGCGTTGCAAGGGCTGGATTTGAACCAGCAACCTTTGGGTTATGAGGGCATCGTCGTCCCGAAGCGAATAGGAGTCAGCACTACAAGTCCGCGAAATACCTCGCAGCACCCGCTACCCGATTTGCGCTGATTAGCGCTCCGTAGTGGAGACAACACGGACAGTACGCGGACATCGGGTGACGATGCTCACGCTCTGGCCTGCGCTTGGGCGAGTCGGCTACGATCTCCACGGATGAGCAGTGATGATGATCGGGATGTAGAGGCTGCGGCGGCTGCTGTCATCGGTCCGAAGCTCGCTGGCCACCTGCAACTGTGCGAGCGCAGCTTCCTGGTGATGTCGAAGGCGCTGATGGCGTTGCCCGAGCGAACGATCAAGGACACGCCCCAGGCGTGTCGCGTTTGTGCCGGTCTCTTGATCAAGATCAGCAACGATTTGAGGACAGTCGCCCTCCTTGCCCTGCGCGGCTACCCGGTGCAAGCGGCGACATTGACCTCTTCGCTCTACGAGAGCGCGGTTACGATTGGCTACATTGCTGACGACAATGCCCTCGCAGAAGCGTGGATCGCGCACGGGGGGCAAGACCCGTTGAAGCCCTTCCGAGGCGTCTGGGAAATGACGAAGCAGGCGGTGACGCGCCTGAGTTTGCCAGACTCTGAAGTGCAGACTGAGACCTTGTACCGCCACTACACCCAGCTCTGCTGGGCCAAACACGGCAACTCAGCGTTCCTTCTCGACCAGACCTTCCAACGCATTGCTGGCGGTGTCGAGGGTAGCAACGGCCCAAGCACATCGGACGCGGCGCTACGGGCCTCTTCGTTTGCATTGGAACAGGCCGTGAGGTTGGTGTTCCTTGCCTGTGCGGTCTTCGTACAGCATCACGTCCCCCGCTCCGCGCAGCCGCCACTCGTTGCCGAAGTGAACACCATCGGAGCCGAGCGGCAACGCTTCTTCAACACGGACTCAATTGACCGATGGGCATTCGAACCCGTGTTTTCAGTCCGCCACGCGCTTCGGTAACTGCTGTAGTAGGTCAGGCGATATTGAGTCAACGCCGCGCCACAGGGGACTCAAATTCGGCGTTGATTTAAGTCCCTTCGTCGAAGCTCCGGCTTGCCAAGCCGACGACCATGAGCGGCAGCGCACGTCGACCCGCCGCCGGGGCGAGCGCTGCCCCGGCGGCGGACGTTGTCGGTTCAGCGCCCCGGTGTGGGCACGTGCTGCCCGTCGCGAGAGTCCACCGGCTCCGCGCCGGTGATGGTGATGTAGTCACCGGGCACGAGGGCATCGACCGGAAGCGGGCTACCCTTGTGGACGAACTCGGTGCCCGGCTTCACGCGGTACATCCGGCCGTCCTGCAGCGTGACCACCCCGGCCGCGCTGTCGACCTTGGCGACGATCCCGTCCTCCATCCCCGGACCGGGCACGTCGGACTGCGCCCGCGCCGTCGAGACGGCGGTGAAGGTCAGGGCGGCGGCCATCGCCGTCGCCACGGTGAGGAGCATCGCGAACGCGAGCGCCACTGAACGCACTGTCATGAGGTCCTCCTTTTATGAATGGCCCGCGGCTCAGGGCCGGGGTCGCTCGTTGCGATGACCCGCGGACATCCGCGGTTTCGCGCAACCGTTCTTCCGCAAGAACACGACGGCCGGTTCACTGTGAATTTGGCGACGCGGGAACCCGTGCCCAGCCATCAGGGCATCGAGAGACATCGGGGTAATAGCCCTTGGGGTTGGCGCAGTAATACCGGGAGGCCTTGGCCGAGGGATCCGAAGGCACGGCCGGGGGCGCTGCCGGCGGCGTGACGGCCGGCGGCAGATCGGCCGGGTCGACGAAGAGCTCGGGCCCGACGGACATCGGCGGGCCGTCGAACGCGTGGGCGGCGCCGGCCGCCACGCTCAGCCCGGCAATGACGATGAGCAAGCCCATCAACCGCGTAGTCATCGCTCGTTCCTCCACGTTTTCGACGCCGCCGTGACAGGCACGGTTGCATCGCCAGTCCTTGACGGCGGCCGACCTCGACGCGCTTCACCGGGGACTCACGCGGGCCTGAGGCGGCGCGCCGACGGCGACGACGGTGCCCCGCCGCGTAGCTCCACGACTTTTCGCTAGAGGTCGACGAGGCTCGCGCAGGACGATGTGGCGGGATGTTTCGGAACTGGGGGGCCCTTCCCGCATGGGCTGTGACATCCTGCCCCGCCGGGGCGTCTGAATCTGCGAGGAGGATCAGACTATGCGCTGGGCCCATCACACGACCAAGCTACTGGCGGCGGCACTCATCGGATGCGCCATCACCCCCTTTGCCCCTCCGGCGAATGCGTTCGTCATCCAGGTGGCGACGTCAATTCCCACCGACAGCATCGAGGACGAGACCGAGCTCGGTGGCGCCGTGTACGCCGCGATCAAGGACGTCATGAAGCAGGCGATCGCGTTCACGCCGAGCCTGGTCGAGCTGCGGAGCGCCAAGCTCGTCGGCGACCGGCTCTATCTCCTGATCTTGCTCGCGGATCCCGACGGCGAGGAGACGCTGAAGGCCTTCGAGTCGACTGACCCCGACGACTAGCAGCACATCTCTCTCGCGGCCTGCGACGACGAGCCGACGGCGCGAAGCGCTGCCCGCCGGTCACCTGCCGCGTTTCATGACTGCGCCGATGCCGACACGCCGACCTCCCGATCGGCCGTCGGTCGTTGTCCGAGTTCCGTCGCCGCGCTCGGCTCGGCATCCGCAGCGCCCTGGGTGGCGTTCGAGATGACGGTGCGGTACGCGCTCGGCGTCATCCCGACCAGACGTCGAAACATCGTGGTGAAGTGGCTCGCCGTGCGAAAGCCCACCGAACGCGCGACGATCGCGATCGGCACGCCGGCGCCGGCCAGCAGGGATCGTGCCCTCTCCATCCGGCGCTGAAGGATGAACCGGTGGGGAGGCGCGCCGGTGCTGCCTGCGAAGAGCCGGGCGAAATGGTAGGGGCTCATATGCACGAGGGCGCTGAGCTCGACCAGGCGGATCGAGTTCTGGAGATTGTCGTCGATGTATTGCACGACGCGCCGGACCCGGCAGGCCGGCAGGCTTGGGGCCGGGCGATCCGCAGCGATGGGATGACTTTCGGGCGCAGCCATCAGGACCTCCTACCCTTTAGGAGGCTCGGACGTTCTTTGTCGTGACACCCGACGAACGTCTGGTGCGTCACCGCCAATCAGCCGTTATCCCCCGGCGCCTCCCGGTGTCTCAAGAAGTGAGAGAACGAGGGAGGTGAGATCTATGAAGCGGTTCATCATTCTCGCGCTGGCACTCATGGCGTTCGTCACGCCGATCGCCACGTCCTACGGTGTCGCGTTCGCCGACTACACCGACAACCAGTCGCCGGAGCAGGCGCCGTAACGCCCCGCCGCGCGTCGACCCCGGGGGCACGGCGTCGGGGGCACGTGCGCGGCCCCCCATGAGTTTCGGTTGCTCGAGTGACTCCGATCTAGTCCAGGGTGGACGGCGTGAGATCGGCCGTCGTCACGTCGACCACAACCCGCATGCCCTCGTGGATTCTCTCCAGGAGCCGGCTGTCCCGCGCACGCAACTCGGTGCCGTCGTCGAGATGGACGAGGTTCAGGTTGCGGTCGATGAACGTCACCGTGGCCTCGTGTCGAGCGCCGTAGTCCTCGCCCGGCCCCGCGGCCGCGAACCCGGCCCAGAGCATCACCACCAGCCCGAGCGTGACGGCCGTAAGATGATCGCAGCGCATCGTTGATTCCTCCCCGAAGCTCCAAGTCCGTTCCGCCCTCCTTGCGACGCGGGCGAGCCGTCGCGCGTTACGGGCCGCCGCCCCGCGGCGGTTTCTTGCGAAAGGCGCCCTCCGCACGTGCCCGGGCCCCCGGCGCGGGCGTCGGAAGACCGGAGGTGAGTGATGAGCCTGGGACTGCTAGTGGGGCTGCTCACGATCGCGCTCGCCGCGGCGTCAACCGGTGCGGCCACACCGCCGTTCTATGCGCTGCTGCCCTCCGATTACCCGGGTCCGCTGATCCGCGTGTGCCACACGGAATACGGGATCTGCCTCATTCCGTTCACGATTCAGCCGGGCGCGCCGTGCGAGTGCGTCGCCGCCAATGGCACCTGGGTGCCCGGCCTCACAGTTCATTGAGCCCACCAGATAACGGTTGCGAGACCAAGGAGGGTCTCTCGTGAAGAACGTGCTGTTCGTATCGCTCATCGCGGCGGCGGTGCCAGCTGCGCCACGCTGCAGGCCGCCACGACGCGCTCGACGGAAGACGTCCTGAGTGCGACCGGGTTCTCCATCGAGACCGTCGACACCGCGGACAAGCTCGCCCAACTGGAGAGGCTGCCGGCACGGTAGGTGGTCCGTGAGGTCCGGGACGGGAAGACTGTCTATGTGTATCGCGACCCGAGTGTCTGCTGCTGCGTGTACATCGGCGGCGAGCCGCAGTACCAGGCATACAACCGGCTCCAGGTGGAAAAGGACATCGCCGACGAGGAGGCGCGCGCCGACGTGACCAGCCCGTGGGGCTGGCCCACGGGCTGGGGACCCTGGGGATCGTGCGCCCTGGCCCGTACCGGCCGTGAGGTTGCCGGCGATCCGATCCGCACGTCACCAGCCGGCTGTCCGAAGCGTCGGAATCGCATGCATGGCCCGCAGAGTTCGGGCCCAGGAGGCAGGAGATGAATACGACCCCGGATGCTGGTCACCTTCCGTCCGGCGACGAGTCCATCGCGCCCGTGACGATTTTCGATGCGCAGGGCAACGTGCTACGTGTCGTCTCCGCGGCCGACTTTCGACAGGCGCATCCGACGGGCGCCACTTCACGCTCCCAGCCCGCCGCAGCCCGACGGCAGTACCGCACTAGCTGATCGACCCGCGCGACGGACGCTCGCGCTTCGTATCAGCCGCGCGGCTTCACGACGATGTGGGCGCGGCGGTTGAGGGCCCAGCAGGCTTCGGTGTGCTCGGCGCAGACGGGACGCTCCTTGCCGTAGCTGACGGTGCTGATTCGATCGGCGGCGATCCCGAGCGCCACGAGGTAGCTCAGCGTCGCCTGGGCCCGCCGGTCGCCGAGCGCCATGTTGTACTCCTCGGTGCCGCGCTCGTCGCACTGTCCCTCGATGAGGATCAGCACGTCGTGGGTCTTGAGCCAGGCCGCGTCGGCCTCCAGCGTCTTCGCGTCACCGGGGCGGATCTCGTACCGGTCGAAGTCGAAGTAGACCGGCTTCACGTCGGCATTCTCGCCGAACGTGGCCGGCTGGGGGCGCGCGGCCACGACGACCTCGCGGCGCTCGTCGCCGACGATCGCCTGGGTGTCGCGCGGAGCCGCTGCCGCGCTCTCGGTGGGCGCCGGTGCCGCCACCGGCGACGCCACGATCGGCCGACGGGCGCACCCGACGACGAGGGTGGTGAGCACGACCGCTAAGATGGTTGTCGTTCGGACGAGCATGTTCATGGTGGCGTCTCCAGCGGTCATTCAGGCGCAGGCGCTCGGGGTGGTGGCCTCGGTCGTCGTCATCGACTCATCGAGCCGCTTCCGGAGGAACAGTCGCGCGCGATGCGCGCGGGTCTTGACGACCGCGATGCCGAGCCCGAGGGCTTCGGCGATCTCCTGGTTCGATCGCCCCTCGACGTCGCGGAGCACCAGCACGGCACGATAGGAAGCCGGCAGCTCGTCGATCGCCGCGCTGAGTGCCGTCCGGAGCTCGGTCTGCATGGCCGGATCGACTGCGCGCGGCGACCAGTCGGCGACCGGGGCGGCGTGGCGACCGTACTCGTCGAACCACGGCAGCACTTCCTCCAGCGAGAGGTCGTGCCGGCGGCTGTGCGGGCTGCGCAGCTTCTGGTACGCGGCGTTCGCCACGATGCGGTAGAGCCACGAGCCGAACGCCGAGTCGCCCCGGAAGGTGTCGATCTTCCGCACCACGCTCCAGAACGCGTCCTGCACGACTTCCTCCGCGTCCTGCCCGTTGCCCGTGATGCGGCGCGCGAGTCGATACGCCCGCTCGCCGTAGCGGCTCACGAGGCACTCCGCGGCCCGCGGGTCGCCTGACCGGAGCGCGTCCAGGAGGTCGTCATCACGGTCTATGCGCCGCCGCTCGGTACTGCATCGGGGCTGTCGTTCGAGCACCAGCTGAACGCTCATGTCGCTGTCCTCGCC
>QHRW01000154.1:0-12390 GCA_003220265.1 Candidatus Rokuibacteriota bacterium | reverse complement strand
ACGCTTCTACCCGACGTTGGTCGGGTCGTCGTCCGCCCTACTTTCGTCGGGTCCGGATCCTCCTCGCGGCACGACCCCACAGGCGGTCCGCGTACCGGCCGCGGGAGCTCTGCGTCACAACGACTGCAAGCTCGACCCAGTCCAGACCCGAGGACGGCAATATTGCGGAAGATCAGCGTAGTGGCCACATCGGCGGCACCGTGCACGAGCCTGGGGCTCTCGGCAGCGAGGGCGGGAGACGGCGGCACGACTCGCGCAGGACCGGGACAACCGCACCCGGCAAGAGTGCATCCAGAAGGGAGGCTGGTACCACCAGGACAACGGGTCTGCGAGTACGAGTCCAAGGCCAAGGCGGCGCTGATGGAAGCCGACCGCAAGGAGTGGGAGCGTCAGGGCGGCTGGTTCCATACCGACAACGGCGTGTGCGAGCTGGAGTCCAAGACCAACAAGACGCGGAAGTAGCACGCCCACCCGAACCGCCAGTATCTTCTGTCGTGCGCTTGCTCGTGGCCCGCGTCTCAGCGGCCGTGACCTCCGCCGCCGCCACCGTGGCCGCCGAAGCCGCCCGCGCCGTGGCCGCCGAAGCCACCCCCGCCGTGGCCGGCGAAGCCGCCGTGGCCCGCGAACCCACCATGTCCGGCGAAGCCCGAATGTCCGTGCGCGAAGCCGTGGCCCCACGAACCCTGATGCGCATGATCCCAGTGATGATGGTCCCAGTGGCGCCAGTAGCCCCAGCTGTCGTCCCACGCACCAGGGTATCCGTAGGCGTAACCGCCTCCCGCGTACCCGACCGGCTCCGCGCACGCGGAAAGGCCGAGCGCGACGGCGGCCAGCAGTATCAGCATCCCTGTCGAAATTCTTCTGTGAGACATCACACCATCCCCTCACATCCGCTCGTAGACGTCGACGTAGCTGAGGGCTTGTCCCTTGCCATCGGTCACCACGCCCTTGCAGGTCATCTGCTTGCGGTCGGCCGAGACGCTGCACGACTGGGTGTCCGATTGACCGGCGGGCCCGCTGAACGTCGCCTGAAGCGTTTCATCGGCCATGCGGGCGGAGGCGCTCGTATCGCGACCGTGCGGAGCGCTGCCGCCGGGCTCGGCCTGGAACGACACCACGTGTTGCTGATCGTCCGGCGTGACGATCGTCACCGTCCACGACACCGACTGTCCGTCTGCGCGCGAGATCTCGCTGACGACGTCCTTCGGCGCCGGTTCGCCGGGCGGCAGCATGGAGTGCGCCGGGTTCCAGTGCCAGCGTCCGACGAACGGGCTGTCCTCTGCGTACGCGGCACTGGCCGCGAGCGTGGCACAGATGGCCACGACGATCGTGCTGCTTCGAAGTCCAACCATGATGTCCTCCAGGTGCGCCGGCCTCGGCGCGCCATGCTTCTACTCTGTAGACGCCGTCCTCAGGACCGGGGTGACGGATCAGGCCATCGTGCCGTGCAGAACGAGCCGATGACGTTGCACCCGCCGTTCGCCGGCGGCGACCTCGTCGAGGAACTTCGCCGGCGCAGGGTCATGAGGCGGGAGCCTGTGGCACCACCGGCCTCCAGCCTTCGGGACACTCGCTGACGTATGGGTAGTACGCCTTGGCGCTCGCGCAGTAATACCAGTAGCCCACTGCCGGCAGGCGACATCGTCACGCTGGAACCGGGCGAACGACTTCTTGGTGCCGGGCATCACGGTCACGCTGGGACCGGCCGGCACTGTCGCGCCGCCGCCGACCAGCAGCGATCAACAGCAGCCAACCCGTCCGTTTGAACGTCATCGATCGTTCTCCGCTCCTTGTGACGGCTATCCCGCGACGTGCGTGACTTCGCATTCTTGCGGGGAGCGCGCCGGCCGGACGGCGCGCGTCGTCGTGTACTCGGTGAGCCGCTTACGCAGAAACAACCGCGCCCGATGCGTGCGCGTCTTGACGACCGCGGGGCTGAGCCCGAGCGCTTCGGCGATCTCCAGGGGCGAGCGCCCGTGGATGTCCCGCAGCACCAGCACGGTCCGGTAGGCGGCCGGCAGCTCGTCGATCGCCGCGCTCAGCGCCGACCGAAGCTCGGCCTGCATGGCGGGGTCGGCCGTGCGGGGCGACCAGTCGGCGACCGGGGCGACGTGGTGGCCGCGCTCATCGAACGGCGGCAGCACCTCGTCCAGCGAGATGTCGTCCCGGCGGCTCCGCCGGCCGCGTAGCTTCTGGTAGGCCGCGTTTGCCACGATCCGGTACAGCCACGACCCGAACATCGACTCGCCGCGGAAGCCGTCGATCTTGCGCACGACGGTCCAGAACGCGTCCTGCACCACTTCCTCCGCGTCGTGCCCGTTGCCGGTGATGCCGATGGCGAGCCGATACGCGCGCTCGCCGTACCGGCTGACGAGCCGCTCCGCCGCCGTCGGCTCGCGACGCCGGAGCGATTCCAGAAGATCGTGATCCTGGTCGGTGTGTCGCCGCGCTTCGACGTGGTCGGTCTGTCGGTCGAGTACCATCTGCAGGCTCATCTCGCTGTCCTCGCGTCGCTCGTGAATGTCGATCTGCCGCGAAGCCTACGGCGCGAGATGCCACCCTTCTACCCGACGTTGGTTGGGTCGGCATCTACCCTCCTTCGGTCGGGTCGGGATACGTCGACCGCCTCGCCGATCGAGGCGGCTCCATCCGTGCCGGGCCGCACCACGAGCTGGCGGGCGTGGAACGCACGAAGCGTCTCCCGGTGTCCGACGCTGAACACGGCGGTTGCCGGCAGCCGCTCGCGCAGCAGCCGATAGAGACGGCATTCCGTCGCCTCGTCCACCGCCGCGGTGGCCTCGTCGAGGAACAGCCACTCGGGCCGCTGAACGAGCACGCGCACGAACGCGATGCGCTGCTGCTCGCCCGGAGAGAGCCGCAGCGCCCAGTGGCCGGACTCGTCGAGCCGCTCCGCGAGCGCCGGCAGGCCCACCGCCGCGAGCGTGGCGCGCAGTGTGTGGTCATCCACGCCATCCGCGGGCGTCGGATAGCTCAGCACCTGTCGTAGCGTGCCGATCGGCAGGTAGGGCTTCTGGGGCAAGAAGAGGAGGCGGGCGTCGGGCGGCATCCGGATCTCGCCGCGCCCGTAGGGCCAGATGCCGGCGATGGCGCGGATCAGCGTGCTCTTGCCGACGCCCGACGGCCCGTACAGCAGCACGGTGTCGCCGCGCTCGACCACGAGGCTCACGCCGGCCAGCAGCGGCTGTCCGTCCGGCCGGTCGATCGCCAGGCGCTCAACCACCAGCCGCGCGCCGTCACCGTCCGCGCGCGCGATGCCACCGTCGATCGCGGCGGGGGGGCGCACGCGCGCGAGGGCGCGCTCGAAGCCCGCGATGCGCCGCACCACGGCCCGCCACTCGGCGATGTCGGTGTACGAGGAGACGATGAAGCTCAGCGCATCCTGCACCTGGCCGAACGCGGTCGCCGTCTGCACGAGGCCGCCGAGCGGGATCTCGCCCCGGAAGTACCGGGGCGCGGTGACGACGAACGGAAAGATGACCGCGGCCTGCGCGTACCCGGCGGTGAGCCACGTCAGGCGCTTCTGCCGGCGCATGATCGACCACCAGTTGCCGACCACGGCACCGAACCGGTGACGAAAGCCGCGCAGCTCGTCGGCCTCGCCACGGTAGAGGGCCACGCCCTCGGTGTTCTCCCGAAAGCGGACGAGGCCGAAGCGGAAGTCGGCCTCGTAGCGCTGCTGCTCGAAATTCAGCCGGACGAGCGGGCGACCGATCCGATCGGTCAGCCACGTGCCGACCACGGCATACAGGAGAGCCGCCCACACGAGGTACGCGGGGACGGTGAGCGCGATGCCCCCGAGCCGAACGGCGAGCGGTCCCGACAATCCCCACAGGATGGCGACGAACGAGACGAGCGTGACGGCGGACCGCAGGCCGCCGATCGCCAGCGTCAGGGTGTCCGCAACGAAGAGGCGAACGTCGTCGGCGATACGCTGGTCGGGATTGTCCGCCTCACCGTCCACGAGCTGCATCCGGTAGTAGGCGCGATCGGTCAGCCAGGCGCCGAGGTAGCGCTCCGTGAGCCAGCGCCGCCAGCGGATCAGCAGCATCTGGTTGACATAGAGCTGGTAGACCGCGACGACGATGTAGGCGCCGGCGAGCCACGAGAACCGGACGAGCTGCCGGATGAACACGGCGTAGTCCCGGTTCTGGAGCGCGTTGTAGAAGGTGGCGTTCCAGCGGTTGAGCAGGACGTTGATGTAGACGAGCCCGAGCGTCAGCGCGATGACGAGGGCCAGCAACCCGCGGCCGGCCCAGCGCTCGCCCGAGAACCAGTACGGGCGCGCGATGGTCCAGGCATCACGCAGCAGCGTGCGCACGCGCGTCCCACCACGGTGCCGGCGCCGTCAGTCCCGCGGCCACCACCAGGCTCCCCAGGACTGCGGCGCCCACCCGTCTTCGGCTCCCCAGAGTCGTTCCCGCGCGATCCGGCGTTCGGTGGCGGGGCGCTGATACTGCGCGTATTCCCGGCCGCCGCAGACGTAGACAGACCGGCAGTTGTCGGGGCCGGCGTAGGCGTACTGCACGGCGCAGTCCGTGATGCGGCTGACGAGCCGGTAGCGCGGCGTCACGGTGCCGACGTGCGCGCGGCCTCATGGGAGACGTGCATCGTGAACCCGGCCGCGACCAGGAGATCCTCGGTCTGGCCAGCGCCACCTTCGTCACCGCGCGTATCGCCATGTCTCCCTGCACCTCCGCGGCAGGACGGCTCGTTCACGCTTGGGACGGCGACGACCCGGCGAACGTGACGCCGAAACCGTGGGCGGCCCGACGCCGTCACAACCTCGGCGGACCGCGAGGGCTTCCTGGAGGTGCCGACGACCGCGGGCGCGCTGGCGGGCGCATCGCTGGCCGGTGTCGTTCCGACCTCGGCGCTCGTCGTGGTCTTCGGTCTCTTTCTACTGTACTCCGCGTGCGTCACGATGCGCGCCCGCCGGGAGCCGGCCGCGGTCCTCCTCCCGGACTCGACGGCCACGCGTCTCGGCATGAACTCGACATACGCCCTGGTCGACGGCCGCCAGACGTATTACCCGCAGCGAGTGGGCCTGACCTGGGAACTCATGGCCGTGGCCGGGATACTGTCCGGTCTCCCTGGGGATCGGTTCCGGCGCGCTGAAGGTGCTCGCGATGGATCGGATCATGCGGCTGCCGTTCAAGGTCTCGACGACGACGAGCAACTTCATGATCGGCGTGACCGCCGCCGTGAGCGCCGGTATCTACCTGAGTCGCGGCTACATCGATCCCGGTCTCGCGATGCCGGTGATGCTCGGCGGCCTGGTCGGCGCGTTCGCCGGCAGTCGACTGTTCGTCGCCGTGAACACGGCCGCGCTGCGTGTGCTGCTCGCCGTCGCCATCGGCGCCCTGGCGGTCGAGATGATCGTCCACGGCCTGGGCCGGGCGGGTCTGACATGTCGCGCGGCCCGTGGACCGACGAGCGAATCGAGCAACGGCTCGGCTGGGTTGGCGAGCCTGCTCACGGGAAGCTGGGCGGGCACGACGGCGCCATGACCGCCATGACGACGCTGCCGCATCCACCGTGCTTCGTTCAGTTCAGCAGGAACGCGCGTCACGACGCGCACGCTGCCGTCCTCCCAAGGACTGGAACGATCCAGAGCCGAGCACAGCTCGGACAAAGGAGGACGACAATGAGGTACCGCGCGTTGCTCGCAACCATGGTTCTGGGGGTGGCCGTCTCGTTCGGCTCGGCGATGGCCGGTGGTCCAGACGCCGGCTCGGCCGGCCGCGAGGTTGGCACGATCAGCTACATCGACCGGGCCGCGGACATCGTCCAGCTAACCAACGGCACCGAGCTGCACACGATGGATGCCAGGATGCTCGCCAGCCTGAAGGAGGGCATGCGGGTGCTGGTGGACTTCGTTCAGACGAACGACCGCAACGAGCTCAACAGCATCACCCCGGTCGCCCCGGGAGCCGCCGTGGACGCCCCGGAGGCCTCGGCGTTCGGCGAGTAACCAGCAACTACGCCCAGCCGGCACGTGAGCGGACCGCAGAAGCTCACATGCCGGCTGGGCGGCGACCGATCAGGGCCACGCGTACGAAGGGTCCTGCCGGGAACCCCGGTAGCCCCAGCTCCAGCCTGGGCCCCAGCCCCAGGCGAACCTGCGGCATTCAGCAACGTTTCGGTCGAGCGGGTGTCGGCGGCTTGCAGGGTGGCGCACCCGGCCGTTGCGCCGACGACGAGTGCAACTAACACCATGGATTTCACGATCGAATCTACTCGCACCAACCTGATTCGCTGAACCATCTTCATCGTCTTCTTCCTCTTGTCCCCATTCGATGCCCGGGGACATTCCGGCGTTCCGCGATCGCGGATGCGCGCGCATGTGTAACCGGCGGCGGCGGGTTGCCGTCCCAATGGCAGATCACCGTCTGGAGGAATGCATGGCTGCGATGACGACGCTCGACATCAACGGCAAGCGCGTGGACGTCGACGTTCCCGCCGACACCCCGCTGCTGTGGACGCTGCGCGACGAGCTAGGTATGACTGGCACCAAGTTCGGCTGCGGCATGGCGCTGTGCGGGGCGTGCACGGTGCACCTGGACGGCGCGCCAATCCGCTCCTGCGTCACGCCGATCTCGGCAGCGGTCGGCAAGCAGGTCACGACGATCGAGGCGGTCGGCGCCACCCCGGTCGGCCGGCGCGTCGTGGCCGCGTGGCGCGCTCTGAACGTCCCGCAGTGCGGCTACTGCCAGAGCGGCCAGATCATGTCGGCGTGCGGCCTGCTGGCGCGGACGCCGCGGCCGACGGACGCGCAGATCGACGAGGCGATGGCCGGCAACATCTGCCGCTGCGGCACCTACCAGCGCATCCGCGCCGCTATCAAGTCCGCCGCCGGAGGAGCCTGAGATGACCACGATCTTCGACAACGTCAGCCGCCGCGCGTTCCTGGTCGGTGGCGCCGCCGTCGTCGGCGGCCTGATCGTCGGCGTGCGCGTCCTGCCACGCACGTTCGCGGCCGGCACGCTGCCGCCGCTGGGTGACGACACGCCGAAGTACAACCCGATGGCGTTCGTCGCGATCGACCCCACGGGCCGGGTGACGATCGTCGCGCATCGCTCGGAGATGGGCCAGGGCGCGCGGACGGCGCTGCCGATGGCGCTCGCCGACGAGCTCGAGGCCGACTGGTCCCGCGTCGTCGTGGTCCAGGCGCCCGGCGACGAAGCGACCTACGGCGGGCAGAACACCGACGGCTCGCGCAGCCTGCGCCGCTGCCTCGCGCCGATGCGGCAGGCAGGCGCCGCCGTGCGCCAGATGCTGGAGACGGCGGCGGCGAAAGTCTGGGGCGTCGAGGCTGACGAGGTTCGCGCGCGCAACCACCAGGTGATCCACACGCCGACCGGGCGCGCGCTCGGCTTCGGCGACCTGGCCGGGGCGGCGCGGGATCTGCCCGTCCCGACCGCGAGTGCGGTGGAGCTGAAGTCCAAGGCAGAGTTCCGCTATCTCGGCAAGACCGTCCCCATGGTCGACCTCGTGGACATGACGAGCGGTCAGGCGCACTACGGCATCGACGCCCGGCTGCCCGGCATGAAACACGCGGTGATCGCCCGGCCGCCCGTCTACGGCGGCCGCGTCGTGTCGTTCGACGAGGCGGCGGCGCGCGCGGTCCCCGGCGTCGAGCGTGTCGTGAAGCTCGACTCGACTCCCCCGCCCTCGGGGTTCCAGCCGCTCGGCGGCGTGGCGGTCATCGCGCGCAACACGTGGGCCGCGATCCAGGGCCGAAACGCGCTCAACGTCAAGTGGGACGACGGTCCGAATCGGTTGTACGAATCCGCGGCCTATCGGCGCCAGCTCGAGGAGACCGCGCGGCGAGCCGGCAAGGTCGTGCGCAACGACGGCGACGCTCCGGGCGCGCTGGCCTCCGCGGCGCGGGTTGTCAAGGCGGACTACTACATCCCGCACCTGGCGCACGCGCCCATGGAACCGCCCGCCGCCGCCGCCCACGTGGCCGACGGACGCTGCGAGGCGTGGGGCTGCACGCAGAATCCCCAGGGCGCGCGCAACGAGCTCGCCAAGACGCTGGGGATCTCGCCCGACCGCGTGAAGGTGAACGTGACGCTGCTGGGCGGCGGCTTCGGGCGGAAGTCCAAGCCCGATTACATCGTCGAGGCCGCGCTTCTCTCGCGCGCCGTCAGCGCCCCCGTGAAGGTGACGTGGACGCGCGAAGACGAGATCCACCACGACTACTACCACACCGTGAACGCGCAGCACCTCGAGGCGGCGCTCGACCCGCAGGGCCGGGTCTACGCGTGGCTGCATCGCACGGTGTTCCCGGCGATCCCATCGACGTTTCTGCCCGACGTCCGCTACGCGAGCGACAACGAGCTGAGCCAGGGCTGCCTCGACGTCCCCTACGCGATCCCGAACATCCGCTGCGAGAATGGCGAGGCCGTCCCTCACGTGCGCATCGGCTGGTTCCGCTCGGTGATCAACATCCCCCACGCCTTCGCTGTGTGCTCGTTCGCCGACGAGCTGGCCCATGCGGCGGGTCGCGATCCGAAGGACTACCTGCTGCAGCTGCTCGGTCCCTCACGCCACGTGGCGGCGGGCCCGCACTACCAGAACTACGGCGAGGACCTCCGCGCCTACCCGATCGACACCGCCCGCCTGCGCGGCGTACTGGAGCTCGTGGCGGAGAAGGCGCAGTGGGGCCGCAAGGTGCCGGCCGGCCATGGGCTCGGCATCGCCGTCCACCGGAGCTTCGTCAGCTACGTCGCCACCGTGGTCGAGGTGGCGGTGGGCGAGGATGGGACGATCTCGATCCCCCGCGTCGACACGGCGGTGGACTGCGGCTTCGCCGCGTTTCCGGAACGGATCCGCTCTCAGGTGGAGGGGGCGGCGGTCATGGCGCTGAGCTCGACGCTGTACGGCGAGATCACGTTCCGTGACGGCCGGGCCCAGCAGAGCAACTTCAACGACTTCCAGGTCGCACGCATGAACGCGGCGCCCCGGGAGACCCACGTCCACATCGTGGAGAGCGACGCCGTCCCCGGGGGGATCGGCGAGGTTGGGGTGCCGCCGTTCGGGCCCGCACTGTGCAACGCGATCTTCGCCGCGACGGGCAGGCGCATCCGCCGGCTTCCGATCGGCGAACAGCTCAAGAACGGAGGAGCGTCATGATTGGCCCACAGGATCTCTGGGTCGCGCTGGCCCTCGGGATCTTCTTCTTCGGATCCAAGAAGCTGCCCGAGCTGTCCCGCTCGCTCGGCCAGGCGCTGAGCCAGTTTCGGAAGGGCGTGTCGGGCACCGAGCCCGACCGGTCGGATCAGCCGCCGGCGCCCCGCGCCTGACCGCCGCCGGCCGGCGTGATGCCGAGGTGCGCGGCGAAGCGCACCAGCTCGGCCACCGAGCCCGCCTGCATCTTCGCCATCACGTGGCCGCGCTGCTCCTTGACGGTGGCCTCGCTGGTGCCGAGCTCGCCGGCGATCTGCTTGTTGAGGAGGCCGGCGACGATATGGGCCAGCACGTCGCGCTCCCGCGGCGTCAGCGACGCATAGCGGCGGCGCAGCTCGGCGCGCTCGTGGCGGTCGGCACGCATCATCCGGTCCCGCTCGATCGCCGTTCGAATCGCGTCCAGCAGCTCCTGCTGGCGGAAGGGCTTCGTCAGGAACTCGACGGCCCCCGCCTTCATCGCGCGGACCGTCATGGGGATGTCGCCGTGGCCGGTAAGGAAGATGATGGGCAGCTCAGCGTCCGTGTCGGCGAGCTCGTGCTGCAGATCCAACCCGCTCAGCCCGGGCAGTCGTACGTCGAGCACGAGGCAGCCGGGCGAGTCGGGACGACGGGCGTCGAGGAAGGCTCGCGCGCTGGGAAAGACCTCGACCGCGAAGCCGACGGAGCTGATGAGCCGTCGCAGCGAGCTCCGCATCCCCGCATCGTCGTCCACCACGAAGATGATCGCTGACGCCGCCGACATGTCATCCCCGGTGGAGCGACGCCGCGGACGGTCGCCCGCTCCATTGCGTTCGGTGTTGTACACGGCCAGCTGCCCGGAACGAATGCTGATTGCCATGTCTCACCTCGAGCCGGAAGGTCGGTTGTGCTGTGTTCACGCCGTGCCGAGCGCATGGCGTACGGCATCGAGCAGCGTGGCGCCCCGGACCGGCTTCTCCAGGAACACGACGGCTCCCGCCTGGAGCGAGCTCTGCCGCGTGTCTTCGTCTCCATGCGCCGTCAGGATGATCACCGGGATGCGCGAGCCCGACGCGGCCAGCCGTCGCAGGAGGCCCAGGCCGCCCATGCCCGGCATCTGCACGTCGAGGACGAGGCAGCCGGTGTGGTCGGAAGATCCGGATTGCAGGAACATCTCGGCCGATTCGAACGTCTCGGCACGGAGGCCCGCCGACATCAGCAGATTCCGGAGCGACCGCCGCAATGACGGGTCATCGTCCACTATCGAGACCACCGGTCCATTCCCTTCACTCACACGGTTCGCTCGTTCCGGTTTGCACGAACTTTCCTATATCCATGCTAGGCAGACCGGTCCAGGGAGTCTACCCTACCTTGGTCGGGGCGGGTGCGCCGGACGAGGCGGTGGCCGTGGCGTCCGCCGGCGCCGGCAGCGTGAATTGCAACGTGGCGCCGGGACCCACGTTGCCGGTCGCCCACAACTGGCCGCCATGGGCGTCGACGATCGAGCGGCTGATCGATAACCCCATGCCCATGCCGCCGGTCTTGGTCGTGAAGAAGGCGTCGAACAAGAGGTCCAGGTGCTTCGGGTCGATGCCGACCCCGGCGTCCTGCACGGCCACCAGCACTCGATCATCCCCGTGGGGCCTCGAGCGAATGACGATCTCGCGCGGCCGGTCCTCAATCGACGCCATCGCCTCGACGGCATTGACGACGAGATTGAGGATCACCTGCTGCAGCTGAACCCGGTCGGCGATCACCGGCGGCAGCTCGGGCGCCAGGTCGAGGCTCAGCGACACGTCGTGCAGCCGCAGCTCAGTGCGCACGACGGACAGCACGTCGAGGACGACGCGATTGACGTCCGCCGCCGCCTTCCGGGGCGCGCTCTTCGTCGCGAGCTGGCGGATGCGCTGAATCACCTCGGCCGCCCGTTGGCCCTCCGTCACGATCCCCTCCAGCGCACCCCGCACACTGTCGAGGTCCGGGCGCGCCGCAGCCAGCCAGTTCAGGGAGGCATCGGCATCGGCCACGATGGCGCCGAGCGGCTGGTTCACCTCGTGGGCGATCGACGCCACCAGCTCCCCTAGCGTCGTCACGCGAGTCACGTGCGCGAGCTCCGCCTGGGCCTGCTGCAACGCTTCCACGGCCAGCATGTGGTCCGTCAGGTCGCGCGTGATCCCCAGCGCGGCTTCGACCCGCTCCGAATCCGGTCGCAGCGGCGAGTAGGTGACCGCCAGGTACCGCCGTCCGTTGAGCGTGGAAAACCAGCCGACGAAGCTCGCCTCTTCGCCGGCCAGGCAGCGATCCAGGTTCGGCTTGACCGTCTCGGCGAACAGCGCTTCGCCCACGAGCTCGTCGGCGCGCATGCCGACGATCCGGGCGCCCGGCAACCCCCACCGGCGCGCGAACGCCGGGTTCACGCGCTGGTATCGACAGTCCCGACCCAGGATGAACATCGAGTCCGGCGAGGTTTCGAACACCTGTCCAGCCAGATACTCCGCCTGCTTCCGCGCGGTGATATCCGTCACCGTCACCAGCACGCTGTCGAATCGCCCGGACGGCGCCGGGAACGTGATCGTGAACAGCACGGTGAGCCGCTCGCCCCTCAAGGTCTGCAGCACCGTCTCCGCCTCGACAGACACGCGGCCCTCGGCGATGGCAGCGAGCTCTTCCACGAAGACGTCAAGCGTCTCGGTCACGAACACCCTGTCCAGCGACGCCAGCAGCTGGTCTTTCGTCTCGGCGGCGAACATCGTCAGCGACGCCGTGTTGACGTCGACGATGCGGACCATCGCGACGGCGTCTCGCACGAACGCCGGGTGCGCGGCGCAGTACGCGCGGACGTCGTGCACGCCGGCCGCCTTCAGGGCGTCGATCGCGGTCTTGACCCGGGAGAAGTCCTCCTCCCAGATCGACACGCCCGTCGACTCGAAGATGTGGCGATAGCGCTGCTCACTCTCGCGCAGGCGGTCGAAGATGGACAGGCTCGTGAGCGCATCCTCGAGCCGCCGGCCGATCTCCTGGAACAGGAACTCCTCTCGCGGCGTCCACAGGCGCGCATACGAGCACTGGCTGGCGCCGAAGATGTACGGCGCTTCACCCTTCGGGTAGAGGGCCATCACGAGCCTGGATTGGACACGGCGGCGCTCGGCCAGCTCGGGCGACAGCGGGTGCGCCGCGTGCGGCCCGAACTGGAGGGGACCGCTGGACGCCCGCAGGAGA
>QHRW01000020.1 GCA_003220265.1 Candidatus Rokuibacteriota bacterium | reverse complement strand
GGCGAGGAACACGACGGTGGAGATGCGACGGTTGGCGATGTAGCGCGCGTCCCTGAACCGCTGCTGGACTTCCTCGACGGACTCGAACATGCCGGCTCCTTGCTCGCTGCTCAATTTCGAACTGAACACCCGTTCATTGTACCCGACCGCTCAGCGCGATCGCCCGCCCCCGCGGATCATCTTGTCGCGGATGTCTTCTTGCGCGGAGCCCGCCGCCTTGCCGTCGGCGCCGAAGCCCTTGGGCTCGTCCGTGGGCGCCGTGGCGGCGGGTGGCGGTGCGGCGCCCGGCGCCGTCGTCGCCGGTGGCGCGGCGGCCTTGGCCGCCTCCGGCCACACGATCGCGACGTCCTGGACGAGCGCGTCCGCGCTCACGTTCGCCTCGTCGGCGATCTCGGTCCAGCCGGTGCCGGTACGGCGCGCGGCGAAGACCTTGTCCACCGGATGGGCGCCGCGCATGGCGATGCGATGGGCGATGAAGAAGTCGCCCCAGCCCAGCCGCACGCTCGCGCGCTGGGCGCGCAGGGCGTCGGGCGCGACCTTCAGGAGGGCGGCCATCCGCTCGACGGCGGCGGTCTCGGTCTTCGGCTGAGCCGTGGCACGATCGAGCGCCGCCGCCGCCGCGTCCAACCGATCCTGCGCGGCGGCCGGCGCCGCGGCCAATACGAGCGCCGCCAGCACCAGTCCGATTACACGCAACACGCAACCCCCTTGAAAAGTTCGCACGTCCGCCGAGTATGCCGCGCCGAGCGGCACGGCACAACATTGCCCATCGTCATCGAGGTGACGGGCTGACAAGGGCGTGTCGGCGTGCCGACAACGCGCTTGGACGGACCGAGCGAATCAGTCCATTTTGCGCGGACGTGACTTGGCACGGTCATTGGAATCCTCCGGGCCGACGCTCAACCCACCTCTGGACGGAGGATTCACATTCATGAAGCGAATACTCGTAGTCCTCGCTGTGCTCGCGGGCTTCGGCGCCACCGCCGAGGCCGGGCCCAATGGCGCCGACGTCAAGGCCGCGCTCGTCCGCTGCGCGGAGGTGACCTATCCGACCCCGCTGGCCGGCTGCGGCGACGATCCCCTCACCGCCGGCCGGGTCGAGATCCACAAGAACGGCGATGTCGCCGCCACGCTCACCGGCGCCCTCGCCAACGCGTCCTACGATCTGGTGCTGCACGGAGCCAACGCGTCCGCCACGCTTCCGATCGCGGTCGTGACCACCGACACGCTGGGCAACGGGGCCTTCCGCGGGTCCTCGGTGTTCGACATGAGCCAGGCCGGCATCGTGGCCCTCACGCTGGGCCGCAACGGCAGCGTGGAGTTCGTCGCCGGCTTCAGCGGCGAGCGCGAGCTCGAGGCGGGCCTGGTGCCGTGCGGGGCGATCAACACCCCGGCCCCGCTGGCCAGCTGCGGCACCGACGCGTTCAAGAGTGGCAAGGCCGAGGTCGAGGAGGGCGACGTGAAGGTCGACCTGAGCGCCGACCCGAACATGACCTACGGCGTGGTCTTCCGCGGGCTCGGCGGCGGCGCCGACGTCCCGCTGGGCACGCTGACCACGGACAAGCGGGGCCGAGGCTCGCTCAAGGTCGAGAACGTCGTGGGCGAGGACGTCGTCGGCGCCGGCAACGTCGTGCTCCAGCGCGACGGCTTCGATCAGTTCATCACGGGCTTCCAGTCGACGCGCAAGCGCCCGGCGATCGTGGCCCGCTTCCAGGTGGGCCTGCTGCGGTGCGCCGACGTCAACACGCTGGCGCCGCTGGCCGGCTGTGGCTTCGACCAGCTCAACAAGGGCGAGGCCATCATCGACGACAAGGGCGACGTGAGCGTCCATCTCATGGGCGCCGTGGCCCGGAGCACGTACGAGGTGGTCTTCGTCGGCGCCGACGGCACCACCGAGGTCTCGGTCGGCATGCTGACGACCAACCCGGCCGGCAACGGTCAGGTGATCGTGCGCGACTTCTTCCCGGTCGGCGCCCGCGGCGTCGGCCACGTCATCGTCAAGCGCGACGGCGTCGATCAGTTCGTGACGGGTTTCGCCGTCAGCCGCTAGTCTCGTCTCGGGGGACGCGGCGTCGTCGGGCCCCAGCGGGTACAATTCCGCCATGCCCGGGCCCGACGACGCCGCTCGCTATCACCGGCTTCAGCTTTATCTCGGCCTGGCTGGCTTCGCGCTGACCGCTGTCTATTTCCTCGCCGTGCTGGCCTCGGGCGCGTCCGCGCGCCTCGCCCACGTCGCGTCCGCGCACACCTGGGCGTGGTGGGTGCAGGTCGCGCTCGTGGCGGCGGCGCTGGGGCTGGGCCAGGCGATCGTGGGATTCCCGCTGCGGGTGGTGCGCGGGTTCTGGCTGCCGCGGCGATTCGGGCTGCTGCACCAGCCGTTCACGGGCTGGCTCGCCGACGGCGCCAAGGCGGCGGCCCTCGGCGGCCTGCTCGGCCTCGGCGGCGTGCTGGTCGTCTACGGCCTGCTGCGCGTCACGCCGTGGTGGTGGCTCATCGCCGCCGCCGTCTTCTTCGTCGTCGGCATCGCGCTGGCCGCGCTGTTTCCGGTGCTGATCGTGCCGCTGTTCTATCGCCTCACCCGCCTGGCCGATCCCGCCCTCGAGCGGCGGCTGCTCGCGCTCGCCGAGCGCGCCGGCGTGACGGCCGTCGGCTGCTGGGTGGTGGACGAGTCGCGCAAGAGCCGCACCGCCAACGCGGCCGTGGTGGGGCTCGGCCGCACGCGGCGCATCATCCTGTTCGACACGCTGGCCACCGGCTTCCGCGAGGAGGAGGTGGAGGCGGTGCTGGCGCACGAGCTCGGCCATCACGTCCACGGCGACATGCGGCGCGGGCTCGTCGTGCAGGGGGCGCTCACGCTGGTCACGTTCTGGCTGGCCGCGCGGCTGCTGAGCGCCGGCGCGCCGCTCTGGAGTCTCGACGGGCCCGCCGATCCGGCCGGGCTGCCGTGGCTGGCCCTGGTGCTGATGCTGCTCGGCGCCGTGCAGCTGCCGCTCGCCAACGCCTTCTCGCGCTGGATCGAGCGCCAGGCCGACGACTTCGCGCTCGCCCTCACGCGCGATCCCGGCGCGTTCATCGGCGCCATGGAGCGGCTGGGCACGCTCAACCTGGCCGAGCGCAAGCCGCATCGCCTGAAAGAGATGTTGCTCTACTCGCACCCCGCGCTCGATCGCCGCATCGCGCGCGCCAGGGGAGGGAACCCTCCCAGGGTGCCCCTACCCAAAGGAGGCGCCGCATGAGCCTGCGCCGCACGCTGCGCGGCCTGGTCGACCGGAAGAACGCGCTGGTGGTCCCCGGCGCCTACGACGGCGTGTCGGCGCGGCTCGTGGAGCGCGCCGGCTTCCCCGCCGTGTACATGACCGGCTATGGCACGTCGGCGTCGCGCCTGGGGCTGCCCGACCTCGGCTATGCCGGCCTCGCCGAGATGGCGGATCACGCGCGCAACCTGGCGGCGGCGGTCGGCATCCCGCTGATCGCCGACGCCGACACCGGTTACGGCAACGCGCTGGGCGTGCGGCGCACCGTGCAGGCGTACGAGGCGGCCGGGGTGGCGGCGCTCCACATCGAGGACCAGGTCGCGCCCAAGCGCTGCGGCCACCTGAGCGGCCACCAGATCGTCCCGCTCGGCGAGTTCGCCGGCAAGATCCGGGCGGCGGTGGAGGCGCGACGCGATCCCGATCTGCTGATCATCGCGCGCACCGACGCGATCTCGGCGGTCGGCTTCGACGAGGCCCTGCGGCGTGGCGAGGCGGCGGCGCGGGCCGGCGCCGACGTGCTGTTCATCGAGGCGCCGCGCGACGAGGCCCAGGTGGAGAAGGTCGCGCGCGCCTTCGACACGCCGCTGCTCTACAACTACGCTTCGGGCGGCCGCTCGCCGCTGCTGCCGATGGCCACCCTGCGCGCGCTGCGCTACGCGATCGTCATCCTGCCCGTCGACACGCTGATGGTGGCGACCAAGGCGATGGCCGACTTCCTCGGCGAGGTGCGCCGGCGCGACGACGTGCTCGCGCTGGCCGACCGCTACTTCTCGTTCGCGGAGTTCAACACGCTGATCGGCGTCACGGATCAGATGGCGCTGGCGGATCGCTACAAGGACGCGTGAGGCGGCGGCGCCGGGCGGGACGCGCGTCCCACCCGGCGCCGATCGGCTAGTTCGTGTTCGCGCAGACGACGCCGGTCTCGACGGTGTCGGCGTAACCCCAGAAGTTGGAGTTGCTCAAGGCGAACGTCCACTGGCTACGTCCACTCGGCCAGCCCGTCCAGCTCACGCCGGAGGGAAACGGCGCACGAACGACGCGGGAGATGTACGCCGACAGCACGCTCGCCGTCCCCGGGCAATTGACGACGATCGACTGGCTGCCCACCTGGCCGGCCAGGTTCACGTTGGTGGTGATCGACGCCACCTGATATCCGCTCAGCCCGGGGACGCCCTGCGGGCCGGCCGGACCAGCGGGACCTTGCGTACCCGTCGCCCCCTGAGGCCCTTGCGGACCCACGGCACCGACGGGACCTTCAGGACCAACCGGACCCTGCGCGCCAGCCGGCCCCTGCGCGCCGCCCGGGCCCGTCAAGCCCGCCGGGCCTTGCGGACCCGCGGGACCCTGCGGACCGGCTGGGCCCTGCGGACCAATCGGACCCATCGCGCCATTCGCACCGGCGGCACCCGTGGCGCCGACCGGGCCGGCCGGGCCGACGGGACCCACGGCACCAACAGCGCCGGCAGGACCGACGGGACCCTGGGAACCGACTGCGCCCGTCGCGCCCACTGGACCGGCGGGACCCTGCGGACCCACCGGACCCACGGCGCCCGTGGGGCCAGCAGGACCTTGCTGACCCGTCGCGCCAGCAGCCCCCTCGGGACCGGCCGGACCCTGCGGCCCCACCGGACCGGCAGGCCCCTGCGGGCCGGCAGGACCCTGCGGGCCGACGAACCGCTCGGCGTCGCTCGCGTCGTAGTAACCGATCGCCACGGAAAGCGACGCGGACTGGCCCCGCCCTTCCCCGCGCACCACGCGCACCTGGTACGTGCCGGGCGCAAGATCCGTCGGCAGCGTCACGACGAGCTCGTTGGCCGACTGGCTCACGATGTCGAGCTGCACGTCGGCGATCCACACCGTCACGGCGCCATCGCCGAACGAACCGCCCAGCGTGAGCGTGCCCTGCGATAGCTCGGGATACGCGGTCAGGAGCCAACTCGCGCGGCCGTAGTGATTGCCGTTGTCATCCGCGACCGCGGGCAAGATTGCGAACGTCGTCGGTGCGGCAACCACGAACGCGAAGCCGAGTGAGAAGATCGTGCGCCGTAGCATTGCACTCTCCCAGTGCAGGACGGCTCTGAGATCGCCTACCCGGGGCACACCAGCCCCCGGCCTGACGCGCGAGCCGCAGCCCCTCCCGGTGCATAGAGCCGACCAATCCGTAGGTGGGCGAAATCATGGGGGCGTCGGCTGGTTGACGGACGATAACTGGCGCCGCGTGACACGCTGTCACGCCCGGATGGCGCTACAGGTCGTTGCCGGAGTAGGACTGGTTGAACGACTTGTTGCAGAGCGGGAAGTCGGGAACGATGTTCTTCAGCAGCGCGTACGACAGCGCCGGCCAGTTCAGGAACGAAGGGTCGAGCACCTTCACGCGCTCCAGCGCGCCGTCGGCGCCGCCCATCACCCAGTGGATGATCGCGCCGCGCCAGCCTTCCACCAGCGAGAACGCCGGCGCGAAGGGCGGCAGCGTGGGCACGGCCACCGTCAGCGGGCCGGCCGGCAGCGTCTCCAGCGCGCGCCGGATCAGGCGCGCCGACTCGCGCGCCTCCTGCACGCGCACCAGCGTGCGGGCGCGCACGTCGCCCGTGTCGCTCACGACCACGTTCGGCACGACCTCGCGGTAGGCCGCGAACGGATGGTCGCGGCGGACGTCGGCGTCGATCCCGGAGGCGCGGGCCACCAGGCCCAGCACGCCGTGGTCGCGCGCGGTGCGCGTCGTCAGCAGCCCGGTGGCGTCCAGACGGTCGGCCACCAGCGTGTTGGCCAGGCTGATGGCGACGATCTCGTCGAAGTCGCGGAGCGCGGCGTTCACCTCAGCCGCCACGTCGACGCCGGCAGGCGCGTCCATCGCCACGCCGCCGACGACGAGGCCGCCGCGCAGCAGGCGGTTGCCGGTGACGCGCTTGTTCAGCCGCAGCAGGCGCTCGCGGATGCGGAAGCAGTGGGCGTGGGCCACGGCGAAGCCGGTGTCGTTGAGGATCATGCCGACGTCGCCCACGTGGTTGTAGAGGCGCTCCAGCTCCAGCAGCACCAGCCGCAGCCAGCGCGCCCGGATCGGCACCGTGACGCCGGCGGCCGCCTCCACCGCCTGGCAGAAGGCCAGCGCATGACCGATGGTGGTGTCGCCGGAGATGCGCTCGGCGAGCGCGACGCCGGCGGCGGGCGCGCGGCCCTCGAAGAGCTTCTCCGTCCCCTTGTGCGTGAAGTAGAGACGCGCCTTCATGTCGATGATCGTCTCGCCCACCACGCTGAAGCGGAAATGGCCGGGCTCGATGATGCCGGCGTGCACGGGTCCCACCGGGATCTCGTAGACGCCCTCGCCCCCGACCTGCTGGAACGGAAACGGCTGGCCGTCGTCGTGGAACTCGCGGGGGGCGGCGTCCTTGCGCAACGGGAACCAGTCGGCCGGCCAGAACGCGTGGCGCACCAGCGGCCGCGGGTCGGGATGGCCGAGGGCGCGGATGCCGAAGAGGTCGGCGATCTCGCGCTCGAAGCGTGAGGCCGGATAGTGCAGCGTGGCCAGCGACGGGATCGTCGGCTCGGCGGCGTCGACGGCGACGGTGGCCTGCACGAACCAGTCCTCGCGCGGCCGCGCGAACAGGTAACTCACCTCGAACGCGCCGCGGTCGGCGCGGCGATCGGTGGCCACCATCAGCCGCAGGTCGGCCCGCAGCTCCCGAATGAGCAGGCGCGCGAGCGGCGGCACGTCGGCGGGGCGCAGCCGGCAGTGGAGCTCGCGCTCGCGCACGACGCGGACGTCGCGCGCCTCGGGCAAGCGGGCGGCGATGGTGGCGCTGACGGCGGCCGGCAGGCTCACGGCGTCACGATCCCCGCGATGCTCACCAGCAGGCCGTCCAGCGCGGCCGGCACCGTGAGCCCCAGCACGATCAGCGCGGCCAGACAGGCGCCGAGCGGCACCAGCGCCCAGTGCCCGCGCTCGCCGATCGGCACGCCGCCGGGCGGCGGCCCGTACAGCATGCGGTTCAGATGGGCGAGCACGCCGACGAAGCCCACGGCCAGGAGCGCCAGCACCAGGGCGATCGTCAGCGGGCGGCCGGCCGCGAAGCCCGCCCGCACCAGCGCGAACTCGGAGACGAACAAGCCGAACGGCGGCAGCCCGATCACGGCCAGCATGCCGGCCGCGAAGAATCCGCCCGTCCACGGCATCGTGCGCAGCAGTCCGGTGACGCCCTCGATCTCCGCCGTTTTGTAGCGGCCGAGCACGCGCCCGGCCAGCAGGAACGTCGTCGACTTGGCCAGGCTGTGGTTGAGCAGGTGCAGCATCGAGGCGAACACGCCGAGCGGGCCCAGCGCCAGCCCCACGCAGATGAGCCCGGTGTGCTCGATGCTGGAGTAGGCGAGCAAGCGCTTGTAGTTGCGCTGGGCGACCAGGCTGAGCGCGCCGATGGCCAGCGAGAGCACGCCGAGCAGCCCGATGACGTTCTCGGCGAAGCCGGGGCTGACCGCCGCGCGGCCCACCACCGCCTGCCAGCGCACGATCGCGTAGAGCGCCACGGCCAGCAGCACGCCCGACATCATCGCGCTCAGCGCGGAGGGCGCCTCCGAGTGGGCGTCGGGCAGCCAGGTGTGCATGGGCGCCACGCCGGCCTTGGTGCCGTAGCCGATGAGGATGAAGACGAACGCCAGCTCCAGCACGCGCGGGTTGAGGGCCGGCGCCACCTCGCGCAGCAGCGTCCAGCTCAGCGCGGTGGTCTCGCGGCCGACCAGCGTGGAGAAGTCGAAGTAGGCCAGCACGGTGCCGGCGAACGCCAGCGCGATGCCGACCGAGCCGATGAGGATGTACTTCCACGACGCCTCCACCGAGGCCTTGCTGGCGTGCAGCGGGATCAGCAGCGCCGAGGTGATGGTGGTGGCCTCGATGGCCACCCACATGAAGCCCACGTTGTCGGTGGTGACGGCGAACAGCATCGTGAAGACGAACAGGTTGGCGAAGATCCGGAAGCGTCGCGCCTGAGTCGCGTCCCAGCTGTCGTCGCCGAGGCCGGGCCCCAGCCACGCCGCCAGGGCGCCCACCAGGCTCACGCAAAAGGCCAGCAGCGTGGAGAGCGCGTCCGCGCGCAGCAGATCGTCGGGCCCGGCCACGGGCACCCGCCCGCCCAGCACCTCGCGCCAGAGGGCCAGCGCGGCGCCCACCGCCACCAGCGACAGCGCCCCGTTGGCCCAGCCGACGGCGGCACGGTACGGCCGCACCACGAGCGCGAGCAGCGCGCTCGCCACCGCCGGAGCGAGGAGGAAGACGAAGATCATCGGCTCAGTGCCGCAGCCGGTCGAGCTGATCGACGTCGAGCGTCTCGAACGTCTCGTGGATGCGGTAGACGAAGATCTGCATCACCAGGAAACCCATCAGCGCGTCGAGGAACACGCCGAGCTCCACGATGAGCGGGATGCCGTAGGCGCCGAGCAGGGCCAGCAGCGCAATGCCGTTCTCCAGGACCAGGAAGCCGATGACCTGGGTCAGCGCCTTCTTGCGGCTGACCACCACGAACAGGCTCACCAGCACCAGGCCCATGGCCAGCGGCATCGCGGCCCGCGTCGGCAGCTCGCTGGCCGCCACCACCGGGCGCATCACCGCGTAGCCGAACAGCACCAGCAGGCCGGCCACCACCAGCGAGGTGGCGGTGTTCACGTAGGGCGCCAGCTCGCGCTCGGTGGCGAAGCGGCGCTCCATGCGGGCCAGCAGGCGCGGGATGGCGATGACCTTGAGCAGCACCAGCAGCGCGGCCACCACGTAGAGCTCGCGCTGGCGGCCGAACCACGCCACCGTGGCGGCGACCAGCGCCAGCACGATCGACTGCCAGGTGAAGGCGTTGACGTAGGCCGGCACGCCGCGCCGCCACAGCAGCACGAGCCCGAAGATGAGCGCCAGGCTCGACTCCAGCACCACGAGCTGGGCGAAGAGCGAGTCCATCTACCGGGCCAGGAACGACGAGGTCACCGCGAGCAGCGCCAGCACGAACGACACGCTGAGCAGCTCGGGCACCCGGAACAGGCGCAGCTTGGCCACGCGCGTCTCCAGCACCGCCACCACCACCGCGATGACGGCGAGTTTCAACAGCAAGCTGCCGAGGGCCAGCGTGAGCGCGACCGGCGTCGCCGCCACCGCGACTCCCCACGGCAGGAAGAGGTTGCCGAGCAGCGCGAAGAACACCAGCAGCTTCAGCGCGGCGGCCCACTCGATCAGCGCCAGGTAGCGGCCCGAGTACTCCAGCACCATCGCCTCGTGGATCATCGTGAGCTCGAGGTGCGTGGCCGGGTTGTCGACCGGCAGCCGTCCGGTCTCGGCCAGCATCACCACGAACAGCGCGGCGAACGCGAAGAGATGGCCGGGGCTCAGCGCGGCGGCCGGATCGGTCAGCGTGCGGCCGACGATCTGGCCCAGGTTGGTCGAGCCCGCGCTGAGCGCCAGCGCGAAGATCGCCAGCGCCACCGTGGGCTCGGCCAGCGCGGCCACGGTCATCTCGCGGCTGGAGCCCATGCCGCCGAAGGCCGAGCCGGGATCGAGCCCGGCCAGCGAGAGAAACACGGTGCCGAGCAACAGCAGATAGACGACGACCAGCAGGTCGCCGACGGCGTCGAGCGGCCGCCCGACGGCCAGCGATGGCACGAGGCAGGCCGCGGCCGCCGTGCTGGCGAAGACGACGTACGGCGCCAGGCGGAAGAGCCAGGAGGCGTTGCTGGAGACGACGACCTCCTTGCCGAACAGCTTGCGCAGCTCGTAGTAGGGCTGCCACGGGGGTGCGCCCCGCCGGCTCTGCAGCCGCGCCTTGAGCCAGCGCACGACGCCGACCAGCCCCGGGGCCAGCGCCAGCACCAGCGCCGCTTGCACGATCTCGATCGCCCACGGCACCACGTCAGCCGCTCCAGGCCAGCGAGATGGCCAGCAGCGCCAGCAGCGCGACGACGAGGTACGCGAGATACGCGTGGGCGGAGCCCGACTGGATCGCGCGCGTGCGGCCGGCGACGGCCGCCACGCGCCGCACCAGCGGGCCGTACACGTAGCGCTCGAACCACGGCACGATCTCGCTGCGGTAGGCGATGGACTGCACGAAGTACCGCGACTCCGGATGGACGTCGATCGTCAGGTCTTCCGTCGGCCGGTAGAGCTCGGCGAACACGCGCCGCAGCGGTTCCGCGTACGCGGTGGACGTGTACTCCATGCGCGGCGTCTGGCCGATGCGCCCGCAGCCCCACGTGTCGCTCACCCGCAGGCCGCGGGCGGCGCCCACGCGCACGGCGACCCACGCCGCGCCCATCGCCAGCAGCAGGCCGATGGCCACCAGCGAGGGCGACATCGAAGCGCCGCCGCCGGGCGGCAGCAGCAGCGCGCCGGCCGTCAGCGGCGGGACGACGCGCGGCAGCCCGGCGTAGCCGGCCACGATGCCGCCCAGCGCCGGCAGCACGAAGGCGGCGCCGAGACCGAGCAGCGCGCACAGCGCGGCCAGCACGACCATCGACGCGCGCATCGTGGCGGTTGCCTCGTGGGCCTCGCGCGCCTCCACCGAGCGCGGCAGCGCCAGGAAGGTGATGCCGAAGGCCTTCACGAAGGCGGCGGCGGCCAGTCCGGCGGTCAGCGCCAGCGCGCCGACGGCGAGCGTCATCACGGGAGCCACCAGCGGCGCCGAGCTGCCGATGGCCGGCAGCAGCGACTGGAACAGCAGCCACTCGCTCACGAAGCCGTTGAAGGGCGGCAGCCCGCCGATGGCGAGGGCGCCGACGAGGAAGCACGCGGCCGTCCACGGCAGCCGGCGCACGAGGCCGCCCAGCCGGTTCATGTCGCGGGTGCCGGTGGCGTGGGCGACGGCGCCGGCCCCGAGGAACAGCAAGCCCTTGAACACGGCGTGGTTCAGCGCGTGATAGAGGGCGGCGGCCAGGGCCAGCGCGGCGGCGGCCGGCTCGCGCAGGCTCGTGAAGAGCAGTCCGGCGCCGACGCCGATGAAGATCAGCCCGACGTTCTCCACGCTCGAGTACGCCAGCAGCCGCTTGAGGTCGTCCTCCATCAGCGCGTACAGCACGCCGACCAGCGCCGAGGCCGCGCCCAGCCCGATCAGCAGCGCGCCCCACCAGGCCGGCCCCACGCCGAGCAGATCGAGCGCGACGCGCAGGATGCCGTAGACGCCGAGCTTCACCATCACGCCCGACATGAGGGCGGAGACGTGGCTGGGCGCCGCCGGATGCGCGCGCGGCAGCCACACGTGCAGCGGCACCAGGCCGGCCTTGCTGCCGAAGCCGAGCACGGCCAGCACGAACACGACGCCGCGCAGCGACGGCGACAGCGTGACGGCCATCCCGCGCAGCTCGGCGAAGCTGCCGCCGCCGCTCGGTGGCACCAGCAGCAGGAACGCGGAGAGGATCAGCGCCAGCCCCACGTGGGTCATGGCCAGGTACCAGCCGCCGGCCGCCACCGTGTCGGCGCGCTCGTGCTCGGTCATGACGAGGAAGTAGGACGCGAGCGACATCGCCTCCCACGCCAGCACGAACGTCAGCACGTTGTCGGCCAGCGTGACCACGCTCATCGTCAGCAGGAACAGGTTGAGCATGGCGCCCAGCCAGCGCAGCGAGTAGCGGCCCGTGTAGGCCCGGCTGTAGCCGGCGCCGTAGAGCGCGGCCGGCGCCGCCACCACGCCGACCAGGATCAGGAAGAACGCGCCCAGCGTGTCGAGCCGCAGCGCGAGCCCGCCACCCACCGACAGCAGCGCCGGCACCGTGAGGGCGAACGGCGCGCCGCCGATCAGCACCCGCGCCGCCAGCACGATGCCGGCCACGGCGCCGCCGATGGCCGCCGCCGCGCTGAGCGCGCGCGTGAGATCCGGGCGGAGCGGCAGCAGCGCGGCGACGGCGCCGCCGAGGTAGGCCAGGACCATGTAGGCCAGCACGCAGGCGGTGGTCTCGAGCGTCATGGCCGGAAAGCGCTCAGCGCGCCGTCCGGCGGTCGAGCGCGGTGAGGATGCCGCGCAGGATGTCGGCGGGCTCCGGCGGGCAGCCGTCGACGAAGACATCGACGGGCACCACGCGGTCCACGCTGCCGACCACGGCGTAGGAGCCGGCGAACACGCCGCACGTGCGCGCGCAGTCGCCGACGGCGACGACCAGCTTGGGCGCCGGCGTGGCCTCCCAGGTCTTGCGCAGCGGCACCTCCATGTTGCGCGTGACGGGCCCCGTCACCAGCAGCAGGTCGGCGTGGCGCGGCGAGGCCACGAAGTGGATGCCGAAGCGCTCGCTGTCGTAGACGGGGCCGGTGAGCCCGGAGATCTCCAGCTCGCAGCCGTTGCAGGAGCCGGCGTCCACCTCCCGGATGGCCAGCGCCCGGCCGAGCAGGCGCCGGGTGCGGGCGGCCAGCTCGCGGGCCACCACCACCGCGGCGTCGTCGCCAGCATGGTGCGGGTGCCGACCAGCTGGTTGTTGAAGATGCGGCGGGCCGAGGTCAGGAGGGCGCGGATCTCCGGGTCGGCCAGCGCGTAGCGGACGGTGGTGCCCTCCTTGCGCGCGCGCACGATGTGCTTGGCGCGGAGGACGGCCAGCTGCTGCGACACCACCGGCTGCTCGGCGCCGACGGCGCGCTGGATCTCCAGCACGCTGCGCTCGCCGACCACCAGCAGCTCGAGGATGCGGATGCGCAGCGGGTGGGCCAGCGCCTTGAAGAACTCGGCCTTGAAGGCCTGCAGACGGCCGGGCTCGCTCGGAGGCACGTCGAGCAGAATATATAAATATTCATATGCAAGTCAATGCGGGCGTGGCTGACAGGTGGCGTCGGCGGTCAGCTCACAGCCGCGGCACGACGTCGGCGGCCAGGCGCTCCAGCTGCTCCAGCTCGTCGAACACCGGGTTGAGCATGAGGAAGCCGGCGCCGGCCGCGATCACCGCCCGCAAGCCTTCGACGCAGGCCTCGGCGTCGCCCCACACGCACACGGCCTCGGCCAGCTCCGGCTTGCCGTAGAAGGCGCCGAACCACTCGGCCAGCCGCTTGCCGGCCCGCGCGCGGTCGCGATCGAGCGCGACGTAGACGCGCTTGCCGACCGGGAACGACTGGGGCGGCCGGCCGCGCTCGGCCAGGATCCCGCGCAGCAGCGTCATCTCCTCGGCGAACGTGGCGGTGGAGGCCGAGCCGGCGCCGATGAACCCGTCGCCCAGCTCCACGGCGCGCCGCAGCGCCTGCGGATGGTGGCCGCCGAACCACAGCGGCGGATGCGGCCTCTGCACCGGCTTGGGCTCCATCGAGGCGTTCTCGAGCCGGTAGAACTCGCCGGCCATCGTCACCCGCGGCTCCGTCCACAAGCGCTTCATCAGTCGCAGGCCCTCGGCGAAGCGGGCGGCCCGGCGCTCGGCACCGAGCCCGTACGCCGGATAGACCTTGGGGCTGCCGCCGAGGCCGACGCCGACGACGAGCCGGCCGTGGCTCAGCTGATCGATGGTGGCCAGCGCCTTGGCCAGATGCACCGGACTGCGCAGTGCAGTCAGCAGCACGGCCGAGCCGAGCCGCAGGCGCTCGGTCACCGCGGCCGCCCACGCCAGCGTCGACACCGCCTCGAGGATCGGGGCCGAGCCGAGGACCTGCTCGACGACCCAGGCGCTCTCGAAGCCCAGCGCCTCGGCCTGCTTCAGGAAATCGCGCATCCGTCGCGTGTCGACCGGCGCGCCGACGAACGTCTGGGGAATCGCCACGCCGAGCGTCACACGACTGTTCACGAGAGCCTCCTGTCAGGACGGGCCGGGTACGGCGAACTATACGCCGGTGGCATCGCGGTTGCTGCTCCACGAGGGCATGCTCTTCGCCGGGCTCACGGCCGCCGCGTTCCTGCTCGCCCAGGCCGCCTCGCCGTCGGCCGTGTGGCCGCCGCCACCGGTGACGGTGCCGAGCATCGGCAGCCCCGGCGCGCCGGCGCAGCCTCAGACCGTGCCGAGCATCGGCAGCCGCCCGGGCGAGGCTGCCCAGCCGGGCTCGACGCCGAGCATCGGCAGCGCCGGCTCGCCGCCCTCGCCGCCGAGCGTGCCGAGCTACGGCACCGCGACCGAGCGCTACCAGCCGCCGGCCGTCGGCTCGCAATAGCGCCCGGCCAATCGCCATAGCGCGCGGTGATATAGTTCTCCCCGCCGGTCCAGTCCCGCGGGCCGGCCATCGATCACGACCCCGGGGAGAACATCCATGAGCGCAGTCAAAGATCTCATCGGTCAGGCCGTGGACCGCTTGGCCGACGAGCTCGAGGCACTCTCGCGCCAGATCCACGACCATCCCGAGCTGGCCTACCAGGAAGTGAAGGCGGCCGGCTGGCTCGGCGACTTCCTCGCCAAGCAGGGCTTCAAGGTCGAGCGCGGCGTGGCCGGCGTGGAGACCGCCTTCCGCGGCACCATCGAGACCGGCCAGGGCCCGACGATCGCCATCCTGTGCGAGTACGACGCCCTGCCCCAGATCGGTCACGCGTGCGGCCACAACGTGATCGCGACGGCGGGCGCCGGCGCCGGCGCTGCGCTGGCCGCCGTGCGCGCGCAGCTCCCGCACGGGCGCATCCAGGTGATCGGCACGCCGGCCGAGGAAGGCGGCGGCGGCAAGGTGAAGCTGATCCAGGGCGGCGTCTTCAGGGACGTCGACGTGGCGATGATGATCCACGGCTTCGACCGCTGGATCCTCCACCAGGACCTGCTCGGCATCGTGCGCGTGGGCTTCGAGTTCCGCGGCAAGGCCTCGCACGCCTCCGCCGATCCGTGGGAGGGCGTCAACGCGCTGGACGCCGTCATCCAGACCTTCAACAACGTCAGCATGCTGCGCCAGCAGATGCGGCCCGACGCGCGCATCCACGGCATCGTCACCCACGGCGGCGCCGCCCCCAACATCATCCCCGAGATGGCCGCCTGCACCTTCTACGTGCGCGCCGCCAAGCTCGACTACATGTGGGACCTGCACAAGCGCGTGGTGGCGTGCGCCGAGGGCGCCGCCAAGGCCACCGGCTGCACGATGACCACGATCGACATGGAAGCGCCCTACGAGCCGCTCAAGCGCAACGACACGCTGCTCGGCCTCTTCCGCGCCAACATGAAGACGGTGGGCGCCGAGGAGTCGCCGGCGCCCGATCGGCTGGGCTCGTCCGACATCGGCAACGTGAGCCAGGTGATCCCGGCCATCCAGCCGATGGTGCAGATCGCGCCGACGGGCACGCCGATCCACTCGCGGGCGTTCGAGGCGGCCGCCGTCTCGCCGCTGGCCCGGCAGGGCATGTGCCAGGCCGCCAAGACGATGGCGATGACGACGCTCGACCTGCTGGCCGATCCCGGCCTCGTCAAGCGCGCGCGAGCGGAGTTCGAGGCGAAGAAGTGAGCGACGCCGCTCGCGACGTGAAGCTGAAGGTCGCCGACGCCGTCGACGGCCTCGCCGACGAGCTGGAGCGCCTCTCGCATCGCATCCACGCCACGCCCGAGCTCGCGTTCAAGGAACAGCAGGCCGTCGCGTGGCTCACCGAGTTCCTGGCCAAGCACGGCGCCCACGTCGAGCGGGGCGTGGGCGGATTGCCGACGGCGTTCCGCGCCACCATTCCCGGGCGCGGCCCCGGGCCGGCCACGCCTGCGGCCACAACGTGATCGCCACCGCCGGCTGCGGCGCCGGCGCCGCGCTGGCCCTGGCGCTGTCCACTACCTTGCCGTTCGCCGGCCGCGTGCAGGTGATCGGCACGCCGGCCGAGGAGGGCGGCGCCGGCAAGGTGAAGCTGATGGACGCCGGCGTGTTCGCCGACGTCGACGCCGCCATGATGATCCACGGCCGCTGCGGGACGCAGGTGTGGCGGCCGACGCTGGGCATCATCAAGGTGAAGGCGGAGTTCTTCGGCCAGGCCGCCCACGCCTCGTCGTGGCCGTGGCGGGGCGTCAACGCGCTGAATGCCGTCATCGGCCTCTTCAACGCGCTCGATGCGATGCGCCAGCAGATCCGTCCCGACGCCCGCATGCACGGCATCATCACGAAGGGCGGCGAGCAGGCCAACATCATCCCCGAGTACACCAGCGCCGAGTTCTACCTGCGCGCGATCACCGTGGACTATTGCTGGGAGCTGCTGCGGCGCTTCACGGCGGCCGCCGAGGGCGCCGCTGCTGCCACCGGCTGCCGCGTCACGGTCACCCACGATCCGACCGTGCACGAGCCCCTCAAGCCGAACGCCACCATGGCCGGGCTCTTCGCGAAGAATCTCGAGCTCATCGACTTCCCGGAGGATCCCGACGACGGGCAGGCCGGCTACGGCTCCACCGACTGCGGCAACGTGAGCCAGCGGCTGCCGACGATCCATCCCTACATCCGGATCTCGCCGGACGGCGTGCCCGGCCACTCGCGCGAGTTCGCCGAGGAGATGACGCTGCTGCGCGGGATCCTGGCCGAGCGCGGCCGGCCGCCCCAGTCGTTCCCGGTCGGCAAGCGCGTCTACGTCGCGCTCGATCGCGACCGCGCGCGGGCCGGCAAGCGGCTGGCCGAGTGGTTCGGCGCCTTCTACGGCAAGCCGGAGCTGGCCGAGGCCGTGTGCGTGTGGGGCGACGCCGAGGCCTGCGTCGAAGGCTTGCGGGCGGTGATCGCGGCCGGCGCCGGCTTCCTCATGCTCAACCCGGTGTTCGACGAGCTGGAGCAGCTGGAGCGCCTGGCCGCCGACGTCGTGCCGCGGCTGTGAGCTGACCGCCGACGCCACCTGTCAGCCACGCCCGCATTGACTTGCATATGAATATTTATATATTCTGCTCGACGTGCCTCCGAGCGAGCCCGGCCGTCTGCAGGCCTTCAAGGCCGAGTTCGCCAAGGCGCTGGCCCTGACGGCGGTGGACTTGCTCGCCTCCCCCGAGGCGCTTCAAAGAGCCAGGCAGGATTTTGGAGGGGTTCGAGGGGAACCCTCCTAGGGTTCCCCTCCAAAAGGAGCTAACCATGAGAGCGTTGATCGCCGTCGTCACGTCCGTGCTGCTCGCCGGGTGCGCGAGCATGGGCGGCGTGCCCGCCACCGACAACACCGCGCGGGCCGAGCTGCGCACCGCCGCCGGCCAGCCGGCCGGCACCGCCACCTTCACGCAGGTCGGCAGCGTCGTCCGGGTCGTGGTCGAGGCCCAGGGCCTGCCGCGCGGCGCCCACGGCGTGCACGTCCACGCCGTCGGCAAGTGCGACCCGCCCGACTTCGCGTCGGCCGGCGGCCACTTCAACCCGGTGAATCGCCAGCACGGCGCGCTGAACCCGCAGGGCGCCCACGCCGGCGAACTGCCCAACATCGAGGTGGGCGCCGACGGCAAGGGACGGCTGGAGAGCACGACCGAGCTGCTGTCGCTCGGCAGCGGGACGACCTCGGTCTTCGACGCCGACGGCTCCGCGATCGTCATTCACGCCGCGCCGGACGATTTCAAGACCGATCCCACCGGGAACTCGGGTGCGCGTATCGCCTGTGGCGTGATCGTCAAGAAGTAGCGCGCCGCCCCGGCCCCCTGCCCGGCGCTACCCGTTGCGTCTTAGCGTCAGGCCGCCGCGCACCTCGCTTGGCATCGGCCGTGGTGGCTGGACCCTGCGTCTCCGTCTCACCATTGAGCTTTCCCTTATCGCGTTGGCAGCGGTCGCGGCGCCGGGCCGAAGTAGTCGGCGCGGGGGCGAATGAGACGGTTGTCGGCGTACTGCTCGAGCGCGTGGGCGCACCAGCCGGCGACGCGGCCGGTGGCGAAGATCGACGTGCACAGGTCGGGCGGGATGCCGAGCGCGTCGTAGACCACCGCCGAGAAGAAGTCCACGTTGACCGGCAGCGAGGTGCGCGCGCGCATCGCGTCGTACACCCGCTCGGCCACCTCGAACAGACGCTGGCGCCCGGTGGCCTCGGCCATGGACTTCGCCATGCCGCGCAGCACGCGGGCGCGGGCGTCGTCGACGCGATAGACCCGGTGGCCGAAGCCCGGCATGCGGCTCTTGGGATCGGTGCGCTCCTGCTTGCTGAGCGCGCCGCGCCGGCCGAGCCGGCCCTCCACGAACGCCTCGGCTTTCGCGGGATCGCCGATCTCGCGCAGCATCAGCAGCACGTCCTCGTTGGCGCCGCCGTGGCTGGGCCCCTTGAGCGTGGCGATGGCGGCCACGATCGCCGCGTGCAGGTCGGCCCGGGTGGCCACCGCCACCCGCGTGGCGAACGTCGAGGCGTTGAACTCGTGGTCGGCATGCAGCGTGAGCGCGACGTCCATCACGCGCGCCACCTCGGCGGTGGGCGGCGTGCCCTCCAGCAGGGTCAGGAACCAGGCGGCGTGCGAGTCGGCGGTGGCGGTGGAAATCGGCTCGCGACCGGTGCGGATGCGGTGCCAGGCCGCCACCAGGGCCGGGATCAGCGCGGTGAGCCGGATGGCCTTGCGCAGATTGGCCTCGGCCTCGATGGAGGCGGCGTCGGGATCGAGCGCGGCCGCCGCCGACACCGCGGTGCGCAGCGTGTCGAGCGGATGGCCGTCGCGGGGCAGGCTCTTCAGCAGCGCGAGCAGCGGCGCGGGAACCTCGCGGGCCGCGACCAGCCGGGCGCGAAACGCGCGGGCGGCCTCCGGCGCCGGCAGCTCGCCGAACCACAGGAGCTGGGTGACGTCCTCGAAGGGGACGGCGCCGGCGAGGTCGCTGATCTCGTAGCCCCGGTAGTAGAGGCGCCCGGCCCCGCCGTCGATCGTGCAGACGGCGGAACGGGCGGCGATCACGTCCTCGAGCCCGGCCTTCCACGCGCTGTCCATGGCGCTCCTCCTCCTGGCCCGGGCGGTGCTCGGGTTGTTACATTGATACTACATGATTTATATTGATTCAACTGAATGTCGGACGAGAGGAGATGACCGGGGCCGGGCGCCGGACGGCGCCTTCTGCTAGCCTCGGAAGCGATGGTGGTCCTGGACGGCGAGGAGTACCTGACGGTCGAGGAAGCCGCGGCCCTGCTCGGGGTCAAGCGCGAGACGCTCTACGCCTACGTGAGCCGCGGCATCCTCAAGAGCTACAAGCAGGGCATGAAGCGCCAGCGCCTCTACCGGCGCGCCGAGGTCGAGGCCCTCGTGCGCCTCGAGCGCCGGAGCTTTCCCGACATCCCGCCCGCCGAGAACTGGATCCGGGATTAGCCGCCGGCGGCGAGGCCCTTCTTGATCTGCTTCAGGTGGTCGATCGTGTGCAGCCGCCAGGAGACCAGCGTGTAGGCCTTCCACTCGATGTCCTGCACCCAGTGCAGGGGCTCGCCGCCGGGCACGTTGACGACCATGACGATGGGCGCCACCGCGCGGCCGGCGAAGTCGGCCGGGACGGCGCCCAGCAGGTCCAGCACGTCGCGTCGTTGACGGCGCAGCTCGTCGAGCAGCCACGGCCATGGTCGCAGCGTCGGCGCCTTGGAGCGGAGCGCCGCCGGGATCGGCTCGCCGGGCGGCCGCTGATCGGCCAGCACGCAGCGCAGCTCGTCGATGCCCGGGCGGAACGTCTCCACCAGGTGATCGAGCACCTCCTGCGCCGACCACTCGTCCGGCCGCGGCCGCACGGTGGCGCGGGCCGGCACCACCTCGGCCAGCACGGCGTCGAGCGAGTCGAACGCCGCCGCGACCTGCGCGCAGACTTCGGCGGGCGGCAGCGCCGCCTTGCTGGTGAAGTACGCCTCGGCGCGCTCGCGCGCCTCGGTCTCGGCCTTGGTGAGGGCTGGGGTCATCGCGATGCCTCCTCGTCGAGGTAGCGGCCGAGCGCCTCGTCACACAGACGGGCGGCCTCGGCCACGCTGAACGCGCGCGGATCGAAGGTGAGCTGCAGCGACACGCCGTCGACGAGCCCCAGCACCACCGCGGCCGCCCGCTCGGGCTCGACGGCGCGGAAGCGCCCCGCCCGCACGCCGTCGGCGATCAGCCGCGCGAGCAGCTTCCGCGTGCGCGCGTAGACCTCGGCGTTCACGGTTCGGAGCCGCCGGTCGTGCGCCATCTCGCCCCAGAACTCGAGGAACACCACCCAGAATTCCGGGCGCCGCACCGCCACCTCCAGGCAGGTGCGGACCAGCGCGCGCAGGCGAGCGGTCGGATCGCGGCGGGCCCGGGACTGGGCGGCGGCCACGCGCCGGTCGAGGTCGCGGCTGACGGCGGTGAGGGTGGCCACCAGCATGGCGCGCTTGTCGGCGAAGTAGTAGTGGAGGATGCCCTGGCTGACGCCGGCCTCGCGGGCGACCTTCTTCATGGTCAGCCGGGTGTAGCCCTCGCGGGCCAGGCAGCGGATGGTGGCCCGCACGATCTGCTCGCGCCGCAGGGGGGCCATGCCGACCTTGGGGCTCAGGCGTCACCGTCCGTTCGGGTGGGGCGCGCCGGCGCCCCGGCGTTTAATTTGATTGGGCGACCAATCATGAGGCCGCCATTATCGCGGGCCGGCGGCGGGAGCGCAAGCGAGCCGCCGCGCGTCAGCGCGGGCGATCGGATGGCTAGCGGGTGGGGGCGCCGGGGACCTGCACGAACGGCACGGCGTTGCCGCCGAAGCTGTACTGCGGCAGCCGGCCGTCCCAGCGCGCCAGGTACTGCTGCTGGATGAGGACGGGCGTCAGCGAGGCCGACACCCGGGCGTTGTAGGTGGCCTCGGCCTCGCCCTTCAGGCGCAACGCGTCGGCCACGCCGCGCGCCTCCGCGAGGGCGGCGTCGCCCTTGCCCTTGGCCTCGGCGGCGACGATCTCGGCCTGGCGCTGGGCCTGGATGAGCTCGTAGCGCTTCTGCTCGGCCTTCTGCTGCTCGATCTGCTTGGACTCGACGGCCTTCTCGTAGGCCGGGTCGAAGCGGATGTTGGCCAGCGCGGCCTCCTTCATCTCGAGGCCGTACTTGGCCAGCCACGCGGTGAGATCGCGCTGCACGTCCGCCTTGATCTGCGGCCGCTGCAGCAGGATCTCCTCCGCGTTGTGCGTGGCCGTGTTGGCCTTGAGCACTTCCTGGGCGGCCGGATCGATGATGACGCTGGAGAAGTTCGGCCCGATGTTGCGGTACACCTCGGGCGCGCGGTCCGGCATGACGCGATAGTTGAGGACCATCTCCACGTGGACGGCCTGCAGGTCCTTGGAGGCGGCGTCGTAGCGGGCGGCGTGCTTCACCACGCGCACGTCCATGTCGACGACGTCGTAGAGCGGGTTCAGGACGACGTTGAGACCCTCGCGCAGCGGCTGCTGCTCGACCTGGCCGAACAGCACCTTCACGCCCACGTGGCCGGCCGGGATGATCCGGAACACCGAGAAGAGGACGATGAGCAGCGGAATGCCGATGGTGAAGGCCAGAACCAGGCGCGCGGCGATGACGGCCATCGGCCCCGTGAGCAGCGTCTGACGCTTCAGCGCGCTGTAGACCGCGAACCCGACGACGAAGACGACAACGGCGAAGATCAGCTTCCCCATCCGTGACGCTCCTTTCGTCGCTCCGCGGCGCGCTCGGCCTCGAGGCGCTCCAGCGCCACCTCGGAGTGATCCGCAAAGCTCATGGCCGCGGCGATCGCGGCGTGGCCCGCCCCCTCGGCGATGAGCCGATGCATGGCCTGGCCGACGCGGCGGTAGGCGGGGTGGCCCTGCGGCGTGGTACGCAGCTCGATCACGTGCATCGCCTCGCGCGCGTTCATCTCCATGTAGAAGCGGACGCGGTGCGCCATCGAGACCGCGTACGAGGCCACCTCCGCGAGGCCGGTGGCGGCGATGGCGTCGTGGAGCTCGGCGGCGCCCTCCATCACGGCCCGCCACGCCTCGGCGCCGCCGGCCTCGGCGACGGCCTCCGGCATCACCCAGCCGTGCTGCGGCGACAGCCGCTGCCACTCGAGCGTGAGCAGCCGGTGGCGCTGCAGATCGCGGAAGGCCCCGTAGTCGCTCAGCACGTCGAAGCGGTACGACGTGCGCTCGAAGGCACGGCCGGGCCGGTGACGGCGATTGGAGCGGCGGCCGACGTAGGCGCGCAGCACCTCCGTGCGCTCGGCCGGGGTCAGCGCCCGGGCCACGGCCAGCAGCTCCTGATCAGGCCGGTCGCTCGCCGCGTAGAGCGCCGCCGCCACCACCTTGATCTCGCCGTCGGGATCGAAGTCGGTGAGCGTCACCTCCGCCTCGTCGGCGGCGACACCGCTCGGGGCGCGGGTCGCGGCGGCCGCCGGCGTCGCCAGCACACGCGCGGTGATCGCCTGCGTGGCCGCCCGCGTTTCCGCGAGATAGGCGGACCACACGCCGCCGCGGTCGGGCAGGTCCACGCGCGTGAGGAAGGCCGGGATCACCTTGCGCAGCTCGATCAGGATCGCGTCGGCGCAGGCGCGCACCTCGGCCAGCGGGTGCGCACGCATGCGGAGCAGGAGCTGCTCCCACGCCTGCCCGGTGCCGTAGATGCCGACGTTGGACACGGTGGCGGCCGGCAGCAGCCCGCGCAGCGTGTCGAGCGCCTTGGCGCGAATCGTCGTGCGATAGACGGCCTCCGACTCGCCCGCCTCACGGGGATGGCGCGCCTCGTAGAAGGCACGCACGCGCGGCAGCCACTCGCGATACACGTCGAAAGCCGTGTCCAGCGTGGCCACGTAGCGCGCGCGCAGCGGCCCGCCGAGCTCGGCCGGGACGTGATAGCGATAGCGGCCGCCCGGCCGGTCGTCGTACGGGATGTAGCGCGTGGACTGCTCGAGATAGGCCATCAGCCGGCCCCACTCGAGGACCTTCGTCAGGATGTTGGAGGCGCCCTCGACCGCCAGGTGCACGCCGCCGAGCTGCGCGACCGAGTCGTCGCCGTACTCGAAGAACACCTTCTCGTAGAGCTGCTCGGCTCGTGTCACGCCGGCGTCCACGCTGACGCGCTCGGTCTCTCGATCGCCCTCGCCTGTTGACGATGGGGGGGTCGAGGCGACCCCCCCATCTCCCCCCCGGCTCGCGCCTGGTCCCCGCACCGGCGAGTCCAACGGCGTGGTTCGATCTGCCGCCAGGAACTCGTCGAGGAACAGGCGGCGGAGTGACTTCGGGGAGCGTGAGTAGCGGGCGAAGAGCGCGCCCTTGACCACTTCGGGAAGGTTGACAAGGGCGAAGACGGGAGCGTCGAGGTTCGTGAAGTACGGAGCCAGGCGCGCCCGTTCGTCCGGGCTGAACGCTGCCGTCATGCGGTGAGCATCTTACGCCAGCGCCCGCAGCAGCGCCACCACGGCGACTCCCAGGGCGACGGTGAGGAGCAGGTTCACGCGCAGCGCCGCCAGCGCGAACACGACGACCGCGCCCCAGAGCGGCGGATGGGCGAGCGACAGCGCGAGGCGCGCGCCGGCCGCATCCCGCTCCACGAGGACCATCGGCAGCGCGATGGCCGGCAGCACGGCGAGCGGGATGAGCCGAAGCCACAGGCGCAGGCGTGGCGGCAGCGGGCGGCGCGCGAGCACGAACAGGAGCGGCGCGCGCGTGAAATACGTGACGATCGCCATGCCGGCGATCACGAGCCACACCTCGCTTCTCACGCCGTCTCCGGCTGCAGGACGAGCGCGGCCAGCGCGCTCACGACGAATCCCGCGATCACGATGTGCCAGGTGCCGGGCAGCACCCGCGCGATGGCGACGGCGAGCGCCGCCGCCATCAGCGCCACCACCCAGTCGGCCGGGCGACGAAGCTGCAGCGCCACGAGGGCCAGGAACACGGCCGGGAACGCGAAGTCGAGTCCCCAGCGGGCCGGGTCCGCCACCAGGCCGCCGAGCGGCGTGCCCACCGCGACGCCGGCGAGGAACGCGCCCGACACCGCGGCCGCACTGCCGATGAACACCCATGGGTCCGGCGGATGTCGCCGCGCCACCGCCACCGCGAACGACTCGTCGTTGATGACGTGCGCGACGAGGGCCAGCCATCCGCGCGGGAACGCCCGGAACGACGGCGCCAGCGTGGCCGCCATCAGGTAGTGGCGCATGTTGATGACGTACGTCGTGAGCACGATGGCCGCCGCCGGCGCGCCGGCCGCCAGCAGGGGCACCGCCACGAACTGCGAGGCGCCGGCGAAGACGAGCACCGACATCCCCCACACTTCCAGCGGGCGCAGTCCCGCCTGCACCGCCAGCCCGCCGAACACGGTGCCGTAGACGAAGACGGAGGGCACCAGCGCCAGCGACGCGACGAGGCCTTCGCGGGCGCCGCTCAGAAGAGCGTCCGTTCCACGAACAGCACGACGCCCACGAGTAGGATCGCCAGCGAGGCGCTCCGGATCATCGGCCGCTCCCAGCGCGTCCGGCGCACGAGCACGAGCGCCGGCAGCGCCACCGCCACCACCAGCGCCTGTCCCAGCTCGACCCCCACGTTGAACCCGAACAGCGAGAGCAGCAGGCCGTGGCTCGGAAGACCGAGCTCGCGGAGCGCCGAGGAGAAGCCGAAGCCGTGCACGAGCCCGAAGCAAAAGCTCACCAGCCACCGCCGCGACACGACCGGCGTGAGCACCAGGTTCTCGGCGGCCACGAACGCGATCGAGAGCGCGATGACGGCCTCCACGAGCCGGTCCGGGATGGCCACCACGTCGAGCACCGCCAGCGCGAGCGTCACGCTGTGCGCGAGCGTGAACGCCGTGATGATCTTGGTCAGCGAGAGCCAGCCGCCGCCACGGAGGAGGAGTCCCAGCAGAAAGAGCAGATGATCCCAGCCGGTCAGGATGTGCTCGACGCCGAGCAGCACGAAGCTGCCCGCATCCCGCGTGGTGGCCTCACCGAGGCTGAAACGGGCTTGCCGATCCGTCGGCTCGAACGCGAACTGGCGCGTTCCACCGGACCACTCGAGCTTCGCGAGTGTGTGGTGGTTGTCGCCGAGCACATCGAAGATGTCGTCGCGGATCTCCAGTTGGCGCAACCCACGCGGGCAGGCGAAGTCCACGAGCATGGTGACGGTTGGCGCATCGAACGCGGCGGGCTGCACCTCGCCGGGGCCAGGCTCACAGCGCACCCCATCCCCGCGCAACGTGATCGTGCGGCGGATCACATCGAGCAGGCGCTCGCGGGCCGACACGCTGGCTAAGCGCGTGAGGCGCAGATCCTCGGCGAGCTGCGACGTCAATGCGGCAGCAGGCAGCGTCACACGGTAGCGGACAGTGCTCCCATGCACGGTGACCGAGGCATAGCCCGTGCTTCCCCCCGTGTGGGCTCGGCCGCTCGCCGCGCCGTCCATCAGGAAGAGCAGTGCGAGCACCAGGACGATGCGCGCTCGCCTCAACGTCCCGCCTCGACCAGCGCCTGTTCCCAGGCCGCCCCGACGAAACGGGACATGACGTAGAGCTCGTCCTGCCCCTCGATCCGCATGTACTGAAGCACCTTCTGGGGGTTCTGGGCGCCGAAGTTGGCGGCGAGGAGCCGTCGCTGACCTTTGAACACAGTCGCGCTGTAGGCAGGCGGATCCAGGCCGAATTCCCGCAGACCTTGCGGCGCCCATTCCGTCCGCGCCAGGACGCGGATCGGCGCCGAGACGTGCATGAACTTGATTGAATCATCGAGGTGGGTCGCGAGCGAGGCAGGTACGGGGCGCGATCCGGGCTCGACGCTCCATCCGTCGGCCTTTCGCGCGAAGACCCACCGCCGGGCGCCAGCGGTGAGCTCGACACGATCAATCTGCGCCGGCGCCTCGGGAAGGACGCCGGCGGGCACGAAGCGGACGAGCTGGCCGCTCTCCGGCACGCGGCCGGATAGCGCCATCGCAGTCAGCAGTGCCAGGGCCGCCAGGGCGCCGCCAATTCCGACCAGGCGACCGGGCCGGGCTACCGTCGTCGCCACCACACCCCGGCGCCGCACAGGATGACGCCGAGGGGAAGGACGATCTCGATTCCCAGGAAAATCTGTCGCATCTGACGCTTGGTCAGGAGGACGAGCGGCGGCACCGGGATGCGCGGGGCGACCGAGGGCGCGTGCTCCTCGCGGACGAGCCAGCGCACCATGGAAACCGCGAGATCGCCGTTGCCCATGTATGGCAGGAACGAATTGCTCGCGAAGTCTCCGTCGCCGATCACGATCAGCCGAAAAGCCTTGGCGTCCGAGCCACCCCCGGGCCATCGCCCCTCCGCCGCGGCCGCGAGCACCTGCCGGCCGACCCGGTCCGGCGCGCGCCTGGCCGCCGCGCCCTCGGCGTCCGGCTCGCGCTCGGCAGCCGTCCGGACGTGCCGAGTGTAGCTGTCCGGACTGCTGCGGAAGAGCGGGGCAAGCGTGACGTCCGACGGGGTCGGCAGCAGCGTGATCGAGCGGATGCCCGGGAAGAATGACAGCGCCACCTGCCTGGTGATCGGGTGCGGTTCGTAGACGGGAACGGCCACCACCTCAGGGTCGGTCGCGTAGTGGTCGAGGGGATCGACGACCACGTCCGGTTCGACCACGATACCGACGCGGCGCAGCGTGGCCGCCAGGCGCGGCTCGATCACGAAGCCAAGATCGTACGCGAGGAGCGCGGTGCCCCCGCCCGCCAGGTAGGCGGCCAGCACGTCGCTCTCATGCGGCAGGTACATCGTGCGAGGATTGAGATCGACGACGGCCGCGCACTCTGGCGGAATCGCCGACAACGTCGCGGGGACGATCCGGCGGATCTCGTACCCGACGGCCTCGAGAGCGCGCCGCATGCGCCCTGCCCCGTGCCCCTTCATCAGCACCACGCCGGAGCCGCCTTCGCCATGACTGTGTCCGGCCAGCCCCTCGAAGTGGGTATGGAACTCGAAGTTGTCGATGGGATACTCGTTGTGGCCCTCGACGAAGCAGATCGTGGTCAGGCGCTGCCGCAGCACGCGGAGGATGCCGAGCGCAATCTGGTCCTCGTCGGTACTCATGACCTGAACGCGCCGGCCCTCCGTCTCGAGCACGGCCGCGTTATAGATGCGCACACCGTAGGTATCGGCGACGGTGGGCTGCCGGTCGGGATCCACCGTGCGCACGCGCAGTCGGGCATTGCGACGCCCCAGGACCTCGACCATGTCCCGAGCGCGCTTTCCCGCCGAGTCTTGCGCCTGGTAGAAGTACGTCAGCTTCACATCCTGCCGGAGAGCGTCCACCACGTTTTCCGCCTGCCGCGACGGCGTGAAGACCCGTTCGCGGGTCAAGTCGAAGTGCACGTCGTGACGGACCAGCGCGATGTTGGCGAGCGCGGCCACGGCCGCGACCCCGGCGACGATGGCCGCCGTGTAGCCGAAAGCCGCCGGGCGCCGCCGGCGGACCTGAAGCGGAAGCCGGACGCCGAGCGCAAAGAGGACGAGAACGGCCACCAGCCAGCCGGCGAACCACAGCGAATTGACGACGTCGAGCCGGCTCACGCGCGGCCTAGCGTCGCGCCAGCGTGCGCACGCTGAGGAACAGGCACGCCAGGATGACGGTCAAGAAAAATCCGAGATCGGACAGGAACAGGGCGCCGGTGGCGAACGGAGTGAAGTGCGCGACGAGCGAGAGGCTGGTGACGATCGTATCGAACGGGTCGGGCAGCAGATGACCGATCGAGTCGATCATCCAGAGAAGGATGCCGACCCCCATGGCCACCACGGCGGCCACGATCTGATTGGAGGTCAGCCCCGAGATGACGAGCCCGAGCGCGGCGAGCGTGGCGCCCAGGAGGACAAGGCCCAAGAAACCGCTGTAAATCGGTCCCCAGTCGGGTTCGGCGTACATCCCGAGGACGACGGCGTCACTGGCGGTGAGCAGGAGCATGAGCGCCACCAGGGTCAGACTCGCCACGAACTTCGCCAGCACGATCTCGATCTCCCGGACGGGCGACGTCAGGAGGAGCTCGAGCGTTCCGCTGCGGCGCTCCTCGGCCAGCAGTCGCATCGTGACGACTGGCACGATGAGCAGGAAGAGGATGGCCGCCTGGAAGAAGACGCGCACCAGCTCGGCGGTACGGTTGAGGAACAGCATCAACGTGAACGTGAAACCCATGAGCAGCAGGTAGACGGCGATGATGGCGTAGGCGATCGGCGACGAGAAGACCGCTTTCTCCTCTTTCGACAGCAGGGTCAGGAAGTTCCTCACGCGCTTGCCCCCGGTCGATCGCCCGTCAGCCGGAGGAACAGGGCCTCCAGATCCACCGGCATCGGCTCCATGGTCAAAAGCCCGAATCCAGCCGCGACCACGGCGCCGGCCACGGCCTCGGCCACTGACGGCCCCTCCGCCTCCACGACGTACGTGGGCGGCGACATGCCGGCCACGGGCTGCGCGCCGACGGTGGTCACGCCGGGAACGCGTGACAGGCACGCGCGCACGCCCTCCTCGTCGCCCCGCACGCAGACGCGTAGACGCTGACCCTGGCCCGAGGCGCGGAGCGCGTGCACCGCGAGGAGGCGTCCCCCGAGCAGGATCGCGACACGATCGGCCACGCGCTCGATCTCGCCCAGGATATGCGAGGTGACGAGGATCGTGCGCTCGCCACCCAAGGAGCGGATGAGCTCGCGCATCTCGATGATCTGGCGCGGGTCGAGCCCGTTGGTCGGCTCGTCGAGGATGAGCAGCTCGGGATTCCCGAGCAGCGCCTGGGCAATGGCGACGCGCTGCCGGTAGCCCCGTGACAGCCTGCCGATGAGAACGGATCGCATGGGCCCCAGGCCGAGGCGCTCCATGGCCGCATCGACGGCGGCCGTGACTCCGGTCGCCGTCAAGCCCTTGAGCCGCCCCATGAAGACAAGAAATTCGCGCACGCCCATGCCGGCGTACAGCGGCGCATCCTCCGGCACGTAACCGACGTGCCGGCGCGCGGCGAGCGAATCGTCCACGACATCGAGACCGGCGATGCGCGCGGTCCCCGCCGAGGGTTGCAGGTAGCCGGTGAGGATGCGCAGGATCGTCGTCTTGCCCGACCCGTTCGGCCCGAGGAGGCCCACGATCTCACCGGGGCCGACGGTCAGGGAGACGTCGTCAACCGCGAGGCGGGGGCCGTACCACTTGGTGAGCTGTTCGGCAGCGATGACGGCGGTCATCAGGTGATCGGGCTCATGACTCCCGCCGGGGCGCGCATCCGCCCCGGCGGGTCGCGTACTTCGAATCCGCGTGGGGTGACGCGCTACTCGAACATCTGCGGAGCGTGGGTCTTCGCCGCCTTGGACGCGGGGCCATCGAGATCGTGCGCGGTCATGAAGTTTGCGTTCTCCCGTCCCTGCAGCACCCGAATGAACTCATACGCGTTCAGGATGCCCGTCGGGTAGTAGGCGAGCGAGATGTCGGGGAGCAGGTTCTTGGTCACGTTCTCGGAGAAATAGACGTTGTCGCTGGTGAGAACGGTGGTGCCGGTCTTCGGCAGACGCACGATCACCATCTGGCTGCCCGGTGTGTGGCCCGGCCAGCGCTTGATGACGACGCTCTGGTCACCGAACACGTCCATGTCGCCCTCGAGCTGGTCCATCTTGAACTTGTTCGGAAGCGCTTCGCCGATGCCATTGCGCAGGCAGGCGACGTCGCCGGGAATGTACGGACCGGCCGTGCCCGGCTCCGGCCAGGCGGCGTTCTTCATCTCGTCCTTCTGAACGAGGAAGGTCGCATTGGGAAACTTGCAGACGTTGCCGCCGTGGTCGAGGTGCATGTGGCCGACGGCCACGTACTTGATGTCGTTCGGCGTGAGGTTGATCTTCTTGAGCTGGGTGTCAATGGCGACGTCAGGGGTGCGGACGACCTGCAGAGCCTGGGCCATCGGACCCCAGTAGCTCGGGTCGTTGATGACTTTGTCGTTGTTTCCGGTGTCGAACAGGAAGTTGCCCTTCGGATGCATGACGACGAAGAAGCCGACCGGGACCTGGACCTGGGTGCTGGGGGCCCCGGACTGGAGCGCGCTCTTGGCAATCGTGAGCGGACCCGAGCTGAACACGTACATCTTCAGGCCAGCGGGCGGCTGTGCGAATCCGGAGAGTACCGTGCCGATGAGCACGATGGCGACCGCGATGAACGACACGACCGAGCGCTTCATCTTTTCCTCCGCTGTAAGACGAAACCGCTTCGCAACTCCTGGGAATCGGACCGAGCCGCCGCGCGCCTCCTTTCTCACTCAGCTGTGCAGAAACGCGAGCCGAGTATCGTAGGCCAAAACCGCCATGTCAAGGTCGCTCCTGCTACCCTAGCGCCTCCGAGGAGACCCCATGGCACTCAAGCTGGGCTTCATCCCGATCGAGGGCGGCCACTACTATCGCGAGTCGCTCGAGGAGGTCACCCGGGCGGAAGAGCTGGGCTTCGACTCGGTGTGGATGGAGGAGCACCACGCCGTCACCGATCACTACTGGCCCTCGCCGCTGCCCGTGCTGGCCGGCTACGCCACGCGCACCTCGCGCCTCATGCTGGGCACGGACATCCTGGTCGCCGCCTTCTACCATCCGGCCCGGCTGGCCGAGGACGTCGCCCTGCTGGACGTGATGTCCAACGGCCGCTTCACGCTCGGCATCGCCATCGGCTACAAGCCCGACGAGTTCGCGCTCTACGGCGTCGAGCTGGAGAAGCGCGGCGCGCGCTTCGAGGAGCAGCTGGCGATCATGACGGGCCTGTGGACGCAGGAGCGCGTGGCGTTCCGCGGGAGGTACTACACGCTCGAGGGACGGCTCGAGCCCAAGCCGGTCACCAAGCCGCACCCGCCCGTGTGGATCGGCGGCTGGGGCGACATCACGCTGCGCCGGGCCGCCACGCTGGCCGACAACTGGATCCCCGGGCCGACCGCCGACCTCGAGCGCCTGCTGGCCGGCAAGCAGCAGTTCCTCGAGCGACGTCGCGCGGCCGGCCGGCCGGCGCCCACCGAGTGGCCGCTCACCCGCGACGTGATCATCGCCGACACCGACAAGCGCGCCCGCGAGCTCGCGGAGGAGCACATCATGGTCGCCTACCGGCGCGAGTACGCCGGCGGCTGGCGCCACCCGTTCATCGACGCCGCGATCGCCACCGACCTCGACAGGCTGATGGAGGACCGCTTCATCATCGGCGGCCCCGAGCAGTGCGTCGCCCGCATCCGCACGTTCGTCGAGCGCTACGGCATGACGCACCTGATCTGCCGGACGTTCTTTCCCGGCATGCCGCACGCGCACATCATGCGCGAGCTCGAGCTCATCGCGCGCGAGGTGATGCCGGCGTTCCGCTGACAGCAGGTCGGACCAAATTCCAGCACGCCCTCTAAGTAACTGATATACTGAGCCTTGCCGGTCCCGCTCTGGCCGCTAGAGGAGTGATAGCGATCGCGCAGGGCAGTTATCGCATCGATCGTTCGTACTCGTGGAACTACGGCCACGCGCCGAAGCTGCCTCGCGTACGCCGTTTGCCTCCCGCGCCCGGCGGCAAGCTGTTCGATTACACGCTCAACTCGCCGCTCGGCATCGCCTCGGGCCCCCTGCTCAACTCCAGGTGGGTGGAGACCTACGCGCGCATCGGCTTCGACGTCCTGACGTACGCGACGGTGCGGTCGAGCGCCGTCCCCGCGCTGGGCCTGCCCAACATCCGCCCCGTGGAGAACCGCGAGCAGGCCGCGGTGGCGACGCGACGCTCCGGCTTCAATGGCGACCTCACACTGGCCGTCTCCCTCGGCGCCCCCTCCCCGGAGCCGGACGTCTGGCGCAAGGACGTCCGTCGCGCGCGCGAGCGGATCGGCAAGGGCCAGGTGCTCATCGTCAGCGTGCTCGGCACGACGCCGCCCGGCGGCGACCGCGAAGCCCTGGTGACGGACTACGCGCAGACCGCACAGTGGGCGGCCGAGGCCGGCGCCCAGGTGATCGAGGTCCAGCTGGCCTGGCCCGATCCGTTCGCCGACCAGCCGCAGGCGATCTACGAAAACGTGCCGCTCGCCTCGCAGATCCTCCACCGTGTGCGCACCAGCGTCGGCGTGCCCGTGGTGGCCAAGCTCGGCGCCTTCCGCACGCCGCGCCTGCTGCACGACACGGCCACGCGCCTGGCGTCGTGGGCCCGCGGCTTCGTCCTCGTGCACGGCTTCCAGCGCCGCGTCGTGGACGCGGACGGCAACGCCGCCTTCGAGGGCAGCGGGCGCGACCGCGCCGACATCGTGGGCGCCGACACGTTCCCCGCGGCCTCGCGCCAGGTGGCCGAGCTGCTGGCCTGGCGCAAGGCCGGCTGCTGGGACCGCGCGGTGCTGGCGGTGGGCGGTCTCAGCACGGTCGCGCGCGCCCACGAGACGCTGCGCGAGGGCGCCGACAGCGTCCTCGTGGCGACGGCCGCGCTGTACGACCCGCTGTTCGCCGTGCGCTTCCGCGAGCTGCAGGCAACCGCGGTCGCCTGAGAATTCCTTTCCGGCCCTGACGTCTCGGCCCGTATCGTGGTCCCCGTGAAGCTTCGGCGCGGCTGGGCGCGCTGGCGCGCGCGGTTCGACGTGGCCCTCCTCGTCCTCACCCTCTTCGTCGCCGTCGTTCCCCGGGAAGCCGCGGCCGGCGGAGCGACCGACGCGTTGAAGGACTTCTTCGCGTCGGTCAATGGCGTGCTGGGCGATCCCACGACGGAAGACCGGCCGCTCGAGCGGCTGCGCGCCATCCGGCGGCACGTGGACGACGCGTTCGACTTCCGCGAGGCGGCCATGCTGGCGCTGGGCCGCGAGTGGACGGCCCGCACCCCGACGGAGCAGAACGAGTTCGTCGCGCTCTTCGCCGACCTGCTCGAGCGCTCGTTCGTCTGGCGCGTCGCCGGCAAGGCCACCACGGCCGGCGGCGTCAAGGTGGACTATTTCGACGAGACCATCGAGAACGACACCGCCAGCGTGGAGACGGCCATCGCGGCGCGCGACGGCAACGCCCTGCGCCTGGGCTTTCGGCTCATCCACCGGGCCCAGCGCTGGGTGGTGCGCGACGTCGTCATGGACGGGGTCAGCACGATGGAGAACTACCACGCGCAGTTCCAGCGAGTAGCGCGTGACGGCTCCTGGCCCGAGCTGATCGCCCAGCTCCGCGCCAAGGTGGGCGTGCCCATCGGCGTGCAGGTCGCCACGGCGCCGCCGCCGATGATGTGGCCCTCGGAGCTGCGCGCACCGGACCGGGTCGTCGAGCCGATGGTGCCGGTGCCGCTGCCGCCCGTGCCGTCCGCCATCGCGCGCCCGCTCGAGACCGCGGTCGTCCCCGCGCGCACCGCGCAATACGCCGCGCCGGCGCCGACGCAGGACCCCAGCCCGGCGCCAGTGACCGTGCTCGTCACGACGACGAGCGACTCGGCGCCGGCGCCCGCGGCGCCGCGCCTCGTGGTCGTGCCGCGCGAGATACCGGCCGCGGCGATCGTACAGCGGGAGGCCCCGGCCGTAGTACCCGTGCGCGAGATCGCGCTGGCCAAGCCGGCGCCCGCACGCCTCGAGCCCCGGATCGAGCCGCCGCCGCCCGTCGTCCGTCCGCTCGTCCCGAAGCCGACGACCTCGACGTGGTGGGTCCAGGTGGGCGCCTACCGCAACGCCGGCGCCGCCGGCCGCGTCGCCGCGCAGGTCCACGGCAAGATCCTCGTCGTGACCACGCCGGCCGCCGCGTCGTCGCCGCTGCTGCGTGTCCGCGTCGGCCCCTTCTCCGACCGCGCGCGCGCCCAGACCCGCCTCCGCGAGCTCGAATCCCAGGGCTGGCGCGCCTTCATCGCCGAGGGCAGCGACTAGCCCGCGTCCTCGAGGGCCCCCCCGGCTTCGCCGGGGCGGCCCGAACGATCGCTGTGCTAGGCTGGCCCCCGTGCGCTGGCTGATCGTCCTGCCGTTCGCGCGGCCGGGACTGATGGGGGTCGACTTCGGTGACGAGCTGCGCGAGCTCGGCCATGAGGTCCGTCTCTTCCCCTACCGGCGCGACAACGCGCTCTACAAGAACACGCCGACCAAGGGCGCCTACCAGCGCGTGATCCTCAAGCGGCTCGAGCGCGCGTGCGCGGAGTGGCGGCCCGAGGTGGTGCTGGTGATCAAGGGCGGCCCCATCACGCCGGAGGCCATCCGGCGGATGAAGGCGCGCAGCGACGCGGTGGTCGTTAACTTCTTCCCGGACAACCCGCTGTGGATGATTCCGTTCGAGTGCCTGGAGGCCTACGACGTCTTCTTCACCAAGGAGCGCTACGCGCTGCGCGCCCTGGCCTCGGTCGGTCTCCGCGCCAACCTCCACTACCTGCCGATGTACTGCGTGCCGGCCGACCATCATCCGGTGACGCTGACCCCCGAGGAGAGAGAGCGCTACGCCAGCGCCGTCTCGCTGGTCGGCAGCCGCTACGCCTATCGCGAGCGGCTCGTGAGCGAGCTGGCGCACTACCCGCTCCGCGTGTGGGGCGGCGGCTGGACGCGCGCGACCGATCCCGCTGTGCGCCGGCTCGCGGCCGGCGGCCCCGTGTTCGGCCACGCCAAGCTGTGCGTCTACTCCGGCTCGACGGTCTCGCTGAATCCCCACCATCCGATGAACGACATCGTCGGGGTCAACACGCGCGCCTTCGAGCTGGCGGCAGCCGGCGTCTGCCAGATCGCCGACGAGAAGGACGACCTCGCCACCCTGTTCAAGCCGGGCGAGGAGGTGCTCGTCTACCGCGACGTCGGCGAGCTGAAGCGACGGCTCGACGACTGCCTGGCCCGCCCCGACGAGGCGCGGGCCATCGGCGCCAACGCCCGCCGCCGCGCCCTGGCCGAGCACACGCTCCGCCATCGCATCGACGAGATGCTGACGGTGATCCAGGACCGCTTCGGACTCAAAGCCCGGCCGGCGGGCCGCCATGCGAGGCGGCGCGACGGCTCGGGGTCCTGACCGCGCCGGCGCGCGTGCCGCTGCCCCGCGCCTTCTATCGCCGCCCGGCGCGCGCCGTCGCCCGCGATCTCCTCGGCTGCGTCCTCGTCTGCCGCCGCGGCCGCGTCCAGACCAGCGGGCGCATCGTGGAGACGGAGGCCTACCTCGGGCCCGAGGACGCGGCCAGCCACGCGGCGTTCCGGCCGGGCAGCCACGCGCTCTTCTATGGAGACGGTGGCCGCGCGTACGTCTATCTGAACTACGGCATCCATCACTGCCTCAACGCCATCGCGGGACCGGCGGGCGTCGCCGGCTGTGTGCTGATCCGCGCCCTCGAGCCGCTCGACGGCCGCGCAATCATGGCGCGCCGCCGCGGCGTGGCGCCGGCCTCGCCGCGCCTGGCCGCCGGCCCCGGCAACCTCACGCGCGCGCTCGGCATCTCGCTGCGCGACAACGGCGCCGATCTGACACGCGGGGCGCTGACGATCGAGTCGCCACCCGCGGCGCGCGACTTCCGCATCGCCGCCGGGCCGCGCGTCGGCATCACCCGCGACGTGGCGCGGCCGCTCCGGTTCTGGATCGCCGGGCACCCGGCTGTCTCGCGCTGATTGCCAGCAACGAATTACCCAGGCTCGGGAGTCCAGGCGCCACAAGGCGGCGGCGCCCCCTCCGCGCGTCCTTGCCCCGCGCGACTTTGCGCTTCACCCGGGCCGGGCACGGCCCTTGCGAACGTCCCGGGCTGGGCAACCACGACGGGAGGACCCATGAAGACGACGCTCCGCTCGCTCGGCGCGCTGACCGTGACCGTGCTCATGGCCGGCTGCGGCACGATGTCGGTGAACCCGCTGGTCCAGTTCCTGGACGACACGGGCACGACCACGCAGATCAAGAGCAAGCTCGCGACGGAGGCCGGCATCGGCAGCGTGGCGGGCATCGGCGTTCACACGCGCGACGACATGGTGACGCTGACCGGCACGGTCGCGAGCGACGCCGAGCGCCTGCGGATCGAGAACGTCGCGCGCCGCGTCGCCGGCGACAACCGCGTCATCAGCGAGCTGCGCGTCCAGAACGCGGTGGCCGCCTCGCCGGCCGCCGAGCCCGCGGTCGAGCCGCCGCCCCAGAAGCTCGGGCCTCCCTCGCCGCCACCCCAGAAGCCGGCTGCCGAGAAGGCGCCCGCGCAGAAGCCGACGGTCGTGAAGCCGGCCGCGCAGACTCAGAAGCAGTAGAAGCGCATCTCCTCGGCCACCTCCACCACGCCGCCGAAGCGCCCGCGGGCTTCGGCGGCGAGCGCCCCGACGTCGTCGTGATACTCGGCGCCCACGTGCGTGAGAACGAGACGCTCCACGCCGGCCCGCGCGGCGATCTCGCCGGCCTCGGCGCCGGTGGAGTGGGCGACGAAGCGGCCAGGCCGGCGGTCGCGCTCGAGATAGGTCGCCTCGTGCACCAGCGTGCGGGCCCCGCGCGCGAGCTCGGCGACGGCGTCGCACGGCAGCGTGTCCGACGAATAGACGAGGGCGCCCGCCCCGGCGGCCTCCACGCGAACGGCGAAGTTCGGCATCGCGCCGTGCGCGTTGGGCGCCGTGCTGACGGCCAGCGCGCCGGTCGTGAAGCCCCGGGCGCCGGCCGCGAGGTCGATCGGCGCCAGCGTCAGCGCGAAGGCGCCCGGCCGCTCCCAGAGATTGAACAGGCGCAGCAGCGTCCGGAAGGACTCGACGTGCTCGGGCCGGCACACGACCGTCAGCGGCGTCTGACGCTCCAGGATCATGAGCTGGCGCACCAGCGAGGGGAGGCCGTAGGAATGGTCCACGTGCAGGTGCGTGACGACGACGTGGGTGAGCGCGAGGGGGTCGACGCCGAGCCGGCGCAGCCGGTGGATCGCGCTGCCGCCGCAGTCGAGCAGCACGGCGGCGCCGCCGGCCTCGATCACGAGCGAGGTGTTGTCGCGCGCGGCCGAGGCGAGCGCGCCGGCGGTGCCCAGGAAGGCGAAGCGCGGCACGGTCACCGGCCGGCGCGCAGCGCGTCGGGATCGAAGAGGGCGTCGGGCACGCCGCCGTTCAGCGTGACCGCCCGCACGACGATGAGCAGCAGCAGCTTGCCGTCGACGAACGCTTCCTGGCGGTAGGGAAACGAGAAGCCATTCGAGAGCGGCCGGTGCTCGCTGAACGCCAGGTCCACCGTCGCCTCGCCCTTCGGCAGCCGCTCGCGGCGGATGACGCGCATCACGCCGTGCTCGGCGTCGAGCCACACCGACGGCGTGGCGCGCTCGCCCGGCCGCGCGCCGATGACGGTGACGTCGCGGCCGTTGACCCGCGTCACGTAGCTGACGTCGTCGCGGATCCCCAGCGCGCGCCACTCGGCGAGCAGGTCGGCGGCGCTCCGGCGGAACGGCATGATCAGGTGCGTCCGGTCGCGCTCGCGCTCGCCCGGGGGCGCCTCGTAGACGCGGCCGTCGGCGGCGCGCACCCACGCGCGCTCGCCGACGGAGATCCGCACCTCGCGGCGGCCGTCCACCACCTGCTCCACGCGCTGCCGCCGGGGCACCTTGAACCACACGCGCTGCTCGCCGCCGGACTGCGGGTGGCGCCCGTCTGGATGGTAGAGCGTGAGCGACTGCTCGATGGCGAGGTCGGTCACGGTGGCCCCGGCCAGGCGGCCGACGAACGCCTCCACCGCCGAGGTGGCCTGGGAGGCGAGCGCGAGAGCGGGCAGGAGCAGGGCGGCCAGGAGGGCGACGAGGCGGCCGATCACTCGTCGGTTATACGGGCCGCGCGCGGGCCAAGTCAACGCCGGCGGCCCCGGCTAAGCCCGCAGAAGTCCGGTCAAAAGTTTGACAGGTCTGCAATCTGCTTCGTATAGTCGAGAGCGTACTCTCCGACTAACCAAAGGAGCCCTCGTGCCTACCTCCGACTCCCTGAACGCCGGGATTCTCGAGATCCTCTGGACCGCCGGTCCGGTGGCCAAGGTCGTCCTGGGCATCCTGCTCTTCTTCTCGATCGTGTCGTGGGCGCTGATCGTCGAGAAGTGGTGGCAGTTCCGGCGCGTGCGGCGGCAGAGCCTGGCCTTCGTGAAAATCTTTCGCGAGGGGCGGCGGGCCTCCGTGGTGCAGGCGGCCGCGCGCAAGTACCGCGATAGCCCGCTTGCACAACTCTACGCCGCCGCCTACACGGAGATCTCCGGCGTCCCCGACGTGATCGATCACGTCATCGACGACGGCGACGAGGGACTGCCCTCCGAGCGCCTCGACGCCGTGCACCGCGCGATGCGCCGGGCGACCGCGCTGGAGGTGGCGCAGCTCGAGCGCTACTTGCCGTTCCTGGCCACGACGGCCAGCGCCACGCCGTTCATCGGCCTCTTCGGCACGGTGTGGGGCATCATGTCGGCCTTCCACGGCATCGGCGCCCAGGGCTCGGCCAGCCTCGCGGTCGTGGCGCCCGGCATCTCGGAGGCCCTGATCGCCACGGCGGCCGGTCTCGCCGCCGCCATCCCGGCGGTCATCGGCTACAACTACTTCGTCAATCGCGTGCGGCACTGGGCGACGGAGATGGACGGCTTCACCCTCGATCTCCTCAACGTCCTCAGCCGCCCGGTGTCGAAGCTGACGCGGCCGGCCAAAGATGGCGTTTAACGCGGGGCCGACCGACGGCGAGCGGCGCATCGGGACGTCGCTGGCCGAGATCAACATCATCCCGCTCGTCGACGTCGTCCTCGTGCTGCTCCTGATCTTCATGCTGACGGCGCCGATGATGTACCGCGGGATCGACGTGAACCTGCCCCGGGCGGCCGCCAAGCCGACGGCCGTCGAGGAGCGGATGGTGCTGACGATCACCAAGGAGCGCACGCTCTATCTGAACGAAAAGCGGGTCGCGGCCGGCTCGCTCGACGCGAGCCTGCGCGCGGCGTTCGGCAACCGCACCGACAAGACGCTCTATCTCAAGGCCGACTCCGGGCTCGCCTACGGCGCCGTCATCGAGACGATGGATCAGGTGCGGCGCGCCGGCATCGAACGCCTGGGCATGGTGACCGAGCCCGCGCGGGAGCGTTGACGTGGGCGCCGCGGGTCTGCTGCTCTTGACGCCGCGCCTGCGGCACCAGCGGGGTCCCGCCCTGCGCGGCGCGCCGCTGCCCGTCACTGCCACGGTGCTGTCGGTGCTCACGCACGCCGTCCTGGGCGCGGGCATCTTCTTCGCGGCCACGCAGTGGAGCATGCGCCAGCCGAAAACCTACGTCGTGAATCTCGTGCCGGCCGTGGCCGCGGTGGGCACGCCGCAAGAACGGCCGGCGTTGCCGCCGCGCGCCGAGGAGGTGCCGCCGCGCCCGGCGCCGCGGCCGAGCGAGCTGCCGGAGCGGTCGCGGTCGAGCGGGCCCTCGGCGCCGCCGGAGATGCCGGCCCGCGCGCCGTCGCTGCCGGAGCGCGCGCTGCCCGACCGCGCGCTGCCGACGCGCGCGCCCGGCACGCCGCGTGCCTCGGAGAAGGAGCTGCCGCAAGTGGCCAGCGCCGCGCCGCCGCCGCCCGCGCCGAGCGTGCCCACGCCGAGCCCGCGCGCGGCCGACCCGCCGCCCCCGGCGCCGCTCGGCCAGCGCACGGGGTCGCCGCAGGGCGCGGGCGCCGTGACGGTGACGACCTCGGACTTCGCGTTCGCGTGGTACATCGGCGCCGTGCAGCGGAAGATCAACGAGCGCTGGGACATGTGGGCCCAGCCGGGGCGTCAGCCGGTGGCCGTGTTCGCCATCGGCCGCGATGGGCGGATCACCGGCCTCGCGATCGAGAAGACGTCCGGCAACCCGTACTACGACCAGAAGGCGTTGCGCGCGATCAACGACGCAGTGCCGTTCCCGCCGCTCCCCGCGGAGTACCGTGATCCCGTGTTGACGATTCACCTCGAATTCAACTTCTCCCAGGATCGAGGCTGATCCATGACTGTTCGACGGCCGCTGGTGCTGATGCTCATCGTCTCGCTGCTGACCGTTCCGGGCCTGTGGCCGGTGGCGCCGCCACCCCCCGCCGGCGCGCAAGGTACCGAAGTGTGGATCAAGGCCACCGGCAGCGGCGCCCGCAAGCTCAACATCGCCATCCCCGAGTTCACGGTGACCACGGTCAGCCCGGGCGCCGACGCGGGCACCGCCGGCAAGCTGCTGGCCTCGGTGGCGGGCGCCGATCTGACGTTCTCGGGCAGGTTCAGCGTCGTCGCGGCCACCGGCGCCATCCCGGTGAACAACCCGGACGCGCTGCGGCAGTCGTGGGCGGAGTTCGCGGCGGCGGGGGCGCACGCCGGCGTGCACGGGCTCGTCGCGCTGCGCGGCGACCGCGCCGAGGTCGAGATGCGGCTCTACGATCTCACCGATCCCGATCACCGCATGATCGCCAGCAAGAAGTTCGAGCTGCCGGCGGCGCAGCTGCGGCGCCTCGCCCACAAGGTGGCCGACGAGGTCGCGCTGCAGTTCACCGGCGAGCTCGGCGTCGCCGACACCAAGATCGCCTACGTGAGCGGGCCGGTCGGCGCCAAGGAGATCGTGATGGCCGACTACGACGGCGCCGGTAGCGTGCCGGTGACGCGCAACGGCTCCATCAATCTCTCGCCGGTGTGGAGCCCCGACGCGCGCTCGCTGGCCTTCACGTCGTTCAGGCAGGGCTATCCCGATCTGTACCGCGTGTTTCCGTTCGAGCGGCGGCCCGAGCAGACGCTGGCCGCGTTCGTCGGCATCAACAGCTCGCCGTCGTTCAGTCCCGACGGCAAGAGCCTGGCGATGACGCTGAGCGTGACCGGCAATCCCGAGATCCACGTGCTGAACCTGGCCACCGGCGTGATGCGGCGGCTCACGCGGCACGCCGGCATCGACACCGAGCCGACGTGGTCGCCGACCGGCCGCCAGCTCGCCTTCGTGTCCGATCGCGGGGGCGCGCCGCACGTCTACGTGATGGACGCCGAGGGCGCCAACGTGCGGCAGATCACCTCGGGCGGCTTCCACACGCAGCCGCGCTGGTCGCCGCGCGGCGATCTCATCGCGTACACGCAGCGCGCGGGCACGCACGACATCTGGATCGTGGACGTCGACGGCTCGAACCCGCGGCGCCTCACGAGCGGCGGCGACAATCAGGGCGCGAGCTGGGCGCCCAACGGCCGCCATCTCGCGTTCCAGTCGAGCCGTCTCGGCCGCTGGCAATTGTTCGCCGTGCTGTTCGACGGCAGCGCTCCCACGCCGCTCACGCGGGGGCAAGCGGAAAGTACAAGTCCTTCGTGGTCCCCTCGCCTACCGTGATACGCTTTTCGTGCCACGGGGGAAGTGGCTGCGCAGGCCAAAAAAGGAGGGAACATGCTTAGCCGCTGTTCTCATGTCATGCTCGCGTTGCTGCTCGTCCTCGGCGTCGTGCTGGTTGGCTGCGCGAAGCGGCCCGCCACGACCCAGGCGGCGGCACCCTCGCCGACCGGCGCGGCGGCAACAACCCCGGGCGCGACGACCGCCGCCGCCCAGCCTTCCAGCGGTGGCGGCCCGACGAGTAGCAGTGGAACGACGAGCGGCGGGACGACGACGACACCGGCGCCTACGGCCACGCCCACCAACCGTCCGGCGCCGAGCGAGTTCGCCGCGGTCGCCGATCTCAAGGACATCCACTTCGACTTCGACAAGTACGACATCCGGCCGAGCGACGCGAAGACGCTCGACGGCAACGCGGGCTGGCTGAAGTCGAACCCGAATCACCTCGTGCTGATCGAGGGCCACTGCGACGAGCGCGGCACCAACGAGTACAACCTCGCCCTCGGCGAGCGCCGGGCGAAGTCGACGATGAACTACCTCGTCTCCCAGGGCGTGCAAGCGAGCCGCATCACGATCATCAGCTACGGCGAAGAGCGGCCCGTCTGCTCGCAGAAGACCGAAGAGTGCTGGGCCAAGAATCGCCGCGCGCACTTCCTCGTCAAGCCGCGCTAGCGTCCGCTGATCCTGCGGCGAGGAGGGCCGTCCGCCTCCTCGCCGCCTGGCTTCCCGCGGTCCTGCTCTCCGGTTGCACGAGCGTGGCCGACGTCACCGGGACCGCGACGCAATCGGACCTGATGCAGCTTCGCGGCGAGGTCGCCGTGGCGCAGCAGACCGCCCAGCGCGCCCGGACCGACGCCGAGACGGCGGCGCTGCGCGCCGTGGACGCGCGCCTGCGCGCCCAGGGCGCGGACGGCGAGCGCGACGTCACGACGCTCAACCGCCGCCTCGACGGTCTCGCCACCTCGCTCACCGAGCTCAATAGCCGCATCGACGAGCTGTCCGCGCGCGTCGACGCGCTGGGCCGCCAGGTGCGCGTGAGCCCGAGCACTCCGAGCACTCCGACCACCACGAGCACTCCGGGCGGCGCCGGCAGCGCCGGGAGCACGTCCACCGCCGCCGGCACGAGCGCCGGCACGAACGTCGCCGGCAGCACGGGTGCCACCGCGGCGCCGAGCGCGCCGCCGCGCGCCGCCACCGGCACGCCGGCCACCTCGCCGCCGCCGACCGGGCAGCGGGCCCCCGCCACCACCAGCGCGCTGCAGCCGCAAGACATCTATCAAGCGGCGTACATCGACTTCAGCAAGGGCAGCTACGCGCTGGCCATGGCGGGCTTCCGTGAATTCCTCCGCCGCTTCCCCGAGCATCCGCTGGCCGGCAACGCGCAGTACTGGATCGGCGAGGGCTACTTCAGCCAGGCGCGCACTGCCACCAACGCGGGCCAAAGCGACCGCGTGGTGCAGGAGCTCGAGCAGGCGGTGCAGGAATTCCGGAAAGTGCTCGCGAACTATCCGCGCAGCGAGAAGGCGCCGACCGCGCTCTACAAGGAAGCGCTCGCGCTGTTCGACCTGAAGCAGCCGGCGGTGGCGCAGCAGCGGCTGGAATATCTCGTCGCGAACTTCCCGCAGGCGGAAGAGACGCCGCTCGCGCGCGAGCGGCTGAACAGCCTCAAGAACCCGCGCTAGTCCTGGTCAAGACCGAAGACCCAGACGACGGCGACGTCCTGCTCGGGCGTCGAGTACACCATCACGGTGCCGCGGGGATCGTCGGTGCGCGCCGAGGTGACCATGACGCCGGCCTGCGAGGGCACGGGGCCCGACGGCGTCCACTGCCAGACACCGAGCGTGACGAGCAGCGCGGCGGCCAGGGCGCTGCCCAGGGCCCAGCGCGGACGCCACGCCGGCTGCCACCAGCGACGCGCGGGCGGCGCCGGGCGGGCCACGCGCTGGTCCTCGATGCCCCGGACGACACCCTGCCAGAAGCCGGTCCAGTCGGGCTGGGCGGGGTTCAGCGTGCGTCGCAGCAGACCGTGGAGGCGGCGCAGCTCGGCGGCCTCGCGCCGGCAACCCTCACACGTCGCGAGATGGGTCGCCGTCGAGTGCGCCGTCTCCTGGTCCAGGGCCTCGTCCAGATAGGCCCCGAGCCGGCGTCGAGTCCGGTAGCAGGTCAACACGTCGGTTGGACGGCGCGTCCCCCCCTCGTTATTCTCTCGCCCGGATGATACCCGAACGCCCCGTGACCATCCCCGGGCCCGGCCCGGCCCTGGAGGCGGCCCTGGCCATCCCCGCCGGGGCCCGGCTGGGCGTGGCCGTCTGCCACCCCCATCCTCTGTATGGGGGCGACATGGATAGCCCGATCGTGACGGTCGCCGTCCAGGCCTGCGCCGAGGCCGGGCTGGCCACGCTGCGCTTCAACTTCCGCGGCGTGGGCGGCTCGGCCGGCGCCTGGGACGAGGGCGGCGGCGAGCAGGACGACGTCCGGGCAGCCCTGGCCCATCTGCGCGGGCAGTTGCCAGCGGACGGCCGGGTGGCGCTGGCCGGGTACTCGTTCGGCGCGTCGATGGCCGCCGCCGTGGCCTCCCGCGGCGAGCGGCTGGCCGGCCTGGCCCTCATCGCGCCGCCGCTGGCGATGCGCCCGTGGCAGCCGCCCACATCCCTCGGTGTCGATGGTCCCATCCTCCTGGCTGCCGGGAGCGCGGATGACTATTGCCCGGCGAGCGCGCTCGCGGCGCTCGGACAGGCCTTGCCCAAGGCCACCGTCATCGTGATCGACGGCGCGGACCATTTCTTCTTCACTCGGCTGGCCCGGCTGGCGGGAGCGCTCGGAGACTGGGCGGCGACGATCAGCTGAGCCCGAGGGGCCAGCGGTCTACCAGCGCTGGCTCCACGTCTTGGGCAGCCGGTCGGGCGTGGCGGTGCCGGCCGAAAGGATCACGCGCAGGCCTTCCTCCACGCTCAGCCCGGTGAAGATGACGTCGAGCCGCGGCACCATGACGACGTCGCCGAGATAGAGGTTGTTGGTCGGCACGAACACCGTCACCATCTCGCCCTTGCCGTTGGGCGCCTCCAGGCTGACCTCCGCGGTGACGAAGCCGAACGCCCAGGCGCCTTCCCGCGGATGCTGGACGAGCACGACGGCCTTGAACGAGCCGCGGCGCTCGGGCGAGAAGGCGTCGATCAGCATCTTGATCGACGGGTAGAGCATGCGGAAGATCGGCACCCGCAGCAGCACCGCGTCGCCCCAGGCCAGCACCTTCCGTCCCACGACGTTGCGGGCGACGGTGCCCATGGCCAGGATGATGGCCACCGCGGTGAGGAAGCCGAGCCCCGGCACCACGCGCCCCCCGAGCATCCGGAAGTACATCGGCGCGAAGAAGTCGTCGATCTTGCTCCAGAAGACCCAGAGGATCCAGGCGGTGACGAAGACGGGCAGCGTGACGAAGATGCCGGCGAGGAACCGGACCTTGAGCCAGTTCCTCGCGCCGGAGCGATCAGTCATTGCGCTCCGATGATGACACGGCGCGCGTCGATCGCCAAACAGCCACCGCCGCGCTCAGAGCCCGGAGGCGTCGATGAGGTCCGTGAGGTTGTTGACGTTGACCCAGCCGCCGCGCGTGTAGACCACCGTCACCGGCCGCCCGCGCGCCAGCACGCGCGCCAGCAGCGACCACAGCGGCGCCGTGGCCAGCGCGCCGTCTGCGCGCGCCTCGGCGATCGCCTCGCGCAGCCACGTGGCGCCGTCGGCGCCGAGGTGCAGCAGGCCGATCCAGGCGCCATGACTGGCCGCCGGCGTCACGCCATCGCCGATGGCCTCCAGGCGCACGGGATCGAAGCTGAAGCGCCCGGCGTCGGGCCGGCTGCTGCGCACGCGCTCGGGCTGGTCGTGGCCGGCCAGCGCGCTGTCGACGGAGAGCGTGATCCCGTCGCCCGCCTCCTCCAGCAAGGCCTGGATGATGTGGCGCTTGACGACGATGTCGCCGAAGGCCACCAGCGCGCCCGGCACGATGGCCGACTCCGCCAGCGCCAGCGAGTGGGCCTCGCCCGTCTCGGCGAACTGCGCGTTCTCCACGAAGTGCGCGCCCGGCGCCTCCACCGCCTCGCTGCGGTAGCCGCGCACCACGGTGACGTCGCGGCAGCCGAAGTGCGCGAGGTCGTCGAGCAGGCGGCTCAGGATCGGGCGGCCCTGGACCTTGAGCATCGCCTTCGGCACGCGCGCGGTGAGGCCCGCGAAGTCCGCGCCGGCGCCCGCGGCCAGCACGACGGCCGAGAGCGCGGCACGGCGCGCCACCGGCAGGTAGCGGCGCTCGGCCTCCTCGAGCTCCTCGTCGCCCTGCAGGCGAAACACTTCCTGCAGCGGCGCCACCTGCGGCTCGACGTCGAGCAGCGAGGCGTCGGCGCGCACGCGCCGCGCGGTGTCCTGCATGGCGGAGATCCCGGCGCGCAGCAGGTGATTGGCCCACACCACGACGGACACGCCGCGCGCGCGAAACTCCTCGGTGGGCGTGCGCCAGTACTTCGTCGGCACCAGCACGACGGGCGCGCGGCCCGCCCAGGCGTCGAGGAACGCGAAGATCTCCGCCGCGCTCGACTGGCGGCTGTGGATGAGGATCGCGTCGGCGCCGGCCAGCTGATAGGCCTCCGCGCGGCGCATGGCCTCGGCGAGGCCCCAGCCCGCGATCAGCGCTTCCACGCGCGCGACCACCACGAAGTCCGGATCGCCCTGGCTGTCCTTGCCCGCCTTGATCTTGCCGCAGAACTCCTCGACGTCGGCCAGGGGCTGGCGCTCGGAGCGCAGGAACGAGTTGGTCTTGGGAAAGAGCTTGTCCTCGATCGTCACGCCGGCGGCGCCCACCTGCTCCAGCTTGCGCACCAGCCGCCGCATGTTGTTGAAGTTGCCGTAGCCGGTGTCGCCGTCGACGAGGATCGGCACGCTGCCGGCCGCGTCGGCCATGAAGCCGACGTGCTCGACCACCTGCGACCACGCGAGCTCGTTGTTGTCCCGCACGCCGAACGAGGCCGACATCGTCAGCCCGCTCGCCCACAGCCCCTCGAAGCCGGCCTCGGCGGCGATGCGCGCCGACAGGCCGTCGTGCGCCTCCATGAGGAAGACCGTCTCGGGCCGCTGCACGAGCGCTCGCAGCCGGGTCGTTGTCCGCACTCAGGCCTCCTGGATGGCGGCGCGGAAGCGGTCGCGCAGCGCCGCCGGCGTGTAAGGGATGCGTGGCACCTCGGCCTCGTCGGCGGTCACCTTCACCAGCACGAAGTGCGGACCGGGCGCGTCCAGCGCGGCGTGCAGCGCGCCGTCCAGCGCCTGCGGATCGCTCACGGCCACCGCGCTGGCGAAGCCCGCCGCCGCGGCGAGCCGGTCGAGCCGCACGCTGCGCGAGGGCGAGGCCTGGTTGCCCGTCGAGCCGTACACCTCGTTGTCGAAGACCAGGTGCAGCAGGCCGGGCGGGCGGGCGGCGCCGATCATCGGCAGGATCCCGAGATTCATCAGGAGATTGCCGTCGCCGTCGAAGACGACGGTGCGGCGCGCCGGCCGCGCCAGCGCGAGCCCGAGCCCGATGGCCGGCGCCATGCCCATGGAGCCGATCATGTAGAAGCTCTGCGGCCGATCGGCGACCGAGAAGCTCTCGCGGCAGATGTAGCCGTTGGCGTGGAGCACCGGCGCCCCGCCGATCGCCTTCAGCGCGATGGAGAGTGCGGTGAGCCGCGACATCGCGGACACGGCGAGCGGCGCCTCCGCCGACCCCGGCGCCCGCGGGCGCGGCTCGGCGGCGCTGGCGGCCGCGGGCTCGACCCGTCCCGTCTCCACGACCTTGGGAGGCACCAGCAGCGCGACCGGCTGCCGGCGCGCGCGCATCTCGCGCCCCGCCCACGCGAGATCCGACTCCAGCGAGTCGGCCGCCAGGATCCTGAACGGGATGCGCAGCAGCTCGAGCAGGCGCGGCGTGATCTCGCCGGTGAGGATGTGCTCCGGCGCGTCCTTGCCCTCGAAGCCGCGCCACGTGACCACGAGGAGCGCGGGCAGGCCGTACATCAGCGACAGCGAGGCCAGCGCGTTGAGGCTGGTGCCGAGGCCGGAGTTCTGCATCAGCACCACCGGGGCGCGGCCGCCGAACCACGCGCCGGCGGCGACGCCCACGGCGGCGTCCTCGCGCACCGCCGCCACGTAGGGGGCGCGCGAGCCGCGCTCGAGCACGGCCAGCAGGTCCTCGATCAGCGAGCAGGGCACGCCGGTGAAGAAGTCGAAGCCGTGCCGCTCGAGGCCGCTCGCGAAGTCGCGGCCCGAGATCACGCCCGGCCCATCGCGCGCAGGAAATCGCCGAGGGCGGGAAACCGCATGAACGGGTTGTGCCGCTTCTCGTCGCCGATCGTCGAGGAGGGGCCGCCGTAGTTGTGTCCGGGGAAGAGCCGCGTGTCGTCGGGCAGCGCGCCCAGGCGCTGGGTGAGCGAGTAGTACATCTCGCTCGGATCGCTGCCCGGCAGGTCCGTGCGGCCGCAGGAGCCGATGAAGAGCGTGTCGCCGGAGATCAGTCGGCCGTCGACGAGGAAGCACTGCGAGCCCGGCGTGTGCCCGGGCGTGTGCAGGAACGTCAGCGTGAGGCGGCCGACCGCCAGCGTGTCATGGTTGTCGACCTTGACGAGATCGGAGCCGAGACCGGGCAGGAATTCGCGCTCGGCCTTGTGCACGTAGATCTTCGCGCGCGCCTTGGCCAGCAACTCCTCGACGCCGGGGATGCGCCCCGGCATGCCCCACGACGCCAGGCTGCCGCCCACGTGATCCTGGTGCGTGTGCGTGACCAGCGCGCCGACGAGCCGCATGTCGTCGCGGGCGGCAGTGTCGACGATCGTGTCGATCTCCCAGGCCGGGTCCACCACCACGCACTCTCGCACGACGGGGTCGCCAACCAGGTAGACGAAATTCTGCATCGGGCCCAGCTCGAGCTGCTTGAGGTAGATCCCGCCGTCGGAGCTCGCCATTGCAGGGGCTCATGCTACCGCAGCCGTGCGAGGTGCGCTACAATGCCGACGCTGAATGGCGGTTCATTCGGCGTGGAGGCGGCGTCGATGACGACAGCTCACCAGCAGGCCGCGCGGCGGGTCACGTACCAGCTCGAGACGCTCTGGGATTACGACTACGAGCCGACCCACCAGGAGCTGGACATGCTGTACGAGACCGCCAAGAAGAACCAGTGGAACGGCTCGACGGCGATCGACTGGAGCCGGCCCGTGGGCAGCGAGGGCGCGGTGCTGAACGTGCAGGTCGCCTTCGCCGGCACGAGCTTCTTCGGCCGGCTCACGCCCGAGGAGCAGAAGGAGGTCGAGATCCGCGTCTCCGCCTGGCGGCTCTCGCAGTTCCTCCACGGCGAGCAGGGCGCGCTGGTCGTCTGCGGCCAGCTCGTGAACTCGATCCCCGAGCTCGACGCCAAGCTCTACGCCTCGACCCAGGTGGTGGACGAAGGCCGGCACGTGGAGGTGTTCGAGCGCTACGTCAAGAAGCTGCACAAGATCTACCCCGTCGACCCGCTGCTCAAGAGCGTGCTGGACGAGATCCTCGCCACCAATCTCTGGGAGCTGAAGCTGCTCGGCATGCAGATGATCGTGGAGGGCCTGGCCATCGCCGCCTTCAACGTGATGCGGCGCCAGACGGCCGATCCCACGCTCTCCCAGCTTCTCGACTACGTCCTCCAGGACGAGGGCCGGCACGTCAACTTCGGCTACTTCGCCCTCAAGCGCTCGATCCCCGAGATGGCAGCGCCCAAGCGCGAGTTCCTGGAGGATTTCACCTACAAGGTGTGCGACCTGCTCTATGCGCGCGACGAGCGCACGGGGTTCCGCTCGATCCAGGACGTGTGGAACGAGATGGGCTGGGACGGCGAGAAGATCTGGCGCGAGACCGTGAAGACCTCGCAGACCACGAAGGCCTTCAACAGCTTCCTCTTCCAGGAGAACCTCATGCCGCGCCTGGTGCGCCTGGGCCTGATCTCCGACCGGATCGCCCCTCGCTACCGCGAGATAGGGCTGATGGCCTAATCCAGCACCAGGAAGGCGTAGCCGACGCTCCGCAGCTCTTCGTCGACGTTGGGGCGGCTGCGTCGCTCGCGGCGACGGCGCTCGGGGGCCGCGGTCGTGGAGTGCTCCCGCCGCTCGGTCGACCGGCGATCGAAGATCACCTCGACGTTCTCGGCGTCAGCAAAAGTCTGGCTGAGATAACGGTAGAGGTCCGATCGATCGCGAGCCACGATGAACAGTTCCCGGCGCACGGCGGAACTCTACCCTATTTCAGCCCTTGAAGTCCTCAGGCACTTTGGGTGGCGGTCCGAGCAGCCTGCCCTCCACGCTGTAGACGGCCGGCTGCGCCTTGGTGCGCACGTAGGCGAGGTCGCCCTCGCGCTTGCCGACCAGCACGGTGGCGATCTCGCCGCCGTCGCCGCGGAAGAGCGCGACCTCCAGGGTGGGCGCGTCCACGCCCCACCGCGCCGCGTCCTGCCCCTCGGGCGCGACGACCTCCTTCCAGCGCAGCGCGCGCAGCGCGTACAGGAGATCGTCCACCTTGGCGCCGTTGGCGGCGCCCTTCGTCGGCTCCACCAGCCGCCACTCGTTCTCGCCCTTGCGCTCGAGCACGGCCGTCTGGCCGCCCGCGCGCACGCGCACGCGCTTGACGTCCCTGGGCGTGAGCTCGCCGAGCAGCCGGCGGTCGCGCAGGTCGTTGGCCGAGCGGGCCAGCTCGCCGAGGGCCTTGGCGTCCACGAGGACGACCGGCCCCTTGCCGTCGATGGCCGCGTACGCGACCGGGACGCCGCCGCGCGTCTCCGGCGACGGCGCCAGCAGCACCGTGGTCGCGCCCCCTTTGCCCTGCTCGGTCAGCGTGAGGCGCACCTGGGGCCTGGCGAGGTAGCGCGGGATGGCGCGGGCGTCCTCGCTCAGGAAGCCCTGCGCGCGCAGGTCGCGCAGCTTGCTCAGCACGGCGCCGACCTCGACCTGGTCGGCCGGCAGCGGCTGCGGCGCCACCAGCTTCCACTGGTCGTTCTCCCGGGCCGCCGTGACCATGCCCTTGGGGCTCTCGATCTCCAGCTTCCCGAGCTTGTCGCGATCGACGGCCACGAGGACCTTGTTGCGCAGCACCGCGACGTTGCGCGGCACGAGCTTGGCGGCGTCCTCCGGCAGCAGCAGCACGCTCGACTCGCCCGGCCGCATCGCGTACACGCCCTTCTTGGCCGCATCGACGCGCCCGAGCAGGAGCGTGCGGCTGGCCCGCTCCTTGTCGCGGCCGGTGTGGATCGTCACGCGCACCGGCCTGTCGAGACCGTAGGTGGCGGTGGAGAAGGGGCCATCGGCGACGAAGTCGCGCACCTTCTGGGCGGCCAGCTTGTCGAGGAACTCGCCGATCGTCTCGCTGTCGGCGGCCAGCGCGGCGGGACGCGTCAGCCGCCAGCCGCCGTCGGCGCGCTCGGCGACCAGCGTCTCCTCGGGCAGCGTCACCTCGAAGCCGGTCACGTCCTTGGCGTCGAAGGCCAGCACCGTGCGATCGCGGAAGTCGGCGACGGGGCGCGTGGCGTCGCGCAACACGCTCTCGCCCAGCACGAACACCGCCGGCTTGCCCTGCTCGCGCGCGTAGACCCACACGCCGGTCGGGTTCTTGGCGCCCAGCGTGAGGCCGACCGTCTTGCCGTCCTTCAGCGTCAGCCTCAGCTCGGCGGCGGGCTTGTCGAGGCCGAAGTCGGCGGGTGACTTGGGGTTGGGGTCGATCTCGCGGTCGATCTTCGCGGTGAGCACGTTGGCCAGCGTCTCGTCCACCGCCGGCCGGCTGCCGCGCGCACGCACGGGCTCCAGCAGCGCCCACTGCTCCCCGTCGCGCTTGAGCCGCACGGTCTCGCCCTGGCGCTTGAGCTCGAGCGCGGTGACGTCCTTGGTGTCGGCGGCGAAGACGCGGCCCTTGCGCGCGGCCGCCTCCTCGCGCCCGGGCCCCAGGCGCACCTCGTAGACGTAGTAGAAGCCGCCGAACAGGGCGAGCAGGAGCGCGAGGATCGCCGTCGTCTGCCAGCGCATGCCGGCCCGGCTACTTGGCGGAGCGGCGGCGGGCGACCGCGACGATCCCGCCCACGAGCGCGACGCCGGGCAGGACCACCACGGGCAGCCAGAAGACGGCCTGCATCTGCTGGGACGACAGGAGCACCGGGGTCTGACGCGCGTCCTTGGGTCGGATGGAGATCAAGTTCTCCTCCTCGGCCAGCCACGACACGGTATTCAGAAAGAGATCGCGGTTGCCCGGCTGTGGGAAGTACTGGTTGGCCGCGAGCAGCGACGTCCCGTAGGCCACGACACGCGCCTTGTCCTTGGTGGCGACCACGGCGACCGGCAGCGGGCCGCGAGGATCGTTGGCGGCCGGCTTCACTTCGCCGCGGCGGAGCCCGGCCAGGTCCGTCACACCGAAGCTGTCGCGGCTCGTCATCGCCAGCCGCTGCCCGACGATCCCCGCGGGCGGCTTGTCGACCAGGGCCATGGTGCGCGTCCCGGGGAAGAGCGCCACGATCTTGAGGTCGCGCGTGATCGGATGCATCTCGAAGGCGTCGATGATCACGACGTCGGCGGCGCCGGTGGCCATCTGCCGCAGCGGATTCGCCTCGATGACCACGTTGTTGCCGGGCTGGATGCCGTACTTGCCGAGGAAGCGCTTGAGCGCCTCGGGCTCCTGCTGGCCGGGGCGAACCGCGGGGTCCAGCATCACGAGCAGCTTGCCGCCGCGGCCCACGTAGGCGTCGAGCGCGTCGAGCTCGGGGCCGAAGAGATCGCTGCGCGGCCCCGCGATGACGACGACCGATGCATCATCGGGGATCTTCCCGCTGCGTGCCAGCACCAGCGGCTTGACGTCGTAGCTCACGGCCTCCAGCGCGGTCTTGGCCGCGCTGAAGCCGCCACCGTCGGTGGAGCCCGGCTCGGCCTCGCCATGCCCCTGGAGGAGATAGATCACCCGCTTGCCCTCCCGGGTGAGCTTGACGAGCGCGTTGGTGAGCTTCTCTTCCTGTTCGGGGTCCTGCACCTTCTCGCATAATGTCTTTCGTGTCCAGCACTCCCTTGGCGAACGCATCGTTGTGCTCGAGAATCGACAGGTGCGTCAACGCCGTCCCCGCCGCGCCGCCCGCGAAGTCGGCGACCCAGCCGACGATCCAGAGGACCAGCAGGATGCCAAACGTCACGACGGCGGCCACGATCTGGTTCTCGGTCAGATCGAGACGGGTGTTGTGCTTGAACGACAGCGCCTCCACGACGGTGATGAGTCCGAGCACGAGGAGCACCGCCACGAAGGTGTTGGCCCCGTACCGCATCCCACGGCTCCGCAGCGTGGCCCCGGGATCGCGCCACTGCGGCAGCAACGACAGGAGCGCCAGGGCGAGGCCGCTGATGACGAGCGGCCACCACCAGCGGCCCCACTGCGCCACGCGCGGCCAGTCGAGACGCGTCCCCACGGCCTGCACCACCGCCAGGGCCAGCAGGCCGAGGCCGACCCAGAACGCGACGTCGGCAACGCGGCGCTGCATCAACCGCTCCACCGGCGCGACTCCAGCGCGCGAAACGCGAGGAACAGCGCCAGCAGCGTGAGATCGACGAAGTAGATAATGTCTTTCGTGTCCAGCACTCCCTTGGCGAACGCATCGTTGTGCTCGAGAATCGACAGGTGCGTCAACGCCGTCCCCGCCGCGCCGCCCGCGAAGTCGGCGACCCAGCCGACGATCCAGAGGACCAGCAGGATGCCAAACGTCACGACGGCGGCCACGATCTGGTTCTCGGTCAGTGAGGACGCGAAGAGTCCGACGGCCAGGAACAGCGCACCCATGAGCACGAGACCGATGTAACCCGCCGCCAGCGACGGCCACTCGACGCGCGCGAACGCCGCCAGCATGGCCGGGTAGGCCAGGGTGCCGACCAGCATCACCGCGTACAAGGTGAAGGCGGCCAGGTACTTCCCCACCAGCACGGCACCGTCGCGCACCGGATACGTCAGAAGCAGCTCCATCGTGCCCGAGCGCCGTTCCTCGGCGAACAGCCGCATGGTCACCAGCGGCATGAGCAGGAGCAGGATCACGCTCATGTTGCCGAAGAGCGGCCGGATGACGTTGTCGGTCACGTTGAGGTCGCGCCCGCCCATCTGTTGCTGGAGGGCCATCTGCATGGACGCTCGCGCGAAGCCCTGGAAGATCGCCGAAAAGAACAGACCGGCGATCAGCAGGAAAATCGTGAGGACGATGTAGGCGACCGGCGAGGTGAAGTACAGGCGCAGCTCTTTCTTGTAGATCGCCCAGATCTTCACGATGCCTCCTCCGGAACCGCGTCCGCGGCGGTCGTCGCCGCCGCCTCGCGCTCCTCGCCGGCCAGGATGCGAATGAAGACCTCCTCCAGCGTCATGCCGACCCGCCGCAGCTCGAGCAGGGCCCACTTCTGCTGCGCGGCCATCTGGAAGATCTCGCCGCGCACGTCGTGGCCGCGGGCCGACTCCACCACGAAGCGGCCAATGCCGTCGTGGGAGGCCGCGCGCTCCTCCACCCGTACCACGCCGGGAATGGTCTTCATGGCGTCGCGCACGGCGCCGCGGGGCGCCGCCACCTCCACCTCGATGCGCGAGGTGGGGAAGAACTGCTCGACGAGGCGGTCGATCGGCCCCTGGGCCACGATGGCGCCGCGGTTGATGATCACCACCGAGCCGCACACCATCGAGACCTCGGGGAGGATGTGCGTGGACAGGATCACCGTGTGGTCGCCGGCCAGCGACTTGATCAGGTTGCGGATCTCGGCGATCTGCGCGGGGTCCAGCCCGATCGTGGGCTCGTCGAGGATGAGCACGGCGGGGTCACCCACCAGCGCCTGCGCGAGGCCGACGCGCTGGCGGTAGCCCTTGGAGAGGTTGCGGATCAGCCGGCTCTGCACGTCGGCGATGAGGGCACGGTCCATCACGTCGGCCACGACCTTCTTGCGCGCCGAGCGTGCCACGCCCTTCATCTCGGCCACGAAGTCGAGATACGGCGCCACCCGCATGTCGGTGTAGAGCGGCACGTTCTCCGGCAGGTAGCCGATGCGCTTGCGGACCTCCATCGACCCTCGGAAGACGTCGAAGCCCGCCACGCGCGCGGTGCCGCTCGAGGCCGGCAGGAAGCAGGCGAGGATGCGCATGGTGGTCGACTTCCCGGCGCCGTTGGGGCCGAGAAAGCCGACGATCTCGCCCGGCGCCACCGTGAACGACACGTCGCGGATGGCGGTGAGGGAGCCGTAGTGCTTCGTCAGGTTCTGGACTTCAATCATATGGGGCCGAACCGGCGGGCTATTATACGCGAGTTCGGAGCGCCAGCCGGGTCACCACCGTGCCGAGCTCGTCCACGTCCACCGGCTTGGCCACGTGGGCGTCGTAGCCGGCGGCCAGCGCGCGCTCGCGGTCCTCGGCGCTGGCGTACGCGGTCAGCGCGATGGCCGGCAGCCGCGGGCGGCCGCCGCGGTTCTCCTGCCAGCGCACGCGGCGGATGAGGTCGAAGCCGTCGGCGCCCGGCATCCCGAGGTCGCTCACCAGGAGATCCACGCTGCGCACGCGCAGGACGGCGAGCGCGTCGGCCACCGCCGGCACCGCGGTCACCTCGGCCCCGGACGACTCCAGCGTGAGCGCGATCGTCTCGCGCGAGTCGGCATGGTCCTCGACGAGCAGCACGCTGAGGCCGTCCAGGCGCACCGGCGCCGCCGCCGGCTCGGCGCCCGGCGCCGGCTCGGTCGCGCGCGGGCGCACGGCCAGCAGCGGCAGCTCCACGGTGAAGATCGCCCCGCCGTCGGCGCCGTTCTCGGCGCGCACGGTGCCGCCGTGGGTCTCGACGAGGTGACGCACGATGGCGAGGCCGAGGCCCAGCCCCTCGTGGCGCCGGCGGCTGCTGCTCTCGGCCTGGCGGAAGCGCTCGAAGACGTGCGGCAGCACGTCGGGCGCGATGCCGGGGCCGCTGTCGGTCACGCGCAGGCGCGCCCGCCCGCGGTGGCGATCGAGCGCCACCTCGATCACACCCTCCGACGGCGTGAACTTGATGGCGTTGGCCATGATGTTGCCGATCACCTGCTCGAGCCGCGTGGCGTCACCCAGCACCGGCCCGGCGGCCGGATCGACGGCGGTCGTCACCCGGATGTGCTTGGCCTCGGCCTCGCGCTGCACGCTCTCGACCACGCGCAGCACCACGCCGGCCAGGTCCACCGAGAGCCGGTCCAGCTCCATCTTCCCGGCCACGATGCGCGAGACGTCCAGCAGGTCGTTGATGAGCTGCGCCTGCATGCGCGCGTTGCGCTCGATGACGTCGAGCGCGTAGCGCGTGCGGTCGGCCGGCAGCCGCCCCGGACGCAGGAGCGCGATCCAGCCCAGCATGGCGGTGAGCGGCGTGCGCAGCTCGTGCGAGAGCACGGCCAGGAACTCGTCCTTGGCGCGGTTGGCCGCCTCGGCGTCGGCGCGCGCGGCGCGCTCGGCGTCGAGGAGGCGGCCGATCTCGGCCTCGGTGCTCCGCCGCTGGGTGAGGTCGCTCAGCGCGACGATGCTGCCGACGATGCGGCCGTCCACGACCAGCGGCTGCGCCGCGTACTCGGCGGCGAACGACGTGCCGTCGCGGCGGCAGACGAACTCGTCGGTGACGACGGCGGAGGCGCCGAGCTCGACCGCGCGGACGATCGCGCACTCCTCGCGCGGGTACGGCCGGCCGTCGCGGCGGCGCGGGTGCAGGAGCCCGTGCATGTCGTGCCCCAGCACCTCGTCGGTCCGCCAGCCCAGCATCTCGGCGCACGCGCGGTTGATGAACGTGCAGCGCCCCTCGCGATCCACGCCGAACAGTCCCTGGTTCGTGCACTCGAGCAGGGCCATGCGCTCCTGCAGCAGCCGCCGCTCGGCCGCCGCCGTCGCCTCCAGCCGGCGGCGGTAGCGATGGGCCGACTCGGCGGCCCCCGAGATCCCGACGCCGACGATCACGAAGAGCGCGACGGCGACGAGTTCGCCCGCGTCGCGGCTGCTCGTGAGGTCGAAGACCTTCTCCAGCCACAGGAAGTCGATGACCAGCGTGGAGACCAGCGTGGCGAGGACGCCGGCGCGGAAGCCGCTGCACCACGCGCTCAGCATCACGGCCGGATAGAAGGTAAAGAACGGCAGGCGCGCGCCCCACAGGGGCTCGAGCGCGGCGCGCAGCAGGGCCGCCACGAGAACGGCGACGAGTGGAATCCCGTACTGCCGGAGGCCAGTCAATTGGACGAACGCTGTGAGGCGCGACAACGTCCCTGGATCGTACCGGCGAATTTGCGACCGCGCCAGTCTCAAATCACGTCCCGTCGGGCCAGATGGAGCTTTTACAATCGCACGCTCATGCGCCGTTTTCCGCGACGGGCATGATCTTCACCAGCCACTCGGGGATCGCGATCATCTTGCTCGTGGCCGGGTCCCAGCAGGCGTGCAGCGTGGCGCCGGTGGCCATCGTCTGGCCCGCCTCGTCGGCAAGCGCGTACGCGAAGCGAAAGCTGGCGCGCTTGCGCTCGCTGACCCAGCAGCGCACCTCGAGCAGGTCGTCGAGCCGCGCCGGCCGCACGTAGCGCACGGTGGCCTCGACCACCGGCAGGTGCACCTTCTGATCGACCTCCGACATCGGCACTCCCTGCTGCCGCAAGTACTCGACCCGCCCCACCTCGAAGTACGTCAAGTAATTCCCGTAGTACACGACCTTCATGCAATCCGTCTCTTGATACCGCACCCGAATCTTGGCCGACGCGATCACTAGAGATACTGGCCGTAGCGGATTTTTTCGACCACGCCCCGCACTCGTTTGTAGGCATCGATCGAGAGGAGGAGGTCGTCGGTGGAAACCGGGCCCGGCTCGGCGCCGTCGGCGCTCTGGTGCACCTTGGCCTCCAGCGCGCGGCGCAGGAGCTCCGAGATGTCGGCGCCGCTCATGCCACCCATGACGGGCAGCACCTTGCGGTAGTCGATCGGCTCGAACAGCGGGCGGCCGGCGTTGCGCTCCATGCGCGCCTTGATCAGCTCCATGATCTCGCGCTGGGCCTCGGCGTCCGGCAGCGGCACCTCCACCAGGTGATCGAGCCGGCCCGGCGCCACCAGCTCGGCGTCGATCGCGTCGGTGCGGCTGGTGGCGCCGACCACGAGCACACGGCTGCCCGGCCGCTGCGCGTCCAGCTTTTCGCAGAGCGCGGCCACCAGGCGCGCGCTGGCCTCGCGGGCGGCCGGCGGCGGCAGCAGGTGCTCGAGCGAGAGCGCCTCCGCCTCGTCGAGGAAGAGGACGGCCTTGCCCTCGCCGCCGGCGATGCGAAGGATCTCCTGCAAGAGCTCGCCGGTGTTGGCGCCGACCTTCGAGGTCAGGTTCATCAGCTTCACGTGGTAGAAGATCGCGCCGGCGGCGGTGGCCAGCGCGCGCGCCAGCTTGGACTTGCCGGTGCCGGGCGGCCCGTAGAGCAGCAGGCCCTTCGGGGGCGAGATACCCCAGCGCTCGTACGACTCGGGGCTCGTCAGCGCCCGCGCGAAGCCGCGCAGCATCTCCTTGGCCGCCTTGAGCCCGCCCACCTCGTCGAACGACACCTCGGGGTGGATCTCGGTCTCGATGCGGCCGGTGAGGTCGCCGAACTTCTCGCCGAGCTTGGCGAAGACGTCCTCGAGGCGGCGCTGGAGCGCCCACTGCAGATCGTCCGCGGGCAGGCGTGACATCAGGCCTCGACGCGCGCGGCAGTGCGGATCGTGATGCGCATGCGGCTCCCCTTTCCCGGGGCGTTTCCGTCTGGGGCGGCGCCGCCAGTATACTTCGCCGCGCGCGCTCAGCGGGCCGGCGGACGGGCCAGGCGCGTCGAGAGCGCGCCGCCCAGCGTGAGCAGCACGGTGAGGGCGGACCACATGATGGCGTAGCCGGCCGCGTGCGCGACCCAGCCGAAGAGAAAGGCCCCGGTCGTCTGGCCCACCAGGAACATCGCGCTGAACAGGCCCACCACCGACGCCCGCCGCGCCTCCGGCGTGTCGTCGGTGACGAGGGCGGCCAGCCCGGGGTAGAGAAAGCCGTGGGCGGCGCCCGAGATGAGGCCAGCGAGGACGAGCGAGGGCACGACCGGCGTCGCGCTCGTGCGTGTCACCAGCACGCCGAGCGCGGCCAGCAGCAGCGCGCCGGAGGCCTGCAGGAACATCGAGGGCACGATCACGGCGCGGCGGCCGCGGGTGTCGATCAGCCGCCCGCCCGCCACGCGCACCGCGATGGCCGCGGCGGCGTAGCCCGTGTAGAAGAGGGCCAGCGTCGTCACGCCGAGGTCCTCGGCAAACGTCGGCATGAACGCGAAGATGGTGCCCGAGCCGAGGCCGAAGAAGACCGACACGAGCATCGGCAGGCGCACGACGTCCTCCAGCGCCGCGCGCATGTGGCCCGGGGCCAGGCGCAGCACGGCGTCGCGCCGCGCCTCGCGCACCGGCCACACCAGCGCCGCCGTCACGAGCCCGAGCATGGCCGAGACGACGAACAGCGTGCGGAAGCCCGAGCGGCGCACGATCCACTCGCCGAGCAGCGGCGCGAAGGCCGTGGACACGAAGCCGGAGACGCCGTAGATGCCGAGCGCCCACCCGCGCTGCGCGGCCGGGATGATGTCCACGACATAGGAGAAAGCGCCGACGAAGAACGTGGAGAAGGCCAGCCCCTGGACCACGCGCACCAGCGCCAGCAGCGGCACGCCGCCCGGCAGCGCGGCCAGCAGCGAGCCGGCGATGTTCAGCGCCACGCCCGCCAGCATGAAGGGCCGACGGCCGATGACGTCCACCCACGGCCCGATGAGCGGCTGGCACACGATGCCAACGCCGCTATAGAGCCCCATGACGAAGCCGATCTCGATCTCGGTGCCGCCGAGCTGCTGGATGTAGAGCGGCAGCAGCACGAAGCCGTTCATGCTCAGGAAGAAGAAGAAGTTGGTGACCGTCGCCTGCACGAACAGGCGGGGGCTGGGCAGAGGCGGCACGTCTGACATTTTACGGCGTGTTATCGTCCCGGCATGACGACAACCGACGCGCTGCGCGCCGCGCTCGCGGGCACCGGCGACGAGCGCGTGCTGACGCTCGACCGCGCCTTCCAGGGCCTCCCCGAGACCGCGCACGGCGGCAGCGTGCTGGCCGCGTTCGACCTCGTCGCCGGCCGCGCGACGCCCCGCACGCTGCGCGGGCACTATCTCAAGCGCGTGCCCCTCGGCGCGCCCCTCGCGCTGCGCGTGGCCGGCGCGGACGGGGGCGCGCGCTTCACGCTGGCCGAGGGCGCCACCACGCTCGTCCAGGGCTCGATCGAGGATGCCCCGCCACGTCCCGATGAGGCGATCGAGGCGCCCGCGGCGGACGCCATGGCGCTGCCGATCTCCCGCGGCTGCTTTGCGTGCGGGTCCGACAATCCGCTGGGCCTCGCGGTGCAGTTGCGCGCCGACGAGACGGCCGTGGGCGGCACGTGGACGCCGCGGCCGGGCTTTCGCCGGACGGACGGCACGCTGAGCCCACTCGCCCTCACCACGCTGCTCGACGAGGCGGCCTTCTGGCTCGGCGCGCTCGCCACCGGCGAGTCCGGCATGACGACCGAGCTTCGGGTGGCGCTCCACGCGGACGCGCCCGCCGACAAGCCCGTCACGATCGCCGGCGCGCGTGCCACCGCGCGCCCGCGCGCCGGCGACGCGCGCTACTGGGACACGGCGATCAGCGCGCGCGACGCGTCCGGCGGCATCGTCGCCAGCGCTACGATCACGTTCGTCGCCGTGCGCGGCGCCGCGCGCCGGCTGGCCACGGGCATGCTGGCCGTCAACGACGCCGCCGTCATACGGCGCGTCTTTCCCGCCTACGTCCAGGGGGGGTGAACATGATCGACGCCAAGAACCTGATGTGCGTGGCCGCGCTCGGTCTCGCCGCCATCGCGCTCATGGGCCAGAGGTCGGGCCCGCGCGTCGTCGAAGCCGAGCGCTTCGTGCTCCGTGACGCCGCCGGCCGCACGCGCGCGGAGCTGAGGGTGGACGGCGAGCAGTCGGTCGTCCTGCGCTTCAAGGACACCGACGGCATGCCGCGCCTGACCGTCGGCACCGAGAACAGCGCCGCGCTCATCGTGCTCAACGAGCGCGGCGGCAAGCTGCGGGCGGGGCTCGTCTCCCTGCCCCACGGCGCGCCCGGCCTCACCCTCTACGACAAGGGCGGCAAGCCCCGCGCCGAGCTGAGCCTCGACCGCGACGGCGCCGCGCGGCTCACGCTGAACGACCGCAACGGCCTTTCGACCTGGAAGACGACCGGGCGCTGAACGGGCGCGCGATATCAGCGCAGGCCGCGGAAGAACGCGCGGACGTCGGCTGCCAGGGCCTCGGGCTCTTCCAGCGCGGCGAAGTGGCCGCCGGCCGGCATCGAGGTCCAGCGCTGGATGTTGTAGACGCGCTCGGCCCACGCGCGCGGCGGATGGAGGATCTCGCAGGGGAACGACGCGTACGCGGTGGGCACGCGGACCGGGCGCTTCTCGCTGATCGGCCACGGGCCGTGCTGGCGCGCGTAGTACGGCCAGAACGACGAGCCGATGGCGCCGGTGACCCAGTAGAGCATCACGTTCGTGAGCAGCGTGTCCTTGGAGAAGCGGCGCTCGACGTCACCGCCGCAGTCGCTCCACGTGCGGAACTTCTCCACGATCCAGGCGGCCAGGCCCACCGGCGAGTCGCTGAGCCCGTAGGCGAGCGTCTGCGGCCTGGTGCCCTGGATCTGCATGTAGCCGGTCTCCTCGCGCATCCAGCGCGTGACCTCTTCGAGGTACGTCTTCTCCTCCTCGCTCGGGTTGGCCGGCAGCGCCTGGTCACGGCGCACGGCGAGCAGGTTCACGTGGATGCCGGCGAGCCCATCGGGATGGTTGGCGCCGAGCACCGAGGTGATGAAGGCGCCCCAGTCCCCACCCTGGGCGGCGAAGCGCCGGTAGCCGAGGACGTCGCGCATCAACGAGGCGAAGAGATCGGCGATCTCCACGATGCCGAAGCGCGGCTGGCCCGACTTGAACGACAGCGTGTAGCCCGGCAGCGAGGGCGCGACGACCGTGAAGGCGTCCGCCGGATCGCCGCCGAAGCGCGCCGGATCGGTGAGCAGCGGGATGATGCGCTCGAACTCCACGATCGAGCCGGGCCAGCCGTGCGAGAGCAGCAGCGGCAGCGGCGCGGGCCCCACGCCGGGCTCGTGGATGAAGTGCAGGTCGATGCCGCCCAGCGCCACCGTGAACTGCTTCCACCGGTTCAGGCGCGCTTCGTGCGTACGCCAGTCGTAGCGCTCGCGCCAGTAGGCCACGAGCTCCTTCATGTACGCCAGGCTCGTGCCGTGCTGCCAGCCGGCGCCCGGCGCCTCGTCGGGCCAGCGCACCCGCTCGAGCCGCGCGCGGAGGTCGTTCAGGACGTCGTCGGGCACGTGGAGCTGGAAGGGCTTCGGATTCATGCCGTCTTCTCCGAGTCGATCCAGCCCTGCCAGTCGTCGAGGGCGTGGCCGACCGTCACCTTGCCGCCGTTGCGAACGAGCGGCGTCCTCAACAGGCGCGGCTCCGTGAGCGCGCGGTCGAGCAGCCGTTGCGGCGAGTCGCCCGCCACGCGCAGCCCCAGCGTCTTGAACCGCGCGCCCTCCTTGTCGATCAGCGCGGCCGGCCCGAGCCGCTCGGCGAAGCGCCGCAGCTCGCCCTTGGCGGCCGGGCGCTCGTCGAGGTCGACGAAGTGCACGGCGATGCGCCGCTCGGCGAAGAACCGCTGCGCCTTGCGCGTGTCCTGGCAGTCCTTGAAGCCGAAGATCTGAACGTTCACGCGCGCTCGAGGCGCTCGGCACGCGCTCTCAGCTCATGCCACACGCTGAGCGGGACGTGGGGGCTGCCCAGCGTGCTCGCGCGGCCGGTGTGGGGGCCGTGATAGTCCGAGCCGCCGGTGGCGACGAGGTCGTGTGTCCGGCAGAGCGCGCGGTAGGCCTCGATCTGGCCCGCCGAGTGCTCGGGATAGTAGGTCTCGATGCCGGCCAATCCCGCCTGCACCAGCTCGGGAATCAGCGCGTCGCGATCGGCGAGGCCGGGATGCGCCAGCACGGGCACACCGTGCGCGCGGCGGATCACGGCGACGGCCTCGATGGGTGTGAGCCGGCGTCGCGGCACGTTGGCGGGGCCGTCGGCACGCAGGTAGCGATCGAAGGCCTCGCGCACCGACTTCACGTAGCCGCGCTTGATCATCGCCTGCGCCACGTGCGGCCGGCCCGGCGAGCCCTCCTTGCAGATTGCGAAGACTTCCTCGGCCGTCAGCGGTACTCCCAGCTCGGTCAGCCGCTCCACGATGCGGTGCACGCGCGCGGTGCGCTCGGCGCGCTGCCCGGCCAGGAACGCCTCGAACCACTCGGCCCGCCAGTCCACGCAGTAGCCGAGCACATGGATCTCCGCGCCCGGCACGTCGCAGTTGATCTCGAGACCCGGCACGATCTCGATGCCGTGGTGCGCCGCTTCGTCGATCGCCTCCGGCAGTCCCGACGTCGAATCGTGATCGGTCACCGCCAGCACGCGCACGCCGTGCTTGGCCGCCAGTCGCACGAGCTCCCGCGGCGACCGCGCGCCGTCGGACGCCGTCGTGTGCGAGTGGAGGTCGACCCCTCCCGGCATTCAGTCGGAGGGGGCCTCGACGGCCCCCTCCGATACCTCCCCCAGAACAGGATTGCGCCGGCAAAGCCGGCGCTCGAAAGGCGTCGCCACCATCGCGACTGTCGCGGCCGTCGGCATCAGCGCCCGGCGTCGGTGAGGTAGGCCAGGATCGTGCGCACGGCGCAGCCCGTGCCGCCCTTCGGTGAGAGCGGCGTGTCCTTCTCGACGAAGGCGGGGCCGGCGATGTCGAAGTGGGCCCACGGGCGGTCGCCCGCGAACTCCTTGAGGAAGAGGCCGGCGGTGATCGCGCCGCCGCCGCGCGGCCCCACGTTGTTCATGTCGGCGACGTCGCTCTTGAGGTTCTCGCGGTACTCGTCCACGAGCGGAAGCTGCCAGACGCGCTCGCCCGCCGCCTCGGCGGCCGCCAGCAGGCGGTCGGCCAGCGCCTGGTCGTTGGAGAAGAGGCCGGAGACGAGCGGGCCCAGCGCCACCACGCAGGCGCCGGTCAGCGTGGCCATGTCCACGATCTCGTCGGCGTCGAGCTTCTGCGAGGCGTAGCAGATGGCGTCGCCGAGCGTCAGCCGCCCCTCGGCGTCGGTGTTGCCGATCTCCACCGTGGTGCCGTTCATCGCGCGCAGCACGTCGCCGGGACGGACGGCCGAGCCCGAGGGCATGTTCTCGGTGGCGGCGATGAGGCCGTGCACCTCGACGGCAGGCTTCAGGGCCGGCAGCGCGCGCATGAGACCGAGCACGGCCGCCGCGCCTGACATGTCGTCCTTCATGCGCAGCATGCCCTCGGCCGACTTGAGGTCGAGCCCGCCCGAGTCGAAGGTGATGCCCTTGCCGATGACGGCCACCTTCTTGGTGCGGCGGCGGCCCGTCGGCGTGTACGTCAGATGGATGAACTTCGGCGGCTGCTCGCTGCCGGCCGCCACGCCGAGGAACATGCCCATGCCGAGCTTGCGGCAGTCGGCGCGATCGAGGATCTCGACGCTGATCCCGCCGGCCTTGGCGATGTCCTGCGCGACCTTGGCGAGGTGGGTCGGGTTCACGTCGTTGGCGGGCGCATTGACGAGATCGCGCGCGAACCAGGTGGCCTCCGCGAAGATCTCGCCACGCCGGGCGCCCTCCGCCGCCTCGCGGCGCTCGCGGCTGTCGGGCTCCACGAGCTGCAGCGAGTCGACCTGCTTCTCGCTCTTCTCGCGCTTGTAGCGATCGAACGTGTAGGTGCCGAGGATGGCGCCCTCGACGACGGCGTGGGCGCGCTGCCGCGCGGGGAGGCGGTCGCCGAGGACCTCGATGGCGACGGCGCGCGCGCCGAGGTCGCGCGCGCGGCGCAGCCCGGCGGCGGCCGCCCGGCGCAGGATCTCGGCGGTGGTGTCGGCGCGGCGGCCGAGGCCGACGATCACGACGCGACGCGCGGCCGGCTTGCCGTTGACGTGCAGGTGGGTGACGTTGCCGACCTTGCCCTGGAACTTCTCGGCGGCCAGCACGTCGGCCAGCGCGCCGCCGGCCGCCTCGTTCACGCGCGCGGCCGGCTCCCGCAGCTTCTTCTCCTCCGCGTACACGCCCACGACGATGGCGTCGGCCCGCACGCTCTCGAGGCTCTCGCCCACTACGCTCACGTTCATCGAGCCCGCTCCTCCGCCACGGCGAGCGCTCGCCGGATCATGTCCATCAGGCCGTCCGTCGTGTCGAGCCGCTCCACCTCGTGCACGTCCACCCACTGCGCCTCGTCGGCGTCGCTGGCCGCGCACAGCGTGCCCGACTCGAGATAGGCCACGTAGTCGACCAGCACCCAATGATAGCGAATGCGCCCCTGGGCATCGCGCACCACGCGGTCGAGGATCCCGGCCACCTCGCCCACGCGGATGTCGAGGCCGCACTCCTCGGCCACCTCGCGGCGGATCGCCTCGCGCGTCGTCTCGCCCAGCTCCACGAGCCCGCCGGGCAGGCTCCACTTGCCCATGAGCGGCGGCTTGCCGCGGCGCACGAGCAGCACCCGCCCGTTGTCGAGGACGACGGCGCCCACGCCGACGCGCGGCACGGAGGGATACTCGCGTCCGTCCGTCACGCCGAGGCCGCCAGCCAGGCCGGGCTGGCGTAGCGCTCGCTCACGAGCCGGTCCACGCGCTCCGTCTCGTCGTCGTCGATCCCGGCGGGCCGCAGGTCGAGGCCGTGCTCGTTCTCGAACGCCTCGGCCAGCGCCGACGCCACGTCGTCGAAGGACGGCCGCCGGCCGAGCGCGGCCTCCAGCGTCGTCAGCGTGGAGAGCGGATCGCGCGTCGTGGGAAACAGTGCGCGCAGGCGCGGCTCGTCCACACCGAGCAGCACGGCACCGTGCTGGAGGAAGGACTCGCCCTGCCGTCGCTGCGCGCTGCCCACGAGCTTCTTGCCGCCGGCCTCGATCTCGAACACGCCCGTGCGCGCGAAGCAAAACGCCGGCGCCGGCCCGGCCGGCGGCCGTTCCGGCACGAGCTCCGCCGGCGCCCCCAGCGCCTGCAGTCCTCGCAGCAACGCCCGCCCGATCCACTGATACGTCTCCAGCAAGTCGGGCCCGATCCCGAGGTCGGCCGCCGTGGCGACCACGCTGTAAGTCAATTCGCGCTCGGGCCCATCGTGGTAGATCGCGCTGCCGCCCGTCGGCCGCCGCACGAGCCCCACGCCCAGCGCGCGGCAGGCGTCGACGTCGACGTCACGCCCGAGCGGCTGGCCGTAGCCGAGCGACACGGTCGGCGGCGCCCACGCGAAGAAACGCAGCGTCGGCGGCGACGTCCCCGCCTGGCGCCCGCGCCAGAGCGCCTCGTCGATGGCCATGTTCGTCGCGCCATCGGCGGCTTCCGTGACCAGCAATCGCCAGCGACGCTGACTCGTCATTCTGCGCAAAACCATACCATGCGCTAATGACCGATCGCTCTCGGGTGCATGACGTCGATCGCGTAGCCGAGGTTGAGGCGCTCGCCGCTCCAGTTGGGGCGTAGCGTGGTGGCATCCACGTGAACCCCGGCCGCCGCGGTCTCGGCGCGCAGAAGTCCCTCGGAGTCCCGCTGCAATTCAGGCATCGGCGGCACGTCCGGGAATACCCAGCCGTTGGGACGGCGAAATTCCAGCTCCCCGTCGGCCAGGCGCTTCACCTGGAATCCCTCTTCATGCACCGCGCGATGGTGGCGCCGGCAGAGCAGCGCCAGGTTCGACAGCGTCGTGGACCCACCATTCGCCCAGTGCTTGATGTGATGCCCCTGAGTGAACCGCGATCCGCACCCCGGGAAGCGGCAGCCGTGATCCCGATTCTGCAGCGCCCGCCGTAGCGACGGAGGGATCGTCCGCGTCCGGGCGCCGACCTCCACCACGCGCCCGTCCGCCTCGTGCTTCATGATCACGCGGCTCGCGTCGCAGGCCAGCCGCCGGGAGTTTTCCGCGGAAGAATGCTGGTCCTCCAGCACCGACTGGCCCGGCTGATCGGGACCGGCCAGCACGAGCGCATCGACGTGGACGACGACCTGGTACCGCTCGCCCGGGGCGCCGGGATCCAGATCGTGGTGCAGGGCGGCCTCGGCGATCACCCCCAGCGCGTCCGCCTGAAGCTGGGCCATGCTGGGAGCCATCACCCCGGGCGGCTCGTCCTGCGGCTTCACGTACATCCGGTCGCACGCGGCCGCGAGGGCCTGACGGACGACCGCGCCGACTTCCGGGGTGAGCCGGCCGCGGATCACGAACATGCCGTCGACGTCTTGATAGACGTAGAACGACCGGCTCTTGTGTCGCCGGGCCGCATCATGATTCTCGGCGTTGCGATCCACGCGGCGCCAGGCCCGGACCAGGCGCTCGACATGGGCGGCGGTGCCGGACCTCGCGAACGTCAGCAGGCGCGCTTCCGTCTGCGGCGTAGCCACGCGCGTGAGCGCGCGGACCTTCGAGTAGGAGACCTCGCCGTGCGCGAACGCCGCGCTGATGAGCGGCAGCTCGGGCAGCGCGCGGGCCGTGCGAACGCGCTCATAGGCGGCGCCGAGGTCCATACCGACACGCCAGGACAGCCATTCGGCGCAGGACTTGAAGCCATTGCCCCAGCCGCAGCGGGCGTCGAACTCGCGGATCATGTCCAGCAGCCAGGCGGTGGCGACTTCGATGTGGGCGGACAGCTCGGCGATCTGATCGCCCAGGCGGTCGAGCGCTTCGATCTCGGGGTTCATGCGAGTCTCCTTTGCGGAAACTCTACGGCCCGATTTCCGAGGGGCGTGGGGAGCTCGCCACGGTGGGATCCCGGACGCTGCGCGATTTTGGCGAGCTGCGGCAGCAAAAGTCCCCACAGAGGCCGCCTGCGGGCCACAGAACACCAGGCGCAGCGGGGGAGCCGACACACCGGCGCCGTCATCGTGCAGGGCTGTCAAGAGAGTAAATTTCGATACAGCCGCAGCGAGTCCGTCCGGCCGCGAAATCTTCCGCGGAAAACTGTTGGAGCCCCGCTGGACTGCGTCAGGGATGAAGCCGCGGAAGCGGTTGGGCGGGCCGCGACGATGGCGGGCCGCTCCGAGCGGGAGTGTTGAAGGCCGCGTCCAGCGCGGCAGCTTCGGATCACGGCGTGGCCGCGACGACCGGCCCGCGGCGCATCGCCGCGAAGAGGAGCAAGCCGATCCCGACCCAGACCAGCTCGCGGAAGCGGCGCACGAGGCCGAACGTCACGCCGTCGGCGCCGCGGAGTCCCAGCGCGACGAAGGTGACCACGTAGCCGCCCTCCTGGGCGCCGAGGCTCCCCGGGATGAGGAACGTCGCGAAGCGAATGCCGGTGCCGAACGCTTCGATCACCGTCGCCGTCGTCCACGAGACGGGAATGCCGAGGAGCCACAGGATCAGCCATGTCTCCGCGATGCCGAGGAGCCACGCGCCGAGGTGGAAGAGGATCGACAGCGCCAGGCGGCGCGGCTCGCGGCGGTAGAAGTCGGCCAGCGCGGCGTCCACCCGCGCCGCGGTGGAGCTGCCGCTCATCCGCCGGATCCCCAGGCGATCCAGCAGGCGCGCGCTCCAGCCGACGAGCCCGCGCGTCTGCATCACGATGAAGAGCGCGAGCGCGATGACCTCGAGCGCGACCAGCCACTCCATCGCGAGCAGCAGGCGGCTGCCCGCCAGCGTGGCGACCGCGAGCGCGACGCCGAGGAGCAGGAAGATCCCCTGCGCGATCGTGATCGTCGTCTTGGCGATGATCACCGACGGCACGCTCTCCTCGAGCGGCACGCGGTCGCGCAGGAGCCAGGCCTTCACCACCTCGCCGCCCAGCGCGGCGGTCGGCGTGACGATGTTGAACGCCTCGCCGGCCAGGCGCGTGGCCAGCAGCGGACCGAACGGCACGCGGTCGCGCAGGAACGCGTAGCGCCAGCCCAGCGCGTCGAGGGCCATCACCAGCGACATCGGGAACACCAGGATGACGAGAATTCGCCACGACAGCCGGCGAACCGAGTCCATGATGGCGGCGGGATCGTTCTCGATCACCAGCAGGACGAGGAGGCCCAGCCCCACCAGCAGCAGGACGGCGCGCAGGACCTTCACGGCCGTGACCTCGGCGGGTCAGCTCTCGCGGTAGAGCAGCAGCAGCACGCCGATCACCGCCATCGCGCAGGCGGAGACGCGCGCCGGCAGGCGATCCTCCGGCGCGGCCAGGCGCAGCTCGAGCCAGCGCCCCCAGCCGACGAGCACGCCCAGCACGCCGAGCGGCGCATGCGTCACCTCGAGCAGGAACTCCGTCTTGAGGTTCAGGCTCGCGTGCGAGTGCGTGAGCAGCAGCCCGCCGCCGACCGCGCACAGCAGCGGGAAGAGCAGCGCGGCCCGCGGCGCGCGCAGGCGCCCGCTGCGCACCATCCACTCGAAGAGCCCGAACACGACGACCACCAGCACGAACGTCCGGTGCTGGAGCACGGAGGGCTCGCGGAATCCCTCCCAGAACCCCTGGGGGCCGAGCGGCCACGCGCCGGGATCGTTGCGGACCATCATGAAGGCGGCCAGGCCCAGGAACACGAGCGGCCAGTGGCGCGCCCAGCGCACGCGGCCGCTCACCTGCAGCAGCGAGAGCAGCCCCATGGCCAGCACGAACATGCCGGAGATGTGATGGTTGAACTCCGACCACGCGCGATCGGCGTCGGTGCGCGGCGCCTCCTTGTCGTGGATGGGCAGCGCCTCGATGGGCGGCGACGACAGGCGCGGCAGGCGCGGGACGAAGCGTGTGACGATCTCGCCGGGCGTCGCGCGGTCGGCCACGACGTCGACGGCCGGCGGCAGCGAGGTGAGCGAGGCCGCCGCGAAGAGCACGGTGAGGCCGAGGCCCAGCTCCACCTCCACGAAGCGGCGCAGGCGCAGCGGCGCGCGCGCGTCGTCCGGCGGCAGCCGGCGGACGACGACGAAGTTCAGCGCGCCGAGGATCAGCAGCAGCCCCAGCATCGCGGCCTTGGTCATCACCATGAGCCCGTAGGCCGTGCCCACCAGTCCCAGCACGCCGTCCACGTAGCCGAGCGTGAGCCCGATACCGGCGGCGAGCAGCATGCCGACGGCGACGAGGGCCAGCGTCGAGAACCGCCGCAGCAGCGCGGCCCGCCCGGCGACGGGATCGCGATGGAGCGCGGTGACGACGAGGTGGAGCAGCCCGCCGATCCAGGCGGCGGCGGCGAGCTGATGGACGGCGTCGAGCGCGAGGAGCAGGGCGCGATGGTCCAGCCGCGCGGCGGCGTGGCTCGTCCACGCCGCGCTGACGACGAGCGCCACGACGGCGCCGAGCAGCAGGGGCCACCAGGTGCCGACGCGCGGTGCCCGCCGCACGGCCAGCGCGCCGACGGCGATGACGACCGCGGCCAGCATGCGCGCGAGCGTGGCGCGGAAGTACTGCGTGGCGGCCAGCCGGGCCAGCAGCGAGCCGCCGGGCGCCTCCAGCTCGCCGGCGAGGATCAGGAGCGCCGCGACCTGCGCGGCGACGACGACGGCGGCCGCGGCCGCCACCAGCGTCCAGATCCGCCGGGCGCCGGCGCCGTCCTGCACGCGGTAGACGAGCAGCGCGAACAGCACGCCGCCGATCGCCACGGCCTGACCCGACAGGGCCAGGCCGCGGAGGATCACATCAAGAAACGCGGCCATCGTTCCGCAGGAAGAGCAGGGCCATGACCAGGAAGAGCGGCGTGCCGACGGCCGTCGCCAGCAGGAACCAGTGCGCCCGTCCGAAGGCCGAGAGCAGCACGACGATGTAGATGAAGTCGCGGTGGGACATGGCGCCGATCAGCCGCGCGGTCCACGTGCCGGTCGTCGCGCGGTCCTCGACGAAGCGCTTGAACATGAACGCCGCGGTGCCGGCCGCGGACGCCACCGCCACGCCACCCACCACGAGCGGCCACGCGGAGTGCGTGTGCAGCGCCCAGCCCACGGCGATGGCGCTGAACACGGCGAAGTGCACGATGTTGTCGCCCCAGAAGTCGAGGACCGCGCCCCAGCGCGACTCCAGGAACTTCAGCCGGGCCAGCTCGCCGTCGCAGCCGTCGAGGATCGAGTGCAGCAGGAAGAGCAGCGCGCCCGTGAGCTGCCAGGCCGGGCGCGACGAGAGGAAGCACGCGGCGCCGGCGAGCCCGATGGCCACGCTGACGACCGTCATCATGTTCGGCGTCACCGAGGTCTCGACGAGCCGGCGGGTGACCGCCATCGAGATGCGCCGCTCGAAGTGGCGCGACATGAAGCCCTCGTTCTGCTTGATGAGACTGCGATAGAGCCAGGCCTCCGCGCTCCGCCGCTCGGCGCGGTCGCGAACGACCATGGCCCCGGCGGGATCGGGCGCGAGGGGCACCTGGTCGAAGACCTTGCGCAGCCGCTCGAGCACCTGCGGAGCGCTCTCGCCGCGCGCCGCCGCCATCACCGCGTCCACGCGCGGCGTCTCGACGACGGCCACGCCGAGCGTGGCGTCGGCATGGAGCGTGTCGCGCTCGAGCCGCGCGTCCAGCAGCGCACGCAGCCACCGCTTCTGCGGCACCAGGTTGGCCGGGACGAGCACGAGCCGCCGGCCGGCGGACGACGCCGCCGGCGCGGCCGCGAGCGGGCTCGCGATCGTTCCGTCGAGCGCGGCTCCCTCGGCGGCGACGCCCTCGGCCACGAGCACGTGCGCGTAGCCCGCGGAGGTCGCGGCGAGGACGAGGCGGCGCAGCAGCGACAGGCCGGCCACGCGCAACGCGGCGACGCCGCGCTCGGCGCCGGGCGCCGGCGGAAGCACCACGAGGATCCCCTCGGCGCTCAGACGGGCTCCACGGCCAGCGTCTCGCCGCCACGGCGGCTCGACTCGCGCGCGAGGCTCTCCAGCACGACGCACAGCGACGCCTCGGCGAGGTTGGCGTGGCCATTGCCGGCGGCGATGTCGGCCACGAACTGCCCGGCCACCGGCGCGAACCAGTCCGGATGCGTCGAGCCGTTCGACAGCGCGGGCGGGCACGCCCAGCGCTCCGCGCCGCCGTGGTTGAGGAGGACGAGCGTGTCGTCCTGGAGCTCGAGCGTGCCGGTGGCGCCACGGACCTCGGCCCAGTTCCGCCGCTCGTCGGCGGCCCACGTCAGCACGATCTCGGCGCTCGCCTCGGCGAACGTCAGCTCGACGGTCGCCGTGTCCTCGACGGCCAGCGCCGCGTGCCGTCGCTTCTCCAGCCGCGCGCGCACGGCCAGCGGCCGGCTGCCGATCCAGCGCTGGACGACGTAGAAGACGTGCCAGCCGTGATCGGTCAGGATGCCGCCGCCCGACACGCTGGGATCGAGCCGCCAGTTGACGCCCGAGGCGTCGCGCGTGGCGGCGGGTCGCGAGCGCAGCGTGTGCCAGGTCACGCGGGTCACGCGGCCGACGGCGCCGTCGCGCACGAGCTCCGCCGTGCGCCGCACGATCGGCGCGTGGTGCCAGTTGTGGACGGTGTGCAGCACGCGGCGGCGCGCCGCGGCCAGCCGGCTCACCGCCGCCAGCTCGTCGGGCGAGCGCACGAGCGGCTTCTCGCACAGCACGTGGAGACCACGCGCCAGCGCCCGCTCGATGAGCGGCGCGTGGCTGGAGGGCGGCGTGCAGATGTCCACGAAGTCGACGCGCGCGTGATCGAGGAGCTCATCGGCGGAGTCGAACCAGCGGGCCTCGGGCAGCCGCGCGGCGGCCTCGGCGCGGCGCGCGCGCTCGACGTCGGTCACGGCCACGATCTCCACGCCCTCGCTCACCGCCCAGCCCGGCAGGTGGCCGTCGAGGGCGACGTTGCCCAGTCCGATGATGGCGCCGCGCACCATCTACTGGAGCCCGTGCTCGCGGGTCACGACCTCCAGGGCTTCGTCGAGGATGGCGAGCCCGGCCAGCGCTTCGTCCTCGCGGATGACCAGCGGGGGGTTGATGCGGATCGTCGGCGCGTAGCTCATCGCCACCAGCCCCCGCCGCAGGCACTCCTGGTAGAGCACGCGCGTGACGTCCTTGGAGAGCGGCTCCTTGGTGCGCCGGTCCTTCACCAGCTCGATGCCGAGCAGCAGGCCCTTGCCGCGCACCTCGCCCACCACGCGGTGCTTTTCCTTCATCTGCTCCAGGCGCGCCAGCATCACCTTGCCGACCCGCTCGGAGTTCTTGACGAGATCCTCCTTGAGGATGATCTCCAGCGCGGCGAGGCCGGCCGCCGAGGCGAGCGGATTGCCGCCGTAGCTGGACGAGCTGAAGCTCGGGTTCGACCACGGCTTGGCCGAGGTGACCGCGTCGCTCGAGATCACGCCGCTCAGCGGGAAGCCGCCACCGACGCCCTTGCCGACCGTCATGATGTCGGGCACCACGCCGTCGTGCTCGGCGCCCCACATGAGGCCGGTGCGGCCGAAGCCCGTGATCATCTCGTCGGCCAGCAGCATCGCGCCCTGCTCCCTGGCGATCGCCTGGAGCGCGCGCAGGAAGCCCGGCGGGGGCACGATGTTGCCGGCGGTGCCCTGGATCGGCTCCACGATGATGGCGGCGATCTCGCCCGCGGTCTGGTGCTTGATGACGTCGCGCACGTAGTCGGCGCAGGCGATCCCGCAGTCGGGATACGTCAAGCGCAGCGGGCAGCGATAGCAGTCGGCGTACGGCGTCGAGTGCTGGCCCGGCAGGAACGGGCCCAGGTGGTGCTTGAAGTCGCTGCCGAGGATCCCCAGCACGCCGCCCGTCTTGCCGTGGAATCCGCCCCAGAAGCCGACGATCTCGTGCTTGCCGGTCTTGGCGCGGGCCAGCCGCAGCGCCGCCTCCACCGCCTCGGCGCCGCCCGAGAAGAGCTGGATGCGCGTGAGGCCCTCCGGCGTGACGGAGGCCAGCAGGTCGAGGAACTTCGCGCGCGTCTCGGTCGTGAAGCTGCCGAACGTCAGCTTCTCGACCTGGCGCTTGAGGGATTCCACGTAGTGCGGGTGGCAGTGGCCGATGCTGCCGACCGCGATGCCGGCGATGAAGTCGATGTACTCGTTGCCGTCCTCGTCGATCAGCGTCGAGCCGCGCCCGCGGGCCATGGCCAGCCCCGCCTGCACCGAGAACGACTGCGAGCCGGGCGCCAGGTGCTGCTGCTCGCGGGCCACGATCGCGCGCGAGCGCGGGCCGACGTCTCGGCGGGTCATTGGAGCGAGCTCCGCCAGGCCGGCTTGATACGAAGGTGGCCTGGCTCAGGCACGGGCGGCTCCGAACCGGCGCGCGAGATGCTCGGCGATGGCGGCGGAGGCCTCGTCGCGATAGAGGGCGAAGCTCGGCCACGCGTTGACGTCGATCAGCACGATGGCGCCGGTCGCGGTCACGATGGCGTCGCCGCCGTAGACCTCCAGGCCCATCGCGGCGGCGGCGCGTCTGACGGCGCGGCCGAGCGCGACCGGATCGAGCGGGTGGCCGGCCAGCGTCTGGTTCTTGTGATAGAACCAGCGGAACCAGGCGGGCGTGCCGTCGGCGCGCGCGTTGCCGCCGATGCCGTAGAACTTCACGAGGTCGCCCGCCACGTGCGGCTGCAGCACCGCCTGCCTCATGCCGCGCGCGGCCAGCCCGGCCAGCGCGGCGCGGACGGCGTCGGGCGTCGCGGCGAACGTCACGTCGCCGTCCTGCGTGTTGTGCACGTCGGCGCGCTTGACCCACAGCGGGAGCGCGCCGACCTCCTCCACGCCGGCCGTCGTCACCAGCCGGCTCGGGACGAACGAGACCGCGGCTTCGTCGAGCAGCGCGATCATGCGGTCGCGGTACGTGTTGAGCACGGCCTGGGGCGTGTTGACGTGAGGCACGCCGCGCGCGGCCAGCTCGCGCAGGTGGGCGAGGATGGCGAGCTGCTCGCACATCATGAAGACGCCCCGCGGGCGCTCGGCCGGCAGGCCGGCGATATCTTCCGGGCTCTGGATCACGACGCGGAAGCCGCGCGCCTCCAGGTGCTTGCCGGTCAGTCGCAGGATCTCCGTGTCGTCGGTCTCGCGGCCCGGCGAATGCGCCGACTCGCGGAAGATGCCCCAGCAGTACGAATCGCTCACCTGTCACCCCCGTGCGGATCGCGGGGCTCCGGGAGCCCCAAGGTCTCTGCCAAGGCTACGTCGTCGGGCCGGTCAACGTCCACAACTGTATCGATGACCTCCGCATACAACGGCTGGCACTCGGCCAGCCAGCCCAGGTAATCCCGCAGCCGGGCGAGGTGCGCCGGCGGCGTGATGGCCCGTGCCTGCGCCGAGAGCAGGTAGAAGCCGGCTGTCACCATGGGCCCGGCCCCCTCGCCGAGCCTTGTGATGCGTCCGCCGGCGTCAACGGTTGCCCACAGCGGATTTTCGTCAGCCACGAAGGGCGTCACGCCGAGCACCGAGCCCTCCGGCAACCGCCGCCGTCCGGCCTCCACGAAGCGCACGAAGTCGCCGGGCCGGCACCAGGCATCCACCGTCGAGACCAGCGCGGGGCCGGCGCCGAGCCGCGCGCCGACTTCCAGGAAGCTCTCCAGCGACGAGCGCGTGGTCTTCACGATGAACTCCACCTCGAGCGACGGGAAGTGGCGGCGCACCCAGTCCACGCAGGCGCGCGACTGCTCGTTGACGATGACGACCAGCGCGTCGATGCCCGCCGCCTGGAAGTTCCCGATGACGGCCTCGATGAGCGGCACGCCGCCCACCGGCACCAGCGCCTTGGGCATCGCGTACCCGCCCGCCCGCAACCGGCTGCCCTCGCCGGCCGCGATGATCCCTCCGCGGCGCAGGCTCATCCGAGCACACCTTCCAGCTCGTCCAGCGAGCGAATGATGGGATCGCCCACGCAGCACGGCGCGGCCGACGGCGCGGCGGCGTCCACCAACCAGACGTGGCGCATGGCCAGGGCCCGCGCGCCTTCCATGTCGCGCGGGCGCGAGTCGCCGACGAACGTGGCGTCGGCCGGGGCCACGCCGAGGGCGCCGAGGGCGTGCTGGAAGATGCGCGCGTCGGGCTTGCCGACGCCCACCACCGTGGAGTCGGCGACCACGCCGAGCAGCGGCGTCAGGCCGGCCTCGGCGCAGATCGCCCCGAGGTTGCCGTAGAAGTTGGAGACGATGCCCAGGCGATAGCGCGTGGCCAAACGGCAAAGCACGGCGGCGCTGGCCTCCAGGTGGGCGCGGGTGTCGGCGACGAAGGCGCCGGCGAGCCGCTCGGTGAGGCGCCCGTCGGCCACGCCGAGGCCGGCGCTGACGCCGGCGAAGACGCGCTGCACGGTCTCGGCGAGCGAGAGCGTGACGGGCACCGCGCCCACCAGCGCGTCGTCGGCCTTGTAGAAGATGGGGTCGAAGCGCGCGGGGTCGGCGGTGACGCCGGCCGCGCGGTAGAGCCGCCAGGCGCGCTCCTTCCAGGTAATGCCCGGCGCGTCCAGGGTGCCGCCGAAGTCGAAGAGGACGGCGGCCGGCCGCGCTGCTACGACCGCGGCCTCCATCGGAGATTGGGCTCGCGCGCGGCCTTCGTCTGGTCCAGGCGGCGCACCGGCGTCGTCACCGGCGCCTCGTGGATGCCGCGGGAGTCGGTCTCGGCCTCGCGCGCGATCCGGATCATCGCCTCGCAGAAGGCGTCGAGGGTCTCCTTCGACTCGGTCTCGGTGGGCTCGATCATCAGCGCTTCCTCGACGATCAGCGGGAAATAGGTCGAGGGCGCGTAGAAGCCGAGATCGAGCAGGCGCTTGGCCACGTCCATCGCGGTGACACCCAGCTTCTTCTGCTTGCGCGCGGAGAGCACGCACTCGTGCATGCAGGGCCCGGGGGCGGCCACGTCGTAATACGCTTCGAGACGCTTCATGACGTAGTTGGCGTTGAGCACGGCGTTGTCGCTCACCGCGCGGAGGCCGTCGGCGCCCATCGTGCGGATGTAGGTGTAGGCACGCACGTGCATGCCAAAGTTGCCCCAGAACGCCTGCAGCTTGCCGATCGACTGCGGCCGCTTCCAGTCGAGGAAGTACCCGTCGTCTTTCTTCGCGACGACCGGCGCCGGCAAGAACGGCTCGAGATGCGACTTGATGCCGACCGGTCCGGCGCCGGGGCCGCCGCCGCCGTGGGGCGTCGTGAAGGTCTTGTGCAGGTTGAAGTGGCAGACGTCGAAGCCGAGGTCGCCGGGACGCGTGATGCCGAGGATGGCGTTGAGGTTGGCGCCGTCCATGTAGACCTGCACGCCGTGCGCGTGACATCGCTCGGCGATCTCCATCACGCGCGGCTCGAAGTTGCCGAGCGTGTTGGGCACCGTGATCATGAAGGCGGCCACGTCGGGGCCGAGGTGCCGCTCGAGGTCGGCCAGGTCCACCTGGCCCTCGGCGTCCGACTTCACCTCGATCACCTCGTAGCCGGCCAGCGCGGTGGACGCCGGGTTGGTCCCGTGCGCGGAGTCGGGGATCAGCACCTTCGTGCGCTTCTCGCCGCGGGCCTCGTGATACGCGCGGATCATCAGCACGCCGGCCAGCTCGCCCTGGGCGCCGGCGGCCGGCTGCAGCGAGACGGCGTCCATGCCGGCGATCTCGGCCAGCATCTTGCCGAGGTCGTACATGAGCTGGAGCGCGCCCTGCGCGGCCGCCTCCGGCGCCAGCGGGTGCAGGCGCGCGAAGCCCGCGATGCGGGCGGCGTCCTCGTTGATCTTCGGGTTGTACTTCATCGTGCACGAGCCGAGCGGATAGAAGTGCGTGTCGACGCCGTAGTTCATCTGGCTCAGGCGCGAGTAGTGCCGGACGACGTCGAGCTCGGAGACCTCGGGCAACGCCGCCGGCGTCGCGCGCCGGTACTTCGCGGGCAGCGCGTTCAGCGCCGGCTCGACGGGGACGTCGGACTCCGGCAGCGAGAACGCGAGCCGGCCGGGCGAGGACAGCTCGAAGACCAGCCGGTCGTAGGCGCGCTGGTTGTCGTACGGCATCACGCCACCGCCTTGGCCAGCGCGTCGGCGAACACGTCGATCTCGTCCTTCGTCCGCTGCTCCGTGACGGCGACGAGCAGGCAGTCGGCGTGCTTCTTGTCGAGCGCCTTGAGCGCGAGGCCGGCGAGGATCCCCTGCTTGGCCAGCCTGGCGACCACGCGCTCGGGCGACTTCGGCAGCTTCAGCGTGAACTCCTTGAAGAAGGGCTGGGCGAAGCGCAGCGACACGCCGGGCACGGCGGCGAGCCGCTCGGCGGCATAGTGCGCCTTGGCGGCGGAGAGCTCGCCCACCCGCACGAGGCCCTGCTTGCCGAGCGTGGCCAGGTAGATCGTGGCCATCAGCGCGCACAGCGCGACGTTGGTGCAGATGTTGGACGTCGCCTTGGCGCGGCGGATGTGCTGCTCGCGCGTCTGCAGCGTGAGGGCGAAGCCGCGCGCGCCGTCGAGGTCTACCGTGGCGCCGACGAGCCGGCCCGGCATGCGCCGCACGAACTCCTGCTTGGCCGCGAACACGCCGAGGTAGGGACCGCCGAACGAGAGCGGCACGCCGAGGCCCTGGCCCTCGCCGACCACGATGTCGGCGCCCTGACGGCCCGGCGCCTCCAGCACGCCGAGGTTCACCGGATCGCTGACGATGACCAGCAGCGCGCCGGCCGCGTGGGCGATCTCGGCGGCGGCAGCGACATCCTCCAGGCAGCCGTAGAAGTTGGGCGATTGCACGACGAGCGCCGCCGTCTTGCCGCCCACCACGCGGCGGACGGCGTCGAGGTCGAGCACGCCCTCCGGCGTCGGCCCTTCGCGCAGCCGCAGCCCGGCGCCGTCCACGTAGGTCTCGACCACGCGTCGATAGAGCGGGTTGACTCCGCCGCCCAGCACGATCTCGGTGCGGCTCGTCACCGCGTGGGCCATCAGCGCGGCCTCGGCCAGCGACGAGGCGCCGTCGTAGATCGACGCGTTCGCCACGTCCATGCCGGTCAGCTCCGCGATCATCGTCTGGTACTCGTAGATCGTGCGCAGCGTGCCCTGGCTGGCTTCCGGCTGGTAGGGCGTATAGGCCGTGAAGAACTCGCCGCGCAGGATCAGGTGATTGATCGGGCTCGGCACGTAATGGTCGTAGGCGCCGCCGCCCAGGAAGCACACGGCCGACTCGGCGTCGGCGTTCCTGGCGGCGAGCGCGCGCAGGTGGCGCACCAGCTCGGACTCGGCGAGCGCGGACGGCAGCGCCAGCGGCCGTGACAGCCGCGCCTTGGCGGGGATCCTGACCAGCAGGTCCTCGATGCCGCGGACGCCGATCGTCTCCAGCATCGCGCGCTGGTTCTGCGCCGTGTTCGGCAGGTAGCGCATCAGTGCGCGCCCTGCGCGAGGAACTCCTCGTACTGCGCGGCGGTGAGGAGCTGCTCCCACTCCTTGGCATTCGAGGGCGACACCACGAGCATCCAGCCCTTGCCGTAGGGATCCTGGTTCACGGTCTCCGGCTTCTGTCCGAGCTCGGCATTGGCGTCGGCCACCTCGCCCGAGATCGGCGCGAAGAGATCGGACACGGCCTTCACCGACTCGACGACGCCGAACGCCTGGTGCGCAGTCAGCTTGGCGCCCACCTTGGGCAGCTCCACGAAGACCACGTCACCGAGCTGCTCCTGGGCGTAGGCCGTGATGCCCACGCGGATGCGGCCGCCTTCCTTCTTGGCCCACTCGTGCTCGCGCGTGTATCGGAGGTCGGGGAGGACGTTGGCCATCGCTCAGCCTTTCTTGACCTTCGGGGGATGGAACGGCGTCTTCACCACGCGCGCGGGCTTGGCCTGGCCGCGGATCTCGACGCCCAGCTCGGCGCCCACCGCGCCGTGCGCGGTGGCGACGTACGCCAGGGCGATGGAGCGCTCGACGGAGGGACCGAACGTGCCGGAGGTGACGATGCCGGTCGGCGCGCCGTCCTTCACCACCGGATAGCCGTGACGCGCCACCGAGCGGTCGGCCATCTCGAGCCCGACCAGCTTGCGCGCCGGGCCCTTGGCGCGCATGGCCTCGATGGCGGCGCGACCGAGGAAGTCGCCCTTGGCGGGCTTGACCACCCAGCCCAGGCCGGCCTCGAGCGGGTTGGTGGTGTCGTCGATGTCGTTACCGTAGAGCGCGTAGCGCATCTCCAGGCGCAGCGTGTCGCGCGCGCCGAGGCCGATGGGCGCCACGCCGTCGGCGCGGCCGCCGTCGAGCAGCGCCTTCCACAGCCGCTCGGTCTCACCGGCGGCGACGTAAAGCTCGAAGCCGTCCTCGCCGGTGTAGCCCGTGCGCGAGATGAGCGCGGCGACGCCGCCCACCTTGCCGTGCGCGAAGCGGTAGTAGCCGATGCGCGTGACGTCCTGGTCGGCGAGCCGGCCCACCAGCGCCTCGGCCTTCGGGCCCTGAACCGCGATGAGGCCGGTGGCATCGGACACGTTGCGCCAGCGCGCGCCGTCGGCCGGGACCGCGGTCGTCACGTGCGTCCAGTCCTTGTCGATGTTGCCCGCGTTCACCACCATGAGGTAGCGATCCTCGGCGAGACGATAGAGCGTGAGGTCGTCCACGATGCCGCCGTCGGCGCGACAGAGCAGCGAGTACTGAACCTGGCCGATCTCGAGCGCGGCGACGTCGTTGGTGGTGAGGCGCTGCAGCGTGGCGAGGGCGCCGGGCCCCTCGATCTCGAACTCGCCCATGTGGCTCACGTCGAAGCAGCCGACGGCGGCGCGCACGGTGCGGTGCTCCTCGATGATCCCCCGATATTGCACGGGCATTTCCCAGCCGCCGAAGGGAACCATCCGCGCGCCGGCCTGGAGGTGCGCCGAGAAGAGCGGCGTGCGCTTCAACGAGGTGTCCACGGGCCATTCAGTAGACCATCGCGTCCGGAGACGGTCAAGCGCCGCAACGGCTTACCTAAACGCAGCGGCATCAGTCTTGCTCACCCAAGCCCCTGCCATGGAGCGGGAGCAGCCGTTGCGCGGGGCGCGGGTCCTCCTGGTGGAGGACGCGAAGGACATCCGCGAGGTCTTCACGCTGCTGCTCCAGGCCGAGGGCGCGCGGGTGACCGCGGTGGGCAGCGGGCGCGAGGCGGTGGACCTGGCCGGTCACGAAGACTTCGACGTGCTCCTGAGTGACCTGGGCCTGCCCGACATTCCGGGCGATATGGTCATCCGCCACCTCGTGGCGACGGCGCGCCGGCGTCCGTGGGTCGTGGTGGTGACGGGGTACGACGAGCCCTTCGTCAGCCGCGCGCGCCAGGCCGGCGCCGATGTCGTTCTCACCAAGCCGATCGCCTGGGCCGAGCTGCTCGATCGACTGGTCCCGTCGCCGACCCGGACGCCGCTGGCCGCGTAAGGCCTATCTGACCGAGTAACCCTTGCCGCCCATGCAGGCGGCGTACGCGCGATCGAACCCTTCCTTGCTCTTGGTGTAGCCGTAGCCCGCGCCGGCCGCCGTGCCGCCGACACCGCCCACGACGGCTCCAATCGCGGCGCCCTTGCCGGCATTGCCGGTGGCGGCGCCGAGCGCCGCGCCGGTGGCCGCGCCGCCGATCGCGCCGATCGCCAGCCCGAGGCCCGCGCCCTTGGCCGTGTCAGTGCCGGGATCGTAGCCCGTCTGCTGGCGCGCCCACGCGTGGCAGTCGTTGGCGTCGCGGGTCTGCTGCTCCGGGCTCTGGCCCTTCATCGGGTAGGCCGCGACCGCCGGCTGATTCGACGAGGCGCATCCGGA
>QHRW01000185.1 GCA_003220265.1 Candidatus Rokuibacteriota bacterium | reverse complement strand
AACGCCAACGCCAGCCCGGCCCTGCTGCAGGTGCAGAACGGCAGGCCGGTGGTGGTGGGCCCGGCGCGCTTCGCCGAGGCCAAGCCGGTGTTCCCCGTCCCCAGGTGGCACGGCTAGCCCGCTGAGCGGGAGGTGACCGCCGACCTCCTGCTGCAGGCCCTCGTGAGCGGCCTCCTGCTGGGAGGCGTCTACGGGCTCGTCGCCTCCGGTCTGTCGCTGATTTTCGGCGTGCTGCGCATCATCAATTTCGCCCACGGCGCGGTGATGATGCTGGCCATGTACACGACGTACTGGCTCTTCACGCTGCGCGGGATCGATCCGTATCTGTCGATCGTGGTGACCGGGCCGCTGTTCTTCCTCATCGGCATGCTCATCGAGCGCGCGGTCATCGAGCCCAACCGCTTCGCGGCCGAGCACAACCAGCTCCTGCTCACGCTGGGCCTGGCGCTGTTCCTCGAGAATCTCGCCCTCGTGCTCTGGCAGGGCGACTTCCGCACCGTGCGCCCGTCCTACGCGAGCGCCTCGTTCGTCGTGGGCGAGGCGCTGGTGGAGGTGCCGCGCCTGGTCGCCTGCGGCGGCGCCATCGTGATGGCGGTGGCGCTCTTCGCGTTCCTGCGCCTGACCGACGTGGGCAAGGCCATCCGTGCGCTCTCCGAGGAGCCGGAGGGGGCGATGCTCATGGGCATCGACGTGCGGCGCATCCGCGCCGTCGCCTTCGGCATCGGCTCGGGTTGCGTGGCGGTGGCGGGGGCGCTGGTCACGCCGTTCTTCTACGTCGCGCCCGACGTGGGCGAGTCGTTTAACATCATGGCGTTCGTGGTGGTGGTGCTGGGCGGCATGGGCAACTTCGTCGGCGCGCTGCTCGGCGGCTTCATCGTGGGGCTGGCGGAGTCGCTCGGCGCCACGCTGCTGCCCGGCTCGCTCAAGCAGCTCGTCGTGTTCGCGCTCTTCGTCCTCGTGCTGCTCTCCCGGCCGGCCGGGCTCTTCGGAGGCGGGCGTGGCCGCTGAGGCCCTCGGCGGCCTTGCGCTCGGTGTGCTGCTGGCGGCGCCGCCGTTCCTGCCGCCGTACTTCCTCGAGATCCTGATCAGCGTGATGCTCGTTGGCTACCTCGGTGCAGCCTGGAACATCCTGGGCGGCTACGCCGGGCAGTTCTCGTTCGGCCATGCCGCCTACTTTGGCATCGGCGCCTACACCTCCACGCTGCTGTTCCTGCGCCTCGGCGTGTCGCCCTGGCTCGGCATGCTGGCCGGCGGGGTCCTGGCCGCGGCGTTCGGCCTCGCCGCCGGCTATCTCTCGTTTCGCTACGGCCTGCGCGGGCCGTACTTCTCGCTGGTGACCCTGGCCTTCGCCGAGATGCTCCGAGTGATCGCCGTCAACACCAAGGCGGTCGGCTCGTCCCTCGGCCTCGTCATCCCCAACCGCGAGCCGGCTCCCGTGAACTTCATCTTCGCGGGCAAGCTTCCTTACTACTACGTGATCCTGGTCATGGCGCTCGGCGCGGTGTGGATCACGCGCGTCGTCTCGCGAAGCAAGCTCGGCTACTCGCTGCTGGCCATCCGCGAGAACGAGGACGCGGCCGAGGCGTCCGGCGTCGACGCGCTCGGCATGAAGCTGCGCGCCATGGCGATCTCAGCGTTCCTCACCGCGCTGGGCGGCACGTTCTACGCGCAGTACTTCGCCTACATCGATCCCACCATCACCTTCGGGCCCTCGGTGTCGATCCAGAGCTTGTTGCAGGCCATCGTCGGCGGTGCCGGCACCGTGCTGGGGCCGGTGATCGGCGCCTTCGTGCTGACGCCGGTGTCCGAGCTGTCGCGCGCGGCCATCCGCGGGCGCGCTGGCGTGGACGTCATGCTCTACGGCCTCGTGCTGATCCTCGTCATCTCCTTCCTGCCGCAGGGCATCATGGGCTGGGTGCGGCGCCGGCGATGAGTCTTTTGGAGGTCGACGCCGTCACCAAGCGATTCGGCGGGCTCACCGCGGTGAGCCGCTTCAGCCTGACGGTCGGCGCCGGTGAGATCGTCGGCCTCATCGGGCCCAACGGCGCCGGCAAGACGACGGTGTTCCACCTGCTCTCCGGCTTCCAGGTACCCACCGAGGGCACCGTCCGCTTCAAGGGTGTGTCCGTCGTCGGCGCCAAGCCGCACGCCATCTGCCGGCGCGGCCTGGCCCGCACGTTCCAGATCGTGCAGCCGTTCGTCAATCTCAGCGCGCTGGACAACGTGATGGTCGGCGCCTTCAACCGCACCGACGAGGTCGCCGCCGCCCGCCGGCGGGCCGTCGAGGTGCTGGACTTCGTCGGGCTCGGCGCCCGGCGTGACGTCCTCGCCCGCGAGCTCACGCTGCCCGACCGCAAGCGGCTGGAGATGGCACGTGGGCTCGCCACGCAGCCAGAGCTGCTGCTGCTCGACGAGGTCATGTCGGGGCTCAACCCGACGGAGATCGAGGAGATCATCGGCCTCATCCGGCGCATCCACGGCCAGGGCGTGAGCCTCCTCATCATCGAGCACGTGATGCGCGCGATCATGGCGCTCTCCCAGCGCATCGTGGTGCTGCACCACGGCGAGAAGATCGCCGAGGGCGGGCCCGAGGCCGTCGCGCGCGACCCCAAGGTCGTCGGGGCCTATCTCGGAGAACAGTCGTGAGTCTGCTGGAGCTCTCCGGCGTCGACGTAGCCTACGGCAACCTACCGGCGCTGCGCGGCGTCGACCTCGTCGTCGAGGCTGGCGAGACGCTCTCGGTGGTGGGCGCCAACGGCGCCGGCAAGACGACGATGCTGCGCACGATCTCCGGCCTGCTGCGCCCGCGCCGCGGCGAGGTGCGCTTCGAGGGCGAGCGCATCGACCGCCTGCCGTGCCACCGGGTGGTCGAGCGCGGCGTCGTGCACGTGCCCGAAGGGCGCAAGGTCTTTCCCAGCCTCGCCGTGCACGAGAACCTCGAGCTCGGCTCCTACACGCGCGCGGCCAGGGCGCGGCGCGCCGACAGCCTGGAGCGCGTCTTCGCGCTCTTTCCGCGCCTGCGCGAGCGGATGTCCCAGGCGGCTGGGACGCTGTCGGGCGGGGAGCAGCAGATGCTGGCGATCGGGCGGGCGCTCATGGCGCTGCCCAAGCTGCTCATGCTGGACGAGCCCTCGCTGGGCCTGGCGCCGCTGATCGTGAAGGAGATCTTCCACACCATCGGCGAGATCAATCGCGCCGGCACGACCGTGCTGCTGGTCGAGCAGAACACGCGCCAGGCGCTGGCGCTCTCCCGCCGCGGCTACGTGCTGGAGAACGGCCGCGTGGCGCT
>QHRW01000105.1:12617-13005 GCA_003220265.1 Candidatus Rokuibacteriota bacterium | reverse complement strand
CGGGGTTGAGATCCCGTGGCAGCGTGACGATTCCACCTGACCCGCCTGACGGCGGCGGCGTCGGCACGGTCGGCGGCGACGGTACCGTAGGCGGTTGCGTCGGCGGTCGGGTACCTGACGACGGCGGCGACGACGGGGGCGCCGTCGGCGGCCGCGTCCCGTTGCAGGGGCCGCCCGCGCCGACTACGCAAGCCCCGACGACCGGTGGCTGGGCCGGCGTTGTGCCAGGCGGTGTCGTGGGCGGCGGCGCGCTCACGACGGGGGGCGTCGTGGGCGGCGGAGTCGTCACGACGGGGGGCGGTGTTGCCAGGGGTGGCGTCGTGGGCGGCGGCGCGCTCACGACCGGGGGCGTCGTGGGCGGCGGCGGGGCCGGCGGTGTGGGAGGCGG
>QHRW01000105.1:0-12391 GCA_003220265.1 Candidatus Rokuibacteriota bacterium | reverse complement strand
GGGCGGCGGCGTGCTCGCGGGCGGCGGCGTGCTCGCGGGCGGCGGCGTGCTCGCGGGCGGCGGCGTGCTCGCGACAGGTGGCGTCGTGGGCGGCGGCGTCGTCGCGGGCAGCGGCGTCGGCGCCGGCGTGGGCGGCGGGGTGCTCGCAACCGGTGGGGGCGTGGGCTCGGGCGTGACGGGCGTCGGTGCGGGCGCAGGAGCTGGTGTGGGCGCAGCGGCGGCCAGCGCGAGCGCCGGAGCCGGAGGTGGTGCCGACTCCGCGGGCGGCGCCACGGCCACCTCGGTGGGCGCCGCAGCCAGCGGAGGCACGTTGGCGCCGGTCTTGATGCGGATTGCGTCCCCCGAGATGACCGGCGTCTGCTGGCTCGCCACCGCCGGCGCGCCGGAGCGGCCGGAGGCGACAGAGGCGGCGGCCGCGGCGGTGGCGGCACCGCGTCGAGCCTCCTGCTCGACCAGATCCTTGTTGATCGGGCCCGACGGCAGGCCCACCGTGTAGTCAGCCGCGATCTTGTCGGCGTCCGCGCGAGTGATGTTCTGCGGGCCCGACGGCGGCGTGGTGCCGGCGATGTCGAGCCGCTGCAGCGGCTTGAGCGCGAAGGGCGTGCCCGTCGGCTGACCCGTGGCCGGATCGAGCAGCGACACCTCGACCAGGCCCTTCAGCAGCGTGATGCGCGAGTTCACGCTGGCCCCTGCGCCCGACACCTCGGTGACGACGACGGTGCCGCGCACGGCAGTGACGGCGTTCGGCGTCTTCAACAAGATCTGCTCCCCGGCCTTCATCCGATCCCGCGCCACGCTGAGCGCGACCTTGCCGGTCGCGATGTCGATGATCGCGGTGTCCGGTGTCTCGGTGATGGTGAAGATCGAGCGCTCGCGCACGGTGACGACCGCCTTGCCGCCCAGCAACATGCGCGCGCGCGACTGGTCGCCGGTGGTGATGCGATCGCGCTGGTAGACGTCGTCCCTCAGCTTGAGCGCCGCCGCCTGCGGCAGGGTCGTGCGCGCCACCGACGCCTGGCCTTCGACGTTGATGACGACGCCGGCTCTCGAAGCCTGGGCCGCGGCCGATCCAGCCATGGTGAGCACGAGCGCAATGGGAAGGAGCTGCACGGTGAGATTCCGCATACCGCCTCTTTCCGCGTAGGTCCGCGAATGGTCAGCCTCGGAGAACAACCAGCGTTGAACCTTTTACGTCCGCGTTCGCGACCGCCGCTGGTGGCCGGCCACGACGAGGACAGGAGAATGCACGAACGCCGCGCCGCGGTCAACGGCAAATGCGATGCGTGCTACTGCTACATAAAAATATCGTGGGTAACTGCTCCGAGAAAATGTCGTCCCCTCATGGAGACTTTCACGATGAGCCGCAAGGAGTTGCCCCGGCCTGGCTTGGTGGGCGCCGCGGCGGCAGGCCGTATCAGCAATCGGGAAGGGGCGGGCACCCTGCACATGACGAGGAGGCAGTTCCAGCGGCTGAAACAGCGATTCCGGGGGAGCGGGGCGACAGGGCTGCGCCACCAGGCCGCGAGCGCCCGTCACATCGCCGCCTGCTCGCCGCGCTGGCCGCGCAGGTGCTGGCGCTGCTGCGGGATCGCTACGCCGGATTCAATGACAGCCACGTTACCGAGAAGCTGCGCGAGCAGCACGGGCTGACCTTCACACCGTCGACCCTGTAGTAAAAGGCAATATCGTCACGCCGCTCTCTGAATAGCTGCCAATCCAGGTGCCGCGAATACAGCTCACCGATCGGCTGCAGCAAGTACATCCAGCGCGGGCGCCTCTTCGCTCAGCTACTCTCTGATCGAGGCCGCCACCGGCAGCCGCCAGCAGCGCCCAAAGCCATCTTCTGGTAGGCAGGACATCTCCCCTCGACTGTGAAACCACCCGAGCCGAGGAACCAAGAAATCTTTGCGCGAGGAGGGAGCGGGCGGTCAGTCGGGCGAGAGGAGGACCTCGCCCCAGCCGTGCACGCGGAGGAGGTCGTCGATGTCGCAGCGGCGGCGGTCGCTGCGACGGCGCTCCGGGTCGTGCTCGTCGCGGCGGGGGCGGCGACGGTCGCCGTGGCGGCGATCGGCGATGACCGTGACGTTGTCGTCACCGAACTGGTCGCGACGGATGTAATCGAAGAGATCGGGCTCTTCGCGCGCGACGACGATCAGGCGGTGGTCCATGATTTCCCCTGGCGACTCAGCGAATGCGGAGACGGCGGACCTCGTAGGGAGCGAGCTCGACGGTGATGGCGGTGCTCTCGACCTTGGGGCCGGGCTTGCCGGTGGCGAGATCGGTCGTCTCGGCCGCGGGCGCGGCGAGCGTCCACGTCACGCGCGTGGGCGAGCTGCGCGTGTTGTACGCGAAGAGATAGCGGCCGTCGGACATCGTCTTGCCGAGCGTGCGCACGGTGCCGCCGCTCGACTCGCGGGCGATGAGCTGCGCGTCCGGAGCCAGCAGCACCGGCTCCATCGCCTTGATCTCCTTGGACACCCGGAGCAGCTCGGCCCAGCGGGCTTCCTTCTCCTTGGGATCCTTCACCCATGCCAGGCCCTTCTCGCCGAACGACCAGTAGAGGAGGCCGCGCGCGCCCTCGATGATGGCCATCCAGGACATCGCCCGCAGCTCGGCCTCGGTCGGCCAGCCGCCGGCGTCCGTCAGCGGGAAGTACTGGATCACCATCCACACGGGGCGACTGCCCTTCACGGCGTCCTGACCGAGGCGCGTCCACTCGCCGACCATCGAGAGGTCGTTCTGTCCTGACGGCTTGACGATCGGATACGGATCGAGCCCCATCACGTCGAGCGAATCTCGCCAGAGCGGCGCCTGGCTCTCCCAGCCGTCGCCGAGCACGCCGTACGTGACCGTGCCCGGCGCGGCGGCGGCGAGCTGCCGGTACTGGCGGAAGACGGTCGGTATCTGGTCGGCCGGGCGCTCGTCCATCGTGTAGAAGCCGGCCAGCCCGGGGTGCTTGCCGAGCGTCTCGCCCACCCAGCGGTTCAGCGCGTCCTCGCCCTGCTTGGCCGCTGGATACTCGAGCCGCTTGTACTCCGGATCCTGCGGCTGATAGAAGTTCACGGTCTGCAGATAGCGGATGCCGCGCGCATAGAGGTCGTCGAGGTACGTCGTGAGGGCGGGCATCGGCGTGGCGCCCATGTGATAGTTGATCAGCATGTTGATCGGCGCCTCGGCGATGCGGTCGTTGCCCCAGCTGCCGTCGATGCCACGGGCATAGTTGGCGCGCGTGGTCGTGTAGCCGGAGGTGTTGTAAAGGCCGATCACGAACTGCGGCTTGCCGCCGCCGTGGAACACGTTGCGCTCGTCGTACCAGGCGTGGAGCTTCTCGCGCGTCTTGGCCGGAAGCTTGACGATCCGGTAGTCCGGATAGCGCGCGGCCACGGCCCCGCCGGCGTCGAGAAGCTCCGCGCGCAGCAGGTAGCGCCCGAGCGGAAGGCCCGCGGCATCGAGCTCGACCGTCGTCGAGGCCGCCGCCGGCACCTCGCGGGTGGCCTTCGGCTGCCCGCCGCTCTCGTCGAGGAGCGAGAGGCGCACGCGGCCCACGGGGCCGCCGGCCGCGGTCACCGCCACGCGCACGGTCTGCGGGCGATCGTCGAAGAGCATCCCGCGGAAGTTCGGATAGAGCAGGTAGACGTCGAGCGCCCGCTTCTTCGCGCCGCGCAGGCTGAGCCCGTTGAACCAGGCGACCCCCTCGGCCGCGCCATAGGCGCCCAGGGTGAACGTGTACGTGCCCTTGTCCTTGACGGGGATCGAGGGCATCCGGACCTGAACCCAGTCGGTCGTGCCGCGGACCACGTCCGTGCACTGCCACCAGTTGCCCGTGGGGCGCGCGTCGAGGCACAGCCGGACGCCGCTGCGGGGATCGCTGGCGCCGAGGTCGCGTGTCTTCACCCACCCCTCGATCGTGTAGAGCCCGGGCTCCAGCGTGACGGCTTGCTCGACGCTGGGCACGTAGGTCTGGCGCGCGGCGTTGGTCATCCGCAGCGCGGGCTTGCCCTCGCGGCCGGCGCGCTCCAGCACCCAGACATCGCCGCCGGGCTGCAGCTTCCACGCGCTCGTGCCCTCGAGCTCGGCGTTCTTCAGGAGGTTCGGCCCCGGCGCATCGGCCTCCGGCAGGGCCGTGAGGCCGCCCGCCGGCGCCTGGGCCAGCGCCGGCCATGGCGCCACGAGCGTGTCCACCATCACGACGTGGAACAGGACCACCAGAGCCAGCCAGAGCGTGCGCATCGGACCGAGGCCGTTCTCCCGTGTCACGACGGTTGCGGCAGCACGCCGCCCATGTCCTGGACACTCGGCTCCGGCGCCTCGGGCTCCGCGACGATCGCCGCACGGTGCCGGCGGGCGAGGTCCCCCACGATGATCGACATGAACACGGCGATCCACAGGATCTTCTCGTACTCCGCGCTGATGAAGCACCCCGACACCACGTAGCCCGCGAGGCCGCTGCGCAGCCCCTGGGCCCAGCCGGCCAGGTTCTGCGCCGGCGGCGTGCCGCGCAATCGCGCGGCGAGGCCGAGGTCGTGGAAGGTGCTGGTCAGGATCAGGATGAAGATGACGAGCACCGGCAGCCCCATCTCGGCCCCGATCTCGAGGAACATGTTGTGCGCGATGTTGGCCGTGCTCAAGCCGGTGTACGTCGTGCTGAGGTCCTTGAAGTTCAGGGGGCCCACGCCCATCACGGGATTCTCGGCGATCATGCGCAGCGCGGCCCAGAAGAGGCCGACGTGGGCGGCGTTGGACACCTTCAGCTCGGTCTGCTCCGCGCTGCTCCGCCCCGAGACGTCGCCGGTGATCGTGGACAGCGCCCGGTTGCTCAGCTCGGTCGGGACCGCGATCACCGTGATCACCAGCAAGGCCAGGACGCCGACCGCGGCACCGAGGCCGCGCCGGCGATACACGAAGAGAACGCCGGCGGCGACCAGGCCGACGAAGCCGCCGCGCGAGCCGGTCAGGATGATCATGACGACCAGGGTCAGCCCCGCGCCCATCCACAGCCAGCGCCGCGCCGGAACGCGCTGCTGCATGGCAAACGCGAACGCCAGCGGGACCACCAGCACCAGGATCGTGGCCAGGTAGTTCGACTCGTACACGCCGATGCCGAGACGCTCGCCGTAGCGCAGCATCTGGCGCACCGCGTACGGGAACACCGCCACGTAGCTGAGCACCAGCCATTTCAGCGCGCGCTCGAGGTCGGCCTGCGTGCGCACCGCCACCACCACGAACGGCAGGAACACGGCATAGGCGATGTAGCGACCGATCCCGTATCCGAAGCCGGTGCCGTGGAGCACCCCGAGCGCGGCGACGCCGAGCAGGAAGAGGAAGTAGAGGCGCGCCTGGCGCGAGCCGAGCCGCGCCACCGTGGCGTCTCCCGACGCCATGCGCAGGCCGGCCCACGCGAACCCCAGCAGGCCCAGCAGCTTGATCGCGGTGAAGTCGGGAAAGATGCCGAACAGGTTCGATCCCAGGTAGAGATACGGGCTCTGCTCGTACGGCATGATGGCGATCATCAGCAGCAGGAGCCACATGCTCAGCGGCTCCGCGAGGCGACGAGACGCTCGATGGCCAGCACCGAGCCGAAGTTCTCGGGCGTGATCTCCTCGTCGCCGATGCTGATGCCGAAGCGCTCCTCCAGGAACGCCACGAGCTGGAAGATTCCGAGCGAGTCGATGACGCCGGTGTCGATGAGGTCGTCCTCGTCGCCGATGTCGAGGCGGCCGGTGGTGGGGGCCAGGCGGTCCATCACGAACTCCCGGATGGCGGCGCGCGCGTCGCGGTCCATGCTGAGCATCACGCCGCCTCCGCCACGCGCGCTTCGGCGGCCAGCCGCGTGCGGTCCGTCTTGCCGGTGGACGTCTTCGGCAGCTCGGCGCGCAGCTCGATGCGCTCGGGCACCATGTAGCGCGGGATCAGGCGCGCGCAGTGGGTCTGCAGCACGCCGGCCGTGAGCGTCTCCCCCGCCCGGACGGCCACGAAGGCGCGCAGCCGGCAGCCGATGTCGTCGTCGGGGACGGCGATCACCGCCGCCTCCACCACGCCCGGATGCGCGTACAGCGCGGCCTCGATGTCGCCCAGCTCGATGCGATACCCGCGGCTCTTCACCTGGCTGTCGCGGCGGCCGAGGAAGAGATACTCGCCGTGCTCGTCCAGCGTCACCAGGTCGCCGGTCCGATAAAGCGGCTCGCCCGGATACGGGGCCAGGGGATTCTCCATGCGCGCGCGCCGGCTCTTCTCGGGGTCGCCCCAGTAGCCGGGCGTCACCGACGGCCCGCGCACCACCAGCTCGCCGATGCCGCCGGGGCCCACGCGCCGGCCCTCGTCGTCCAGCGCGAAGACGTCCGTGTTGGCGCACGCGCGGCCGATGGGCAGCCGCTCCTGGCCGGCCAGCTTCCAGCGGTCCACCCGGTGATAGGTGCACACGTTGGTCTCGGTGGGGCCGTAGAGGTTGTAGAGCTCGGCGCGCGGCAGCAGGTCCGCGAGCGTCTTGAGATATTTCATCGGGAAGACCTCGCCCGCGAACAGCACCAGGCGCAGACGATCGAGGTCGCGCGTGGCGAGGTCGGCGTGCAGCAGCAGGTAGACGAGCGCCGAGGGCACCGAGTACCACACCGTGATGCCGTGCTCCTCGATCAGCGTGGCCAGGCGCTGGGGGAACACCGTGATCTCCTCGTGGATCAGCGAGACCGTCGCGCCGGCGCCGAGCGCGTTGTAGACGTCGAACACGGAGAGGTCGAAGTGCAGCGGCGCGTGATTGCACAGCCGGTCGTCGGGCCCGATGCGGAACGTGGCCGCGCACCAGTCGACGAACGTGAGCGCGTTGCGGTGCGTGAGCATGACGCCCTTGGGCCGGCCCGTCGAGCCCGAGGTGTAGAGGATGTAGGCCAGGTCGGACTCGATGGCGCTCTCGGGTGGCGCCGAGGCGGGAAACGTCTCCAGCGCCGACCATGGCACCTGCTCCGCGCCCTCCGCCGTGCCGCTGACCAGCACCGTGCAGGCGGTCGCGCGCGGGGGCAGCGTGCGCAGCCGCTCGGCCGTGGTGATCAGCGCGCGCACGCCGCAGTCGTCCGCGATGGAGGCCACCCGGCGGGCCGGCGCGTGCGGGTCGAGCGGCACGTAGACCGCGCCGGCCTTCAGCACGCCCAGCATGGCCACGACGGATTCCACCGCCTTCGGGAAGAACAGCCCGACGCGGTCCCCCCGCTGCACGCCGCGCTCGCGCAGCAGCCGCGCGAGCTGGCTCGAGCGCACGTCGAGCTCGCCGTAGGTCAGGCTGCGCCCGCGCGCGTGCACGGCCACCTTGTCGGGAGAGCGATGAACCGAATCGATCAGGAGCTGCTGGAGCAGGTAGGCCACGATTCGCCCCTCAGAGCAGCGGGAGCATCGACAGCAGATCGGCCGCGCCGTCTATGTCGTGCCCCGGTAGGATGGAAGTCACGGCGGCCGTCGCCGCCCGCGCCGCGCGGTTTCGCCACCGGATGCGGGCGGGCACGCCGACCACCGTGAGGTTGTCGGCGACGTCGGTCATCACGACGCTGTTGGCCACCACGCGCACGTTGTTGCCGATGGCCGCCCGGCCGACCACCTTGGCGCCGGGGCCGAAGTAGACGTTGTCGCCGACGGAGCGCACGCCGTCCGTGATGGCGACGCCGTGCTGGACGACGCAGTCGCGGCCGATACGGGTCTCGGCGATGAAGACGCCGTGCGTGGTGTGGACGACCAGGCCCGGGCCGATCTCGGCCCGGGAGGAGATCTCGACGCCCGTGACGACCTCGATGACCTTGTTGAGGATCATGGCCACCAGAGCGAGGAGCTGCCGAAGGACGGGCACGCGCACGCGCAGAGCCCAGGAGGCGAAACGGTAGCTGAGGACGGCCACGACTCCCGGATCGACCGGCGTCTTGATCCACCGGCTAAACCACCCCGGGGGCAACCCGTTGATGATCCGGGCATGCTCCAGGTCCGCGCGGACGTTGTCGAGCATTGCAACTCCCTTCAGGCGGTATCGCTTGCAGAGGGTCGCAAGACCTGTACCGAGTGGCGTAGGGCGCTAAGGCCGCGTCAGATCAGGAGTTCGAAACCGGGCGGGCTGCAACGGCATCCCCCATCTCACACTCCCATTACTTATTGGGACGGGGCCTCGAGGGGCTGATGGGGCTGATCGGGATGGGGGGCCTCGAAGGCCCCCCAATCCCCCGAACATTCGGGCCACCCCGGCGAAGCCGGGGTGGCCCTCGGGAATGCTACTCGCGGCCGGCGACGGTTTCGACGGCGGCGCAGGCGACGATCATCGAGGCCCCGGCCCAACGACCGAGCGCATCGACGGCCCGGGCCGTGACCGCATGACGGCCGGGCCCGTAGTGATCCAGCGACAGGTCGAACTCGCCCTCGCTCTCCGTCCACGCCTCGGCCAGGTCGCCGTTGACGTAGAGGTACATCCGCACCGGCAGCCGGCCGCCGGCGACGCGGGCGCGGATCGACACCACGCCCATCGCCGCATCGGTCGCCGGATCACCGGTCTCCAGCACCACCCGGAGGGACGGGGGTCGGACCTCCGCCCGCTCCGAGGGAGCCGGCCGCGCTGCTGACAGCGGGCTCACCGTGCCCATAATCAGTTGGCCACCGTCACGGTCACGCTCGTGCTTCCGGTGTTGCCGGTCGCGTCGCGCACCGTGGCCTTGACCGCGTGACTGCCATTGCCCGACGTGCTCGTCACCCACGGGAGCGTGACCGGCCCGCCGTTCGCCACCGTGCTGGTGCCGACCGTCGTGCCGTCCACGCTGAGCGTGAACACGTTGCTGGTGCCGCTGGCGCCGTTCACCCACATCACGACCCACGCGGTGCCACTGACGGTGCTGCCGCCCGTGGGCTGCGTGATCGCAACCTGCAGTGAGCCGACCGGCGTCGGCGTCGGCGCCGGGGCCGCCGCGTTGTTCCTCACGGTCACCGACACGTTGATGCTGCCGGTCTTTCCTGCCGAGTCCCGCACGCTGACCGTGAGGGTCTGCGTGCCGTCCGCGACCTGCCTGGTATCCCACGGGATCGAGGCCGGACCGGTCGTGTTGCTGGCCGTACCGCTACCGACGGTCTTGCCGCCCGCCGTCAGCGTATAGGTCCGGGTGCCCGTCGCGCCGGTCACCCACGTGATCGCCCAGTTGGTGCCGCTGACTATGGCGCCGCCCGTCGGCTGCGTCACCGCGACCTGCAGCGAGCCGGTCGCCGGCGGCGGCGTGGCCGTCCCGTTGGACACCGTCACCGTGCGGGTGGCGGTGGCGATCCGACCGGTGGAGTCCTTGACCGTGGCCGTCAGCGTGTGGCTGCCGTTGATCACGGTCGTGGTGTTCCAGGAGGACGGGTTGGCCACGGCCGAGGCCGCGCCACCGTCGATGGCCAGCGTGTAGGTGTAGCCGGTGCCGCTACCGCCGGCGGCCGTCAGGCCGATGCTCACCGTGCCACTCACCGTGGTGGCGGCCGGGCTCGAGAAGGCCAGCGTGAGCGCCGGCGTGGTGGTCGTGCCGTTCTTGACGTTGACGGCGACGGACGTGCTGCCCGTCTTGCCGCTGGCGTCCTTGACGTTGGCGGTCAGCGTCTTCGTGCCGTCGCCAACCGAGGCGGTGTTCCACGGAATCGTCACAGGGCCGACACTGCCCGTCGTGGTCGTGCCGACTGTCTGGGTGCCGACGCTGAGGGTGTACGTGTTCGACGTCCCGGTGGCGCCGTTCAGCCACAGCACGGCCCAGTTGGTACCGCTGACCGTCGCCCCGCCGGTCGGCTGGGTCACGAAGACCTGCAGGCCACCCGTGGGCGGCGGCGGCGGAGGAGGCGGCGTGGTCGTCGTGTTCGAGACCGTCAGCGTGCGCGTGGCGCTGCCGCTCTGGCCGGCCGAGTCCGTGACCGTGCCCGTCAGCGTGTGCGACGCGTTGTTGACCGTGGTCGTGTTCCAGCTGAAGGTCGGGTTGGTGCCCGTGTAGACGTTGGCACCGTCCACGTCGAGCTTGTAGTTGTAGCCCGTGCCGCTGCCACCGCTGGCCGCGAGCGTCACTGTCACCGTGCCGGTGACGGTCGTCGTGCCGGCTGCGGGATTGGTGAAGCTGACGGTCGGGGCCGTCGTGCCGCCACCGCCCGTCCCGCCGCCGCCGGTGCCGCCGCCCGTGCCTCCGTTGCCGAGCACGTAGACGTGGGCCTGGTAGGGGCCGAAGGAGTCCGTGAACGAATTGCCGGAGGCCGCCAGCGTGCGGTTCTCGGCATTCACCGCGACGGCGCCCGGCGCGGTGTTCCAGGTGAACGTCGCGCTGGCCTGGGCGGGCGTCGCGTTGTACGCGAAGATGTAGCCCGTGCCGTCGACGATCTTCACCTTGGTCTTGATGTTCGGGTTGGAGTTGGCCGTCAGCGCCGTCGTCGCGTCGTCGCTGAGCAGTGCTGCCTCGAGGCCGGCGATCTCGCCGACGACGGACTTGAGGTCGTTCATGTGATCCGTCCGCGCCTGGCACCAGTCGCCGCACACGTTGCGGAGGGCGTTGTCGCCGAGGCTCCACCAGAAGAGGCCCTTGGCGCCCTCGACGATGGCCATATAGGCGTGGTTACGCATCTCCTGGCGCGTGGGCCAGCGGCCGAGCGAGGTGAACTGGAAGAACTGCAGGACCGTCAGGTACGGCCGCGCGTTCTTTACCATGTTGCGATTGTTGGCGGTCCAGTCGGCCACCATCTTGTGGTTGTAGCCGCCGCCCGGCTCGGCGCCGTACATCGGGTACGGATCCGTCGACGAGAGGTCGACGGTGTCACGCCACATCGCGAGATCCGGATTGCCCAGCTGGGCCATGAACGTCACGCTGTCCGGGTCGAGGCGACGCAGCCGATCGTACTGGGTGAAGGCGCCCGGAATCATGCGCGTGATGCACTCGTCCACCGTGTAGTAGCCGGCGCTGGCCGGGTGGGCGCCGATGGTCTGCACGTAGTTGTCCGAGGCGTTGATGCCGAAGCCGGCGTCGGCGGCGAACCGGTCGAAGCAGTTGCCGGTCTGCAGGTACATGACGCCGTGCTTCTGGAGGTTGTCCATCAGCGCCTTCATCGATTCGGCGCTGGCGCTGCCGTACCAGTAGTTCAGGTACATGTTGATCTTCAGGCCGTCCATGCGGCGCTCACCCGTCGGCGACCACAGCAGATTCTCCCAGAAGGTGGGATCGGTGCTGTAGCCGGTGGCGGAGTCGTAGACGCCGAGGACGAAGCGCGGCGTGCCGTGCATCAGCACGCGGTTCTTGTCGTCGTAGGCCATGTTCATGCCGGCGCGCACGCCGGCCGGCACGCGGGACACGCGATAGGCCGGATACGTGTACGTCGCGGCGTTGCTCGACAGGTCCACCAGCGAGAACGTCACCAGGTAGGCCTTGCTCATCTGCAGGGTGGCGCCGTCGAGCTCGGCCGTCAGGTTGGCCGCCGCCGTGAAGTCCTTCGTGGTGACGACCTGGCCGGACGCCTCGTCCTTCACCGTGCCGGTGATCTTGTAGCGCCCGAAGTCACCGCCGGGAGGCGTCACGCTGACGTCGAACTTCATCGTCGACGGACCCTCGGCGAACATCATGCCCCGGTAGTTCGGGTAGAGCATGAAGACGTCGACGGACTGGGGCAGCTGCTCTTCGAGCTTGACGTCGTCGAACCAGGCGGTCCCGGCGCCGCCCGCGTAGTTCTCGAGCTGGATGAACACGGTCTCGTCCTGGACGATGACGATGTTCTTCACCTCGATGAGCGTCCAGTCCATCGTCCCGGTGATGAGGTCGCTCGGATGCCACAAGTCGATGGTCGGCCGCTCGTCCAGGGTCAGCCGCATACCGTTCGTGCCGTTGCCGAGGCTTTGCGTCTTGACCCAGGCCGACAGCTTGTAAATGCCCTTCTTGAGAGCGACCGCCTGGGACACCGTCGGCGATCCGGTTCCGCGCCTGTAGCTGAACGTCCCCGAGTGTTTCGTCAGCTGATCGGCCGCCCAGCCGGAGCCCGTGCCCCAGTTGGCCGGCACGCCGCCGCTGAGCGTCTCGAAGCCGCCGTTCTTCAGTTGGTCGGGACCAAGCGTCACCGTCGGCAGTGCGGTGAGCCCACCACTACCGATGAGCGTGGTCTGGGCTGTTGCCGGCGCCACGGCGCCGAGTGCGACCAGAACCGAAGTCAGGATCCCCGTGATCCACCGCTGCATGCGCACCCCCATGGCTAGAAATTCTTACACGACTCTGTGAAAACCGTTACCGTCTGCCGGCCGCAGGGCAAGGGCTAAGCCAGACGGCTGGGGGAGGCTATGTGCTTGAGACGAAAGGGCTTGGCGATTCTACGATAGGTCCGAGTGACGGGATGGTGACGCTTCCGCGGTCCCGAGCGTGACAGTGCGCACCGATCTGACGCCGACACT
>QHRW01000018.1 GCA_003220265.1 Candidatus Rokuibacteriota bacterium | reverse complement strand
GCCGCAGCTGCTGGCCGAGATCGACGGTGTCGAGGGTCTGAAGAACGTCATCGTGATCGGCGCCTCCAACCGGCAGGACCTGATCGATCCGGCCATCCTGCGGCCGGGCCGGCTGGACGTGAAGATCAAGATCGAGCGGCCGGACCAGGCCGCGGCCGCGGACATCTTCCGCAAGTACCTCACGACCGAGATCCCGATCGC
>QHRW01000019.1 GCA_003220265.1 Candidatus Rokuibacteriota bacterium | reverse complement strand
CTGACGTAGACGAATTGCTCACGGCGGCCCGGTACAACTGGCGACACGTCCGCGCTCCGGCTCGCAAGACGGAAGGAGGCGCGGCATCATGCACGTGAACGAGTACACGCTCGAGGACCTAGGAGGGAGGCATCATGACGATTCGACTGGACCACACGATCGTGCCGGCGAAAGACAAGATGGCCTCGGCGACGTTCTTCGCCGAGCTCTTCGGCCTGGCGGTCGAGCCGGGCCACTTCGCCCAGGTACGAATCAACGAGAGCCTGACGCTGGATTTCGCCGACGAGCCGGAGCCCTGGGGCGGGCCGGGCTTCGACCCCCGCCCGGGCCGGAGCCATCACTACGCGTTCCACGTCGGCGAGGCAGAGTTCGAGGCGATCTTCGGCCGCGTGAAGGCCCGGGGCATCCCGTACGGAAGTGAGCCGCACGACCACGCCAACGGCCTGATCAACACGCGCCGGGGCGGGCGCGGCCTGTACTTCGAGGACCCCTACGGCCACCTGCTCGAGATCATGACCGTGCCCGAGACACGAAGCTAGTCGAGAGGGGGACACATCTTCGCGCAGGGCAAACCATAGCGCTTCTCGGCCGGCGTCAGTCGCCGAGCACGCGCTTGCGCAGCAGTCGCATGTCGAGCGGCACGAGGACGGCGAGCATCACGGCCAGGAGCGCGGCCAGGCCGGCGAGATGACCTGTTCCATCGCCGGCGAGGAGCAGGCCGCGCAGGCCCTCGGCGAGGTGATAGAGCGGATTCGCGATCGAGATCGCAGCCAGCACGGGATGCCCGAGCGGAAAGTAGGTCGCCGACACGAAGCCCAGCGGCAGGACGACGAGGAAGATCGGCAGGTTCATGTGGTCGATCGTCGGCACCAGCGCCGTGAAGCACAGCCCGAGCGCGGCGAACGCGGAGGCGGCCACGAACACGATCGGGATGACCACGGGCAGGAAGGCGAGCTCCAGCTGGAGCAGGCCGACGGCCTGGCAGACCGAGAGCACGAGCCCGACGATGGCGACGTAGGTCGTCGTCAGCAGCGCGGCCCACAGGATCTCGCCCCACACCACGTGGCGCAGCTCGATCTGCGTCGTGAGCTGGCCTTCCCACGTGCGCTGGTAGCGCATCCGGATGAACGCGCCGAAGAGCGACTGGAAGATGGCCGTCATGAACGTGGCGTAGGCGAGCATGCCGGGCGCGACGAAATTCATGTAGCCGACGGAGCGGCCGTGCCACTCGATGCCCGACGACATGTAGGCGCCAAGCCCGAGCCCGAAAGCGAGCAGCAGAGTGATCGGCTCCAGCACGGGCGGCAGGAACGACGTGTGCCAGTTCTTCAGGTAGACACGCAGGTGCCGGCCGACCACCGCCCGGCTCTGCCACTCGATCGCCGCCCTCAGGCCGTGCATGGGAGCGCCAGCTTGAGGAAGAGGTCGTCGAGATTCGGAGGCCGGACTTCGTAGCGGAGCGCCGGAAACGCGTGCGCGAAGTCGGCCAGCTGCTCGCCGCTGAGCGGCAGGTGCCAGGCGCCGAGGACGGTCAGCGGCTCGCCGAGCCCGTGCGCATCGAGCCAGGTGGCCACGGCCGGCCGGCTCGGACCGTCGGCCGGCAACACGACGACGTGCTCGCCCAGCATGTCCCCCAGCACGGACTTCGGCGTCCCGTGCGCCGCCACCTTGCCCTGCGCCAGCACGGTCAGCACGTCGCTCAGCCGCTCCGCCTCGTCCATGTAGTGCGTCGTGAGCACGATGCCGAGCCCGTCGGCGCGCAGGCCGTTGACCAGGTCCCACACGGCCACGCGCGCCTGCGGGTCGAGACCGGTCGTCGGCTCGTCGAGGAACAGCATGCGCGGCCGATGCACGAGAGCACGGGCGATCATCAAGCGGCGCCGGAAGCCGCCCGACAGCGCCTCGGGCTTGTCGCCGGCGTACGTCGCCAGCGCGAAGCGCTCGAGCAGCTCGTCGACACGCCGGCCCACCGCGGGCGGTCGCGGCCTGAAATAGCTGGCCGCGATCTCGAGATTCTCGCGCACGGTGAAGTCGCCGTCGAACGTGTCCTCCTGCGTGCAGACGCCGAGCTGGCGCTTGAAGCGGCTGAGCTGGCGCGAGACGTCGGCGCCCTCGAAGCGGATGACGCCGGCGTCGGCGCTGAGAAAGCCGTAGAGCATCCGGAGCGTCGTCGTCTTGCCGGCCCCATTCGGGCCGAGCAGCCCCAGCACCTGCCCGCCGTGACAGACGAGATCGACGCCGTCGACGACGAGACGACCGCCGAGACGCTTGACGAGCCCGTGCGCTTCGAGGAGCGGCGGCATGCCGCTCATTGTACTGGCGCTCACGCGTTCTGGGCCTCGGCGAAGTTCGCCGACAGCCGCTGGCGGACGAACAGCCGCGCCCGGTGCACGCGCGACTTCATCGAGTCCCGTCGCGATATCAGGTGACCGGGGTGCCGCCCAGCCCGCGACGAGGCTAGGCGGGGTCGCCGTCGCCCTGGGCAGCCCGAGCGCGCTCGCGGCTCTCGCGCGCCAGCATCCGCGTCGAGCGCTTCTGCAGGTCCTGCTGCTCGCTCCTCACCTGGGCATCGACCCGGGCCACCAGGGCAAGAAACCGAGTATGAACATCGGGCCGTATCGCGCGCTTCATGGCGGTCAGTCCTCCAGTCCGTGGACGGGCATTTTCACGACGCTCTTAGGACGCCGCCGATCGCCAGGCGATTCATCGCCGGCACATGACGTGGGTGTTCTGTAGAACTCAGGGTCAGAGTTCTGCTTCAGGGTCCGGCGGGTAAGTCGAAAGACTCCCCTTCGGCCGCCGGCATGGCGGAAAAGGCAGGGCGCGCGTCGACCACGGCGGCCTCGGCCGCCGCGCTCACCGCGTGATCGTCGCGGGCGGGATCGTGGTGGAAGAACACCAGGCGCCGGACCCTGGCGAGGGCGCCGAAGGCCAGGGCGTCGTGCAACGAGCTGTGGCCCCAGCCGAGGTGGCTCGGATATTCCTCGCGCGTGTACTGGGCGTCGTGCACGAGCAGATCGGCGTCGCGCGCCAGCTCCCAGCCGGACGTCCACTCGGGATCCTCCGGGAAGTGCCTGGCCCCCAGGGCCGGCTCGTGATCGGGAATGTACGTCAGCACGGCGCGACCGTCGGCGAGGCGATAGCCCACGGTCGGACCGGGATGGCAGACGCTCTGGGCCACGATCGTGAACGGGCCGATCTTGATCTCGCCGCAGGGGACGTGATGGAGATGAAGCCGGCAGGGCAGGTCGCGAAGCAGCACCGGGAAAAGGGGCGGCGAGAGATATCGGCTGAGACGCGCATCGAGCGCCGCCGTGGCGCTCGCGGGTCCCCAGAGGTGCACCTCCACACGCGGGTTGTAGAGCGGCCCGAAGAACCCGAGCCCCTGGATGTGATCCATGTGCAGGTGGGTGAGCAGGATATCGACGCGCCGCAGGTCGCGCGGGAGATCGGCGCCGGCGGCCCGGATGCCGGTGCCGGCGTCCAGCACGAGCGCCGAGCCGTCCTCGCCGCGGACGAGCACGCACGACGTGTTGCCGCCATAGCGCTCGGTGGCGCGCCCCGGCGTGGCCAGCGAGCCGCGCGTGCCGTAGAACGTGACCTTCACCGGCCGTCGCGCTCCCAGAACATGACCGCCGCGCCGAGCAGGCCGCCGGCCTCAGCCAGGAGGGGGAACGCGGTGACCTCCACCGCGCGACGGGTCCCGTCGGCGGCCGTCATCCACATCTGCGAGTGGGCAGGGCGCTGCTGGCCGAGCGCGATGGCGCTCGGGCGCGCGGCGCGGGGAATCTCGGCTCCGCGCTCGTCGGTCAGGCGCACCCGGCGGTCGCTCTCGACGAGCGTCAGCGGTCCCGTCTCCTGAAACCGCATTCCGAGCAGAGCTTCCGCGGGCTCGTTGTAGAAGAGGACGTCCCCCGTCGGCCCGAAGAGGACGATCGGCACCGACAGGCAGCTCGCGAGCTGCCGGGTGAGGATCAGCTCGACCGCATGTTGGGCCATCGCGAGTCCTTCAGCGAACGCGGTAGCGCTTGAGGGCGTCGGGATCGATGCTGGCCCCCAGCCCGGGCGTATCCGGCACGCGGATCACGCCCGCCTCGAGCGCCACGGGATCGACGACGACGTCACCGGCCATCTTGAGCGGGCCGACCGCTTCGCATCCATCGATGACCGTGTCGCTCACCGCCGCCACTGCCGCCTCGGCCAGCGTGGACAGCGTGAGGCCAAAGCCGTGGCCGACCACCACGCGCAGCCCGGCCGCGCCGGCGCACGCGACCAGCGCCAACGTGCGCAGGAGGCCGCCCTGCTTCATCACCTTCAGCTTCACGAGATCGGCCGCGTTGCGGCGGATGATCTCCACCAGCGCGCCGGCATCCGACACGCTCTCGTCCGCCATCAGCGGGATGCCGATGGCGCCGCGGATGCGGGCCAGCCCGGCGATGTCCGCACGGGAGATGGGCTGCTCGACGAGCCTCAGCCCGTAGGGCTCCAGGCGGCGAATGAACGCCGGCGCCTCATCCACCGTCAGGCTCTCGTTGAAGTCCACGCGCAGGGCCATCCGCTCGCCGACGGCTTCCCGTACCGCGGCGACGCGCTCGATCCCCGCGTCGGTGGCGCCGGCGACCTTGATCTTGGCCGTGCGGAAGCCGCGCTCGTACCACGCCATCGCCTCCCGCGCGGCCTGAGCCGGCGCGACGGTGCCGATCCAGGCGTTCAACGTCACCACGTCCTTGACGCGCCCACCGAGCAGCGAGTGGACGGGGAGGCCGAGGGCACGCGCCTTGAGGTCGAGAAGCGCCATCTCCACCGCCGCGGTCGCTTCCGACATCCCGCCCGCCGCGGGGTCCATTCGGGCCAGCGCGGCGTGGATGTTGAAAGCATCGGCGCCGGCCAGCACGGGGGCGAGACGGCCGACGGTCACGTGGACGTCGTCGGCCGAGACGGGCGAGTAGCCGGGTGTCGGATCGACGTTGCCCCAGCCCTCGAGGCCGCCGTCCGTCGCCACGCGAACGAGCACGCTGCGCTGGACGGCGGCGATGCCGTGAACGCTGTGGACCGGCGCACGGAGCGGCACGTCGACGAGGATCGGCTCGATGGCGGTGATTCGCACGACGGCGAGCATGGCGTCGGCAGACAGCGTCGTCAAGGCCCAGCCGCGAGCCCTTACGAGGGACGGGCGTTCAGCGCCTTCGCGCGTCACGTCGGAGCCCGCGGCATGCGGCTCGACCACGGCAACTACACGATCGGTTTCGACCCCGGCGGCCGAGCGAGCCCGCCGCCCGGGCCGACGAGCTGGTGGGCTTGATGTCGCGGACGCTGCTGAAGGAGCTCGCGGCCAGCGGGATCCAGGCGCGGCGCCTGGGCAGCCGTGAACGTTCAGGAGGGCAACCAGCTCCTCGACCTCGCCGGCGGCGCGCCGAAGCCCCTGTACTCGGTCGAGACGAAGGCGGACAGCACCCTCAATCCCTACGTGGCCGCCGCGCGCTTCGTGATCTCCAGCGGCGACCTCGACCGCAACGTCAAGCAGTCCGCGGCGCAGATCGCTCGGCAGACCACGCAATACCTGGCGCAGTCCCGAACGGGACCGCGCTGACGCCATGCGCCCGGTGACGCCATGCCTCATACTGGTCGGCGAGCCCATGGATGAGTGCTGCGAGGTCCACGTCGTCGAGGCGCGGCAGCGCCGGGTCCTGATCCTCGTCCTCGTCATCAACGCCGCGATGTTCGTGGCGGAGTGTCTCGCCGGCCTGCTGGCCCACTCCACGGGGCTGCTCGCGGACTCCGTCGACATGCTGGGCGACGCGGTCGTCTACGGCTTCAGCCTCTACGTCGTGGGCCGTGGGCCACGCTGGCAGGCGCGGGGCGCACTCCTCAAGGGCGGCCTCATGGCGGCGTTCGGGGTCGTCGTCCTCGCGGAGGTCGGCAGCAAGCTGGTCCGCGGCGTCGTGCCCCGGGCGGACGTGATCGCCACCGTCGGCGTCGTCGCGCTGGTGGCCAACGTCGCCTGCCTGGCGCTGCTGTGGCGACATCGTGCCGACGACGCCAACATGCAGTCCGTCTGGCTGTGCTCACGGAATGACGTGGCCGCGAACGGCGGCGTGCTCCTCGGCGGCCTCGGGGTCGCCCTCACGGCCTCCGCCTGGCCGGACATCGTCGTGGGCCTGCTCATCGCCGCGCTGTTCACGCGCTCGGCCATCCGGATCTTTCGCCTGGCCCGTCGGACGGTCCAGCCGCTCAGTCCCCCAGCGCTTTCGCGAGGGCGCTGACGAGAAAGTCCAGGTGCGCGATGTAAGTGTCCGTGCCCTTCACCGCGCCCGGGCTTTGCGGCAGCACCAGCACCCGGGCACCCGCCGCGCGAGCCACGGCGGCCGCCGTATCCGTGGGGTACCAGCTCTCGACGAGGACGACCTTCGTGCGCTGCTCGCGCATCTGACGGATGAGCGTCACCAGGTGCTGCGGCGAGGGCGGCACGCCGGGACGGTCCTCGATGACGCCCAGCTCCTCGAGCCCGAAGGCGCGATAGAAGTAGGGCCAGCTATCGTGATAGCTCACCAGGGACGCGCCCCGATACGGCGCGAGTGCATCGGACCATCGGCGCCCGGCCACGGCGACCTCGTCGAGGAACGCGCGACGATTGGCTTCGAGCCGCTCGGCGAGGTCGGGCCGAAGGCGGCCGAGCCCGGCCACGATGTTGGCGGTCACGACCGGCAGCGTGCCGGGATCGAGCGTGAAGTGCGGATTGCCCGAGGGGTGGACATCGCCCAGCGAGCGGTCGATGAGGCCCGTGCGCACCTTCAAGATGGAAAGGCCCCGGACCGCCTCGACGACGCCCGGCGCGCCACGAAGCAGCCGCGGGTTGCCGCTGCTCTCGATGACGGGATCGATCCACGAATCCTCGTCGAGGCCGTTGCGCACCAGGATCTCGGCGCGCTTCACCAGGACGATCTGGCTCGGCCGGATCTCGAGATCGTGCGGATTTTGCCCGGGGCGCGTCGCCACCTGGACCTCGCCCAGGTCGCCCACGATCGCGCGGCTGATCGCCCACAGGTCGGGCAGGGTGGCCAGCACGCGCAGCCGCGACTGGGCCGGCGCACCCGGCGGTGCTGTCGCCGTCGCGACGAGCGCGAGAATCGCCAGCGCGCAGAGAAGTGGTCGGCCGAAGGGGCGCATGGCTAGAACCGCTCCGTGGGATGCGCGCCCAGGATGAAGCTGCCCTGCAAGAACACCTCGTCGGCGGAGCGCTCGACGACGCCGCGCCCCTCGGTGTGCTTGTACTGCAGACGGAAGCGCAGGAACTCGGACGGCTTGAACTGCACGTACGGTGACAGCGCCCACTCACGGCCGCGCTCGACGGGCAGCTCGGTCCAGTCGCCGCGCAGGCCGGCGGCCCACCGGCGGTCGACGTCGTACTGCGTGTACGCGTAGGCGCCCCAGCGCTCGACGTGCCGGTCGCCGCCGGACGTATCGACCACGCGGAAGCTGCCCAACCCCTCCGCAGCCAGGGTGAGGACCGGGAACCCGGAACCGGCGCCGATCCACTTGTACTTGGCGCCCAGCCCGACCACGGTGTTGCGGTGGCCGTCGGCCGTGATGCCGGTGGCCGCCGACGCGTCGAGCTGCAGCCCGCCGCGCTCCTCGAGCTCGAAGAACGTGCGCCAGCGGCCGATGAGCAGTGGATCGCGCAGCGAGCCGCGGCCGAACGCCGTCTCGTTGTCCCCGTCGAAGATGCCGAGGGAGAGCTCGTGATAGATGGACACGGGCAGGACCCAGAAAGCCTCGACGCCGCGCTCGCCGTCCAGCTGCTCCTCGCCGAAAAAGCGGCTGAGCACGTTGGGCCGATCGACCTGGGGCAGATCGTCCTGGTGGATCGTGTTCAGCGTGCCGAACCGGGGCCGCATCAGCCCGAACCGCGCGGTGGTGCCGAGCGGGAGGTCCAGCAGCGTTGCGTTGGCCTCGTCGAGGCGGACGATCACCTCGCGCGACGAGGACGCGCCCTCGCTCGGCTCCTCGCCGGCGCTGATCCGCACCACGGCGCTCGCGTAGGGATCGACCCGGCCGAACAATCCCAGCTCGACCTCGCGCGGGAAGAGACGGTTCTCGCGGCCGGCGAAGGTGCCGTCGTGCCGGCGCTCGCGCGTCGCCGAGGTGAAGTCCGCCACGAAATCCCCGCTGACTCCGATGTCGAACAGCAGCGCGCGGCCCGGCTGAGCCAGCGCGAACGGTTGTCGCGGCCGTGCCAGGTCGGCGAGGCTCGGCGCATCGACGGCGGGCGCGCGCGGCGCCGGCGGCGCGAGTGCCGGCGCAGCGGGCGCGGCACGGCCCTCGAGCTGCTGGAGGCGATCGCCCAGCGCCTTCAGCCGCTGCTCGTACGACTGCGTGACGGTGGCGAACTGCTGGCGCAGCGCCTCCAGCTCTCGCCGCAGGACGTCGGCATCCTGCGCGTGCGCGGGGCCCGTGAGGATGCTGAACGAAAGGACAACCAGTAGCGCGATCGAACGGCGTCCGTGCGTGCGCATGGCGTTCTCCGTTGACTGGCGTGGCTCGACGACGCCGGCGTGAGCCGGCAGGGAGCTGAAGCGACGCGAGCAGCGGGTTACGCGGAGGGCGGTGCGCGCGGGGCGTCCGGCGTCGCGACGATGCCGGATTCGGCGGCGGCGAGACGCACGGCGGCGATCACGATGGCCGGACAGCGCCGGGCGGCGCTCGGAGCCGGCGGTGGAGCGAGCGCGCTCGTGTTGCCGGGATGCTGGACCGGACAGTCGGCGCTGCAGAAGCCGACCTCCACGTGATCCTCGATCACGGGCGGCGTGGCGACGCCGATCAGCATCGCGAGAACCACGAGCAGCACCACCACGCGACGGGACGACGACATGGGAGGGGAGTGTGATGCACCTTCTCGCACGCCGTCAAGCGCCCAGCCTGACGCATCGCAGCAGCCAGTGGGTCTTGACCACGCGGCGCCGCGGGCTTACGATCCGCCGCGCGTCGGATGCTCGGGGCTTGCCTTTCACCGCCGGAAAGGAGTTTCGACCCATGGTTCGCACAGCGCTGGTCGGGGCCGGTGTCCTGCTCGTCATCCTGTCGTTCGGATCGGTCGCGCTCGCGCAGAGCGATTGCAGCAAGATCGTGCCGGCCTCGCCGTGGGGCCCGAACGATCAGACCGGCGCCACGAACCGGGTCACCGCTGCGGTGACCAAGGCCGCGGCCGCCGAGATCCAGACCGGCAAGGTCATCACGATGTCATACCCGCTGGTGGATGGGGTCCCGCTCTTCGGCTCCCGGTTCACGAAGACCATCCTCACCGCGGTCAGCCTCGCGCCCGGCGCCTCGTTCGGCGAGAACGAGCTGACCTATATGGAGGACACGTGGCTCAGCCAGAGCCACGTCGGGACGCACCTGGACGGCATGGGCCACATCGGGCGGAAGGATTGCTACTACAACCAGACTCCGATGGGGAAGTACATCAACCAGAACAACATGACGAAGCTCGGCCTGGAGCACTTGAAGTCGTTCGCCACCCGCGGCGTGCTCATCGATGCCGTCAAGGTGTTCCAGGCGGCCGGCAAGCTGAAGAGCAATCCCGCCTGCAAGAAACCCTGCCTCGACAAGGGCACCGTGATCACCGGCGCCGATCTCCAGGCCGGCCTCAGGATGTACAACGTGACGCTGCGAGAGGGTGACATCGTCATCATCCACACGGGCTGGGGCGATCTCTTCGAGCAGTTCCCGGCCCAGAACGCGACCTTCAACAGCGGCGCCCCGGGCATCGGCAAGGACGCCGCCAACTGGCTGGTGTCGCAGAAGGTCGTGGCGGTGGGGACGGACACCTGGGTCGTGGAGGTGATCCCCGGGGAGAACCCGAAGGAAGCCTTCATCGTCCACAACATCCTGCTCACCGACAACGGCATCCACATCATCGAGAATGTGCGGACGGACCTGATCGCTGCCGAGGCCGCCGCCACCAAGCGGGCGACGTTCTTCTTCAACATGACGGTGCCGAAAGGCGTCGGCATGACGGGAAACTTCGTCGCCATCGACGGCATCCAGTAGCCGCCGCGGTTACGGGAGCATGATGCTGCCGACGCCGGCGTTTCGTCGCGAACGCCGGCGTCGTCGCGTTCACGCGCCGCTCCGGATCCTCCTGGCGGCCGTCGCGGTCACCCTGATTGCCGGCGTCCTGATGGCGTCGGCGCAACGCCGCTGGGTCGTGGCCTTTGCCAACCTCACCGAGGAGCCCGGGGTGACGCTGGAGGCCACGGGCTTCACCGGCCCCGAGGTCCGAGAGAGCTTCGCACTCGCCGCCCGCTCATACCCCCTCGAGATCGTCTTCTACGACAACCATCGTGACGACGCGCGCGCGGTGGCGAACGCGGAAGCCGCGATCGCCCGTCGGGTCGATGTCTACGTGCAGTACCATCGCGGCGCCGCCGCCAACGCCACCGTGGCTCAGAAGCTGAAGGCCGCCGGGATTGCCGTGCTGGCGGTCAACGAGCCGGTGCCGGGCGCGCCGCTCTACGCCCTCGACAACGCCGCCGCCGGTCGCCTGGCCGGCGAGGCCTTGGCGCAGTTCGCGGCACGCGCGTGGGCGGGGCAGCCGACGGTGGCCGTGGTCATCGGCCGGGTGTCGGCCGCTGCCGAGCGCGTGCCCGAGCGGGTGCGCGGCGTCACCGACGCCCTGCGCGCCCGTCTGCCGGCGGCGCGGTTGAACACGCTGGACACCAGGGGCAACCCCGCGCAGGTGGCGCCGCTCCTGGGGGCGTTCCTCTCCGCGAACGCGTCACGCAAGGTCCTGATCGCCGCCACCGACGACGCCACCGCTCTGGCCGCCAAGGCCGCCGTCGAATCGGCCGGACGGGTTCGCGACGCGGCCATCGTGGGGCAGGGAGTGGATCGCAGCATCCACGGCGGCATGAACGACCGCAAGGAGATCGACCCCACCAATCGCAACAGCATCGTGATCGGCTCGGTCGCCTTCTACCTGGACCGGCTGGGCTACGAGGTCTTGCCGCTGGCGCTGCGGATGCTACGGGGCGAGCCGGTGCCACCGCGGACGCTGACGCCGCACAAGCTCATCACGGCCGCCAACGTCTTCATCGAGTACCCGCCCTACGACATGAACTGACGGCGCGTCAGGGCTCCGGCGTCGCCAGGAAGACGCCCTCGGGGCCCTCGCCGGTGGCCGTGGGGGCCACGGCAAACGAGACGGCCCCGCCCGCGTTGACGCTGACGACCGGCAGGAGCGTCAGCGTGGCGATGCGGGCGCCGCCGGGCAGGGTGTCGCCCACGCCGACCACACGACGCAGCCCGTCGGCGGCCGTGCGGACGACGATGACAGGGCTCGGCCCGTCATCGACCGAGGCGGCGAACGCGATGGCGCCGGATGCGCCGACCGCCGGCCAGAGACCGAAGTTCGAGAACCGTCCGCCGCCCGGCGCCTGATCGCCGAGCCGCGCGATCACGCGCGGCCGCCCGTCCTCGAGCGTGAAGATGGCGGCGGCGACCGGCGCCGCCTTCAGGAGACCGTGAAACGCGATCGCTCCCGCGTCGCTGAGCCCCAGGCGCTCGGAGAACTTCGCGAAGATCCCGCCGATCGGCGTCTCGTCGCCCGCGCCGAGGACCATGCGGAGCTGTCCGCCCTTCCAGACGAAGATGCCCCCGGGTACGGCCTTGCCCTCGATCGCGGCGCCGAAGGCGACGGCGCCCTCCCGGTTGATCGCCGGGGGGCCGAAGCCGGCAAACGTGCCGCCGGCCGGCGCGGGATCGCCCTGGGCAACGATCTTCTGGAGCTGGCCTCGCGTGGCGAGCAGCAGGGCTTCGGTGCTCTCCCGTCCCCGCCGCACCGTCGCCAGGAAGGCGACGTCGCCCCGCGCGTTGATCGCGGGCGCGTCGAGACCCGCCACCGTTCCGGACGCGACGCCCGGCGCCGCGGAGCCGCTCAGCGCCACCGGGCGGACCCGTCCACCCTGCGCCGCGAAGATACCTTCGACCGCGCGCCCGCCGCTGATGGCCGCCGCGAACACCACCGTGCCGTCGTCGCCGAGCCCGGGGGCGGGGTGCTTGCCGAAGCCGGACAGGCGGCCGACGCCTGGCACGCGATCGCCCTCGCGCGCCACCGCGGTGATGCGGCCGCGCGACCACATGAAGAGACCTTCGTCGGCGCCGCCGCGCCCGAGCGTGGAAAAGAACGCGACGTCGCCCCGGGCATTGACCGGTGCTACGATCGGCATCGCTTCCGCGCCGAAACGGTCGAAGATGCCGCCACCCGGCGCGGCGTCGCCGGTCGCCACGACCCGGCGCAGACGCGCCGGCTCGTCGGCCGCCGTCGTGAGCGTGCCCAGGGCGAGCAGCCCCGACAGCGCGCACACGACCCGCCGGTGAGAGCGCCACGGCATGCCGGGGAGTATAGGAAGACGAGTACGGTCTCGCAATGACGGCCATCGCACGACGCGCGGGACTGAGCCTGCTGCTGATCGCCGCCGTCGCCAGTGGCGGCGCGGTGATCGCGCGTGCCCAGGCCCCCCGAACGTTCCTCGGCGCGTGCTACTGCCGCGCCGGCGAGACGCTGAAGTGCACGAGCAATCTCACCGAGCCCGACTGTCGCCGGCGTTGCGACGAGGCTCTGTGCGACGACTGGTTCTGGAAAGAACGGCTGCCCTGCTGGAACTGGGGCTACGGCGGCTGATCTGGCGTGTGAGATCGGTGATTCGCAAGCGGGCCGGGGACAGGCTGTCCCCGGCCGGTGCCTGCCGGAAACCTAGAAGCGCAGCGTCACGCCCCCGAGCAGATGGTGCGAGTTCAGCTTGGGCTCGATCTTGACGTCGGTGATCGTGAGGCTCGGACGGTTGTAGGTGAAGCGGTACTCGCCGAAGACGCCGAAGTTCTTGGTGAACATGTACGTCACGCCGGTGCCGGCGGTGAAGCCGAGGTTGGCGTCGACGCTGACGTCGCTGCCGCCGGCGCCCGTGACGTCGAAGTCGAACTTGGTGATGAAGACGGTCGGCCCCGCGAAGATGTAGGGTTGCAGCGCGCCGTCGGGCACCGCCGTCGTGTTGACGAGCCGCGCGCGCAGCATCGCGTTCACCCCGACGCCCAGGACGTCCACCTCGGTCTTGGCCGTGATGCCGGCCACCGTGGCGCGGTCGGGATCGAGGTTGGGCCGGAAGTAGTCCACGTCGAGATTGAGACCGAAGAAGCCGAACCAGTATCCGAAGCGGCCGCCGACGCTGAACGACGTCTTGAAATCGGACTCCGACGTCGTGCTGACACCGAAGGCACTGATCTTGACGTCGTTCGAGTCGGTGAACGCAGCGCCGGCGTAGAGATCGAAGAACCCTTCGGCGCCGGCATGACCGGGGGCGACCAGCAGCAGTGAGAAGACAGCCGCCCAGATGAGCTTGCGCATTGGCTCGCTTACCTCTCTGTGACGGATTCGACTCCTACGGTGGCGGCATGATACCCGTCAGGCCTCGGCTTTCCTAGCGCTTTAGCTTCGGGATCACGTGGCGGCCGAACATTTCGATCGAGGACATCACCTGCTCGTGGGGGACGGTCTCGGTGGCCATGAGGAATTGCAGCTCGTCGACGCCGGCCTCCTCGTGGATGGCGATGCTCCGCAGGCAGGTGTCCGGATTGCCGGCCACCAGGACGCCGCGGTCGACCAGCGTGTCGGCGTCGATCTGGTTCCACAGCGCCGAGGCGATCTGCCCCGAGCCGCCCGAGAGATCCACGGCGGGCGCGCCCTCGGCGCCTTCCGTCTTGAGATAGCGCGCAAAGTTGGCGCGGAGATGGTCGGGCACGCCGCCCCACGAGTCGACGAGCTGCTCGTAGAGGTGGGTCTGGTCCTTGAGATAGGGGCGATCCGGTCCGAAGAACGTGCGCAGCGATTTCGCGGAGAGCTCGCGGGCGGCCTTGTCGTCCGCGTCGCACAGCCCCATGGTCGCGCTCAGCCACTGGTCGTTGACGACCTTGCCGACGGGCCTCGCGTGGCGCACGCGCTCCTTGTACTGCTTGATGTGGGGCGCCAGGTACGACGGTGAGGCGACGCTGAGCGCCATCACGCCGATGCCGAGCTCCGCCGCAAGCTCGTAGGTCGCCGGCTGCAGCGCCGCCACCCAGATCCGCGGGTGCGGGCGCTGGTACGGCTTGGGGCGGACGTCGCGCGGTGGCACGGTCCAGAACTTGCCCTCCCACGAGAAGAGGCCGTCTTCCCAGATCCGCGGGATCATCCGCAGCGACTCTTCCCACATCGCCCGCGTGTTCCGGGGATCGATGCCCATCCCCATCTGCTCGTAGGGCGCCGAGCGCCCCGTTCCGAACTCCACGCGCCCGCCGGACATGTGATCCACCATCGCCACCCGCTCGGCCACGCGAACCGGGTGATGGTAGGGCAGGATCACCACGCCGAAGCCCAGGCGGATGCGCTTCGTCATCTGGCTCAGCGCGCCGAACATCACTTCCGGGCACGGCGACATCGAGAAGCTCGTGAGGAAGTGGTGCTCCACGAACCAGACGGTGTCGAAGCCCATCCGGTCGGCGAGCACGCACTGCTCGAGCGTCTCCTCGATCACCCGATGGTCGTCGACGACCGGCCGCTGCATCTCGTAGGCAAGGCTCAATCGCATGGCGGCGTCACCTCGCTGGCCACGCCGGCTCGTTGTAGCCGAGCGGGACCGACGGCCGGGCCCAGCGCGGCGGCGTCTCGGACAGGCGTACCACGGGCGCCAGATGATGAAGCCGGCCGACCGGCGTGTCGGTCGTCATCGACCAGCGCTCGATTTCTGAAGGCGTGAATTCTTTCGGGATGTCCTTCAGCCGGCCCTCCGGAACTTCGCCGCGCCCGACCAGCCAGCGGCCGGTCTGCGCCAGCGAGATCCGCACGAGCCAGCTCCCGCCCTCGCGCGCGCGACGGCCGAGGGCCACCATGGCGCCGAACGCCATGAGATAGCCGGTCAAGTAGTCGATGGCCGACACGGGATAGAACTGCGGGCCCGGCGTGGCGCCGGGGAAGAGCTGGCCCTGGCGATGCGTGATGCCGCTGACCGTTTGCACCACCGTGTCGAAGCCGCGGCGCGACGCCCACGGCCCGACGTGACCGAACGCGCACAGCGACACGACGACGATCCCCGGACGCAGCGTCGCCAGCGTCTCGGGCGAGAACCCGCGGTCGCCGAGCGTGCCCGGCCGGTAGCCCTGCGAGAACACGTCGCCCTCGCGGACCAGCCCGCGCAACGTCTCGACGGCCTTCGGCTCACGCAGGTCGAGATGCGCGGAGAGCTTGCCGTGGCCGGTGTCGTATTCCTGGTGGCCGAGGCTCGGCAGGTGCGCCGCCGTGATCTTCAGGACGTCGGCGCCGTGCTCGGCCAGCGTGCGCGCGCACGTGGGCCCGGCCAGCACGCGCGTGAGGTCGAGCACGCGGATGCCCGACAGCGGCCGATCGCCGTCGGCGAGCTTCTCCGGCGCGCTGGCGCCGATCTTGACGATCTCCATCAACGGCAGCGAGGCGATCGCGGCGGCCTGCGGGTGCTTGGCCCACTCCTCCATCGTGCGCACCATGCCGCCGGCGCCCCTGGCGTTGATGATGGCCTCTTCCAGCTCGAGCGCGTCCCACTTGGCCACCGCCTTGCGCACCGCCTCGCGATCCTCCGGCACGCCGAGCACGCCGAGGGCGGCGGCCCGATGATTCGGGAAGTTGCAGTGCAGGTAGCTCCAGCGGCCGTTCCTGGCCGGATAGACTTCATGTAGTGCCCGCTGCGGAGCGACGCCGTTGCCCGGCGCGTGTCGACCGCGATCTGCTGGCGACGCCCGGTGCGCAACTCCCACAGGTCGCAGACGGCGAGGCCGACGGCCGCCAGCGCCGCGGCGCTGGTCTCGCCGATGCGAAAGGACGTCGGCAGGATCGGATCGGCCTCGCCCGTGATCTCGACCGCGCGCGCGCGGTCCTCGCTCCAGCCGGCCGCCGGAAGAATCGTGCGCAGGGCGTCGTGGCTCATGGGGACTCACTTTCCAGCGTCGGCCGCCGCCTGACGCGTCGTCTTCAGATAGGCCTCGCTGCTCTGCTGGAGCAGCCGGTTCACGCCGCTGTGGAAATACTGCACGCCGAGGCCCAGGAACTTGGGGATGAGATTGTCGGGACAGCTGCAGCCGGCGATGCGCCCGGCGCCCGTGATTGCTTTCACGCCGCGCTCGACCATCGCTTGGACATCCGGATGTGTCATCTGGCCGGTGTGGCCCATCGACTGCGAGAGATCGCCGGCGCCGATGAAGAACACGTCGACGCCCGGGACCTTGACCATGTCCGGCAAATTCTCGATCGCCTCCACCTCTTCGAGCATCAGGCACACGAGCGTCTGGCGGTTGGCGTCCTTCGCGTAGTCCGCCGTCGAGCCCTTGAAGCCGTAGCCCGCGGGCCGGCCGCCGCTGAAGATGCCGCGGTGACCGTCCGGCGCGTACTTCACCGCATCGACGGCGGCCCGCGCTTCGTCCGCCGTGTTGACGTGAGGCACCTGCACGCCCCAGGCGCCGCGATCCAGGAAGGGCGCGATGATCTCGGGCTTGTTGCCGACCGGGCGCACGATGGGCGCGATGCCGCTCAGCTCGGCGGCCGCGATGCACGCCTCCGCCGTGTCGACCGTGATGGAGCCGTGCTCGTTGTCGAGGAGGATCCAGTCGAACCCGAGATGCCCCAGCATCTCCACCACGGGCGGCGAGGGGAAGGTGCACATGACGCCGAAGGCGGCCTTTCCGGCGTAGAGCCGCTGCTTGAGCGTGTTCTCGCGCATGATCCTCTACACCCTCCCCGGCCGCGACAGTATACAGTTCGTGGCATGGCCATCCTCCTGACCGAAACGACCGAGACCGTACTGCCCGATACCCGGGCCGAGGGCGATCGACTCTGGCTGTCCGCCGCAGAGCTCGAAGCCGCCATCGGGTGGTCGTCCCGCCCGGAGGGCTTCTGCCGCGCGAACATCTGCGTGCCCGTCCCCCCGGGACGTGAACGCGAGTTCATGCGCGGCGGGCAGATCGATGTGGCCGCGCTCTGGCGGCACCTGGGCCAGCCTCTCGCCCATAGCGCAGACGGCGGCGCCTGGGTGCTCGGGACGGCCGCCGCCGAGCGCGAGTCGGCGCTGCGCTCGCTGCAGGCGCCGGATTTCTCGCTCCCCGACCGGACCGGGTGCCGGCATTCGCTCTCCGAGCATCGCGGCAAGAAAGTGCTGCTAGTGTCCTGGGCCTCGTGGTGAGGGTGCCGCCGCGACCTGCCCGTGTGGCAGGCGCTCTACGAGGAACTGAAGGATCACGGCTTCGTGGTGATCGCCGTCGCCCTGGATAGCCGCGAGGAGGATCCGCTGCCGTGGATCGAAGCCGCCGCGCCGACCTATCCCTGCCTGATCGATCGCGACCATCGCCTGGCCGACCTCTATGACATGGTCAACGTGCCACAGGCAGTGTGGATCGACGAGCGCGGCACGATCGTGCGTCCCACGGAGCCCGCCGGCGCATACGAGGGATTTCGCCGCATGGATCGCGTGACGCGCGAGATGCCGGCCGACGCCGCCCGGGTCACCGCCCAGGCCAAGGCCACGTATCTGGACGCCCTCCGCGACTGGGTCCGGCGCGGGGACGCCAGCGAGCACGCCTTCGATGCGGAACGCGCCCGGGCACACGCGCCGCGGCCCACCGAGGACGCAGCGCGGGCGCACGTCCTCTTTCGCCTGGGGCAGCACCTGATCAGGCACGGCCAGCCGGACGAGGGCGACCGCTGGCTCGCGGAGGCCAGTCGCCTGCATCCGGAGTCCTGGGCCATGTGGCGTCAACGCGCCGGCGTGACCGAGCTCGGCCTCGCCGCCCAGCCGGATTTCTGGGCGCGCGTCGATGCGCTCGGAGCGCGGCGCTACTACGCGCCCGTCGACATGAAGGGGATGCCCTAGCCTGTCCCCCTAGAACAGCGAGAGATCGATCGCGTCGCCCATCGCGCGATAGCCCGCATCACTCGGGTGAAGGTGGTCGCCGCAATCGTAGATCGGCAGCATCCGGGTCGGATGGTCGGGATCGCGCAAGGCCCGGTCGAAATCGGCGATCGCGTCGAAGGCGTCGCTCTTGCGCAGCCAGTCGTTGACTGCCTGGCGGATCGCCTCGCGCTTCGGGTTCCAGGCGCCGGGCAGAAATGTCTCGTTCTCGAACGGCGTCAGCGTGGCGGCGATGACGTTGATCCCGTGCGCCTGGCCGCGCACGGCGAGCTGCTGGAGCCCGGCGATCATCTGCGGGGCCGTGACTTCTTCCTCGGGCTTGCGCCAGCGGTTCCGCAGATCGTTCGTGCCGAGCATGATGATGGCGTGGGTCACGCCGGGCTGGGCCAGCACGTCGCGGTCGAAGCGGCGCAGGCCGCTGTCGCCCCGGATGTCGTGCAGGATACGGTTGCCGCCGAGCCCCTGGTTCATCACTGCCATCGGCCGCCCGCTCGGCCGCGCCAGGAGCCGGCGCGCGAGCTGCGAGGGCCAGCTGTGATGGCCGTCGTGGGTCGAGATGTTGGCGTCGGTCAGCGAGTCGCCGAGCGCGACGACGGCGCCCGTGGCCGGCGGCGCGACGACGTCGATACCGCACGCGAAGTACCAGTCGTCGGTGAGACGGCCGACCGGCATGACGTCCTCGGCGGCGAAATCTCCCGGCGGCGAGATGTAGTTCGTCTGGCGCGCGTAGCGCCCGGTGATGCCGAAGCTCGCCGGGAGATCCTCGGGCAGGTGGAGGCTCACGGCCAGGTCCGACAGGGGCGCGAAGGACAGCTCGACCGGATCGCTGACGATGAGCGCCCCGGCGGCGATCGTCGCGCTCGTCTCACCGCCGAAGGTCAGCCGTCGGTTCGAGCCCGGCACGAGCGCCGGGCCGGCGCTGCGCAGGCCGACGCGCGCCGCCCCGATGGCCAGCGGGCGGGTGCCGCAGGCGTTGGAGATGCGGACGCGCAACCGGCTGCCACCGATGCTGACGCGCGGGATCATTCGCAGCGTGTGGTTGCTGAAGGCGGCGCCTTCGGCCGGCGCCGGCGCGGCCGTCCAGGTGCCCACCCAGTGCGTGGTGTCTCTCATGGCAAGGCCTTTTCCGTCGGGTGCGCCGGAGCTTCCAGCTCGTAGGTGTTCATGTTGTACGCCAGCACCGCGTAGCAGGCGATGAGATTCGTCAGCGTCATGGTTCCCCGCTGCCCGAATCGCGCCGTGGCCGCCTCGAACGTCGCCCGGCTGACCTTGCGCGTCTGGAGAAGCTCGCGGGTGAAGTCCACCACGGTTTGCTCGACCGGATCGAGGTTGGTCGGCACGCGCTTCTCGCGAATGTTGTCCACGACGTCGTCACGGACTCCGGCTTTCCGGGCCGGGGCGGCGTGAGCGTACCAGATGAACGCGCAGCCCATCTCCGCCGCCACGGAGATCATGACCAGCTCCTGCAGCTTCTGCGGCAGGCTGGCCTCGTCACGCAGGTAGAGTCGCAGCGCCTCCAGCCGTTGCGCCATCTCCGGCATGTGCGCGAGGAGGGAATACGGACCGACGTTCGGCCGGCCCCCTCGACTCTGCATGAAGGCATCGTACGCGGGCTTGTCCTTCTCGAGGATCTGGTCGCGGCTGGTGACGAGCGGTATGCGGGCCATGGAACCTCCTGCGAGGTGACGGATCGCGCGATTATACTCGCTGACCATGACCCGACACTTCGGCGTGCTGATCCCCTCGACGAACACCACGGTCGAGATCGAGTGCCGGCTGGTGCCGGCCACCTACCAGGCCCACGTCGGGCGCCTCAAGTCGAGTGGCGGGAGCTTCTCGCCGAGCCGGGACGAGGACATCGACTATCAGTCGCGCCTGCTGGGGACGGCGAAGGTCGAGCTGGTGATCCTGGCCCAGACGTCGGCCAGTCTCTTCAGCGAGGACTACGACGACGTCGTCACCAAGCGGATGAGCGCCGGCGCCGGCGTTCCGGCGATCACGTCGGCGCAGGCGGTGGGCCGCGCCGTGCGGGCCCTCGGCGCGCGCCGCATCGCGATCGTGTCGCCCTATTCGGAGGCCGTCAACGCGCGGGCCGCCCGCTATTTCGAGGACAAGCACAGGCTCGACACCATCGCGCTCGAGGGATTCGGCGCGACCGACGCCTATGCCATCGGGCAGCTCGGCCCGCAGCACGCGCGCGACGCCTTCGCCCGGATCGATCGGCCGGAGATCGAGGCGTTCGTGGTGCCCGGGGGCAATTTCCCGACGATGACGTCGGTCGCGGCCTGGGAGCGGGAATTCGGCAAGCCGGTGGTCACCACAAATCAGGCCTCGCTCTGGGCGATGCTGCGCGCGTTCGAGAGCGCCGATCGCCTGCCGGCCTTCGGCCGTCTCCTCGCCGAGCTGCCGGCCGACGCCTCGCCCTAGGATGGGCCTTCCGCGAGCCGGACGAGCGCGTCGTGGATGCGCCGGTCGATCTCGATGCCCTCGCGCGTGAGGCGCGCGCGCTCGCGATACGCGCGCTCGCCGGGGATGCGGATCTCGTCGACGCCATCCTGCCGCGGTATCGCCTTGATCCGCCTGATCTCGCCGGCCAGCGCGCGGCGATAGTCGTCGAGCGGCATGAACAGATCGGGCTTGAACGCGATGAAGATGTAGCCGGCGTGCTCTTGCTGATCGCCGCACAGCACGCCGAGCGCGTGCGTCGCGAGCGCCAGCGCGTAGCCCTTGTGGCCGCCGAAGGGCAGGATGGCGCCGCGCCGGGCCGCCCGCGCGTCGGTCGTGGGACGGCCGTTCGCGTCGAGGGCGACGCCCTCGGGCAGGGGCATGCCGAGCCGCTGGCGGAACTGCAGGTCGGTGCCCATGAAGGCGGAGGTGCCGAGATCGATCACCAGCGGGTCGCCGTCCAGCGGGAAGCCGAAGGCGATGGGGTTGGTGCCGAGCGCCGGTTTGGCGCCACCGAGCGGCGCGACCGACGGCGGCGCCGCCACCGTGTGGATGCCGATCAGGCCGGCGCGCGCCGCCATCTCGACGTAATAGGCGCTGCGGCCGCTCATCCAGATGTTGTTGACGCCGACGAGCGCCAGGCCGTGCGCGCTCGCCCGCTCGATCGCGGCGCGCGTCGCGTGGTACATCCCCAGCATGCCGCTCTGGTTGCCGCCGTCGAAGAGCACCGACACGCTCGTCTCCTTGACGACCCGCATCGGGGCGCGCGGCGCCGTGAAGCGCGGATACTCGGCCACGTTGAGCAGCTTCGGCAGGCCCGAGTACTCGTAACCGCAGAGCGCCGCGTCGAGCACGTGATCGGCGAGGATGCGGGCCTCCTCGGGGGCGTACCCGATCCCGCGCATCGCGCGCTCGGAGAGCGCGCGGGCCTCGGCGACGCCCAGGTGGACGCGCCCGGCAGTATCGGCGGAGGTCACGGTCGGTTATGCTACGTCACCAATTCACGGGGAGGAAGCGCAGTGAAAACCATCGGGCCGGTCGTCGCCGTGGCGGCGACGCTGCTGCTGTGCCATGGCGCCGAGGCCCAGGGCCCCATTCGCATCGGCGCGTCGCTCTCGCTCACCGGGACGTACGCGAAGCTCGGCAACTACCAGCACGAGGGGTATCGGTTGTGCCAGAAGGACCTCAACGCCAAGGGCGGATTGCTCGGCCGCACGGTCGAGTTCGTCGTGTACGACGATCAATCGTTGCCGCCCACCGGGGTCCGGCTCTACGAGAAGCTCCTCACCGATGACAAGGTCGACGTGGTCATGGGGCCGTACTCGTCGCCGGTCACCGAGGCGGTGGCCAACGTCACCGAGAAGTACCGGAAGGTGATGGTCTCGCCGCTGGCGGCGACCACGTCCGCCGAGGGCTACTTCGAGGGCCTCCTCGACATGGCCGTGAAGCGCGGGTTGAAGAGCGTCGCCGTGATCAACGAGGACACGCTCTTCTCCAAGGCCGAGGCCTACCCGAAGGCCAGCACCGACTTCTCGGCGCTGCTGACGAAGATCAAGGCCGCCAATCCCGACGTGCTCGCCGCCGCCACCTACTTCGACGACGCGGTGGCGCTGAGCCGGCAGCTCAAGGAGCTCAACGTCAACCCGAAGATGTACGGCGTGACGATCGGCGGCGACCTGCCCGAGTTCTACGACACGCTGAAGTCCACCGCCGAGTACGTCTATGGCGCCACGCAGTGGGAGCCGGTGCTCGGCTACCCGGGCAACCGCGAGTTCGTCGAGAGCTACAAGGCCGAGTTCAAGCGCGAGCCGTCGTACTTCGCGGCGTCGGGCTACGCCGGGTGCCTGGTCTTCGCGGAAGCCGTCCGGCGGGCCGGCAGCCTCGACCCCGACAAGGTCCGCGAGCAGATCCTGAAGCTCGACCTGCGCACGCCGTTCGGGGACTTCAAGGTCGATGCGGACGGCGTGCAGATCGCCCACACGATGGTGACCTTCCAGTGGCAGAAGGAGAAGAAGGTGATCGTGTGGCCGGACGAGCTCGCGGCGGGCAAGCCACTGTTTCCGACGCCGCCCTGGACGAGTCGCTGACGGAGGACCATCACGATGTCCGACTACATTCCGAGTCCCAGGCAATGGGTGCGCGACCAGGTCGATCTCTACGAGCGGAGCGGCGGAAGAGAAGGCACGACGCTCCGCGACACCGGGCTGCCGGTGATCATCGTCACGCACACCGGCAACAAGACCGGCGCGGTCCGCAAGACGCCGCTGATGCGCGTCAAGGACGGCGCCAGCTACGTCCTCGTCGGCTCGATGGGAGGGGCGCCGACCAACCCCGTGTGGGTCTATAACCTGCGCGTGAATCCCACCGTCGAGATCCGCGACCACGCGGCGGTCCAGACGATGCATGTCCGCGAGGTCAAGGACGCGGCCGGGCGGGCGCGGCTGTGGAAGCTCGCCGTCGCGGCCTATCCGCCGTACGAGGAGTATCAAGCGAAGACCACGAGACGGATCCCCCTCTTCATCGCGGAGCCCAAACCCTAAAGGAGCCGGCCGTGAAAGTCGTCGATGCCCTCGCGCGCATTCTGAAGATCGAAGGCACGGAGTTCCTGAGCGCCTATCCCACCACCGCGCTGATCGAGGCCGCGGCCAAGGCCGACATCCGGCCCGTGCTCTGCCGCCAGGAACGGGTCGGCGTGGGGATCGCCGACGGCTATGCGCGGGTGAAGAACGGCAAGACGCTCGCCGTCTTCTGCATGCAATACGGCCCCGGCGCCGAGAACGCCTTCCCGGGCGTGGCCACCGCGTACTCCGACTCCACGCCGATGCTGCTCTTGCCGCTCGGGCATCCGCGCGACCGCGCCCAGGTCTTCCCGCTGTTCAGCTCGGCGCGCACGTACGCGTCCGTGACCAAGGCCGTCGAGACCATCGCCGTGGGCAGCCAGGTCGCGGACGTCATGCGCCGGGCCATCAGCCTGATGCGCATGGGCCGCCCGGGCCCGGTGATGATCGAGATCCCCGCCGACCTCGTGAACGAGGAGGTCCCCGACGCGCTGATCGAGGCCTACCGGCCGGTGAAGGTGACGGCGGCCGGCGCCAACGCCCGCGAGGTCGAGACGGCCGCCCGGGTACTTCGCGAGGCGCGGCGGCCGGTCATTCACGCCGGGCAGGGCGTGCTGTACGCCGAGGCGTCGGGCGATCTGCTCGAGCTGGCCGATCTGCTCGAGGCGCCGGTCATGACGACGATGGAAGCCAAGAGCGCGTTCCCCGAGGATCACCCGCTCGCGCTCGGCACCGGCGGGCCGGCCGTCTCCGGGCCGATCTTGCAGTATCTGCGCGAGGCCGACGTCGTCTTCGGCATCGGCTGTAGCTTCACGCGCCATGGCATGGCGGCGAGCATCCCGGCCGGCAAGACGCTCATCCACGCCACCAACGACGAGCGCGACCTCAACAAGAACTACGCCGCCGACTACCCGCTGCTGGGTGACGCCCGACTCGTGCTGCGCCAGTTCGTCGAGGCCATCAAGGCCCAGGGCGGCCGCCCCGCCGGCCGGCAGAGCGTGCGCGCCGAGCTCGAGAGCGTGCGCGCGGCCTGGCTGGCCGAGTGGAAGGCGACGCTCGGCTCGGCCGAGGTCCCCATCAATCCCTATCGCGTCATCAGCGAGTTCATGCGCACGGTCGCCCCGCGCGAGGCCATCGTCACCCACGACTCGGGGAGCCCGCGCGACCAGCTGTTGCCCTTCTACCGCGCCGTCTCGCCGCGCAGCTATCTCGGCTGGGGCAAGTCGCACGCGCTCGGGACCGGGCTCGGCCTCACCATCGGCGCCAAGCTGGCCGCCCCCGACAAGTTCTGCGTCAACTTCATGGGCGACGCCGCCTTCGGCATGACCGGGCTCGACTTCGAGACGGCCGTGCGCTGCGGGATTCCGATCTGCACCGTCGTGCTCAACAACTCGGCCATGGCCATCGAGATCCCGCACCTCGTCGTCTCGCACGACAAGTACGGCGCCCGCGACATCGGCGGGCGCTACGCGGACCTGGGGCGCGCGATGGGCGGCTGGAGCGAGCGCGTCGAGAAGCCCGAGGACATCGCCGGCGCCTTCGCGCGAGCGCGCAAAGCGACCGACAGCGGGCAGGCGGCGCTGCTGGAGTTCGTCACCAGCCAGGAGACGCGCTTCTCTCATCGCGGTGCGCTGCGGTAGGCCGCCCATGCCGACGTCGACCCCGTTGCCGCCGCAGATCGAGCAGTTCCTCCACGACAATCCGCAAGGTGTCCTGACCTCGTTCAGGCGCAACGGCATGCCGCAGCTCAGCATCGTCACCGTGTACCCGCGGGACGGCGGCGTCGGGATCTCCATCACGGAGACGCGGGCGAAGTTCAAGAACCTCTTGCGGGACCCGCGGTGCTCCGTGCTGGTGTCGCACGCCGACTGGTGGTCGGGATTCCTCGTCTTCGAGGGCCGGGCCGAGCTCGTCCACTCCGGCAACAGCGACCCCGAGACGCTCCGCCTGGCGCGCCGCCACATCTTCAGCGCCACCACCCGGCGGCGCAGCGCGGACTGGGCGCAGTACGATCGGATCGCGGCGGCCGACCAGCGCGTGGCGATGGTCGTGCGGCCCGCGCACGTCTACGGATCCGCGCTGGCGAAGCTGCGCGAGGCCGTGGCCAAGTAGGCCGGCCCTACCGCCAGAGCACGCTCAGCCCCGTGCGGACGACGTAGTCCGGTCCCCGGCCGCGCAGCGAGGTCTGAACGCCGGCATCGACCGCGAGCGAGCGGGTGAGGCGGTAGACGAGGCCGACGTTGCCGGCCAGCTGCTCGCGGCCGGCGCGCTCGTCGCGCGAGTTGAAGAGGAGCTCGAGGAACCCCAGCAGCGATGGCGCGAGATCGCGCGAGAGCGAGGCCGTGGCGATGGCCTGGGCGAGATAGCCGCCCCCTCGAGCCTGGCCGAGGGCCGCGCCGCCCACGTTGACCTCCAGCTCGAGATCCAGTGGGAGCTCGAAGCTGGCGAGCAGGAGCGCACCGAAGTCCGGGCGGCCGCTGCCGATCGGCTCGTCGGCCACCGGCAGCTTCGCGAAGACCTTCACCGCCACGTGGGGCGGCCACGGCACGTCCTCGAAGCCCTCGACGAAGCGATAGCGGAGACCAAGCTCGACGTCGCCCGCTCCCGTGTCGTTCTCGGAGCCCCGCAGTCGGACGAGCGGTTGCCAGCCGAGGTTCAGCTCGACGTGGCGCGCCACGCCGATCCTCAGATCGGCCTCGGCCGCGAAGGTCCTCTCCGCGGCGAGGCCGGCCCGGCGCTCGCGCGAGAACACCAGCCCCGACTCGAGCTGCACGGCCCCGCGGGGCACGAGCCTCGCGCTCTCCGTGACCTCTGGACGGTCCGGCTCGATCTCCGCGGCGCGCGTGGGGGGAGTGTCCGCGAGCACGAGCAGGTGGGCGACGATGGCCACGAGCACGGCCGGCGGCCTCCAGGCTCGGCGGGTCATCGCGCTATAGTCGCGCACGGTGCAAGGCGCGTCCATCGTCCGCGGCATCGTGGGTCAGGCGCGCCCGATCCTCATCGGTCAGCTCGCCGGGATGGCGTTTGCGGTGGTGGATACCGTGCTCAGTGGCCACGCCTCGTCCGTGGACCTGGCCACGATGGGCCTCGGGCTGAGCGTGTACTCGACCGTGTTCGTGGGCCTCATGGGCGCGACCAGCGCGCTGAACCCGATCGTCGCCCACCACTTCGGCGGCGGCCGCCTCGCCGCGATCGGCGCGACGTACGTGCAAGGGCTGTGGATGGCGCTGTTCCTGGCCGCGCTCGGCATGCTCCCGCTGCTGTTCGCGGGCTCCTGGCTCCCGTGGTTCCACGCGCCGGCCGAGGTCGAGGCGCAGGTGGCGCGCTATCTCCGTGTCCTCGCCCTGGCGCTGCCCGGCGCGCTCATGTTTCGCGCGATCTACGCGGTCAACACCGCCGTGTCGCGCCCGCACGTCGTGATGACGCTGCAGCTCGCCGGACTCGGGCTCAAGGTGTGCCTCAGCTACCTGCTCATTCTCGGTGGCCTGGGCCTGCCCCGGCTGGGAGCGGTGGGCGGCGCCGTGGCATCGGCCATCGTGTTCTGGACGCTCTTCCTGATGGGCTTCGGCTACATGCACCGCAGCCCGGTCTATCACGCCTTCGCCATCCACCGGGCGTGGCCACGGTGGCCGGTGCTGCGCGAGATCCTCGAGCTCGGCGTCCCCATGAGCGTGTCCTACGCGCTCGAGGCGACCTCGTTCACCGCCATCACGCTGCTCGCCGCGCGCCTGGGTACCGCGGTGATGGGCGGCCATCAGGTGGTGGCCAACCTGGCGGCGCTCTGCTTCATGCTCCCGCTCTCGCTCTCCGTCGCCACCGCCACGCTCACCGCCCAGGCCATCGGCGCCGGTGAACCCCGGCGGGCACGCGAGACCGCGCTGACCGGAATGCGCATCGGCGCGTTCGTGGCCGCCGTCACGGTGCTCGCGGTGTGGACGCTGCGCGGCGGCATCGTCCGCCTGTACACGCGCGATCCCGCCGTCGCCGCGACGGCGCTGACCCTCATCCCCTATCTCGCCGCCTTCCACTTCTTCGACGCCCTGCAAACGGTGGCGAGCTTCGTGCTGCGGGCCTACAGGCTGGCGATCGCGCCCACCGTGGTCCACGCCGCCGCGCTGTGGGGCCTCGGGGTGACCGGTGGCTACCTCGTCGCCTTCGGCGGGCTCTGGGGGCCTCCGTGGGGCATCGCGGGCATGTGGCTCATGCAGTCGGTCGCGCTCGCGCTGGCCGCCGTGCTCCTGGTCGGCGTCTACTATACTGTCGGGCGTCGGCGAGTGGCCAAGGGCCTGGGAGGCTGAGGATCGTCGCGCGACGGGTGATCTTTCTCGACATCGACGGGGTGCTGGCTCCGATCCGCCGCTGGGATCGCTACGGCGATCTGGACCCTGGGTGCATGCAGGTGTTGAACGAGATCGTCACGCGCGGCGGAGCCGACGTGGTCGTCTCGTCCACCCTGCGTTACGGCAGGACCGTCGCCGAGCTGCAGGTGATGCTGGAGTCGCAGGGGTTCACCGGCCGCGTCGTGGACAAGACGCCGACCGGCACGCCGGGCGCGGCCAGGGGCGAGGAGATCGCCGTCTGGCTCGCCGAGCATGCCGTGGACGGCTATGTGATCATCGACGATCACGTGGACATGGGCGAGCTACGGACACACCTGGTGCAGACGGACTCGGCCCACGGGCTGCAGCCGGCCGACGCGCCCCGCGCCATCGCGATGCTCATGCGCCCGCTCAACGGGAGGAAGCCATGCTGATCGTCGATTCCCAGATCCACCTCTGGCAGAACGGCAAGATGAGCGCACATCACCGCCAGATCCCGACCTACTCGGCCGCCGACGCGCTGGCCGAGATGGCCTCGGCCGGGGTCGATGGCGCGGTGATCCATCCGCCCAGCTCGCTCGGCGAGGCGGTCAACGTGCTCGCCGTCGAGGCGGTGCGCCAGCATCCCGACACGTTCTGCATCCTCGGCCACTTCGATCTCGAGAGTCCGGACCGCGAGAAGATCGTGGCCCGCTGGCGCGAGCGGCCGGGCATGCTGGGATTCCGGTTCACCTTCAACCAGCCGCATCAGCAGGCGTGGTGGACCGACGGCTCGCTCGACTGGTTCTGGGCGGCGTGCGAGAAGGCGAGCCTGCCCGTCGGGCTCCTGGCCGGCGGGCACATGGCGGCGCTGGCGACGATCGCCGAGCGCCATCCCGGCCTCAAGCTGCACATCGATCACCTCGGGCGCGTGGGCGGCGGGCGCGGCGGCACCGACGACGCGGCCTTCGCCGACCTGCCGGAGATGCTGGCGCTCGCCAGATTTCCGAACGTGGGCGTGAAGATGTCGGGCGCGCCGAGCTATTCGAGCCAGCCCTATCCGTACAAGAACATCCACGGCTACCTGCGGCAGATCTTCGAGGCGTTCGGGCCCGACCGCTGCTTCTGGGGCACCGACATCACCCGCATGCCGTGCTCGTGGCGGCAATGCGTGACGATGTTCACGGAAGAATTGCCGTGGCTGAAGGGCCGTGACCTCGAGCGTGTGATGGGCGGCGCCATCGTGGACTGGCTCGGCTGGAGGCGGCCCGCCGCTCGCTGAGGAGGTTCGCATGGACGCGGAGCGCACTCACCGCCGCGAATTTCTGAAGCAGTTGACCGCGCTGGTCGCCGTCGGTTCACCGATCGCGGCCGGCGAAGCGCAAGGGAGATCCGCAATGAAGACGTCGTACGACCCCGCGGCGAAATTCGAGCTCAAGGTCAGCGAGGTGGACTTCCGGCGCACGCTGGCCGGGCGGCAGCTGATGGCCCGCATCTATCAACCGCAAGGTCCGGGGCCGTTCCCGACGGTGCTCGACCTGCACGGCGGCGCCTGGCGCCGCAAGGACCGGCTCGCCGAGGAGCCGATGGACCGCGCGGTCGCGTCGAGTGGCGTGCTGGTGGTGGCCATCGATCTGAGACTTTCCGACGAGGCGCCGTACCCGGCCTCGGTGCAGGACGCGAACTACGGCGCGCGCTGGCTCAAATCCCGGGCCGCGGAGTGGAACGGCGATGCGTCGAAGCTCGGCGTCTACGGCAGCTCCAGCGGCGGCCACGTCGCCCAGCTCCTCGCCCTGCGCCCGCGCGATCCGCGCTATGCCGCGATCCCGCTGGCCGCGGCGCCCAGCCTGGATGCGACGGTGGCCTACGTGGCGACGCGCTCGCCGATCAGCGACACGTACGCGCGCTTCCAGCAGGCGGAGAAGATGACGCGCGAGGCGATGATCGAGAACAACCGGATCTACTTCAACCCGTGGGCCACGATCCACGAGGGCAATCCGCAGGAGATTCTCGAGCGGCGCGAGCCGGTCACCCTGGTGCCCATGCTGATCATGCAGGGCGCGCTCGACGACAACGTGCTGCCGGCCGTGCAGGAGAAATTCGCCGCGACCTACCGGGCGGCCGGCGGCGTGTGCGAGCTGACCATCTTCGAGGACAGCGAGCACGAGTGGGTCGCCAAGCCCGGGCCGCAGACGACCCGCGCCCAGGAGATGGTCAAGGCGTTCATCGCGCGCCAGCTGAAGGCGTGAGGCCGTTCCGTCTCGAGGAAGCGACCATCGCCGAGCTGCACGCGGCGATCAGGTCGGGACAGATCACGTGCGTGCAGATCGTCCAGCGCTATCTCGAGCGGGCGCGCGCCTATAACGGGGTGGTCAGCCGGCTGGTCACCGCGGACGGCCGCTCGGTCGCGCCGGCGACCGGCGCCGTCCGGGCCGGCGCGCCGCTGTCCTTTCCGACCGCGACAGTTCGCGCGTCGACGCTGTTTCCCGATCTCGACCGCTACCGCGGCCAGCCGCTCGAGTACGGTCGCATGGAGGCGACTGCGTCGGACCCGGCGGTCCAGCAGCAGTACGGGATGATCGTCGGCGTCGCGAACGGGCGTCAGCTCAACGCGCTGGCCACGCTCAACATCCGCGGCGAGCGCTCGGTCACCTGCCGCGGGGATTTCGATCTCCACCCGTCGAAAGGACCGCTGCCGAAGGGCGCCCCGCCCGTGTGCGACATCTTCCGCCACTATCCGGACGCGCTGGAGCGCGCCGCCGAGCTCGATGCGGCCTACGGACGCCAGCCCGATCTCGAGAAGCTGCCGATGTACGGCGTCGTGTTCTCGTTCAAGGACCCGTTCGACACGAAGGACATGCGCAGCACCAGCGGCGGCGACGCCGCCTACGACATCGACTTTCCCGCCCGCGATCACGCCCTCGTCGAGCAGCTCCGGAGCAAGGGCGCCATCGTCTACGCCAAGGCCGTCAGCACCGAGTACAACGGCCGCGCCGGCAACCCGGGCGGCCGGCACCAGCCGACCGCGGTGCTGCCGTCGACGCTCGGCTACCAGCGCAGCAGCTGGGCCGGCAATCCGGCCAACCCCTACGACACGACCCGGTCGGCCTCGCTCGGGTCGAGCTCGGGCTCCGGGGTCTCCGTCAGCGCCAATCTCGTCATGGCCAGCCTCGGCGAGGAAACGCGCGCCTCCACGCGCGGCCCCGCCAACCACAACGCGGTGGCGCTGATCCTGCCGCACAAGGCCATGCTCGGCTTCGTCGGCGGCGCGATCGGCGCCGACATCTACTGCGATCGCACCGGCATCCTCTGCCGCGGCCTCGCGGATTGCGCCAAGGTGCTCGACGCGCTCCGGGATCCGGTTCAGGGCTATTACGATCCGCGCGACCCGTTCACGACCGTGCCGCGCGCTTCGATCCTGTCCACGCGCTACGCGAGCCACGCCACCACGCCGGGCACGCCCGGCGCGCTCGCCGGCATGCGTCTCGGCGTGATCCGCGAGTCGATGGTGCGCCCGCGCGACTCCCTGACCGAGGTCCCCATCGTCACCGCCGCCGCGGCCGAGATCAAAACCATCCTCGGCGGCCGGCTGGCCGCGACGCTGATCGAGTCGACCGATCCCAACTGGACCCCCGATCCCGATCTCGAGGTCATGAAGGTCGACTTCCGGCGCGCGCTGGCCCGCCTCGTCCCTCTGTTCATGCCGGATCTCCTGTTCCGGCTGGGGCCGGACGGCCAGCCCGTCTTCAAGGAGTTCGCGGCCGCGATCGCGCCGACCGAGTTCCTGCCCGGCCGGGTGTTCGGTACCGGGCCGCTGAAGCCGATCGACTACTGCGTCGAGCTGGCCGAGGGCCGGATCGAGCCGCCCAGCAACCTCGACATCGCCACCATCCAGGAGCAGGAGCTGGCGCCGACGTTCCGCTTCCAGGTGCCGCAGTACCTCACGCGCCGGGCGGAGGACTGGAAGGCTCGCGGCTTCCGGGAGACCCTGGTCGACTTCGCGCAGCTCAACGCGCGGTCGAAGTTCTGGGGCGACGACGGGCGCGCCGCCTTCGAGAACTGGGAGGAGGTTGCCGACCCGCGCAACCGGCTGGACGGACGCCAGGGCGTGAACGAGCGCATCATGCTGCGCGAGCTGCTCCGCCGCGTCGACATGCTGGTGATTCTCGAAAACAACCTCGACGCGCTGGTCCGCCTGCACACGCCGTGGCCGCCAGGCGTGATCGGCGGCGCGCATCAGCCGCGCGGAGGCCCCAGCAATCTGAGCCGCGAGTCCTTCTACGGTCCGAACGCCGGCCTGACCGAGGTGCTGGTGCCGGCGGGCTACGTGACGACCGTGTATGACCCGGTGTTCGTCCTCTCGCCCGACGCCACGCGCTACGTGCCCGCGCCGTCCCGCACTCCGACGACCATTCCGGAGCCGGGCCTGCCGTTCGCGCTCGTCTTCCGCTGCGAGCCCGGCAAGGAGGACGTGCTCCTGAAGATCGCCTCGGCCTACGAGGCGGCGTCGCGGCGGCGCGTGCCGCCGCCGGCGTTCGGCCCCCTGGCGTGACCGCGAGGCCTGGCGATCCTCAGGCGAGGTGCTTCTTGAAGAACGCGATCGTGCGTTCCCAGGCCAGCTTGGCCGAAGGCTCGTGGTAGCGCGGCGTCGAGTTGTTGTGAAAGCCGTGCTGGGTGCCGGGATACATGTGCATCTCGTACTGGACGCCGCCGGCCTTCAGGGCGGTCTCGAAGGCGGGCCACATCGCGTTGATGCGCTCGTCGTTCTCGGCATACTGGATCAGCAGCGGGGCCTTGATCGCCGGCACGCGCGCCGTTTCGGCCGCCGCGCCGTAGAACGGCACGGCCGCGCCCAGGTCCGCGCCGAGCTCGACCGCCAGGAAGTTGGTCGTCCCGCCGCCCCAGCAGAAGCCCGTGACGCCGAGCTTGCCGGTGGACAGCGCGTGCGATTTCAAGACGCGCGCGCTGTTGGCCATGTCCGTGCGTAGCTTGCCCTGGTCGAGGCCGGTCTGGAGCGTACGGCCGTCGTCGTCGTTCCCGGGGTAGCCGCCGACCGGCGAGAGCCCGTCGGGAGCCAGGGCGAGGAATCCCTCGGTGGCGACGCGGCGAGCCACGTCCTCGATGTACGGGTTGAGCCCGCGGTTCTCGTGGATCACCAGGACGGCGGGGAACGACCCCGGTGCGCTCGGCTGCACGAGGTACCCGCGCATGGTGCCGGAGGTGCCGCCGGGCGAGGGGTAGGTGACGTACCGGGCCTTGATCCGCTGATCGGTGAAGGAGATCGTCTGCGCGAGCGCATAGCGGGGCAGGAGCGCCTGCGCCATGGCGAGGCCGCCGACCGTGATCACGCTCGCCCGCTGCAGGAACTCGCGCCGATCGATGCCCCCGTGGCAGTACTCGTCGTAGAGGTCGAGCACGCGCTGGTCGATGTCGCTCTGGGTCAGCTCGGCCATGGTCAGTCTCCCGGTTCGATGATGGGCGATCGTAGCATGGCGCCAGCGACTACAATGTCTCGCACCATCCCGTCCGAGGAGGCAACCGTGGCCAAGATCATCACGCCCCCGCAAACCGAGCCCATCATGGAGATCGCCCGCGAGCTGCTGCCGCCCGGCATGGAGCTGGTCGTCGTCGATCCCGGCAAGCCCGAGTTCTACGACAAGGCCGGCGACGCCGAGTACTACCTGGGCTCGCCGCGCACCGGCATCGGCAACGAGTTCTTCCGCGCGGCGTCCCGGCTGAAGCTCGTGCAGCTCACCAGCGCCGGCTACGACCGGGTCGACCTCGAGGCCGCCCGCAAGGCCAAGGTGCCGGTCGCCAACAACGGCGGCGCCAACTCCATCGCCGTGGCCGAGCACGCCGTCATGCTGATGCTGGCCGTGCTCAAGAGGCTCGTCTATCACCACCTCAACGTCGTGTCCGGCACCTGGCGCGCCAGCGACTTCGCCTCCGTTCGTACCTACGAGCTGGAGGGCAAGCGGCTCGGCATCGTCGGGCTCGGCAACATCGGCAAGAAGGTCGCGCGCCGCGTGCAGGGCTTCGAGATGGACGTGCGCTACTACGACGTCGTGCGGCTGACCGCGGACCAGGAGGACGCGCTCGGTGTCCGCTTCGCGCTCTTCAACGAGCTGCTGCGCACCTCCGACGTCGTGACGCTGCACGTGCCGCTGAACGACGTCACCCGCAACATGATGTCGACCGCGCAGTTCGCGCGGATGAAGCGCACGGCGATCCTCGTCAACACGTGCCGGGGGCCCGTGGTCGACGAGAACGCGCTGCACCAGGCGCTCACCTCCGGCACCATCGCCGGCGCCGGCCTCGACGTGATGCTGGAGGAGCCGCCCAAGAAGAACCACCCGCTCTTCTCGCTGCCGAACGTCACGCTGACGCCGCACAGCGCCGGGCCGACCTGGGACAACTACGAGCGGGCGTACCGCAACGGCTTCGACAACATCCAGCGCGTGGAGTCCGGGCAGGCGCCGCTCTGGATGGTGCCAGAGTTGAAGAGCCTGCTCGAGGACGATCAACCCTCAAGGAGGAGACCATGAACGTATCACGTCGTGACGTGGTAGCGGCCGGTGCGCTGGCGCTCGGCGCCTCTGGCCTGTTGCTGGGCGGCTCCGCGAGCGCGCAGGCCTCGGACGAGGCGGCGGTGACCGAGGGAGTCGAGACGCTGCGAAAGGCGATTCTCCAGGCTGACAAGGCGGGGCTCGAGCAGGTGACGTCCGACCGGATCAGCTACGGCCACTCCGACGGGCGCGTCGAGACCAAGGAAGAGTTCATCAAGGGTGTGCTGACCCGCAAGCAGGTGGTCAAGTCGCTCGCCTTCCCCGACCTCAAGGTGTCGGTGGTCGGCCCGGCGGCCATCGCGCGCCACATCTACCTGGCCGAATCCGAGCTCGACGGCAAGGCGACGACCACCCGCATCGGCGCCCTCCAGGTCTGGCAGAAGCAGGACGGCGGGTGGAAGCTCCTGGCGCGCCAGGGGTTCCGGCTGCCAGCCTGAGCGTTCGTCGTCAGGCGGGCGGGTTAACGAGGGCCGATCCGGCTTCGCCGGGGCGGTCCGAACGCTGGGGGGTATGGGGGGCCATGTCTGGGCCCCCCATGTCATCGAACGACGGGCGCACCTCGTGCGCGAAGCGGCGGAGACCGGCGGCGCCGCCCGGGCAGTTGACCAGGATGTAGGCGGCGCCGCCGGCGCGCAGGGTCTCGAGCTTGTGCGCGATGGCCTCCGGCGTGCCGTAGAGCGCGCTGGCCGCGATCGTCTCGTCGGAGGACACACGCCTGGCGTTCTGTCCGTCCGGACGCACGGTCAGCCGGTCGATGCGCCGCTTCGCGGCGATGCGGTTCTCCTGCGCCTTCTGGAGCTCGGCCGGCGTGGTCAGCACGTTGATCGAGCGGGTGACGGCGACGCTCATGGGGTCGAACGGGCGCCCGCGCCGCCCGATCTCGGTCTTGAAGACGGCGATGCGCTCGGCGATCTCCTCGACCGTCGAGTACTGGTCGAGCAGCAGGTTGCAGCCGAGCGCCGCCACCGTCTTGATGGACTCGCGGCTGCCGGCGCCCATCCAGAGCGGCGGGTGAGGCTTCTGGTGCGTCGGCGGCTCGACGACCACCTCGTCGAACTGCCAGTACTTGCCGTGGTGCGACCACGGCTCGTCGGAGGTCCAGGCCCTGAGCATGACGACGAGCGACTCGTGGAAGCGCGCCTCGGCTTCCTCCATCGGCATGCAGAAGCCGGCGAACTCCTTGTGGCGATAGCCCATGCCGACGCCGAAATCGACCCGGCCGCGTGAGAGCAAGTCGAGCGTGGCGACCTGCTCGGCCAGGAGCACGGGGTTGTGCCAGGGCAGGACCAGCACCGCCGTGCCCAGCCGCAGCGTCGTGGTGCGCGCGGCGATGAAGGTGAGGAGATTCAGCGTGGCCGAGACCTGGCCCAAGCCGGTGAAGTGGTGCTCGACGAGGAACGTGCTGACGAAGCCGAGCGACTCCGCCTCCACGTTGTAGTCGACGAACTCGCGGAACCCGACGCCGCTGTCGACGTCGGGGCCGCCCCGCCGCGCCTGCGCGCTGCCGAAGAGCCCGAATCGCATCGCGTCACTCCTTGTCGGCACGGGAACCCGTCGCCGCGGCCATCACATTACACGGTGACCCTTCGACGTTCTGCGATTTCGCGCACCGTGTCGGGGAATGCCCGACAGCGCCGGGCTCGGCCGCTTTCCTCGGGTGCTCGAGACGTGGCGGGAGCGGTGACGACGAAATACAGGAACATCGCGATGCCGAACCTGCGCCTGGATCACGAGGAGATCACCGCCGTGCTGTCGTACCTCGACGGGCAGCGCAGCCGCGCGAGCGGGCGCGATCAGCAGGGCTCCGGATCGGCGCGGTGAGGCGCCGACCCGGATGCGTCGCGCGAGTCGCCGCGCGGCCTATGCGTGCAGGAGCTCGATGGCCTCCTCGTAGACCTCCATGTTCTTGCCGTAGGAGATCGCCGAGGCCTGGGCCGCGCTGACGAGATGCCGCCAGCGCCACGGCAGCCGGGTGGCGTGGAACTCCTCGAAGGTCGCCTGGTGGTGCTTGAAGGCGTGCATCTCGGTGAAGTTGTCGTGCACGACGATCTCGGCCAGCCGGCTGATCAGCACGTCCGGGTCGTAGCCGAGGTCGGCGTACTGCTGGGCGAGGTTCACGGTGTTCTTCACCTCGGGCACCGCGCGCATCAGCCCGAGATTGGTCACCTTCGACCAGTCGGTGGGCGGCTGCGTGAAGATGCTCTCGGCCAGCGCATCGAGCAGCTCGGTCTGGGTGCGATGCGGTAGCGCGGCGACGGCCGCGGGATCCGGCTGGGGCGGTGGCTCCATGCGGTTCTGCGTCGAGCGCACCTCGGGGCCGGTGTGCCACGTCAGCAGCGCCAGCAGCTTGTTCTTGAGGCTGACGCCGTCGAGCTCCAGGAGGTAGCGGCGCAGGTTGGCGCCGGTGTGCAGGTGCACGTCCATCGGATTGCCCGTGAGCGAGCGCATGAACAGGCCGGCGGCGCCGACCGACAGCGCTTCGCCGGTGCCCTGCAGCGACAGACCATCCGCCAGCGCCCGCGCGAGCATCCGCGGGATCTCCGCGTACGTATCGCAGCGGGTGATCGCCTCACCCAGGCGGCCGATCGCGACCGTCTCGTCCGGGCTCGTGTGGAACCCGAGCGGGCGCTTCAGCAGCTCGTACTCGTCGAGCAGCGGCTCGATGTCGGCGAGCTTGGGGGGCGTCGGGAAGCGGCTGACGTAGCGGACGGCCGGGCGCATCAGGAACTTCGTGTGCTCGCGTCCCAGCCAGTCGAGGGCGCGCCAGGTGAACATCGGGAAGATGAAGTAGTGATCGTCGAGCGTGTTCTTGGGGATCGCCACCGTCAGCAGGAGGTCGAGCGCCTCGCCGTGGGGGATGTTGTCCCAGAGCCACAGGAAGTGACGATCCGCGCCGTTGTACAGGCCGCGGTCCACGCAGGCGAAGAACGCCTTCTTCGTGGCCTCGACGCCGCCGGCGTCGGCGGGCTCGGCATCGGCCAGGATGTAGGGGCCCATGTTCGGGTGGTTGATGTGCTTGTTCGACAGCGCCACGTGCTGAAGGATCGGCAGGAAGCGCTGCTCGCCCGACACGCGCGCGACCGTGTGATGGAGCGCGTGGATCCCGACCAGCGGGTGCAGGGGCCCGCCATGGTGGCCGGGCGGAAGGTCCGAGGACCGGGTGACGGCCAGCGCGGAGGCGGTCAGCAGCCTCTTGACCGACAGGCCGTCCCGCAGCTTGCCCAGGGTCGCCTCGAGGATCTGCTTCGGATCGGTCTCCTCGACGAACTGCACCAGCGGCTCGATGTCAGCGGAAAACCGGACGGGCCTGTGCATGACCTCTCTCCTCTCGTCCCCTGGAACGACACGTCGCCCCGGAAATGGATGGATCGTATCATGGCAGCCGCCATGAGGAACCGGGGGGGCCTCGGTGGCCCGTGACTCGAGCACTCACACGCGCGCTGCGGCTGCGGTGTCCCCGGTGTGGCGTCGGCCGGGTGATGCAGTCGTGGTTCAAGCTCCGGGAGGCCTGCGCCCAATGCGGGCTGCGCTTCGAGCGGGACGAGGAGGAGGACTACTGGCTCGGCGCCTACCTGCTCAACTTCATCGTCACCGAGGTCCTCTTCGCGCTGATCCTGGCCGTGGTGATCGTCATCACGTGGCCCGAGCCGGCGTGGATGACGGCGGTCTGGATCGGCGTGGTCCAGATGTGTGTCACGCCCATCCTCTTCTATCCGTTCGCGAAGGCCCTGTGGCTCGCCATCGACCTCGTGTTCCGCCCGGTCGCCTGACGAACCCGCTGGATGCGCGCGTTCAATCCGCCGGGGACGTTTGGGAGTCGACGAACGCCTTCAGCGTCTCTTCCCCCTCGGCGTCGGCGACGAGGAAGAGGAGGTAGACCCGGTCGCCGACGCGCTTGACGTCCTGCAGCTCGACCATGCTGGGCGTGAAGGCGATCGCCCGCTCGAGGACGTCGCGAAAGGCCTGCTCGACGGCCTGCGCCAGCTGGGCGTCGTCGGCGAGCGTGGTGGCGGAGATGGACGTCGCCACCTCCGCGATGAAGGCGTGCGCCGGCTGGGCGAAGGCGGCGAGGCCGGACGCGAGGAGGACCGCGATGAGGCTCTTGCTCATGTCTCTGGCTCCAGGGATTCGATGGACGTGGCCATGATCTGACGCCATCCGAGCGTGCCCGTCACGATCACGTACGCGCCGGTGACCAGACGCTGGTACTCGTCCTGGGGCACCTGCGTGAGATCGATGCTGAGCGCGGGGCTGTCCGCCGTCGAGACGACCATGGTGTTGGCGGCGATCCACGAGACCCGGGCGCTGAACCGCACGGTGGTCTCGTCGCCGGCGCCGGATGCGGCAGGGAGCACGCCCGCGAACGCCAGCGCCGCGACCACGATGCGGGCGATCCTGCGAAGACCGGTCACCGGTCGACCTCCCAGCCGCCGCCGAGGGCCTTGACCAGCAGCACGCTGGCATCCATCCGCCGCCGGAGGATGTCGATGTCGGTACGCTGGTTCGTGAGCGTCACGGTCTGCGCGGTGATCACCTGAAGGTAGTTGTCGACGCCGCCGCGGTACCGGTTCGTGAAGAGCTGGAGCGATTGCTGCGCGGACACCACGGCGCGACGCTGCTGCTGGCCCTCCTGCTCGAGGACGCGGAGCGCGGCCAGGTTGTCCTCGACCTGCTGGAACGCCGTCAGCGTGGTCTGACGGTAGCCGGCCACCGTCGCGTCGTAGGCGGCGCGGGCCGCGTCCGAAGTGGCACGGCGGCGCCCGCCATCGAAGATCGTCTGCGTGATCGACGCCCCCACCGCCCACAGGAGGCTGCCGGCGTTCAGCACGTTGCCGAAGGAGCTGCCCTCGAATCCGACCGACGCGTTGAGCATGACGGTCGGGTAGTACGCGGCCTTGGCGATGCCGATCTGCTCGTTGGCTTCAGCCACGCGGCGCTCGGCGGCGGCGATGTCCGGCCGCCGCTCCAGGAGCTGCGACGGCAGGCCGGGCGGGATGTCCGGCGGCGAGCTCGACAGCGGGCGCGGCGGTAGGCTGAAGGTCGCCGGCGGGCGACCGATCAGCGTGGCGATGGCGTGCTCGAGCTGCGCCCGTTGCACGGTGACGTCGGTCGCCTGGGCCTGCGTGGTGTCGAGCTGGGTCTGCGCCTGGGCCACGTCGGACCTGGGGGCGGCGCCGCCCTCGAAGCGATTCGTCGTGAGCCGCAGCGCCGCCCGGAAGGCGTCGACCGTCTCGTCCAGGAGCTGCTTCTGGGCGTCGGCGGCGCGCAGCTCGAAGTAGTCCATCGCCAGCTCGGCCTGCAGGCTGAGCCGCGCGGTCTCGAGGTCGGCCGCGGTGGCTTCGGCCTCGCGCCGGGCGGCAGCCACCGTCCGGCGGACGCGGCCCCACAGATCGATCTCGTAGGACATGTCGAGCGAGAGCAGCAGATCGCCGCTGCTGCCCGTGCTCACGCTGGGGGACAGGAAGGGCCGGTTCGCGGAGTCGCGGATGGAGCTGGCGCCGGCCCCGGCCGAGATCGTGGGAAACAGCGCGGCCCGGTTGAACCGGACCAGCGCCCGGGCCTCGCGCAGCCGGGCCTCCGCGATCTTCAGATTCTGGTTGGCCGTGGCGATCTCGACCTCCAGTCCGTCGAGGTCGGGATCGCCGAAGATCGTCCACCACTGGCCCCGCGGCAGATGGTCGCTGGGCGTCGCGGTCTTCCAGCCGTCGGCCTCCTTGTACGCCGGCGTCATGGGCACCGAGGGCTTCGTGTACTCGGGGCCCACCATGCAGCCGCCGACGACGAGCGCGGCGAGCGCGACGAGGCCCGCCCGTCGCAGGCTCATGGCGTCGCCCCGGCGATTCGCACCTGCGTGCCGCTGGTGAGCGAGTCCGATGGCGAGACGATGACCTGGTCGGTCGGCTGCAGCCCGGAGAGGATCTCCACGCTCTCGCCATAGTCACGTCCGATCGCCACGGGCACGAGCTGCGCCTGCCCGTTCCGGACCACGGCCACCTGGAGTCCCTCGGCCCTGAAGAGCAGCGTGCTGGCGGGCACGGTGACGGACGCGATCTGCCCGGGTAGCTTGAGGTGGACGAAAACGTAGGCGCCCGGCAGCAGCTCTCCGCCCGGATTGTCGACGTCGACCTCGACCAGCAGCGTGCGGGAGGTGAGGTCGATCGCGTTGGCGGTCCGCACCAGCTTGCCCGCGAACGAGCGGCCGGGAAACTCCTCGAGCGTGAGCGTCGCCGCGCTGCCCGGCCGCGCGGCCCGCGAGTAGATCTCCGGCATGGCCACGAACACGCGCAGCGTCTGGATGGCCGCCATGTGGAAGAGCTCGCGCCCCGCCGTGTTCGCCCCCGCGTTGATGAGGACGCCGATGTCCACGTTGCGCGCGGTGACGACGCCGTCGAACGGCGCGGAGATCTTCTCGAAGCCCTGAAGCTGCTCGAGCCGCCGGACGTTGGCGGCGTTCGAATCCACCGTGGCCTTCATGGCGTGGAACGCGCTGAGCGCCTGGTCCGTCTCCTGCTTGGAGACCGAGTCGGTCTTCAGCAGCGCCTCCCAGCGCTCCGCGGTGATCTGCGCCTGCCGGAGGTTGGCCTGCGCCGTCTCGAGATCGGCCCGCGCCTGCTGGAGCTGCTGGTCGACCTCGGGGCTCTCGATGTCGGCGAGGAGCTGTCCCTGCTTGACGTGCGCGCCGATGTCCGCGTGCCAGGCCTTCACGTAGCCGCTGGTGCGCGCGAAGATCGGCGCGTCCGAGAAGGCCTGCGTCGTGCCCGGCAGCAGGATCTCCTGCGTCGGCGCGCCCGCCTTCGGCGACACGACCCGCACGCGCGCGACGGCCGCCTCGGTGGTGGTCTGCCTGAGCGCGGTGCTGGCGGCGCTGCGCGCGCGGAGGCCGGAGACGATGCCGAGCGCGAGGGCGCCCACCACCACCCCGACGGCGACGAGCGCGACGTGCCGGCGGCGCGAGGCCGTCATCGCGGTCCACCGGTCGCGCGCCGCCCGTGCAGCAGCGCGAACACCGAGGGCACGAAGACGAGCGTGGCGACGGTGGCGCAGAGCAGACCGCCGATCACGGCCCGCCCGAGCGGCGCGTTCTGCTCGCCGCCCTCACCGAGCCCGAGCGCCATCGGTACCATGCCGATGATCATGGCCAGCGCGGTCATGAGGACGGGGCGGAAGCGGGTGAAGCCGGCCTCGACGGCGGCCCGCACCACGTCGCCGTGCTCGGCCAGCCGCTCCTTGGCGAAGGCCACGACCAGGATGCTGTTGGCGGTGGCGACGCCGATGCTCATGATGGCGCCCATCAGCGCCGGCACGCTGAGCGTGGTGCCGGTGAGGAACAGAAAGACCACGATGCCCGCCAGCGCAGCCGGCAGCGCGGTAACGATGATGAAGGGATCGAGCCACGACTGGAAGTTCACGACGATCAGCAGGTAGACGAGCACGATCGAGAACCCGAGCCCCGTGAGCAGCCCGACGTACGCGGTCCGCATCGTGGCGAGCTGGCCGCGCACGGTGAGGAAGCTGCCCCGCGGGAGCAGCGGCCGGTTCGCCTCGACGAGGCGCGCCACGTCGCGCCCCACCGCGCCGAGATCGCGGTCCTGCACGGCGCCGTGGATGTCCACGACCCGCCGGATGTTGTAGTGCGACAGCACCGCCATCTCGCTCGACCGCGTGATGGAGGCCACGTCGGCCAGGATGCCGGGCCGGGTGGCCGTGGCGGGGCTGGTGACCGGGATGTTCTGCAGGTCGTGCAGGGACTGGATGCGGTACTGCGGCGTCTGGGTGGCGAGGTTGTAGTTGACGCCGTTCTGCCAGTTCAGGAAGAAGGTCGGCGTCGTCTGGAAGCTGCCGCTCAGCGACACCAGCAGGCTGCCGGCGAGGTCGCGGGGCGTGAAGCCGCCCTGGGCGGCCTTCGTGCGGTCGACGGTGACGTCGAACTTCGGATAGTCGAAGCGCTGCTGGATCCGGAGGTCCACCAGCCCCGGCACCTCGCGCAGCTCGTTCAGCATCTTGTTCGCCACGCGGCGGTTGCCCTGGACGTCCGCGCCCTCGACCTGCACGTCGATCGGCGCCGGCAGGCCGAAGTTGATGATCTGCGTGACGATGTCGGCCGGCAGGAAATAGAACGTCACGCCGGGGAACTCCGCCGGCAGCCTTTCCCGGAGCGCGCGGACGTAGTCGGCGGTGGGCCGGTGGCGGGCCTTCAGCGACACCAGGACGTCGGCGTCGGCGGCGCCGATGACGCCGGAGGCGCCGTGCATCCAGTTGATGGCGCTGTAGGGCAGCCCGATGTTGTCGAGGATCACGTCGAGCTCGCCGGCGGGGATCTCGCGCCGGATGGCGGCCTCGACGAGGTCGGTCAGCCGGGCCGTCTCCTCGATCCGCGTGCCGGTCGGCGCCCGCAGGTGCAGAGTGAGCTGGCCGCTGTCGGTGTCCGGAAAGAAGTTCTCGCCGAGCCGCGGCACCAGCAGGAAGGCGGCCAGGCAGGCGACGAGGAACACCGGGATGAAGACGATCCGCCGCTCCACCAGCCGCGCGAGCAACCCGCGGTAGGCGAGCCGCACCCGCTCGAACCCCCGGTCGAACGCCTGCTGGCCGCGCGCGAGCGGATTGCGCGAGGGCGCCTCGCCCTCGACGGGCGCGGCCAGCAGGTACATGGCCAGCGTCGGCACCAGCGTGCGCGACAGCAGGTACGAGGCGAGCATCGCGAAAATCACCGCCTCCGCGAGCGGCACGAAGAGGTAGCGGGCGGTCCCGCCCAGCAGGAACATCGGCAGGAACACGATGCAGATGCAGAGCGTGGAGACCAGCGCCGGCACCGCGATCTGCTGGGCGCCGTCCAGGATGGCTTGCCGGACCGGTTTGCCCATGTCGAGGTTGCGGTTGATGTTCTCGATCTCCACGGTGGCGTCGTCCACCAGGATGCCGACGGCGAGTGCCAGCCCGCCGAGCGTCATGATGTTGATGGTCTGGCCGAGCAGGCTCAGCGTGATCACCGAGGTCAGGATCGAGAGCGGGATGGAGACCGCGATGATGACCGTGCTGCGCCAGCTCCCGAGGAAGAGGAGGATCATCACCGCGGTCAGGCAGGCGGCGATCACGGCCTCCCGGATCACGCCGTTCACCGCCGCCCGCACGAAGATGGACTGGTCGGCCAGCGGCTGCACGGTGACCTGCGGCGGCAGCGTCGGGAGCACGCGGGGCAGCAACGCGCGGATGCCGGCCACGACGTCGAGCGTCGACGCGGTGCCCGTCTTGAGGATGGTGATGAGCGTGCCGCGACTGCCGTCCCGGCGAACCACGTTCGTCTGGGGCGCGAAGCCGTCCCGCACGTGGGCGACGTCGCGCAGGTAGATCGTCGAGGCGCCGACGACCTTGACCGGCAGATCGTTCAGCTCGGCCACGGTGCGCGGGCTGCCGTTGACGGCCACGTCGTACTCGAACTGGCCGATCTTGGCGGTGCCGGACGGCAGCACGATGTTCTGCTGGCCGAGGGCGGTCACCACGTCGGCGGGTGAGAGTCCCTTCGACTGGAGCAGTCGCTGGTCCAGGTCGACCATGACCTGGCGCTGCTTGCCGCCGAACGGATAGGGGATGGAGGCGCCGGGTACCGTCACGAGCTGGGTCCGTAGGAAGTTGAGGCCCACGTCGTTCAGCTCGGACTCGGACAGGCCGGACAGCGCGAGCTGGAGGATCGGCACCGTCGACGCGCTGTAGTTGATGATGAGCGGCGGCTGCGTGCCGGGCGGCAGCTGGCGCAGGATGGTCTGCGACACCGCCGTCACCTGCGCGTTGGCCGTGTCGAGCCGGGCGTTCGGCTGCAGGAAGATCTTCACCATCGACTGGCCGTTCACGGTCGTCGACTCGATGTGCTCGATGTTGTCCACCGTGGTGGTGAGCACCCGCTCGAACTGCGTGGTGATCCGCCCCTCCATCTCCTCCGGGTTCAGGCCGGTGAACTGCCACGCCACCGCGATCACCGGGATGTCGATGTTCGGAAAGATGTCGGTCGGCGTGCGGAGGATGAGCACGGGACTCGCGAGGAGGATCAGCAGGGCCAGCACGACGAAGGTGTAAGGGCGCTGCAGCGCGACGCGGACGATCCACATGCCCTACCGATGCAATTCCACGCCGCACGGTTTCGGGCGCGCCGCCGTGGAAGCCTGTTGCGGATTCTTGCGAAAAAAAATTGGCGCGGCGGATCGCCGGCCTTGCGCCGGTGCTCTCAAGTGACGGGTCCAATCGAGGCCCGAGCCGAGACGAAGGAGGCAGCAGGTATGAAACTGCGTTCAGTGGCGATGGCATGGGCGCTGACGCTGGCCGTGGCGACGGGGGCGATGGCCCAGTCGAGCGTGCCGAACCCGGGCATGCAGGACGGGGTGGTGGCCCAGGTCGACACCCAGGCCGGCGTCGTCAAGCTCCAGGACGGGCGGATGTATCGTGTGGAGGCGGGCACCGAGCTCGTCTTCAAGGGATATCCCACCCCGCTCGGCGCTCTGCGGCCGGGCGACTACATCACGATCAGCGGCGCGCGGCCGGTGATCTCCCGCGACGGGCAGTACGTGCAAGATCCGGGCAACTGATCGGCCCGCGGCGCTGCCGGGGCGTGCGCGGCCCCGGCGGTGCCGCTGAAAGCATTCCCCCCCCGAAACGATTCGGTCCGCTCCCGCGTCTCAATGTGGGGGACACGCCGAGAGCGACCGATGCCGTCCAAGGAACACGTGCTCGCCGATCTGCTGGCGTGCGTGGCCGCGTTCGCCCAGTCACTGCGGGAGACCTTCGATCCCCGGCACTTTCTGGCCGAGCTCTCGTCGCGCGCCCAGCGACTGGTCCCGCACGACCGGATGCTGATCGCGTACGTGGACGAGGCGGCGAGCACCTACACCGTCTTCGCCGAGCATCCGGGGGAGGGACCCCCGCTGCACGAGGGGCGCTACACCACGGACTTCGATCCAGCCGGCCGCTACACGGCGGACGACTGGGATTTCGACGCCGTCCTTCGCGGGGCGCCGCTGCTCGTCGGCGACGTGCAGAGCGACCCGCGCTGGACCGACAAGCCGGCGGCGCGGACGCGCCTGCTGGCGGCGCGGATTCGCGCGCGCGTGGCCGTGCCGCTCTACGCCGGGGGCCGTATCATCGGCGCGTTTGCCCTGGCCAGCGCGACGCCCGATCTCTACGGCGAGGAGCACGTCGTCGCCGGCCGGCAGATCGCCGGAGTCATCGGGCCATTCGTCGAGAACGTCGTGCACCTGCATCGGGAGCGATATCGCGCCCGGCGGCTGCGCGCCGTCTCCGCGCTGGCGCCGATCCTCGGCAGCAGCCTGAAGATCGGCGATCTCCTCGAGCGGCTGGGCGAGGCGCTGCACGCGATCTTCGACTTCGACGCCATGGCCCTGCGGGTGGTCAACCAGCACGGCGGCGAGCTCGAGCTGGTCGGCGCGCTGGACACCCAGGAGGGGCCGCGCTATGCGGCCGTGGCGGCGCCGGGCGAGTACTCGACGTCGGCGCGACTCGCCGACGGGGAGACGGTCCTCATTCACGACGCCGACGTCGAGCTCGACCCGGCGTACGCGGGTGATCGGCGCATCCTGGCGCGCGGGCGGAAATCGCTGCTCATCGCGCCGCTGCTCTTCGCGGGGCGGGTCGACGGCTACGTCTACTTCGCCAAGCGCCGTCGCCGCTGGTACGGGGAGGCCGACGTCGAGGTGGCGCAAGCCGTGGCCTCGCAGATCGTCATCGCGGTGCAGCATCAGCGGCTGGCCGAGAAGCAGCAGCTCCTGGCCGTGGTGGAGGCACGGGCGCGGGCGCTCGAGGCCCGGGTCGAGTCCCTCCGCGGGGCGCTCGGCGATCGGTACGACTTCGCCAACGTCATCGGCCGGGCGCCGGCATTCGTGGAGACGCTGGAGCAAGCTCAGCGGGTGGCGCCGACCGAGACGACCGTGCTGCTCACCGGCGAGAGCGGGACCGGCAAGGAAGTGGTCGCGCGCGCCATTCACCACGCCAGCCCGCGCGCGGAGGGGCCGTTCGTCGCCGTCAACTGCGCCGCGCTGCCGGATACGCTCATCGAGTCGGAGCTGTTCGGTCACGAGCGCGGCGCCTTCACCGGCGCCGACAAGCTCACGCGGGGGCGCTTCGAGCTGGCGGCCGGCGGCACGCTGTTTCTCGACGAGATCGGCGAGCTGATGCCGGGTCTGCAGGCGAAGCTGCTGCGGGTGCTGCAGGAGCGGCAGTACGAGCGCGTGGGCGGCACGGTGACGCTCACGGCCGACGTGCGGCTGATCGCCGCGACGAACCGCGATCTGGAGCAGGCCGTCGCCGACGGCCGATTTCGCGAGGATCTCTACTACCGGCTGGCGGTCTTCCCGATCCGCCTGCCGGCACTGCGCGCGCGCGACGACGACGTCATCCTGCTCGGCGAGCACTTCGTGCGCGAGATCGGGGCGAAGCTGGGCAAGGGCGATCCCGGGCTCAGCCGCGACGCCCGCGACGCGCTGCTGAGCCACCCGTGGCCGGGCAACATCCGCGAGCTGCAGAACGCGATCGAGCGCGCGCTGATCGTCTCGGATGGCGGATTGATCACGGCCGCCCAGCTCGCCCTCACGGTGAAGCGCGAGCCGCACGCCGAGCCGGCGCCGGCCGCGCGCGCGGACGGCGAGTCCCTGGGCGCGCTGGAGCGGCGCACCATCGAGACGGCGCTGGCGCGGGCCAAGGGCAACAAGTCCCGGACCGCCGCGGCCCTGGGCATCACGCGCATGCAGCTCTACACGCGCCTGCGGCGCTTCGGGCTCCCCGGCTGAGACTGCTCATTTCCGTACAGGCTGGCTGAATCGATACAGCTTTCCACGGCCCTTCCGCGACGGTGCGCCGTCGTGACGGCGCGAAGCGCGCGATTTCGCTGCGTCCTCGGATTTCGGCAAGGGTGATGCATTCCAGCCGACTTCTGGAGGGGACAGTGATGAGTCAGCACGCGGTCGAGCGAGCAATCGGGAAGCTGGTCACGGACGAGTCGTTCCGGGCGCGGTTCTGCGCCGACCCGGCACGCGCGAGCCTCGAAGCCGGGCTGCCGCTCTCGGCCACGGAGCTGTCGGCGCTCACCCGCATCTCGGACGAGGCTCTCCGGCGCTTCGCCGACGGCGTGGACGATTCCATCCGGCGCCTCGTGGGGTTCGTGGCGACGAGCTGCGGGCTGCCGTCATGAGGGCGATGGCCATCGAGACCCCGATGACATCCGCGAACGTGGACGCGGCGCGTCGCGTCGATCGCGACGAAGCGCTGCTGGACGCGCTCCGCCACGGGGGGCCGGACGCCGCGGAGCGCCTCGTCGCCACCTTCGGCGACCGCGCGTATCGCCTGGCCATCGGCATCACGGGCAGCAGCCGGGATGCCGAGGAGGTGGTGCAGGACGCGCTCTGGAGCGTGATCCGGAAGATCGACACGTTCCGCGGGGAGTCCGCGTTCGGCTCCTGGCTCTATCGCATCGTCGCCAACGCGGCGTATCAAAAGCTGCGGGCGCGGTCGTCGCGGCGCGCAGAGATCGCGCTCGAGGACGTGCTGCCCGCCTTCCACGAGGAGGGTCCAGGCGCGTCGAGCGTCGATTGGTCCTCCGATCTCGACGACCCCTCGCGGGGCACCGAGCTGCGCCTCGTGCTGAATGCCGCCATCGAGGAGCTGCCCGCCGATTACCGCACGGTGCTGACGCTGCACGACGTGGAAGGCCTGTCCAACGCGGAGGTGGCGGAGGTGCTGGGTGTCACGCTCGGGACCGTGAAGTCTCGCGTGCACCGCGCCCGGCTGTTTCTCCGGCAGCGGCTGGCGACCACGATGGCCGCCCCCGCCCCCGAACGTCAGACGCCGACCTCCAGCCGCTCCTGACACTCCACGCACGCGGTCGCGTCGGGAACGGCAAGAAGCCGCCGCGGCGGGATCGGTCTGCCGCATTCCGAGCACACGCCGTAGTCGCCATCGTCCACGCGCTCCAGCGCCAGGCGCAGGCGCCGGGCCCGCTCGAACAGGCGTGAGGCGCTCAGCGTCGCCAGCTCCTGGTGCTCGACGCCCTGGGCGACGTCGAAGAAGTCCGCGCCGCTCGACGGGGTTTCCGGCGTCTCGGCGCCCCTCGGCAGGCGCGCAGTGACGCCCGCCAGCTCGGTCTCGATCAGGCGACGGAGCCGGCCGTTCGTTGCTGTCGTCATCGTGGCTGTCCCTCCTGGGTTCGGTCGTCGCTTGAGATGTCGGGGCCGCGCCAACGGTTGCCGGAAGCCGCGGTGTTTTTTTCAAGGGAGGCGCAACGCTCGCGCCCGTCAGCGCGTCCGAAGGCGCGGGGAGGAAGGCGGCGATGTTACGAGTGACGCGGTTCTTCGTTCCCGCCGTGAACGTGGCCGTCGGCGTCGCCGTGGCCATGGCCGCCGTGGCCTGCAACGTCCATCACGTCTCCGTCATGCACGAGGTGCGCCGGGACCGTGAGGCGCTGTGCGCCGCCAGGCTCGACGTGGTGAGAGCCCGCCACGCCTTCATGGGCAGCCTCGGCGACGTCGCGGACAAGTGCCTGGCCCTGTCGCGGCTGACCGGAACGATCACCCAGTAGACGGGCGAGCGGCCTCCCGCCTCACGAGGCTGGTACCGGCGCCCACGCATCCGGGCAGCTCGTCACATACGGGTAGTACGCTCCGTAGCTGGGGCAGTAGTACCAGTAGGACGGCGCGTACGGGTAAGGCTCGTAGGCGTAGGGAAAGACCGGGGCAAACCGGAAATGGTCGTGGTCGCGCCCATCGAAGTGGTGGTCCTCGGAGCGGTGTCGGTCGAAGTCGTGTCCACCGTGCGACATGCCTTCCCCGTGACCACCGCCGTCCGCGTGACCGCCGCCTGCCGCCTGGCCGGACGCGCTGCCCGCGAGCACCATCGCCAGCGCAGCAACGACCATGAACATCGTTCTCGTCCGTCGGAGAAACTCCTCCATGATGATCCCCTCCCGTTGTTTGGGACGGTCCCCGGTGACGCCGGATTCGCGCGCAACGCCGGACGGCCGCCGCGCATCGCAAGGATGGAGGCAGGAACCCCAATGACCTGGCGCGAGAGGCGCTGCCCGTACTGCGCTCGCCGACCGATTGGGCCCGGCCAAATGTGCGACCACACCAGCCTGACCGACCATGACGACTGGGCGACGGGCAACCGGATCATGTGTGATTTCATCCACCGCGGCATCGTCGCCCCGGGCGATCTCACGGGCCCGCGGTTCCCGCTGCACGTCATGCCGGAGGAGATCGGGGCGCCCGCCGTGGCGTGAGGGTTCAGGAACCGTCGCTCGCCCTCGGCGTGTCCAAGCATCGAGAGGTCCATGCACCGAGCGCGCATCGCCGTCGCACGGTCTTCTTCATCAAGGGAGCCGTCCTGGCGAGCTGGGTGCCGCACATTCCAGCCGTGCAGGCCCGGCACGGCGACGCTCGGCTGGGTCTCGTGCTCCTCGCCATGGCGGCGAGGGCCGTGGTTGCCCTCCTCGCCGCGGGCCGGCTCGTCGATCGGTTTGGCAGCCGCGTCATGACGTCGGTGGCGGCTCTTGCCTTCTGCGTGGCGATGCCGCTGCCCGTGCTGAGCCCCAGTCTTCCAAGGGGTGGCGCTGGCGCTAGGGGTCCTGGGCGCATGTAACGGCTTGCTCGACGTCTCCATGAACGCCCAGGCGGCGGCGGTCGAGCACGGCATGGGCCGGGCGGTCATGTCGTCGTTTCATGGGCTCTTCAGCCTGGGCGGCGTCGTGGGCGCCGTGCTGGCCGGCGGCGCGATGCTCGCGGGCGCGAACGATGCGCAGCACGTGGCGGCGGCGGGATTCGGAGCGTTCTCCCTCGTGATGGCCGCCGGCCGGTTCGCCGGCGACGGGCTGGTCGATCGATTCGGCGCGCGGCTGCTGCTGCGCGCGTCGGGCGCCCTGGCGGCCGTCGGTCTCGGCAGCGCGCTCGCAATCGGCGGCTCACTCTCCGGGGTCGTCGGCTTCGGACTGGTCGGCCTCGGGATCGCGAACATCGTCCCGGTGTTGTTCGGAGCCGCCGCGCGAACTCCCGGCATCGCGGCGGGCCGGGCGCTGTCGGCGGTGGCGACGACGGGCTATCTGGGATTCCTCGCCGGCCCGCCGCTCATCGGCGCCGTCGCCGAGGTCGTCGGCCTCACGGTCGGGCTGGCGCTCGTCAGCGCGGCGTGCGCGCTGATCGCCGCCCGCGGCGGCCCCGTAGCCGCGTTCGGCGCAGGGGATTGCACGCGTCGAGGAGTCTCAGCCCAGCAGCTTGGCGTCGTACGGATACGTGCAGATCAGCCGGGCGCCGTCGGCGGTCACGAGCACCTGGTCCTCCAGCTTGACGCCGAAGGGCGCGCCGGCCTTGCCCGCATAGCACTCCAGGCAGAGGACCATGTTCTCCTTGATCTCGCGCTTGGGCATGATGCGGCGCGGGCCGCGATTGTCGTCGGGGTAGGGGATGCTGGGACCCTCGTCCTCGAGGCCGGCCTGGTGGGCCATCGAGGGATAGCGCTGGGCCAGGTAGGCCTCGGGCAGCGGCGGCGCCTTGTGCGCGAACTCCTCGAAGCTCATGCCGGGGCGGACGAGATCGAGCATGCCCATCACGCAGTCGTAGGCGACGCGGTAGGCCTCCTTCTGCTCGGGCGACGGCGTGTCGCCGCAGAGGAATGTGCGGGAGACGTCGATCACGTAGCCCTCGTAGCCGCTGGCATCGGTGTCGACGCCGACGAGGTCACCGGGCATGACGGCCTTGTCGTGCGCCTCGGTGAGCCACGGGTTCGTGTTGGTGCCCGAGGCCACCAGCCGCGTGAAGAGGCCCTCGCCGTGGCGGCGCAGCAGTGCGTCGCTCAGCACGGCCCACAGCTCGTACTCGCGGATGCCGGGGCGGATGGCCGCCTCGAACTCGGCCAGCATGGCGTCGCCGATGCCGCCGTTGATCGCGAAGACCTCGACCTCCTCGGGCGTCTTCACCTCGCGCGCGTCCACGGTGGCGGGGCCGACGTCGACGATCGGGATGCCTTCCTCCTGCAGCGCCAGAAAGCCGACGGTGTCGAGCTTGTCCACCGCGAGGCGCTCGCGCTCGAGGCCGCGCTCGCGGAGCGCGGCGCGGAGCGAGCCCGCCCACTCGCGCGCCTTGTCGCGCGCGGCGACCCCGCCGTACTGCCACGTATAGGCGGGGCGCACGTCTGCGACGACCTTCTGCGAGACGTGGATCGAGCCCTTGTACTCGAAGAGGATCGGCGCGCCCTCGGCGGGCACCAGGCAGTAGCGCGCGAAGGTGCCGGCCGTCCACACGGCCATGACGTCGGCGCCCGTCGCGTAGCGGATGTTGGCCGTGTTATAGAGGAGCGCGGCCGGGAAATCGTGGCGCTTGAGCATCGTCTGCAGCCGCGCCAGGCGGCCCGCGCGCAGCTTGCCGTAGTCGAGATCGCTGAAGTTGGGCACGCGGAGCTGATGGATGCGGGGACGGTTCGGCATGGGCGGGAGCATAGCGCATCCTGATCCGGCGGCGGCGCTCGCGGCGTTCCTCGTCGCGCTGGACGCGGCGCTGGACCGCGCCGCGGCGCCGGCGGCCGACGCGGGGGCGGCGGCGACGCTGCGCGAGCTCGCCACGCTCGTGCGCTCGCTGAAGGCCAACGCGCCGCCGCGCGAGACGCCGCCGCGCCTGCCCGTGTGCCGGTACTGGAATGCCGCGCTCGAATCAGCCGGTGATCCGCTCGCCGGCGCGCTCGACGCGCTCGCCCCGTGGCTGTCGTGGACGCAGAATCCGAATTACCGGCGGCGTCCGCCCGACGCCGCGTTCCTCGACAACTACGGCTATGCGGTCATCGCCGGGCCCGCCGACGGCCCGCCCGCGCTGGCGACCGATCCGCGCCTGGCGCTCGGCGCGCTGCTGCTCGGGCCGGGCAGGCACTATCCGCTGCACGCCCATCCCGCCGTCGAGGTGTACTACACGCTCACCCCGGGCGAGTGGTGGCGCGACGACGGGCCGTGGCGGCTCGAGCCGCCGGGCACGGCCATCCATCACCCGCCGGACGTCCGCCACGCCACGCGGGCGGGCGCCGTGCCGCTGCTGGCGCTCTATCTCTGGCGCGGCGATCTGGCCACCCACGCGAGCCTCACGCCCGCCGCACCCTGAGTCGCGCGTCGGGCCCGGCGTTGTGGTATATGGATGCCCCATGCCAGTGAAGAAGACGCGGACGTCGAAGACGGCAGCGAAGCCCGCCGGCCTGCTGGAGCGGCTGGCCGCGGGGCCCGTCATCTGCGCGGAGGGCTACCTGTTCGAGTTCGAGCGTCGCGGCTATCTGCAGGCCGGCGCCTACGTGCCGGAAGTCGTGCTCGAGCATCCGGAGCTGGTCGAGGGCCTGCACCGGGACTTCGTCCACGCCGGCTCGGACGTGGTCGAGGCCTTCACCTACTACGCGCACCGCGCCAAGCTCAAGATGGTCGGGCGCGAGAAGGACCTGGCGCGGATCAATCGCGCGGCGCTGTCGATCGCGCGCAAGGTGGCGCGCTCCACTGGCACGCTGCTGGCCGGCGACATCTGCAACACCAGCATCTACGCGCTTGACGACACCGCCTCCCACAAGCAGGCGCGCCGGACCTTCGACGAGCAGATCGGCTGGGCGGTGGACGCGGGCGTGGACTTCATCGTGGGCGAGACGTACTCGTGGGGCAGCGAGGCGCTGCTGGCGCTGGCGGCCATCAAGCGCTCGGGCAAGCCGGCGGTGATGACGCTGTCGGTGCCGCGCGAGGGACGCATGCGCGACGGCTGGACGCTGACCGAGACGGCCAAGCGGCTGCAGGACGGCGGCGCCGACGTGGTGGGGCTCAACTGCGCGCGCGGGCCCGCCACCACGCTGCCGCTGGTGCGCGAGGTGCGGTCGGCCGTCACCTGCCACGTCGCCGCGCTGCCCGTGCCCTATCGCACGACTCCGGCGGAGCCGACGTTCCAGAGCCTGACCGATCCCCACGGCAACCCCGACGGACGGCCGTTCCCGACGGCGCTCGATCCGTTCCTGTGCAGCCGGTACGAGATCGCCGAGTTCGGCAAGGAGGCATTCAACCTCGGCGCCCGCTACCTCGGCGTCTGCTGCGGCGCCGGCCCCCATCACATCCGCAGCCTGGCCGAGGCGCTCGGCCGGCGGCCGCCGGCCAGCCGGTACTCGCCGGACATGTCCAAGCACATCCTGTTCGGCAGCGACAAGCGGCTGCGCCAGGATTATCTCGAGTACGCCCGCCGCAACTACCGCCCGGCCGCGCCCGCGTCCGGCTGAGCGCGGGAGCGCGCGATGGCGCGTTTCCTGACGAAGCACCTGCTGTTCCTGCTGCTGACGCTGCTCGTCGTCTCCCTTCTCGTCTTCACGCTCAACGAGTTCACTCCCGGCGCGGTCGCGCGCAAGATCCTCGGCGCCTACGCCACGCAGGAGCAGGTCGATCACCTCACGAAGCAGATGGGGCTCGACCGGCCGGTGCTCGTGCGCTACGTCGACTACGTGCGGGCGGCGGCCACCGGCGACCTCGGCTACTCGACGCGCTTCAAGCTCCCCGTCAAGGACGTCCTCTTCAAGCACCTCGCCAACACCGCGCTGCTGGCCGCCATCGCCTTCGCGTGCATCGTGCCGCTGTCGATGCTGCTCGGCATCACGGCCGGCATGCGCGAGGCCTCGCGCCTCGATCGCGCCATCCTGATGTTCAGCACGGTGGTGGCCTCGATCCCCGAGTTCGCGCTCGGGGTGTTCCTGGCCAGCGTCTTCGTCGTGTGGCTGGGCTGGCTGCCCGGCACCGCCACGCTCATGGCCGGCGGCGGCTGGTCGGTGGCCTCGCAGTTCGTGCTGCCGGTGGCGGTGATCGTGCTGTTCGACGCCGGCTACGTGGTCAGCATGATCCGCGCCTCGATGGTCGAGGTGATGCAGCGGCCGTACATCCGCACCGCCGTGCTGAAGGGGATGCCCTTCCGCCGCGTCATCGTGCGCCACGCCCTGCGCAACGCCATGCTGACGCCGATCACGGTGATCATGCTGCAGATCAACTACCTGGTGGCCGGCGTGGTGGTGGTGGAGACGGTGTTCGCCTATCCCGGCTTCGGCCGCATGATGCTGGAGGCCACGCTGTTCAAGGACATCGCGCTGATCGAGGCCGGCGCGCTGGTGGCCGTCTTCCTGGCCGTCCTCACCAACATCCTCGGCGACCTCGCCTACATCGTGCTCGATCCGCGGATCCGCGTGTGAGGCCATGAGCACGCCGGTAACAACCGTCGAGGCGCTGCCGGTCTCGCCGCCGGTGGCGACGCGCGTGCGCGGCCGCGCGCTCTGGCAGCGCCGGCTCCGCGCACTCGGCGCCTCGCGGCCGGCGGCGATCGGCCTCTCGATCATCCTGGCCTGGGTGGTGCTGGCGGTGCTGGCGCCGCTCGTCGCGCCCTACCGCCCGAACGCCAACGACCTGGCCGCGCTGGCGCACACCACGCCGTCGAAGGCGCACTGGCTGGGCACGGATCACCTCGGGCGCGACCTCCTCTCGCGCATCCTGTGGGGCGCGCGGCCGGTGCTGGTGATCGCGCCGCTGGCGGTGCTGGGGGCGGCGGCGCTCGGCTCGCTGCTGGGCCTGGCCGCCGGCTACTACGGCCGCTGGATCGGTATCGTCATCACGCGCGCGTGCGACATCGTGCTGTCCTTCCCGGTCATCATCCTCTACATGATCATCCTGGCGCACTTCGGCTCCTCGGCCTGGAACATCATCGGCGTCCTCACGCTGACCAAGGCGCCGATCATCGCGCGCATCGTGCGCGGCATGACGCTGGACCTGCGCGAGCGCGAGTACGTCACCGCGGCCAAGATGCGCGGCGAGTCCTCGCTCTACATCATGCTGGTCGAGATCCTGCCCAACGCGCGGGGCCCGCTCGTCGTCGACATGTGCCTGCGCACCGGCTACAACGTCATCATCATCGGCGCCCTCGGCTTCCTCGGCATCGGGCTGCCGCCGCCCGATCCCGACTGGGGCGGCATGGTCAAGGACACCTACGGGATGATGATGGTGTGGCCGCACATGGCGCTGGTGCCGTGCGCGGCCATCTCCTCGCTGGTCGTCGGCTTCAACCTGCTCGCGGTCGGCTTGCGGGAGCTGGGCCTGCGTGACTGACGCGTCCGTCCTCGACGTCGAGGGCCTGCGCGTCACCTACGCCACGCGCGCGGGTGAGGTGCTGGTGCTTCCTGGGCTCGACTTCCAGCTCCGTGCCGGCGAGGCGCTCGGCCTCGTGGGCGAGTCGGGGTGCGGCAAGTCGACGGTGGCGCTCTCGATCATGCGCTACCTGGGCCGCAACGGCCGCATCGCGGGCGGGCGCATCCTCTTCGAGGGGCGCGACCTCGTCACGCTCGACGACGCGGCGCTGCGCGCGATCCGCGGCCGGCGCATCGCGATGGTCTACCAGGACCCGATGGCGTCGCTGAACCCCGTGATGACGGTCGGCCGGCAGCTCATGGAAGTGCCGATGATCCACGAGGGCGCCGACGCCGCGGCCGCGCGGGCGCGCGCGCTGGCGATGCTGGGCGAGGTGAAGCTGGCCGATGCCGAGGCGGTGATGGAGCGCTATCCGCACCAGCTCTCCGGCGGCCAGCAGCAGCGCATCGTGATCGCCATGGCGCTCATCGCGGGGCCCGCGCTGCTCATCATGGACGAGCCGACGACCGGCCTCGACGTGACGGTCGAGGCGGCGGTGCTCGACCTCGTCCGCGAGCTGCGGCAGCGCCATCGCTCGGCCATCCTGTTCATCAGCCACAACCTCGGCAGCGTCGTGCGCGTGTGCGACCGCGTGGGCGTGATGTACCGCGGCGAGCTCGTCGAGGACGGCTCGGTCCGCCAGATCTTCGGCAACCCGCGCCATCCCTATACGCGCGGGCTGCTCGACTGCCTGCCCACGCTGGGGCGCGACAAGCGCGACTCGCCGCTGGTGCCGATCGCCGGCCAGGTCGAGCCGGCTCACGTCCGCCGGGCGGGGTGCGGCTTCGCCGGCCGCTGCGCGCACGTCGAGGCCGGCCGCTGCACCGTGCGACCGATCCCGGCGAGCGTGGTGGACGGCGAGCCCGGCCATCGCGTCGCCTGCCTGCGCGCCGAGGAGCTCGAGCACTGGACGCGGCGGCGCGGCGCGGCGGCGGCCGCGCACGACGCAGCACCGGCGGCGGAGCCCGTGATCACCGTGCACCACCTCACGAAGGTCTACGAGCCGCGGCGCCGGCGCCGTCGCTTCGGCGCGCCGCGGCCGTCGGTGCGCGCGCTCGCCGACGTGGACCTCGCCGCCTCCCGCCGGCACACGCTGGCGATCGTCGGCGAGTCGGGCTGCGGCAAGTCCACGCTGGCCAAGGTGCTGAGCGGCATCGAGGTCGCCACCCAGGGCGGCGTGACGCTCGACGGCGTCGAGGTGGGCGCGCTGCCGATCGACGCGCGCACCGCCGTGCTCAAGCGCAAGCTCCAGATGGTCTTCCAGAGTCCCGACAGCACCCTGAACCCGAGCCACACCGTGGGCTACGCGATCGGCCGCGCCCTGCGGTTGCTGCAGGGCCGCGCGCCGGACGACCTCGCCGGCGCGATCGCGAAGCTGCTGGAGGTGGTACGGCTGCCGCCCGGGATCGCCGCGCGCAAGCCGCGGCATCTGTCGGGCGGCGAGAAGCAGCGCGTGGCCATCGCCCGCGCGCTGGCCGGCGACCCCGACGTGATCGTGGCCGACGAGCCCGTCTCCGCGCTCGACGTCTCGGTGCAGGCCGCCGTCGTGAATCTCCTGACCGAGATCCAGGCCGCCCGCGGCGCCACGCTGATCTTCATCTCGCACGACCTCGCGGTGGTGCGCTACCTGGCCGACCACGTCGCCGTGATGTACCTCGGCACCGTCGCCGAGGCTGGGCCCGTCGAGCGCATCTTCGCGCCGCCCTACCATCCGTATACGGAGGCGCTGCTGTCGGCCGTCCCCGTGCCCGATCCCGAGCACGACGTCGCGCGCATCCTGCTCGAGGGCCCGGTGCCGAGCGCCAACGAGATGCCGCGCGGCTGCCCCTTTGCCACGCGCTGTCCCCGGCGCGTCGGGGCGATCTGCGACGACACGCCGCCGCCCGTGCAGCGCCCGGCCGCCGGCCATCGCATCGCCTGCCACATCCCCGCCGACGAGCTGCAGCGCCTGCAGGCCCCACTTGTCGAGCCCGCACCGGCTGGACGATGATGAGCGCCATGACCCAGACGCGCGGAGCCTCGGTGGTGATCGTGGGCGGCGGCGTGACGGGACTGAGCGCCGGCTGGTGGCTGGCCCGCGCCGGCGTGGACGTGCTCGTGCTCGACAAGAGCATCGTGGGCTGGGAGGCCTCCGGCCGCAACGGCGGCGGCGCCACGCACGTCTACAGCCCGTTCGGTCTCGAGGAGCAGCGGCTCTGGCCGCAGATGGACGAGCTGCTCGGCTATCCCACCGAGCATCAGCCGTTCCGGATCGGCGTCGCGCTGACGGACACGCAGCTCGCGCTGGCCCGGCGCTGGGCCGAGATCGGCGAGATGCGCGGCTTCCGCTGGGAGTCGCTCGATCGCCGCCAGCTCAAGGAGCTGGTGCCCATCGTCGGCGACAACGCGATCGGCGGCACGTACCTGCACTTCGGCGGCCACGCCAACCCGCAGCGGACCGTGCAGGCCTACGCGTGGGCGCTGCAGGACCACGGCGGGCGGATCCTGCAGCACACGACGGTGACCGGGCTCGTCCAGCGCGGCGGGCGCGTCACCGCCGTGGAGACGACGGCGGGCACGCTCGGCGCCGACGTCGTCGTGATCGCCGCCGGACCGCAGACGGGCGCGTTCGCCGAGATGCTCGGCGTGTGGCTGCCAGTCGCGCCGGCGCGCGTCGAGATGATCGCCACCGAGCCGATTCCGCTCATGCACGTCGGCGGCGTGGCGGGCAACGGCCTCTACGGGCGGCAGACGCTGCGGGGCAACCTGGTGTACGGCGGCGGGCCGCACGAGTGGATCAACGTGCCCGACATGGCGACGCCCGAGCACACGAACACGCCGCTCGTGCGCAACCTGGCCCGGCGGCTCGCCGAGCTGCTGCCGGGCGCCGCCCACGTGCGCGTGATCCGCGCGTGGAGCGGCCTCGTCGAGAACACGCCCGACGGCCTGCCCGTCGTCGAGCGCCTGGCCCGGCCCGACAACGTCGTCATCGCGACCATGTCGAGCGTGGGCTTCGGTCTCTCGCCCGCCTCCGGCCGCGCCATCAGCGAGCTCGTACAGCACGGCCGCTGCCTCTTCGCCGACCTCGGCGCGCTGGCGCTCGGCCGCTTCGCCGACACACCGCGCGACTGGCGGGAGCGAGCGGGCTGGGTGGCGGCCTCGCCGGCCGTCGCGGCCGTCGCCGGCGGCAACGGCTGATGCCCGAGCTCGATCGCCGCTCGTACGCGGGCAAGGCGCCGACGCCCGAGCGCCACGTGCCGCTGGTGGTCGTCGGCGCCGGCGCGGCCGGCGTCGCCGCGGCGGTGGAGGCGGCACGCGCCGGGGTCGAGGTGCTCCTGCTCGACGAGCACCCCGTCGACAACGACATGATGGCGATGGACGTGCCGCTCTGCTTCGGCCAGCGCATGGACGCCACCGTCCGCAACCGCGGGGCGATGCTCGAGCGGGTCGTGGAGACGAATCCGGCGCTGGCCGCCGCCGACGAGGCCGGCGTGGACGTCCAGCTCGGCGCCTACGTATGGGGCGCGTTCGTCAACGGGCCGACGGTGCAGGAGCTGCCCTCGCCGATGCTCGGCGTCGCCGACGATCGCCGCTCGTGGCTCGTCGGCTGGGACCGGCTGATCGTCGCCGCGGGCGCCCGCGACGTGCTGCTGGGCTTCCCGGGCTGGGAGCGCGCCGGCACGCTGGGGGCCGCCGGCGCCGCGGCGCTGCTCACGCGGTATCGCGCGCTGGCTGCACGGCGCATCGTCGTGATCGGCTCCGGCGCGCTCGGCCTTCACACGGCGGCCCTCGCGCTCGACCACGGCGTGGAGGTGGCAGGCATCGTCGAGGTGGACGCGCACGTGCGCGGCGATGCCGCCGCGGCCAGGGCGCTGGCCGCGCGCGGCGTGCCGTTCTTCACGGGGCACACGATCCGTGCGGGGCGCGGGCGCACGGGCGAGATCGAGTCGCTGGTGATCGTCGCCGTCGATGGCGCCGGCGAGCCGATCGCCGGTCGCGAGACGCAGATCGCCTGCGACGCGGTGGTCATGGCCATCGGTCAGACGCCGAGCGTCGAGCTGCTGCACCTCGTCGGCGCCCGCCTGCGCTTCGCCTCGCCGCTCGGCGGCTGGGTGCCCGAGCTCGACGGCTCGATGCGCACGACCGTGCCCACCGTGTTCGCCGCCGGCGACTGCGCCGGCGTTCACGACGCGATGCTCGCCGCGCCGGACATCGCCCGCGACCAGGGCCGGATCGCCGGCGCCGCCGCCGCCGAGTCCCTCGACCGGGTTGACAGGACGCGCCGCGGCGCCGCCGCCGAGTCGCGCGGCCCGGTCAACGAGGCGCGCCACAGCTTTGCCGGCGGCGAGTCGCTGGGCCCGGTGAACGAAGCGCGCCCCGGCTTTGCGGGCGCCGAGTCGCACGGCCCGGTGAACGAGGCGCGCCCCGGGTTTGCCCGCGCCGAGTCGCTGGACCCGGTGAACGAGGCGCGCCCCGGTGTTGCGGGCGCCGAGTCGCTGGGCCCGATTAACGAGGCGCGCCCCGGCTCCGCCGGGGCGCGCCGAACGGACGGGGGGGTTCGGGGGGCCATGTCGGGGCCCCCCGATTACTGGCAGCGCTGGCTGGCGTCGCTGATTGCCGCGGGCGGCTGGGAGGTCAACGTCTGCCAGTGCGAGGAGGTCACGCGGCGCGAGCTGGTGGAGACGAAGCCGCCGCGCTATCTCGAGTGGGACTCGCCGCAGATGAGCGCGCGGAGCGTCGGCACGCTCCTGCGCGACGGCCCGGTCAACCAGGACCAGATCAAGCGGCTGACGCGCGCCGGCATGGGACCGTGCCAGAGCCGGCGCTGCCGCGAGCAGGTCGGCCTGCTGCTGGCGCAGGCGGCCGGCACCACGCTCGATCGCATCCCGCTGCCGACCTTCCGGCCGCCGATCCGCCCGTTGCCTCTCAACGTGCTGTGGCCGGACGACGAGCCGGCGGCCATGCGCGAGCACTGGGTGAGCTGGTTCGGCATCCCGACCCAGTTCAGCCCGCACTGGGAGCCCGGCATGGTGCTCGACGAGCCCACCGCCCACACCCGCCTCATCGTGAGCGACGAGTGATGGCCGACCTTCCAAAGAGCGCGGACGTCGTGATCATCGGCGGCGGCGTGCACGGCGCCAGCGCCGCCTTCCACTTCGCGCGCAAGAAGGCCGGGCGGATCCTGCTGATCGAGAAGAAGTTCATCGCCTCGGGCCCGACGGGGCGCTCGACGGCGCTGGTGCGTCAGTTCTACGCCATGGACTTCTTCACGCGCTCCGCCTGCGCCGCCCACACGATCTTCCGGAACTGGAAGGATGTGGTGGGCGGCGACGGCGATCCCGGCTTCCAGAAGGTCGGGCTGCTGGCGCTGGCCGGGCCGGAGCGGGCCGAGCACCTGCGGCGCAACGCCCTGCGCGCAGCCGAGCTGGGGGCCGGCGTCGAGCTGATCTCGCCGGCCGAGGTGAGGGCCCTGGTCCCGGCGATGAACGTGGACGATCTGGCGCTGGCGTCCTACGAAGCCGACTCCGGCTACGCCGATCCCTCGTCCACCGCCAACGCGCTCGTCAACCGCGCGCGCGAGCTGGGCGCGACGATCGTGCAGTACCGCGGCGTGGACCGCATCCGCGCGGCGGGCGGGAAGGTCGTCGGCGTCACGTCGGAAGGCGTGGACGTCGACGCGCCGGTCGTCCTCAACTGCGCCGGGCTCTACGCCAACCGGCTGCTGGCGCCGCTCGGCATCGAGGTCGCGATCAAGCCCGAGCGCCACCAGATGTGCTTCTTCCGCCGGCCGGCCGGCTTCGGCGTGCATCCGGCCGTGGCCGACAGCCTGCTGATGACCTACATGCGGCCGGAGCACGGCGACCTGACGATCCACGGCAAGCTCTCGTACGACGAGATCGTCGATCCCGACGCGTACAACGAGGGCGCCGATGCCGACCAGATCGTGAGAAACGCGGAGCTGATCGCCGAACGCTTTCCGGTGATGGAGCACGGCCTCGCGATGGGCGGCTACTCAGGCCTGTACGACGCCACGCCCGATCACCACCCGGTGCTGGGCGCCATCCCGGAGTACGCCGGGCTCTACGCCGACTTCGGCTGGAGCGGCCACGGCTTCAAGCACTCGCCGTTCACCGGCGACCTGATGTCCGACCTGATCCTGCACGGCAAGGCGAAGGACTTCGACCTGACGCCGTTCCGCTGGACCCGCTTCCGCGAGAACGACCTCGTGCCCAGCGCCCGCTGGGCCGCCGACCCGCACCCGAAGCACCGCCTCTGAGGGCGCGGCGGCGCCCGAGCCGCCTACGTGCTGATCGCGAGCTGGTGGGCGAAGATGTAGAGCGCGGGGTGCGCCTTGAAGCCCTGCACGCGCTTGTCGTGGAAGGTGAAGACGGCGCGCCACACCGGCTGCACGATCGGGCCGTCGTCCTGGAGGATCCGCTCGAGCTGCCCCATGATCTCGCGCCGCGCGACCACGTCGATGGTGCCCTCCGCCAGCGTGAGCAGGCGATCGAACTCGGGATTGGAATACTTCGACTCGTTCCAGGGCACGCCCGTGCGATAGGCGAGGGCGAGGCTCATCACGCCGAGCGGGCGATGCGCCCACGTCGTGAAGCCGAACGGCGTCTTGGTCCACACCTCCCAGTACTGCGTGGACGGCATCACGTTCATCTTCACGCGGATGCCGGCCTCCTTCCATTGCTCCACCATGGCCTGCACGGCGATCAGCTCCCACGGCGGCGACGGCTTGCAGGCGATCTCCACGTCGATGCCGCCGGGATAGCCGGCCTCGGCCAGCAAGCGCTTGGCCTTCGCGACGTCGCGCGGGAAGGCGGGCAGCTTCGCGTACTCCGGATGCACCGGGCTCACGTGGTGGTGCTCGCCCGCCTGCCCGAGGCCCTTGTGCGCGATCTGGAGGATGGTGTTCGAGTCGATCGCGTAGCGCAGCGCCTGGCGCACGCGCTTGTCGTCGAACGGCTTCACCGGTTGCACGCGCGCGGTGGCCGTGTAGGCGGTGGCCACCTGGTACATCTGCACGTGCGGAATCTTCTGGAGCGCGTCGAGCTGGACGATGTCGGCGGCGTAGAGGCCGTCCACCTGCTTGCCGGCGAGGGCGGCCACGGCCGCCGCCGGGTCGTCGCCGAGGTCGATGAACTGCAGCTCGTCCAGGTAGGGCCCGCCGCCCCAGTACGGTTCCTTGCGCGCCTTGAGCACGTTGCGCCGGCCGACCTCGCTCTCCACCAGCGTGAAGGCGCCGGTGCCGTTCGAGCCGACCTTGAACTCGCCGTTCTCGGCGGGATCCATGATCAGCAGGGGATAGTGGAAGAGCTGCTCGGGCACGGCGAGCTGGGCCGTCTTGCCGTTGAGGCGCACCGTGTAGGCGTCGACCTTCTGGATGGCGTTGGCGTCCCAGAGCCGCACCGACTTCTTGGCGTTGCCCTTGTCGTCCTTGTCGCCCGTCTCGAATTCCTCGAGCAGGAAGCCCTTCATCAAGCCGACGGTGGAGGAGCCGGTCTTGGGGTCCAGCACGCGCTTGAGATTCCAGACCACGTCGTCGGCCGTGAACTGCCGGCCGTTGTGCCACTTCACGTTGCGGCGCAGCCGCAGCGTCCATGTCTTGAGGTCGGGACTTGCTTCCCACTTCTCGAGGAGACCGGGCCGGGTGACGTTGTCCACGCCGGTGACCGCCAGGTAGTCGAGCACCTGCCGCGCAGTGTTCGCGGATTCGATCCAGGAGTACGTGTGCGGGCTCTTGAGGTCCTGGCAGCGCATGCCGAGGCGAAGGGTGCCGCCCTTGGGCAGGCTCTGCGCCGCCGCCGGCGCCACCAGCGACTGCCCGGTGACCTTGCGCACGAACGCGTCGGCGACCGGCACCGACATGCCGAGCAGGGCGGCGTAGCGGAGGAACTCGCGGCGGTCGATCTGCCGATCCACGAGCTGGCGCTTGAGGGTGGGGATGAGGACGTGCTCGTCGGCGTTCCGCATGCTAGGCCTCCCGTCGCCCTGCAGGGCGGCGACAGTGTCGGGGGCCGCGGGGGCCTTGTCAACTAGGCGCTTGACGGGCCGGGACGTGGACGGCGCGACCCACCGAGGGGTCGCGCCGTCGCGTTCGGATGCGTTGCGACTACTTCGTGGTCGGTGAGGCCGCGGGTGCGCCCGCGCTCGAGTCCTGCTGGATGAACTGCGCCGTGAACTGATTGGCCGCCGCGCCGGCGAAGCCGGCCAGCGTGACGCCCATGCCCTGCTGCAACGCCTGCTGGATGTTCTGACCGACCGCGCTCATGTCCACGGTGAGCTCGCGGCCGTCGTCGGCCTTCATCATCAGCGTGGTGCCGGAGACGGATTGCACGGTGCCATGCACCTTCTGCCAGTCTGCCGAGGGCTGGGCGGTCGGCTGACCGACGATCGTGCCGCCTCGCGACGGATCGCTCGAGTCCTGCTGGATGTACTGCGCCGTCATCTGCGTGGGGCTGGCTCCCGCCGAGCCGGTAATGGTCACACCCATGCCGGGCGCCAGGGCTTGCTGGATCTCCTGGCCGACGGCGGTCATGTCCACGGTCAGCACGCGGCCATCGTCCGACCTGAAGGTCAGTTGCGTGCCCTGAACGGATTGCACCTGCCCGTGAACGTTCTGCGATTGCGCGGCGGCGGGGCCGGCCAGGGCCAGGCCGAGGGCGATCGCGACGATTGCGACGAGGATCTTCTGCATCGGGCACCTCCTTTGGGTCGGGTCGCTGCGGGGCAATCGAAATGCCAGCGAGGTTATGCCCCGGCGCTGGTACGGTAGAACCAGACGAAGGATCAGGCGAAACGGGGCGTCTGCGGATCGACATGAGAGAAAGAAAGGGAGGAACGATGACGACATTCGCACGCCCACTGGTGATTGCACTCGTTTGCATGGCCTTCACGGGCTGCACCGCCGTAGGTCACGGCCCGGTCACCGCGCGCGTGACGGTCGACATGAAGGGCCCGATCTCCGCCGGCCCGGCGGCCGGTAGCTCCAAGGTCGGCAGGGCAGAGGCGTGGGGCATCCTCGCGTACGCGACAGGCGACGCCAGCATATCGGCGGCGATGAAGAATGGCGGGATCACGCGGATCCACCATGTCGACCACGAGACGGATAGCTTCCTCGGCATCTACGCCAAGTACACGACCATCGTCTACGGAGAGTAGACCGGCACTCCGTTTCGCCTGATTCGTGGTGCTAGGCGGCGCGCTCCATCAGCCGCTGAACGTGCTGTTCGAGGTCCTCGGGAAGGCAGGGCTTCGTGAGGAAGACATCGGCGCCCGCCTCCAGCGCGCCCTGGTCGATGGCCTGCATGGGATAGCCGGTCAAGATCAGGATCGGCATGCGGCGGGTTTCCGTGTCGCCCTTGAGCTGCAGGGTCGCGGTGATGCCGTCCACGTTGGGCATCGCCAGGTCCATGACGATCACGTCGGGCCGGTGCCGCCGCGCCGCGTCCACGCCGAACGCCCCGTCGCGCGCGGTCAGGACCGTGAACCCCCGGCTCGTCAGGTACTGCGAGTACATCTCGCGCGTGTCCGCGGTGTCATCCACGATCAGGACGAGACCGTGGGCGCGGGCGTGCGGCCGCTCCTGGGACTTGGCGGCGCGCCGCGGTCGTGCAGGAGGGCGCACTATCCGGCCGCGTGGCCGCGTGTCGTGGCGCTTATCGGCCTGTGCGATAACGGTGCCCTCCCCTGAAGGCAGAATGCGAGCCCCGAGGGACGACTAGCATCTTCCGTGCCGCCGGCCGTCCTGCAACATGGTGCGCATTCGTCGACGACGCTTGACGAGGAGGTCGCGCGGCGATTAGGTGCTCGTCGCAGCGTGTGGGGAGAACCCCGATGCACACAAGCGCGGCAGAGGCGCGCGCGCCAGCGCTAGAGCGCGACGTCGCGCGCCCCCACAATGGGCGGCGGTCGTCGTGTCAGGGAGCACGCGCGCGTGCTGCAAGTGATCGGCGGAGCGTGTTTTTTCGTCGAGAACGCGCCCCGCGGATTGTTACATTGGCATCGGTCCACTTCGGACCGGTGCGCCTCGCCAACCCCCTGGAGTGCGAACGTGTCGAGCGAGTCGGGTGAGCCTCGCAGCACCATTCTGGTCATCGACGACCGCTCGGAAAATCGTCTGCTCATCCGCTATCTGTTCGACGCCGAGCACCGGGTGCTGGAGGCCGACGACGGCGAGAGCGGCCTCGCGCTGGCCAGCGCCGCCCGCCCCGACTGCATCCTGCTCGACATCTCGATGCCGGGCATGACCGGCTTCGAGGTGCTCGAGCGCCTGGAGAGCAATCCCCGCACGCGCGAGATCCCCGTCATCATCCTCACGGCGACGGAGGACAACCTGGGGGCGATGGACCGCGCGCTGCGCGCCGGCGCGGTGGACTATCTCACCAAGCCGATCGACGCCCATCGCGTCAGCATCCGCGTCCGCGGGGCCATCGAGCGCAACCGCCTGCTGCGAGAGCTGCAGACGCTGCGCGCCAACTTCACCTCGATGCTCGTGCACGACCTGCGGGCGCCGCTCACCGTCATCGACGGCTATACGCAGCTCCTCAAGGGCCGCCTGGGGTCGCAGGCCGACGCCACGCTGATGCGCTACGCCACCGCCATCGACGACTCGGCCAAGCGCATGCTGGGGCTCATCCGCCAGATCCTCGACGTGTCGAAGTTCGAGGTGGGCAAGCTGACGATCGAGCGGGTGCCGGTCGATCTCCGCCGGATGGTGACCGACGTGGTGGAGGCGTTCCAGCCGGCCGCGCGCCAGCGCTCCATCGAGCTGACGGCCCGGGGCGTGGACGCGCCGCGCACCGTCCTCGGCGATGCCGCGCGGCTCGAGCAGGTCATCATGAACCTGCTGACGAACGCGCTGAAGTTCACCCCGCCCGAGGGCGCCATCCGGGTCGAGCTCGACGGCGACGCCGAGGCCGTCACCATCGCCGTCCGCGACAGCGGGCCGGGGGTGCCGCCCGAGGAGCGCCAGTTCCTCTTCGAGCCCTTCAGCCAGACGACCTCGGGCCGGCACGCCAGCACGCCCGGCACCGGCCTGGGCCTCGTGATCTGTCGCCGCCTGGTGGAGGCCCACCAGGGCCGGATCTGGCTCGACGACACCGAGGAGGGCTGCCGCTTCGTGTTCAGCCTGCCCGTGAACGGACACGTGGCATGAACGTCCTCGTGGTGGACGACGACGCCGTGGTGCGCCTGCTCGTGAAGACGATGGTGCAGGAGCTCGGCCACGACGTCAGCGTGGCGAGCAGCGGCGTCGAGGCGTGGGCCCACCTGACCGGCTCGCCGGTGCACGTGGTCGTGAGCGATTGGATCATGCCGGACGTGGACGGCCTCGAGCTCTGTCGCCGTATCCGCGCCGAGGCCTCGCGCGAGTACACCTACGTCATCCTGCTCACCGCGCTGGACCAACGCTCGCACTACCTGATGGCGATCGACGCCGGCGTGGACGACTTCCTCACGAAGCCGTTCGAGCCCGACCTGATCGCGGCGCGGCTGCGCGTGGCCGAGCGCATCGTGGGGCTGCGGCGCCACGTGCAGCATCTCGAGCAGCTGCTGCCCATCTGCATGTACTGCAAGAAGATCCGCGACGGCGCCCAGGATTGGGTGCGCGTCGAGGAATTCCTCAAGCGAGAGACGTCGCGCCAGCTCACCCACGGAATCTGCCAGCACTGCTACGAGACCGTGGCGCGGCCGGCCGTCCAGCGCGCTCTCGAGGAGCAACGACAGCATGGCTGGCGAGTCACGTAGCGTCGTCGTCGCCGACGACGATCCGGAGGTGCGACGGCTGCTGCACGAGTACCTCGAGGGCTGCGGCTTCGCCGTCCTCGAGGCGCAGAACGGCCTCGAGGCCCTGCTGCACGTCAAGCGCGCGCGTCCGGCCGCGGTCGTGCTGGACGTCCACATGCCGCGGCTGGGCGGCGTGGACGCCCTGCGGCGCATCCGGTCCTTCGATCCCTCGATCGTGATCGCCGTCGTCACCGGTGACGAGGACATCGAGCTGCACCGGCGTATCGTCGAGCACGGCGCGGCGGCGGTGTTCATGAAGCCGGTGGCGCTGCCGGCGCTCGCCGCCGCGCTGACGCTCGTGGCGGCCGGCGGAACGGTGGCGCCGGTGCAGGCCCCGCCGCCACCGGAAACGCGGGCGCCGGCGCCGGTGGCGGTCGCCGCCGAGCGGGCGTCGGTGCTGATCGTCGACGACGAGGACAGTGTCCGTCAGCTCCTCCTGGATTTCCTGCAGCCGCTGGGCTACGACGTGCAGACCGCCCCGGACGCCGTCACGGGCCTGCGCCGCCTGGGGCAGGCGACCGTCGACCTCGTGTTGCTCGACCTGGAGATGCCGGGGCTGAGCGGAATCGCCGCGCTGCCGAGCGTGCGCGCCCTGGCACCGGAGGCCGCCATCGTGATCATCAGCGGCAGCGCCGATACGTCCCTGGCCGCGCTGGCCAGGGCCCACGGCGCCTTCGACTACGTCACCAAGCCGATCGACTTCGTGCGCCTGCAGCAGACGCTCGAAACGGCCCTGGCCGTCCGGCGGGTGCAAGCGTGAGCGCCGTGCCCCCCGAGCGTCGGCAGCCGTGCGTGCTGATCGCCGAGGACGACCGCTTCATCCGGCGGACCGCCGAGATCGCGCTCAAGCGCCAGGGGTTCACCGTGCTCACCGCCGAAGACGGCGAGGCTGCGCTCCAGCAGGTGCTTACCTCGGCGCCCGACGTCGTGCTCCTGGACCTGATCATGCCGAAGGTGCAGGGCTTCGAGGTGCTGCGCCGGCTGAAGCAGAATCCGAAGACGGCGTCGGTGCCGGTGATCGTGCTGAGCAGCCTGGGCCAGGAAGACGACGTGCGGCGGGCGCTCGCCGCCGGCGCGGCCGGCTACCTCGTGAAGGCCGAGCGCTACCTCCAGCACTTGGCGAACGAGCTCGACAAGGCCCTGCGGCACTGATGGACCGCGCGGATTTCCTCGACCTCTTCTTCGAGGAAAGCGACGACCGCGTCCGCGAGCTGCAGGCGTCGCTGCCGCGACTGCGCCGCACGCCCGGCGACGCCGAGGTGCTGAACCTCAGCTTCCGGTGCGCCCACAGCCTCAAGGGCGGCAGCGCCATGATGGGCTTCGCCGAGCTCACCCGCTTCACGCACTCCCTGGAAGCGGTGCTCGATCACCTCCGCAGCGGCCGGCGTCCCGTCACGCCCGCCATCGTCGACACGCTGCTGGCGTCGGCCGACGTCCTGCACGCGCTCGTGGGCCGCTCCCGCAACCAGACGGAGGCGTCGCCGGCGGAGCGCGCCACCGCCGAGCGCATCATCGCCGCCCTGGACGCGTTCTGCGGCGTCACGCCGTCGCTCCGCCCGACCTGATCCCAGACCTTGCGCACCGCCGGCCCGGGCTTACACTGCCCGCGATGGAACTGCGGTCGTGAAGATCTTCATCGTCAGCGGGGGAGAAGCACATGCCCGAGCGCGCGGCGCTGATGGCCGTCCTGATCCTGGAACGCCCCATGTGCCTGGACTGCATGGAGACCAAGACCGGCATGGATCGACACGAGACGGAGGCCTACTTGCAGCGAATCCGTACCGTGCTGCATCTCCGGCGCAGTCACGGTGACCGCTGCCGCATGTGCGGAACGGTCGGGACCGTGTACTGGCTGATGCAGCCCGCGTGAACGGCTGAGGCGGCTCAGCCGATCTTGCGGACGTTCGCGGCCTGCAGCCCCTTGGGGCCGCGGGTGACGTCGAACTCGACCTGATCACCCTCCGCCAGGCTCTTGAAGCCCTGCGCGGCGATGGCGCTGAAGTGCACGAACACGTCGTCACCGCTCTCCTGCGTGATGAAGCCGAACCCCTTCGCGTCGTTGAACCACTTCACTCGTCCCTGAGCCATGATGCGTAGACCTTCCTTTGGTGTGAGCCGGAAACAAAAACGCCGCGCGAACTGGGTCTCGCGCGGCGCGTTCCTCGGCGTGTTATCGACCGAGCTACCGAACCAAGTCCAAACCAGATCGCCGGACAGTGTCGCACGGCCCCCTGCGACGCGTCAAACATTACCCGCGCCTTCTTCGCGTTCGGCTCGACCCATGCGGATGGTCCTGCCAGCCCTCTTCGCCGGGGATGGCGAACGCCTCCGGTGAACAGGCGCGCCCAGGCCACCTCGCGCGGCAGGCGGGAGAATGTGCGCGCCGGTTTGGGACATCTCATGCCGGATTGTCCGCAGAGATGACGGCGATTGTTTCGCTCCTCTGTGGACAGACCAATGTCCTGGAAGTGTGCGCGGGAGTTGTTCGGGCATCCCGTCGTGTCCGATCCGCCGAGGTCGGCGTGACGGCCCGACGCACAATCTGTAGGGACGCCAGCGCGCGGTGAAGACGACAACCGGCGCTTCCAGCGGGTGCTCGTAGCACCGTCAGGTCTGCTCAAATGGCGGGCAATCCCTATCCGGCCCGAAGGGCGTACCCCCGAGGACACCGCCGTTTGCGGGCACTTACACAAGGTGCTGAATGTGGCGTCACTCTTGCTCGTCTCGTTTGTAAGGGCGCCAGCGCCGGCGGGCCGGTGCGACGCCAGGAGGGCAAACCAATGGACGCCGCCGGGAAGAGTTCTCGGATCAGCGACGCCACGCTACTCGAAGAGGTGCTTGCCACCCGCAAGGAGCTGAGCACGCTTACCGAGGAGTTGACCCACGCGAACCAGCGGGCGGCGCAGGCGGTCGGCCAGAAGGAGCGCCTGGCGTCGGCCCTCCAGGAAGCCAAGGAGCAGATCACCGCGCTGAAGGAGGAGGTCGACAAGCTCTGTGCGCCGCCCTCGACCTACGGCGTTTATCTCTCGGTAAACCAGGACCAAACGGTCAACGTCCTCTCGCAGGGCCGCAAGGTGAAGGTCAACCTGCACCCCTCGATCAAGGCCGAGACGCTCAAGCCGGGCCAGGAGCTCGTCCTCAACGAGGGCCTCAACGTCGTGGAGGCGGCGGGCTACGAGATCCAGGGCGAGGTCGTCATCCTCAAGGAGCAGCTCGATCCCGAGCGTGCCCTGGTGACCCTGCGGGCCGACGAGGACAAGGTGGCGATCATCTCCGACCCGCTCCGGAGCCTGCGCCTCAAGACCGGCGACCACCTCCTGATGGATGCAAAATCTGGATACTTGCTCGAGAAACTTCCCAAGAGCGAGGTCGAGGACCTGTCGCTCGAGGAAGTGCCGGACATCGGCTACGACGACATCGGCGGCCTCGGCACCCAGATCGAGACCATCAAGGACGCCGTCGAGCTGCCGTACCTGTACGCCGACTACTACAAGGAGCACAAGCTGGCCCCGCCCAAGGGCGTGCTGCTCTACGGGCCTCCCGGCTGCGGCAAGACCATGATCGCCAAGGCCGTGGCCAACAACCTGGCCGAGAAGATCTCCGAGAAGCGCGGCGAGAAGATCAAGGGCTTCTTCCTCAAC
>QHRW01000017.1 GCA_003220265.1 Candidatus Rokuibacteriota bacterium | reverse complement strand
GTTGCGCACGCCGTGCGCCCAGTACTCGAAGCCGGTGCCGTCCGGGTTGATGCGCGAGATGTTGGCGTGCGTGTCGGGCGGCAGGCAGATGTTGCACGGCGCGCCGATGTTGAAGTACAGCTTGCCGTCGGGCCCGAACGCCAGGTACTTCCAGCCGTGCGGCAGATCCTTGGGCAGCGTTTCGAACACGGTCACCATCTGCGGCGGGCTGTCGAGCTTGGACTCGACGCCCTCCATCTTCGAGATCTTCGACACCTCGGCGATGTAGAGCGTGCCGTCCTTGAAGGCGACGCCGTTGGGCAGGTTGAGGCCCTTGGCGATCGTCTTCACCTCGCGGCTGCCGCCCTTGTCGACGACCGCGTAGACGTTGCCGGCGACGCGGCTGGACACGAACAGCGTGCCCTTGTCGCCCCAGGTCATGGCGCGCGCGTTGTTGATGCCGGACGCCCACAGCTCGATCTTGAAGCCCGGCGGCACCTTGAGCTTGTTGACAGGGATCTCGGCGGCCGGCAGCGGGGCCGGCGGCTGGGCGATCGGCGCCAGCGGCGAGCCGGCGAGCTCCGCCGGCTGGCCCTGCTTCCACGACGGCGGCGCCGCGGGCTGCTGAGACGGCCAAAACGATGACGACGAAGCGGCGCATGGTGAGCCTCCCGCGCTTGAGCTAGAGGTGCGACCCTCCGGGAATGACGCGCCCTAAGTAACCCACGCGCCCGCGCATTGTCAAATGGGCGCTCGGCGGCCGGGCGCTAGGCTTTGCGGAAGCGGTGGACCCCGTCGGCTCCGACGACGCGCGCCGCGCGTCCGTCGGCTTCCAGCAGATGCAGATGCGCGAGGGCTTCGCCGAGGGCGAAGCCGAGCTGGTGGCTGTCGAGCTCGCGCCGGAAGAGGATCGGCACCACGTCGGCCGCGCTGCGCGGCTCGGCGATGGCGTCGAGCGCCTCGGCCAGGCGCGCGGCGTGATGCGTGCGCAGCTCGGCCAGACGCTCGGGCAGCCCGCGGAAGGGCAGGCCGTGGGCCGGCAGCACGAGCGCGTCGGCGCCGATGCCGCGGAACCGGTCGAGCGACTCGAGGTAGAGCCGCAGCGGATCGCCCCACGGCTGGTCGGGCCACACGCTCACGTTGGTCGTGATCCGCGGCAGCACCTGATCGCCGGAGATCAGCACGCCCGCCTCCGCGCACCACAGCGCCGCGTGCTCCGGCGAGTGACCCCGCCCCACGATGACCTGTCAGCGCCGGCCGCCGATGGCGAGCGCCTCGCCCTCGCGGATGCAGCGGAACTCGCCGGGCAGCGTCGGCACCAGACGGGGATAGTGGTTGCCGCGCCTGGCCAGGGAGGCCAGCGCCGGCTCGTCACAGCCGTTGCGCCGGTAGTGCCGCGCCCGGGCCTCCGCGTGACGCGGCGCCGTGCTCTGCACGGCGACGTGGGCGATGAGGAACTCGGCCTGCGTGCACCAGAACTCCACGCTACAGCGCTCGGTGAGCCAGCCGCCATTGCCGACGTGATCCGGATGAAAATGCGTGAGGACGACGCGCGTGACCGGCCGGCCGCCCAGCTCGGCGGCGAAGATCTGCTCCCACAGCGCGCGCACGTCGTCGAGGCCGACGCCGGTGTCCACGATGGCCCAGCCCTCGCCGTCCTCGAGCAGCCACAGGTTGATGTGGTCGAGCTGGAAGGGCAGCGGCATGCGCAGCCACTTCACGCCCGGTGCCACGGTGAGCGCCGTCCCGCGCACGGGCGGTTGAGTCCACGGATGTTCGAGCGCCATGCGTTCTAGTGTAACGTAGGCGCACCGCCGCCAACGGGAGCGCGACGACGATGAGCGAAGACTTCTACTGCGACGAGGCGCTCAGCGGCCGCACGCCGGTCCAGGTGGTGCTCGAGACCGACGACGTCCTCGCCTTCCGCCACACGCGCCCGTTTTGGCCCGTCCACATCGTCATCGTGCCGAAGACGCACGTCCCCTCGCTGATCGATCTCGGCACGACGGACGAGGCGCTCTTGCACAAGGTGCTGGCGGTCGTGCGCCGCGTCGCCGAGCAGGTCACGCGCGAGCACGGCGCCTGTCGCGTGCTGACGAATCTCGGCCGCTACCAGGACTCCAAGCACCTGCACTTCCACGTCAACAGCGGCGACCCGCTCCGCTGAGCGCGGGCTGACTAGGCGTCCGGCACCTTGGTCGACTGCCAGGCGGTCATCTGCCAGCCGCCGGCGCCGAGCGCGTACACGGCCAGGTAGCGGATCGTGAAGCGCTGCTCCTTGCCGGCGTTCTCCACGTGCATGTCGGAGACGCCGTTGACGATGCCCACGTCGCCGCGCACCCGCACCTTGCGGTCGCGGGGGGCGATGCCGCGGTAGTGCGGCTTGCCGCTCTGCAGATTGCCCACGTGCTCGCCCTTCGACTCCACCCGCGCGGTCGAGTGCACGTAGACCAGGTCGTCGGCGAGGACGGCGTTCAGGGTCGGCCAGTCCTGCTTCATCATGGCCTGGAAGCGTCGGTCGTCCGCGGCTAGAACCTCATGCTCGGTGCTCATGGCTCACGCCCTTTCGGCAATTTCCTTGATCTTGCGGAACGTCAACACGCGCCGGCGGTTGCCCTCCGGCAGCTTCTTGATGTCCTCGTCGGTGAGCGCCACGGTGGTGCCGTACGCCTCCTGCACGGGGATCTCGTGGTCCTTCAGCGGGGCCATGGCGTGCTTGCGCGCCATCGCCGCCTCGATGTACGGCGCCAGGTCCTTGGCCTTCTTGGCCTCCCGCTCGGCCTCCCGCGCGTGGAACTCCGGCATGACTTCGGCCGCGAACAGCTCGAGCGATTCGCAGATGTGCTCGTGCCGGTTCTTGCCGCCCTGCTGGATGAAAATGGTCTGATCGACGCCGCAATCCTGGAACGTCCGCAGCGTGGCGCGCAGGTCGTCCGGCGTCCCGATGCAGCCCACGCCACCGCCGAGCACCTCGGTCCCCAGCTGCTCACGCACCTTGAGGAACGCGTTCCAGATGTTGGTCCGCCCGGGAGTGTGCTTGCCGAAGACGTAGTGATGAGCCAGCGCGAACTGGAAGAAGCGGAAGCCGTCGGCCCCCCGGCGCTGCGCCTCGGCCCGGTCCGTGTGGCAGGAGAACCCGGTGACCATGGCGATGTTGGCGTTCACCGCGTGGCCGATGGGCACGCACTCGCGCTTGAACGTCTCGTAGTAATCGTCCACCCACTGCCGGGCCTCGGCGGGATCGATGAACGCGAACGTGAGCGCGCCGATGCCCAGCTGCGCGGCCAGGTGGATCGTCTCCCGATTCGAGCACGCGACCCAGAGGGGCGGGTGCGGCTTCTGCACCGGCTTGGGCAGCACGTTGCGCGTTGGCATCGAGAAGTACTGCCCCTGGAAGCCCGGGTAGGGCTCCATGACCATCATGTTGGCCACCTGCTCGACGGTCTCGCGCCACATGGCCCGCCGCTCGGACGGCTTCACGCCGTAGCCCTCCAGCTCGGCGCGCGAGGCGGACTCGCCGGTGCCCCAGTCCACGCGGCCGCGCGAGACCAGGTCGAGCGTGGCGATGCGCTCGGCCACGCGCGCGGGCTGGTTGTAGCCCGGCGGCATCAGCACGATGCCGTGACCCAGCCGGATGCGCCGCGTGCGCTGCGAGGCGGCGGCCAGGAACACCTCCGGCGCAGAGGAGTGGGAATACTCCTCGAGAAAGTGGTGCTCGACCTCCCACGCGTAGTCGATGCCGAGGCGGTCGGCGAGCTCCACCTGGTCGAGCGCATCCTGGAACAGCTTCAGCTCGGCGCCGTCCTCCCAGGGCCGCGGGAGCTGGTGCTCGTAGAAGATCCCGAACTTCATGCCGAGGCTGCGCGCCGCGCGTCGAAGTCGGCGGCGACCTGCTCGTCCTTGGCCAGCAGCCCCTCGGCGTCCACCTCCGCGTAGCTCATCACGCCCATGTCGGCGTAAGCCTTGCGGATGCGTGGGCCCCAGAGGCCGATGTCCTTGACGGTCGGCACGATCCGCGTGAACAGGCGCGTGCGGAAGAGCTTCATGCGCTCGGACTGCTGGACCATCCGCACGCATTCCTCGACGGGCAGGCCCAGCGTCTCCCACACCTCGACGGAGAGGAAGCGGTCACGCATGAGGTAGCAGGCCTCGACGGCGAACTCCTCGCGCTCGTCGCGCTCGGCGTCGGTGAGCTGCGGATAGTAGTCGCGCAGCGCGATGCGCCCGAACGCCACGTGGCGCGCCTCGTCCTCCATGACGTAGGCGTTGACGGCGGCGGCCAGCGGGTTCCTGGCGTGATCGCGGATGGACGCGAAGGCGGCCAGCGCCAGGCCCTCGATGAGCACCTGCATGCCGAGATAGGTCATGTCCCAGCGGGCATCCGTCAGCACGTTGTCGAGCAGCGACTTGAGCGTGGGCGTGATCGGGTAGGCCAGCTCGAACTTCTCGTGGAGCAACCGCGCGTAGACCTCGACGTGGCGCGCCTCGTCCACCACCTGGGTGGCGGCGTAGAACTTGGCGTCCACGCTCGGCACCTGCTGGACGATCTTGGCCGCGCACAGCAGCGCGCCCTGCTCGCCGTGCATGAACTGGGAGAGCTGCTGGGCCTGCAGATGCCGCCGGAGGTTGGCGCGCTCCGGCGGTGTCATCCGGTTCCAGATGTCGGAGCCGAAGATCGAGATCTGCTCGTCGGGAAGCTGCTGGGGATTCTCGGGATCGAGGTCGAGCGACCAGTCGATGCGCGTGTTGCCGTTCCACTGCCGGTCCTTGCCCTTCTCGTAGAGGTTCAGGAGGGAGCCGCGCCCGTCCTCGTACTCCCAGCGCATGAGCGAGTCGAAGCGACTCGGGATGATCCACTCGCTGGGATCGACGGGCATGGCATAGCGTTGCTGCGTTGTCATGTCACGGCCTCCTGGGCGCAAGAGGATAACACGGGCGCATGACCGCGGGCCGTCGCGATCCGCTATGATGCCCGAAATGGCCAATCGCTGGGTGGCGCTCGCGGTCGTGTTCGTCACCCGCAGCTCGATGGGCGTGCAGTTCCAGGCGATCGCCTCGGTGGCGCCGCTCCTCGTCAGCGACCTCGGGCTCAGCTACACGCAGATCGGCTGGCTCATCGGGATCTACATGCTGCCCGGCACGCTCCTCGCGCTGCCCGGCGGCGTCATCGGCCAGCGCCTGGGCGAGCGCCGTCTCGTGCTCGTCGGCCTCGCGCTGATGGTGGCGGGCAGCGTGCTCACCGCCGCCGCCGGCGGATTCGCCGCGGCGGCGGGCGGCCGGCTGCTGAGCGGCATCGGCGCCGTGCTGATGAACATCCTGCTGCCGAAGCTCGTCGCCGACTGGTTCGCGGGCCGCGAGCTGTCCACCGCCATGGCGGTCGTGCTCACGTCGTGGCCCGTCGGGCTCGGCGTGGCCACCGCCACGCTGGGCGCGCTGGCCGCCGCCACGTCGTGGCGCACGGCGATGCTGGCCACCGCCGCGCTGGCCGCCTTCGGGCTCGTCCTCATGCTGTTCTTCCGCGAGGCGCCGCGCGCGACGGCCCCCGCGCGCGCCACGCTCGACGCGCGCGACGTCCGCCTCGGCATCGCCGGCGGCTTCGCGTGGGGCTGCTTCAACGCGAGCCTGGTGACCATCGCCGCCTTCGGTCCAGGCCTGCTGATCGCGCGCGGGATGACGCTGCGCGACGCCGGCTTCATCGTGAGCCTGGCCATCTGGCTCACGATGATCTCGGTCCCGCTCGGCGGCCTGCTGAGCGACCGCATCGGGCGGCCGACGCTGCTGATCACGCTGGGCAGCTTCGTGGCGGCCGGCGCCACGCTGCTCCTGCCCGTGTGGTCACACGCCGCGCTCGCCTTCGCGGTGGTCGGCCTCGCGGTCGGCGGGCCCCCCGGCCCCGTGATGGCGCTGCTGCCGCGGGCGGTGCCCGCCGCGCGCGTCACCGCCGCGTTCGGCGTCTTCTACACGGTGTTCTACGTGATGATGGCGCTCACGCAGCCGATCGCCGGCTTCGTGCGCGATCTCGCGGGCAATCCGGCCGCGCCCATCGTGGTCGCCGCCGTCGTGATGGCGGCCACCGTGCTGGGCGTCGGCATCTTTCGCCGGCTCGAGCACAGCGCCTAGGAGGCTCGATGGATCAGCCGGAGCACGCGGTCGCCGCGGTCACGCACCCGGATCCCTATCCGTATTACGCCGAGCTCGTCGCCAAGCGGCCGTTCCAGCGCGACGACACGCTCGGCTTCTGGGTGGCGGCGAGCGCGGCGGCAGTGACGGCGGTGCTCACCAGCGAGCTCTGTCGCGTGCGCCCCGTCAGCGAGGCGGTGCCGAAGGCGCTCGTGGGCACGGCGGCCGGCGACGTCTTCGGGCGAATGGTCCGCATGAACGACGGCGCCTACCACGTGCGCCTGAAGCCCTCGGTGTCCGCGACCGTGGCGATGCTGGATCCCGGCCTCGTCGCGCGTCACGCGGACGCGGCGGCGCAGACGCTGGTAGCGGAGCTGGAGCCCGGCATCCACCCAGCGCGGATCGGCGACTTCGCGTTCCGGCTGCCGCCCTACGTGGTCGGCGCGCTGCTCGGGCTGGCGCCCGACGGGCTGCCGGCCATCGCCGCCAGCGCGGGAGACTTCGTGCGCGGCCTCGCGCCCGGGGCGACGGCCGACGAGGTGGATCGGGGCGCCGGCGCGGCGCGCGCGCTCGTGCAGGCGGTGCGGACGCTCCCGCGGTTCTGGCAGTCGTACGAGGCGACGGCCGCGCTCCTCGGCAACACGCTGCTGGCGCTGGCGCGCCACGCGCACGTCCGCGAGCTCCTCGCGCGTGACGCCCCGGCGCTGCGGGCCGTCGTCGCCGAGGTCGCGCGCCACGACGCTCCGGTGCAGAACACGCGGCGCTTCGTGGCCACCGCCGGCGGCGTGGCCGGTCAGGCGATGAAGGAAGGCGACACGGTGCTCGTGCTGCTGGCCGCGGCCAATCGCGATCCGGCCGTCAACGACGATCCGGCCCGCTTCGAACCGGCGCGGCGCGAGCGCCGGACGTTCACGTTCGGCTTCGGACCGCACGCGTGTCCCGGCGAGACGCTGGCCGTGACCATCGCCGCCGCCGGCGTCGCGCGGTTGCTGGCGACCGGCGTCGACCCCGAGCGCGTTGCCGCCTCCTACACCTACCGGCCGTCGGCCAACATCCGCATGCCGCGGTTCAATTGAAGCTGGGGGCCCCGACATGGCCCCCAGACCCCCACACGCTCGGGGCACCCCGGCGGAGCCGTGGCGCCCCTCGGGAACTGCAACTCAGCGAGGCCGCACGCAGTTGATGTAGGTCCAGCAGCACTGGAAGGCCTCGCGCCCGCCGAAGAGCGTGTGCATGGCGTGGCGGATCAGCGCCAGCCGGTCGCGCACGGCCTCCTCGCCGGCGGCCCGCCCGTCCACCTTGGCCGAGCCGCCGATCCAGCCGAGCACCGCCTCGTGGTACGCGCTCAGGAACTGGAACCAGTCCTCCACGCGCGCCTCGATCGTGCGCGCGCTCACGTCCTCCACGCGGAAGCCGGCGCCCTCCAGACAGCGCAGGTAGTAGTCGAGCGGGCGCACGGGCAGGAAGACGCGGTCGCGGTAGGCCACGTGCGCGCGCAGGCGCGCCTCGTCGTCGAGCAGCGGCCGGTAGGCGGCATAGCGCGGGTCGTTGCGCACGAGGCCCATCGCCACCTCGTGGATCGCCCACACGGTCTCGTCCAGGATCCACTCGCGCGGGCCCGCCTGCGGGTTGCGGATGTTGCCCGACTGCACGAACACGCGCCCGCCCGGCCGCAGCACGCGCGCCCACGAGGCCAGCGTCTCCGGCAGCTCCAGGTAGAGGTGGATCGCGTTCGTGGACGCCAGCGCGTCCACGCCGCGCCCGACGAGGTCCGGGCCCAGCACCTCCTCGAGATACTCGAGCCGGTTCTTCTCCTTGAGCCAGCGGAGCAGCCGCAACGCCACGCGCTCGTCGTCGCCGAACTTGTCGAGGGCCACGCGCAGGAACTTGGGCGAGCTGTCGGCGATGAGCATGCCGACCTGGCGGTCGAAGATGCGCAGCTTCAGCCGGTCGAGCAGGATGCCGGTCCCGCCCGAGTAATCCACGAGGATCTGCCCGTGGTCGAGATGGCGGGCGAGATCCTCGACCGTGGGATCGAGGTTGCGATACCAGCCGTGGTTCTCCACCGTGTCGTAGCGCAGCCCGAACGTGTCGATCGGCTGGCGCGTCCAGTCCTCGTCCGGCACGCGCACGATGCCGGGCGGCCAGCGGAAGGGCGGGCGCCCGGCGCCGGCCGGGCGCAGCGGGGCGCTGGCGGCGTGGTGGATGCGCAGCAGCTCGGGGATCGTCGCCGGCGGCCGGCGGCCCCAGCCGCACTCGGTGGCCACGCCGAAGCCGGCGACGAAGCGTCGCGCGGCCTCCATCCGGCGCCGCGTGCCCTCGATGCCGTCCGTGTGGTGGACGAGCCCCAGATAGAGCTCGGTCTCCGCCCGCAGGCGCAGCTCGGCCAGCGGCGCGTAGTACCGCTCGTCGTGGCGATCGCGCGGCACCGGCAGGTGAATCCAGTTGAGCGGGCGGCCCAGGCTGGCCGCCAGCGCGTTGGCGATCTCCACGAGGCGGCCGGTGTCGGCGGGCTCCTTGAAGTGGCGGTGCTGCACGTCGCCGTAGCAGAAGTGATAGCCGAGCTCGACGTCGGCCGGCACGTGGCGCGCTACTCGCAGCAGCCGCTCGAGGACGCCGCCCTTGACGTCGGCGAACCACACCGGGAACACGCCTTCCAGCATCGCGAACTCGAAGTTGGTGTCCCACTGGATCGCGAGCTGGTCGTGCGGCACCTCGCGCAGCACGAGCGCCAGCTCTTCCAGCAGCCGCGTCTCGTACGGCGGCTCCAGCGCGGCCTGGTGCTCGGGCACGACGAACGCGCTGATCGGCGCCAGCGGGGTGGGCAGGCACACCTGGAAGCGGCAGGCCGCCGGCACCTGGCCGTCGCGCTTGAGCCGCGCGAAGACGCGATACGACGCCAGCGCCGCGTCCGCGTAGCCGAGCGCGGCGAAGCGGATCTGGTCGCCGCGCGCGCCGTCCTCCAGCCGTACGCGCGGCAGCGGCCGCCAGCTCTCCGCGCCGGGCGGCACCACCTCGAGCTGCGGCTGCGAGGTGAAGACGGGAAGCTGCCACACGATCCAGTCCGAGCGCGGCCCCGTCTCGCCGTCGGGGATGCGCCGCACGCGATCGCCGAGCTGGGCGGCCACGGTGGCGAAGACGGTCTCCGCGCTGGCCAGCGGCACGCTGCCGACGAGATGCGCGCCGTGCGCCGGCGCGTCGGCCGGGGTCGTCATGGAGCGACTATACTTCCCCCGTGAAGACGCCGCCGATCCTGCCCGTGTCCGTCGTCGGCAGCCACGGCCTGCCGGGCTGGGTGTGGCTGGCGCGCGAGGCGATGGAGGCCGGGCGCCTCGGCACCCTCGACGTGCGCGAGCTGCTGGAGGACGCCACCCAGGCCGCGCTGCTCGACCAGGAGCGCGCGGGCCTCGACGTGCTGACCACGGGCGAGATGGGCCGCGTGCGGTTCATCATCGGCTTCTACGACCGCATCACCGGCATCCGCACGCTGCCGCCGCCGCGCAAGCTGGGCCAGCCGCTGTGGGACACCAACACGCCGTTCGAGATCACCGAGAAGATCGCCGCGCCCGGCGGCCTCGGCATCGTGGAAGAGTTCACGCTGGCGCGCGCGCTGACGGGCCGGCCGCTCAAGGCCACGGTGCCGGGACCCTACACGCTGATGGTCCCGCTCAAGCTCGGGGGCGCCTACCGCGACAAGACCACGCTGCTGGCCGATCTCGTCGCCATCGTGAACGCCGAATGCAAGGCGCTGGTGGCGGCCGGCGCCGACTTCATCCAGATCGACGAGCCGCACCACGGCATGTACGCCGGCACCGTGCACGACGTCACGCGCGGCATCAACGAGGCGGTGGCCGGCGTGAACGCCAAGATCGCCGTGCACGTGTGCTTCGGCAATCTCTACGGCCGGCCGTTCAGCGCCGTGCGCGACTATCGCAACCTCTTCCCGGTCCTGGACGACCTCAAGGCCTCGCAGGTGGTGCTGGAGTTCGCCAACCGCGGGCTGGACGCGCCCGAGCGTTTCAAGGAGTGGCCTCGCCGTCTCGAGCTGGGCGCCGGCGTGATCGACGTGAAGGCATTCAAGGCGGAGACGCCGGAGGACGTGGCCGAGCGCATCCGCGGCGTGCTGGCCTGCGGCATCGCCGCCGACAAGCTCTGGCTCAATCCCGATTGTGGCTTCTGGGAGACGCCGCGCTGGGTCGTGAAGCAGAAGCTGGCGGCGCTGGTGAAGGGCGCGGCGCTCGTGCGCGCCGAGCTCGGCGCCCGCGCCGACGGAAAGTGATCTATCATCCTCGCTCAGGAGGTTTTGCCATGCCACGACTGATCCTCGCGATCTTCGCCGTTGTGCTCTTTGCCGCGCTGCCGGTCGTCGCCCAGCACGGTGGCCACCAGGTGGCCATGCCCGATACGCTGAAGTGGGTGGACCCGCCCACGTTTCCCGGCGCCAAGCTGGCGATCGTGAACGGCGATCCGTCCAAGGAAGGTCTGTTCGTCTATCGCGTGAAGGTGCCGGCCAACTACAAGATCCCGCCGCACAAGCACAAGGCCTCGGAGAACGTGACCGTGCTCTCCGGCGTCTTCTTCGTCGGCATCGGCGAGAAGTTCGACCAGGGCTCGGGCACGGAGCTGCCCGTCGGCGGCTTCATCGCGATCCCGCCCGAGCACGCACACTTCGCGTGGGCCGGCTCACAGGAGACCGTCGTCCAGGTGCACGGCGTCGGTCCCACGGACATCCGCTTCATCAATCCCGCCGACGACCCGCGCAAGAAATAGGAGCCGGCCATGACGACGGCGACCGCCGCGGTCCTCTACCAGGTCAAGCAGCCGCTCGTGGTCGAGGAGGTCGAGCTCCTCGATCCTCGCCCGGGCGAGGTGCAGGTGCGCTGGGTGGCCAACGGGGTCTGCCACAGCGACTATCACCTGATGAGCGGCGACGTCCCCCACCCGCTGCCCGTCGTGCTGGGACATGAAGCAGCAGGAGTCGTCGAGAGGGTCGGTGCCGGAGTGACGTCGGTAAAGCCGGGCGATCACGTGTGCTCGAGCTACATACCTTCTTGTGGCAAGTGCGGGTACTGCATCAACGGCCAGCCGACGCTGTGCGCGCTGCGCGACAGCCCGCGCTGGTTCATGCTGGACGGCACGGCGCGCTTCCGGAAGAACGGCGTCGACCTGCACCACTACCTTCAGGTGGCCGGCTACGCGACGCACGCAGTTCTACCGGAACCGAGCGTGATCCCCATCCGCAAGGACGCGCCGCTGGATGTCGTCTGTCTGGTGAGCTGCGGCGTGCTGGCCGGCGCCGGCCCGGTGTTCAACCGCGCCAAGGTCCCCGTCGGCGCAACCGTCGGCGTCTACGGCTGTGGCGGCGTCGGGCTCAACACGATCCAGATGGCGCGCCTCGTCGGCGCGGCCAAGATCATCGCGGTGGACGTCGTCGGCAAGAAGCTCGACTGGGCGACGGAGTTCGGCGCCACGCACGTGGTGGACGCCTCGCGGGAAGATCCGGTGGCGCGAGTGCAGGCCCTCGCCGGCGGCGGTGGTGTGGACTATGCCTTCGAGGTCGTGGGCACCCAGCGCACGATCGAGCAGGCCGTGCTGTCCACGCACCGCGGCGGGACGACGGTGGTGGTGGGCGTCTCACCGGCCGGCACGCGCCTGAGCCTGGACCCGCAGCTCTTCCTGCAGCAGCGCGTGCTGACGGGCTCGTCGTTCGGCGCCGGGCACCAGCGCACGGACGTCCCGATGCTCATTGACCTCTTCATGGACGGCAAGTACAAGCTGCGCGAGCTGATCTCGCGCTCGGTGGGGCTCGAGGACGTCAATCACGCCTACGATCTCTTGCTTCAGGGCGAGGTCAAGCGCAGTGTAGCCGTATATTCGTGATCCGGAGGCGGTGATGGCCCTGCGCTTCGAGCGGCTGCACAAGCACTTCGTGGCCGAGGTGTGCCCGGTCGATCTCCGCCGGGTCGACGATCCCGAGACGCTGGCCGAGATCCGCCGCGGCATGGACGAGCACGCCATCCTGGTCTTCCACGACCAGCCGTTCACCGATGACGAGCACCTGGCTTTCGCCCAGCGTCTCGACGGCGCCCTGCACACCAAGCTCGGGAGCGCGGCCATTCAGAAGAACCGCTTCGGCAACGAGGCGCTGGGCGACATCTCCAACGTCGGCGCCGACGGCGAGATCCTCCAGCAAGGGGACCGCCGCCGCGCCTACGGCCTCGGCAATCGTCTCTGGCACACCGACGCCTCGTTCCAGGATCCGCCCGGCCGCTACTCGATGCTGTCGGCGAAGGTCGTCCCTCGGGTGGCCGCCGATACCGAGTACGCCGACATGCGCGCCGCCTACGACGCGCTGCCCCAGGAGACGAAGCGGCAGATCGAGGGTCTCACCGTGCATCACTCGATCGCCTACTCGCGTCAGGTCCTCGGCTTCGAGTTCTCCGACGACGAGCAGAACATGCTGAAGGGCGCCGTCCACCCGCTCGTCCGGACGATCCCTCGGTCGAACCGCAAGTCCCTCTACGTCGCCTCCCACGCCTCGCGCGTCATGCAATGGCCGGTCCCCGAGGGGCGGCTGCTGCTGCGCGACCTCATCGAGCACGCCACGCAGCCGGAGTTCGTGTACCGCCACCAGTGGCGCGTCGGCGACCTCGTGATCTGGGACAACCGCTGCACGATGCACCGTGCGCGGTCCTTCGAGGACACCACGCACCGCCGTGAGCTGCGACGGGTGACCACGCTCGACATTCCCGCGACCGTCTGACGCTGCAGCCTTGACTAAGCCCGGAGGCTGCCCTACGGTGTAGCCCCTTCGCGCCGTCGTCGTGGACGGCGGAAGTGTCGACCGGCCTCGATGTGGAGCGGGCATGCGGCTCAGAACGCTCAACGGGGAGGTGGCAAAGATCGCCGCCGCGCGCGGTGATGCCCCGTCGCGCTCGCTCGCCGACGTCTTCTCGCGCGACACGCCGCTGGCCTACACCTTCATCGCGCCGGCGTTCCTCCTGCTCCTCTTCCTGGTCGCCTACCCGTTCGCGCTGTCGCTCTGGTTCAGCCTGAGCGACGCGCGGGTCGGCGAGTCGGGCAGCTTCATCGGGCTCGACAACTTCCGCCGGCTGCTCGGCAGCAGCATCTTCCTGCAGACCCTGCAGAACTCGCTCGTGTTCACGGCCGCCGCGCTCGGGGCAAAGACCGTACTCGGCATGGCGCTGGCGCTGCTGCTGTTCCGGATCGCCCGCTTCAAGCGCCTCATCCGCGGCGCCGTCCTGCTCCCCTTCATCGTGCCCACGGCGCTCAGCACGCTGGTGTGGTGGTGGATGTTCGAGCCGCTCTACAGCGTGGTGAACTGGACCCTCAAGGCGCTGCATGTCGTCAACCGCGACATCCCGTGGCTACCCGACCCCTACCTCGCCATGTTCACGGTGATCCTCGTCAACACCTGGCGCGGGCTGCCCTTCTTCGCGATCACCATCCTGGCCGGGCTGGTGGCGATCCCGCGCGAGATGTACGAGGCGGCGGAGTCGGACGGCGCCGGCCCCATCGCGCGCTTCTGGTACGTGACGGTGCCGCTGCTCAAGCCGGTGCTGGCGGTGGTGATCCTGTTCTCGGCGATCTTCACGCTGGCCGATTTCAACATCGTGTACGTCCTCACCAAGGGCGGCCCGATGAACATGACGCATCTCTTCGCCACCTACTCGTTCGCGCTGGGCTTGCAGTCCGGCCAGATCGGCCAGGGCGCAGCCGTCTCGCTGTTCCTCTTCCCGATCTTGCTGGCCGTCGTCTTCACGCAGCTCCGGCTCGTGCGCAAGGCGACGACGTATGAATAGGCGCGGCCGCCGCGCGTGGCGGAGCGTCTTCACGCTCTACCTGCCGGTGACGCCGTTCGTCCTCTTCGCGCTCTTCCCGCTCTACTTCATGTTCGTGACGTCGCTGAAGAAGAACTCCGAGCTGTACGATCCCACCTCGATCCCGTTCCTGATCCGGCGCGGCGTGACCTTCGGCCACTACCAGCTGCTGTCCGGCGACACGCTCTTCTGGAGCTGGTTCCTCAACAGCCTGCTGGTGAGCCTCGGCGCCACGATCGTCTCCGTCGTGCTCGGCATCCTGGCGGCCTATCCGCTGGCGCGGCTGCGCTTCCCCGGCGGCGACTCTTTCGGCGTGGCGATCTTCGTCACCTACCTGGTGCCGCCCTCGCTGCTCTTCCTGCCGCTGACGACCGTGGTGAACCGCCTCGGCCTCTCCGACAGCCTGTGGTCGCTGGTGGTGACGTACCCGACCTTCCTCGTCCCCTTCTGCACGTGGCTGCTGATGGGCTACTTTCGGACCGTCCCGCGCGAGATCGAGGAGTGCGCGATGCTCGACGGCTGCGGCCGGGTGCAGACGATGCTACGGATCCTGCTGCCCGTGGCGGTGCCCGGGGTGATCTGCGCCGCGCTGTTCGCCTTCACGCTGTCGTGGAACGAGTTCCTGTACGCGCTGGTCTTCGTGTCTCCGGCGGAGCTGAAGACCATGACGGTCGGCGTCTTCTCCGAGCTGATCCGCGGCGACATCTACTACTGGGGCGGGCTGATGGCGGTCGCCTTCATCGGCTCGCTCCCGATCGTGATTGCCTACGTCTTCTTCCTCGACTACTACGTCTCGGGACTGACGGCCGGTGCCGTCAAGTAGGAGGGCGCCCATGACCAGCGAACCCCGCCGCCTCAGCCGCCGTCACTTCATCGGCACCGCCGCCGCCGGCGTCGGCGCCGCCGTCGCCCTCGACCGGGCGCCGGCCGTCGCGCAGACGCGCGAGCTCACCTTCCTCACCGTGGCCAGCTTCGTGCCCGAGACCGACAAGGAGCTGAAGCGGAGTGGGGCGCCAAGAACAAGGTCAAGGTGCGGCTCGACATCATCGCCCACCTGCAGCTGCAGACCAAGAAGGCCGCCGAGGTGCAGTCGCGCTCGGGTCACGACCTCACCGCGCTCGGTCCCGGCCTCGGCGACGCCGACCTCTACTTCGACTACCTGGCCGATCTGAACGACGTGGCCACCGACGTGGCGCCCAAGAACGGCGGCTGGCTGAATCCGGACGACTACCTGATCCGCGGCAAATGGAAGCTCTTGCCGTGGTGGCAGCCTCCGTTCCCGATGGCCGTGCGCACGGACTTGCTCGAGCAGATCGGCGAGAAGAGTCCGGACACGTGGGAGGACTGGCTGCGCGTCGGCCGGAAAGGCAAGGCGATCGGCCATCCCTTCGGGACCGCGCTCGGCCACAGCGGCGACGCCAACGTCACCCTGCTCTCGATCCTGTGGTCGTACGGCGGCTCGTACGTGAGCAAGGACGGCAAGACGATCACGATCAACTCGAAAGAGACGCGGGCGGCGATGGAGTTCGTCAAGCGTCTCTACAGCGAGGCGATGGATCCGGAAGTGGTGGCGTGGGACGACGCCAGCAACAACCGCTGCCTCAATGCCGGCAAGTGCATCGCCATCCACAACCCGATCAGCGCCTACGAGTCGGCCAAGAAGGACAAGGTCGTGATCCCGGGCAGCCAGAAGGAGATCGCGGACTTCATCGACCACGTCCACACGCCGAAGGGGCCCGCCGGCCGCAAGGCGACGACCGGGTTCTGGTGTGTCGGCATCTGGAACTTCTCGAAGAACGTCGACCTGGCCAAGGACTTCCTGCGCTACCACTTCCAGCCGGACAACCAGAACCGGTGGGTGGAGGCGGGACACGGCTTCAACATGCCGTTCCTCACCAGTCTGACGAAGCACTCGGTCTACAAGAGCGACCGGCAGTACCGGTTCATTCCCGAGGTGGCCAAGGTCACCGTGCCGCCGTCCTGGCCGGGACCGACCACGGCGGCCTCCCAGCAGGTGTGGGACCTCTACATCATCCCCGACATGTTCGCGCAGTACGCGACCGGCAAGATGACGGTGGACCAGGCGATCGCCTGGGGCGAGAAGGAGATGCAGGAGATCTACGCCGGCCGCCGGCGCAAGCCGTAACGCTCAGGGCACGTCGACGATCGCCACGCCCCACGGCAACGTGCCGGCGCGGACGCGCGCGGCGACGGTCCCGGCGGTGGTATCGATCGCCACCACCTCGCCCGCGCGTCCGACGGTGACCCAGAGGCGGCTGCCGTCGGGCGTGAGCGCCGTCCACCAGGCGCGCGGTCCCACCGGGATCGTGGCCTGGGGCTCGAGGGTGCTCGCGTCCAGCACCCGCACGTCGCCGGAGTTGCCGTGCGAGACCCACGCGCGCCGCCCGTCGCGGCTCAGCGCGATGTCCACCGGGCGGCTGCCGCCGGTCGGCGCGGACTTCACGACCGCCAGCGTGGCCATGTCGACGATGGAGACCACGTGGGCCTGCTCGCTCGCCACGAAGAGCCGCTGCGAGTCGGCCGTGAAGCGCATGCCGCGGGGATTCTTCGGCACCGGGATCTTCTTGAGGACGGTGTGCGTCGCGGTCTCGATGACGTGCACGTCATTGGACGTCTCGTTCGACACCACGACCCACTTGCCGTCCGGCGAGGCCACCGCCGTCTCCGGCTCCGTGCCCACCTCGATCGTCTTGACGACGCGCCCGCCGCCCACGTCGAGCACGGTCACCGACGAGTCGTTCTCGTTGACCACGTAGAGCAGCGTGCCGTCCCGGTTGAACGTGAGCCCCTCGGGATCGCGCCCGGCCGGCAGGGTGGCGACCACCGTGAGCCCGACGGGATCGATGATGCTCAGCGTGTCGCTGTTGGAGTTGCTGACATAGACGCGCTTGCCGTCGGGGGTGACCGCCACGCCGCGCGGGCGCTTGCCCACGGGAATGGTCTTGAGCACGCTGCCGGTGGCCGCCGCGACGACGGTGACGTCGTCGGACTTCTCGTTGGTCACGAACACCCGCAGCTCCGCCCGCGCCTCGCCGGCGCCGAGCACCGCGATCGCCATGAGCACGGCCACCATCACGCGCACGCCGGGCCTCCTTGCCATCACACGAGCCAGCGCAGCCACCACGCTCTCAGCCGCCGCCGCAACAGCGCGTCGAGCCCCAGCACCCGCCCGGCGCCCGTCACCACGAAGATCACCATGGACGTGATCAGCAGCAGGTGAAAGCCCTGCTGCCCGAAGCTCATCCACTGCGTGGCCAGCCCGTAGTTCAGCGCCAGGGCGAGGCCGATCACCGCCGTCAGCGGCGTGAGCAGGCCGAGCACCAGGCCGAGACCGACGACGACCTCGCCGTACGCCTGCAGCGTCGCGAACGTGGAGGCGTGCGGCAGCACCGTCGTCTGCAGGAAATCCTTGTACCAGCCGACGGGGTTGTCGGCGGCGAACTCGGCGACCCGCTTGGGATGAAAGCCGAGGAAGCGGGCCGACACGGCGGGATAGGGGACGACACCGGCCACGTAGGCGAGCGTGAGCTTGGTCCACACGGCCTTGAGGAACCAGGCGCCCACCACGATTCTCAGGATGGCGACGCACGTTTGCGGAGCACGCACGTCTCAGCCTCGCTCGCCCGCGCCGGCCTTGGCCGTGCGGTACTGAAGTGTCGCGGTGGCCTCGCCGAGGGCCGCGCGGCGCGCGGCCTCGATGAGGCCGTGGGCGGGCGCCAGCGAGCACGCGGGGTCGGTGGCCGCCGCGTCGCCCGTGAGGTGGAAGGCCTGACAGCGGCAGCCGCCGAAGTCGGCGCCGCGCCGGTCACAGCTCCGGCACGGCTCGGACATCCACGCTTCGCCGCGGAAGGCCTCGAACGCGCTCGAGCCGCGCCAGATGTCGGCGAGCGAGCGCGTCTTGACGTTGTCGAAGGCCAGGCCCGGAATCGTGTGGGCGGCGTGGCACGGCAGTACGAGCCCGTCGGGCGCCACCACCAGGAAGCGCCGCCCCCACCCGTCCATGCACGCCTTGGGAAACTCCACGTAATAGTCGGGCGTCACGAACAGCACCTCCATGCGCCCCTGCAGCCGCTGCCGCGCCGCCCGCGCCACGGCGCGCGCGCGACCGAGCTGCTCGCGCGTGGGCAGCAGCGGCTCGCCGCCGGTCAGGTTGAGCTGGACGACCCCGAGCGCCTCGGCCTCGCGGAAGACGCGCAGCCAGTCGGCGGTGGCGAGCCCGTCGGCGTGGCGCGCCCAGTCGAGCGGGTTGGAGCAGTACACGCACCGGAGCGGGCAGCGATAGGTCAGCTCGGCGACGAGCGTGTACGGCCGCGGCGCGTCACTCATCGGGATGCGTGATCAGTCCGCGGTCGGAGAGGCGGCTCAAGAACGTCAACACCTCCTGCTCCACGTCCGCGCGCGGCTGGGAGGCGTACTTGGCGGCGAGTTGCTCGACGATGGCGCTGACGGTGAGCTCGCCGGTGCACAGCCGCACCACGTCGGCGGCGGTGGCGTTGAGGACGAGGCCCCGCTCGGGATAGAGCAGCATGTAACGCTCGCCCGTGCGATCCCAGCGCAGGCGGGCCTTGGCGGCCAGGCGGGGCCGCGTCTCGCCCGCCACCACGAATCGGTCAGGCGCGGGCACCGCCCGGCCCCCACCCCGGCTCGACGTAGGCGCCGTAGAGCGAATCGAGCAGGTGCCAGAGGATCTCGGTCTTGCGGATGAGCGCCGCCACGCAGCGGGCCTGCAGCTCGTACGTGGTGGCGTGGGTCAGCACGTAATCGATCGCCTGCGCGGAGTCCTGCCGCGCCTTCGGCGGGCGCGAGCGGAAGTACTCGAGCGTCTCCTTGCTGATCCACGGGTAGTGCCGCTCCCACGCCAGCACCCGCCGCGTCATGAGGTCGGGCGAGAAGAACTCGGTGAGCGACGAGGCCACGGCCTCGAGCAGCGTCCGCTCGCGCACGAGCTCCACATAGCCGTCGCACGCGAAGCGCACGCCCGGCAGCACGGAGCGGCAGGAGGCCACCTCCTCGCGGTCGAGCCCCACACCCTCGGCCAGCCGCAGCCACAGCTCGAGCCCGCCCTCGCCCGCCGCCTCGCCGTCGTGATCGCGGATGCGGCTGATCCACATCCGCCGGAACGCGGGGTCCTCGGACTTCGAGAGGATGAGCGCGTCCTTGATGGGCACGCGTGTCTGGTAGTAGTAGCGATTCAAAACCCATTGCTGGAGCTGCACGCGCGTGAGCTTCCCGTCGTGCATGAGCTGATGGTAGCGATGGTGGTCGTGATACCGCGCCTCGCCCTCGCGCCGGATCCAGTCCACCAGCTCGTCACGCCCGAGTGGCGGGCGCGCCATCTCACGGCTCATAGCCGGACCTCCATGCCGTCCCAGGCGATCTCCCAGCCGGCCGCGGCGACTTCGGCACGCTCGGGCGAGTCCTCGCGCAGCATCGGGTTGGTGTTGTTGATGTGAATGTAGATGCGCCGGCGCGCGCGCACGCCGGCCAGGCGCGCCAGGCTGCCGCCGGGACCGCCCACGGGCACGTGCGCCATCTCCTCCGCGCGCTTGGTGCCGAGGCCCAGCTTGGGCAGCTCGTCGCTGGACCAGAACGTCCCGTCGAAGAAGACGGCGTCGGCGCCGTCGAGCGCGTGCAGGATCTCGTCCGTCACCCCACCGGCCGCCGACAGATAGGCGAGCACGCGGCCTGTGGCCGTCTCGCGCACGCGCACGCCGATGTTCTCCTCGGGGTCGGACGGGGCCAGCGATTCCAGGTGGACCGGCGGCTTGCCCGGCACGGCGAGAGCCTCGACGGTCAGCCCCGCGAGCTCCTCCTCGCGGCCCGTCTTCAGCACGCGCCACGTCACCTGGCCGGGAAAGCGCTCGAGCGTGCGGTAGAGGACGTTGCGCTCGACGAAGCCGCGGCGGACGGGCTCGGTGGCGTACACCACCAGCGGATGGGACTCACGCAGCGACAGCAGGCCCAGGCAGTGATCGAGATCGCCGTTGGTGAGCACGATGCCGGCGATCGGCGAGTGGCGCGGCGCGCGGGGATGCAGGCCGGCGAAGGACTCGATCTGCTGCCGGATCTCGGGAGAGCAGTTCAGGAGGAGCCAGCTCGCGCCGTCGGCGCTGACCGCGACGCACTCCTGGCTGCGCGCCTGCGCGCGCAGGCTACCCTCGCGTACCCCGCGACAGTTGGCGCAGCCGCAGTTCCACTGCGGAAACCCACCGCCGGCCGCCGAGCCCAGCACACGGATCAGCATCATCCACCCCTACAGACACGACAGCCCTTCGCGCCCACGGCGCGAAGGGCCGTCTCGGCTTCCGGGAGCCCGGCGCTAGAACCGGTCGTCCTGCTCTCCCCCGAAGTCGTCCTGGTACGAGTTGATCTCCGCGTCCATCTTCACTTCCACGAAATCCGGGGCTTCCCACGCCATCACGCACCTCCCATGGCTCATGGAACGACAAGGCACCGCACGGCCGGAATGCTAGACGACACGCCCCGGCTCGTCAAGCGCATTTGGGCACGGCCCCGGTTGACAGCCCGGGCCCCCCGCACCTAGCATCGGCCACCATGTCCACGAGAGGTGTGTGATGCCCAAGTACATCATCGAGCGCGAGATGCCGGGGGTCGGTCAGCTCTCCCCGGCGCAACTCCAGGGCGCCGCCGCCCAGTCCTGCAGCGTGCTGAACAAGCTGGGCCCCCAGATCCAGTGGGTGGAGAGCTACGTCACCGGCGACAAGATCTACTGCGTCTACATCGCGCCGAGCGAGGAGATGATCCGCGAGCACGCCCGGCAGGGCGGCTTCCCGGCCAACAAGATCTCCGAGGTGAAGACGACCATCGATCCCACGACTGCCGAGCGCTGAGACGGTCGGTGCGGTAGCCGCCGCGCTCGTGGCGGCGGCGCTGCTGAGCGGCGCGCCGGCGCGCGCGCGGGCCGCGGACGCGCCGCCGCTCGTCCTGCCTCCGGGCTTTCGTGCCGACGTCGTCGCCGACGGCCTCGGCGCGCCGCGCGCGCTCGCGGTGGATCCGGCCGGGGTGCTGCTCGTCTCGATCCCCAGCGCGGGCCGCGTGGTGGCCCTCGTCCGCGTGCCGGCCCGCGGCGCGGACGTCGTCACCGTCGCGGCCGGCCTGAACCGGCCCCACGGCCTCGCGTTTCGCGGCGGCCGCCTGTACGTCGCCGAGACCGGCCGCGTGCTGCGCTTCCGCTACGACGCGCGGGCGCGCGCCGCGCGCGACCCGGTGACGGTGGTCCCGAACCTGCCGGCCGGCGCCCATCACTGGTCGCGCTCGATCACGTTCGGGCCGGATGGCCGCCTCTACGTCGCCATCGGCTCGTCGTGCGACGTCTGCCGCGAGTCCGATCCTCGACGCGCGGCCATCGTCAGCTACGCGGCCGACGGCGCCGACCAGCGCCTCACGGCGGTCGGAATGCGCAATCCCGTCGGGCTCGCGTTCCATCCCTCGAGCCGCGTGCTGTGGACGACCGTGAACGAGCGCGACTGGCGCACGGGCGGCGCGCCACCGGACTACATCACCGCGGTTCATCGCGGTGACGCGTTCGGCTGGCCCGACTGCTATGCCCTGGGGATGGTGTTCGTTCCCGACCCCGAGCTGCCGGCGCCGCGGCCGTGCCAGCGGCTCACGCTGCCCACGCTGGAGATCCCGCCGCACTCGGCGCCGCTCGGCCTTGCCTTCTACACGGCCACGAAGTTTCCGGCCGCGTACCGCGGCAGCCTCTTCGTGGCGCTGCACGGGTCCAGGCCCGGCCTGGCGCCGGCCGGCTACAAGATCGTCCGCGTCGTCGTGGACGGCCGCGGCGCGCCGCGGATGGAGGACTTCGCCACCGGGTGGCGTCACGGCAACCAGGTGTGGGGCCGGCCGGCGGACGTGGTCCAGGGCGCCGACGGCTCGCTCTACGTCTCCGACGACCACGGCGGGCGCATCGTGCGCATCACCGCGGTCCGGTAAGCCGCGTCAGGCCAGCAGCAGTCGCGTGAGCTCCTCGGGCGCGCTCAGCATCGGGTAGTGGCCGGTGTCGAGCTCGTGCCACTGCGCCTTGAGGCGCTCGGCGGTGCGGCGCTGGTGATGCTCCGGCGGATTCACCGCGCGACGGCAGCGGATGACCGTCGCGTGCCACGGCTGCTCCCAGAACGTGGTGGGCTCCATCGGCGCTTCCAGCGCCGCCACCGGATGCTGGGTGACGCGGGCCAGGGCCCACGCGCGCGTGGCGTCGTCGAGATCGCGGAAGAGGCGGCTCTCGGCGTCGGCGCGCGTGGGGCCGGTGGCGACGTCGTTCGTCTCGTTGGGCGCCGGCCGCTTGACGATCTCGTCCACCTTCTCGCCCGGCATCAGCGCCAGCGCATCGACGAAGACCACGCGCGCGATCCGGTCGCGGGCCAGCTCGGCCGCCTTCTGGATCACCATGCCGCCCGAGCTCGTGCCCACCAGGATCACGTCGCTCAGGTCCTCGTAGAAGAGGAGCCCGGCCACTTCGCGGGCGTGCGTGCCGACGGTGATGCCGCGGCGGATCAGGTGGTGGCGCTCGGCGCAGCCGTCGAGCGTGGGCGCGTGCACGAGGTGCCCGGCCGCGCGCAGCCGCGTGGCCACCGGTTTCCAGATCCAGCCGCCCTGGTACGCTCCGTGAACCAGCACGTAGTTCATCTTTCGTCACCCATCTGTTCGTCACCCATCTGTTCGTCAAGGTGGACCCTCGCAGGGTCCCCCTCTTCCCCTCCTAATTCAAGATCGAACCCGCCTAATTTGGGATCGAACCGGTCGCGCCGCGGAGGCGCGGGTCGAGCACGTCGCGCAGGGCGTCGCCCAGCATCTGGAAGCCGAACACCGCCAGCGAGATGGCGGCGCACGGGAACAGCGCCATCCACGGCGCGTAGTACATGAACGAGCGGCCGGAGCCCGAGAGCATCGCGCCCCACGACGGGTACGGCGGCGGGATGCCGAAGCCCAGGAACGACAGCGCGGCCTCCGCGAGGATCACCTGGCCCAGGCCAATGGTGGCCAGGATGAGGATGGTCGCCATCACGTTCGGCAGCACGTACAGGATCACGATGCGCAGGTGCCCGGCGCCGAGCGCGCGCGCCGCCTCGACATACGGGTTGGCCATCACCGACAGCGCGGCGCCCCGGATGACGCGCGAGGCGCCGGCCGCGCCCAGGATCGACAGGGCCAGGACGAGATTGAACAGCCCCGGCCCCAGCGCCGCCATCAGCGAGAGGATGACGACGAGCCCGGGGAACGAGATCCAGGCATCGACCACGCGCTGCACGACAATGTCGTAGGCGCCGCCCAGATAGGCGCTGGAGACGCCGACGACGGTCGCCATCAGCGTGGCGAGCGCCACCGTCGCGAAGCCCACGGTGATGGAGATCCGCGCGCCGTACACCACCCGGCTCCAGATGTCGCGCGAGAGGTTGTCGGTCCCCATCCAGAACTGCACGCTCGGCGGCTTCATCCGCGCGCCCGCGATCGAGCTCGCGTAAGCATGGGGCGCAATGCGGTCGGCGAAGAGGGCCATCACCAGCAGGGCCAGGACGATGACGCCGCCGATGGCGCCCAGCGGCTTGCGCCGCGCGAAGCCGAGCACGAGCCGGACCAGGCGCGGCACGCGCCACGGCCGCGTCATCGGGCGGGCCACCGGCAGCGTCTGCACGGTTTCCGCCATGGTCAGTACCGGATCCGCGGGTCGAGGACGGCGTACACGAGATCCACCGCCAGGTTCGAGGCGACGATGATGACGACGATGACGAGATTGATGCCCTGGATCACGGGATAGTCGCGCTGCACGATGGCGTCGACGAGGAACTGTCCCATGCCGGGAATCCCGAAGATCCACTCGATGATCACCGCGCCGCCGGCGATGGCCGCCACTTGCAGGCCGAGCACGGTCACCACCGGGATCACCGCGTTCTTGAGCGCGTGCTTGAGCACCACCACCCGCTCGCGCAGGCCCTTGGCCCAGGCCGTGCGCACGTAGTCGTGGTGCAGCACCTCCAGCAGCATCCCGCGCGTGAGCCGCATGATCCCGGCCGCGGAGGCGATCCCGAGGATGACGGCGGGCAGCACGAACTGCAGCACGTAGCCGCCGGGGCTGGCGGCAAGCGTCACGAACTGCGTGCGCGGCGTCCAGCCCCACCAGATCGCCGGCATCAGCGTCACCAGGATGGCCAGCACGAAGGCGGGCACCGACAGGCCGAACACGGCGATGCTGCGCGCGAAGAAGTCGAGCACGCCGTCCTGGCGGACGGCCGCCACCACGCCGATGGGAATGCCGATGAGGATGGCCACCACCAGCGCCATGAGGCCGAGCGTGCCCGTGATGGGCAGCCGCCGCGCCAGCTCGGAGAGCACGGGCTGGCGCGTCCACAACGACTCGCCGAAGTTCCCGCGCGCGATCGAGCCGAGCCACTCGACGTACTGCACGGGGATCGGGCGATTCAGCCCGAGCTTGGCGCGAAGATCGTCCAGGTCCTTGCCGTACGCCTTCTCCTCCAGCATGAGCTGGACGACGTCGCCGGGGATGAGGCGCGGCAGCGTGAAGACGATGAGCGAGGCGATGAGCAGCGAGGGCAACGCGACCAGCAGGCGGCGGAGGACGTAGTTACGCATGACGACGGCGCCGGTGCCGGTCGCGTTCCGCGCGTCCTACCTGTCGATCCAGGCCGCCATCAGCCGCCCGCCGTAGTCGAAGCCGTTGTTCGGCCCGTAGTTCTTGATGTGCGCGTCCCACGCCGACAGGATCCTGATCGATCCGTCCACGCCGAACAGGGCCTGGTCGGCCAGGTAGCGCTGGATGTCGAACACGACCTGCTTGCGCTTGGCCACGTCGAAGGTGCGCCGCTGCAGCCGGATCATGTCGGTGAGCTTGGGATCGTTCACGCCCCACACGTTGAGCGCCTGGCCGGGCATGAACCAGCGGTAGAAGTATGCCTCCGGATCGGCCCAGGCGCCGCGCAGCCCCAGGAACATCTGGTCGAACTTGCCGAAGATCGTGCTCGAGATGAAGGCGCCGTACTCCTTCAGCTTGAGATCGGCGTCGATGCCGGCGGCCTTCCAGTTCTTGAGCGTGATCTGCACGAAGTCGTCGAAGTCGGGACCATACACCACCGGCGGCGCCTCCACGGTGGTCTTGAAGCCGTTCGGGTGGCCGGCCTCGGCCAGCAGGCGCTTGGCCTCGGGAATGCTGTGCTCGTACAGCTTGCGGCCCTCGGGGTTGAGCTGGTCGATCGGGATCGCCCAGTCCGCGAACGCCGCCGGCACCGCGGGGTTCGGCGTCCAGTGGCCCTGCGAGAAGGCGAGCGACTCGAAGATCTCGGTGAGGTTGCTGGCGCGCGAGAGCGCGCGCCGCACGCGGATGTCGTTGAAGGGCGGGGTCGCGAGCTTGAAGCCGGTGGAGCCGCTGGTGAACCACGTGTACTCGGCGGTCTGCAGCCCGGGCTTGCGCTGCCGCGCAACGGGCGCGTCGAGCCACCGCACCGCGTGCTGGTACTCCGGGCCGAAGTCCGTCTTGCCGCTCAGCCACGACGCCAGCCGGGACGACGGGTCCTTGTCCACGAGCAGCTCGACGCCGTCCGCGTACGGCAAGCCGGAGACGAAGTAATTCGGGTTCCGGCTGTACACCAGCTTGACGTTGGGCTCCCAGCGATCGAGCATCCACGGCCCGGTGCCCACGGCCGACTCGACTTTCTTCAGATCGCCGAACTTCTCCACGCACTCCCTGGCGACGATCCACGTCGAGGTCGAGGCCAGCAGGTCGAGGAACCAGGCGTTGGGCTCCTTGAGCGTGAACTTGACGGTGTGCTTGTCGAGCGCCTCGATCTTGTCGACGTATTCGAGCACGGCCTTGTTGGGATTGCCGGTGATCGTGAGGAAGCGCTCGTAGGTGTACTTGATGTCGTCGGCCGTCAGCTCGCGGCCGTTCACCGGCGGCTTCGGATGCCAGCGCACGCCCTTCTTCAGCTTGAAGAGGTAGGTCGTGTCGTTGGCTTGCGTCCACGACTCGGCAAGGTCCGGCTCGATGGGGTACGTCATCGGCTTGACGGACGGGCCCGCCTTCACCTTCACGAGGCGGCTGTACACGAACGACAGCGGCACCATCGTCACGAACGAGAGCGTCTGGTGAGGATCGAAGTGGAGCGGATCCGACAGCACCGTCATGCGCAGCGTGCCGCCTCGCTTCGGCGTCTGCGCCTGCGCGGGCGCGACGAGCTGCGGGCCGGTGGCGGCGATGGTCAGCGCGGCGGCGCCGGCCTGGAGGACGCGGCGACGGGTGAGGCCTTGATCGCGAGGCGTTGTCTCATCCATGACCCCTCCATTGGGAGGGGAACCCTAGCAGGGTTCCCCTCGTCCCCTCCGTTGGGAGGGGCACCCTAGCAGGGTTCCCCTCGTCCCCTCCGTTGGGAGGGGCACCCTAGCAGGGTTCCCCTCGTCCCCTCCATTGGGAGGGGCACCCTAGCAGGGTTCCCCTCGTCCCCTCCATTGGGAGGGGCACCCTAGCAGGGTTCCCCTCGTCCCCTCCGTTGGGAGGGGCACCCTAGCAGGGTTCCCCTCGTCCCCTCCGTTGGGAGGGGCACCCTAGCAGGGTTCCCCTCGTCCCCTCCGTGACGTGTGTCAGCGGGCGGTCAGGTCGGGCCAGAGGCGCTCGGCGCCGCGCGCGGCGACGGTGCGGCCCAGGGCCTGCGCCCACTGGCTCTCGCTGCCGAACTCGGCGCGCCACGACCAGAGGCGCCGCGTGGCGAAGTGCAGCGAGTGCTCATACGTGAAGCCGATGGCCCCGTGCACCTGGTGCGCGATGCCGGCGCCGAGCCCGGCCGCCTCCCCCGCGCGCACCTTGGCGGCCGCCACCGGCAGCCGTGGCTCGCCGCGGTCGGCGGCCACGAACGCCTGCTCGGCGGCGATGCCGGCCGCCGCGACGTGCCCGGCCAGCAGCGCGAGGTTGTGCTGAATCGCCTGGAAGTTGCCGATCGGCCGCCCGAACTGCTTGCGCTCGGTGGCGTAGCGCACCGACTGCTCGAGCAGCGATTCGAGCGCGCCGGCCATCTGCGCGCTGCGCACCATCGCGCCGTAGAGCGCGACGGCGTCGGCCGCGAGTCGCGCGGGGGCGGCCGCTTCCGCCGGGGCGCCGTCGAAGGCCAGCGTGTCGCGCGGCTCCAGGGCCAGGTTGCGATCGGCGGTGACGGCGGCGGCGCCCCTGGCGACGAGCGCGACCATGGTCCCGCCTCCGGCGGTCGGCGTGGCGCCCTCGCCCTCGGCGACGACGACGACGTGGCCGACGGCCGCGCCCCACGGCACGCGGGCGGCGGTGCCGTGCAGCCGCCAGCCGCTGCCGGCGCGCTCCAGACGCAGGCGCTCGTCGCGGTGGCCGGGCGCGATCGTCAGCGGCCCCAGCGGCACGTCGAGGCCGGCCTGGCCGAGGAGCCAGCCGGCCACGATCGTCTCGGCCAGCGGCAGCGGCGCGGCGTGCTTGCCGGCCGCGCGCACGACCGTGTGCGCGTCGGCCCAGACGCCGCCCGCGCCGCCGCTCGACTCGGAAACGAGCGGCAGCGTGAGGCCGCCCTCTTCGAGCGCGCGCCAGAGCTTGTCGGGCCAGACGCCCTTCTCGGCGGACTCGATCAGCTCCTTGGTGACGAGGTCGTTGAAGAGCCGCGTGACCGTGTCGGAGAGCAGCCGGCCGAGATCGCTCATGCGCGTGGCTTCATCGCAGGCCCAGGCCGCGGGCGATGATGCCGCGGAGGACTTCGCGGGTGCCGCCGCGCAGGGAGAAGGACGGCGCGCGCTGCACGAGGTAGCCGAGCGTCTGCTGCAGGTCGCTGCCGCTGTCGATGGTGGGCTCGAGATCCATGAGCGCGTGCACGACCTCCGGCACCGACTGCTCGAAGGTGGTGCCCACGTCCTTCACGACGGCGGCCTCGAGGTTCGGATTCTGGCCGGCCTGCAGCATGCCGGCGACCGAGAGCGACATCTGGCGCAGCGTCATGAGCTGGGTGGCGAGGCGGCCGACGACCTCCGCCGCGCGCGGATCGGGATCGGCACCGACGTGGTCGATCAGCGCCAGGATGAGCGCGATGCTCGAGAGATAGCGCTCGGGCCCGCTGCGCTCGAAGGCCAGCTCGGTCGTCACCTGCTTCCAGCCGTCGCCCTCGCCGCCCACCCGCATGTCCTCCGGCACGAACACGTCCTGGAAGACGACCTCGTTGAAGTGATGCGAGCCCGCGAGGTCGATGATGGGGCGGATCGTGACGCCGGGCGATCGCAGGTCCACCAGGAACTGCGAGAGGCCCTCGTGCTTCTTGTCGGGCACCACGGCCGTGCGGAAGAGCGCGATGGCGTGCTGGCTGCGATGCGCGTTGCTCGTCCACACCTTGGTGCCGTTGACGACGTAGCCGCCGTCCTTGCGCATCGCCCGCGTGCGGATCGAGGCCAGGTCCGAGCCGGAGTCCGGCTCGCTCATCCCGATGGCGAAGTACGACTCGCCGCGCACGATGGCGGGCAGGAAGCGCTCGCGCTGGGCCTCGGTGCCGAAGCGCAGCAGCAGCGGGCCGCTCTGGCGCTCGGCCACCCAGTGAGCGCCGGCCGGCGCGCCCGCCGCCAGCAATTCCTCCAGCAGCACGTACCGCTCCAGGAACGACCGCTCCTGGCCGCCGTATCTCTTCGGCCACGTGAGGCCGATCCAGCCCCGCGCCCCCAGCCTCTTGCTGAACTCGGGATCGAAGCCGCCCCATGAGCGCGCGCGGCGCACCGGGGCCCGGGTGCCCATCGTCTCGCGCAGGAACGCGCGGACCTCGTCCCGGAAGGCCTCGGCCTCCGGCGGCAGGTCGCGCAGCTCGAAGTGGAAGACGCTCACGGTGCCGACTGAAGTAGCACGACGGCGCGCGCCAAGCAACCGCACCGCGCGTCAGCGGCCGAAGAAGCCCCCTTTCGGGCGGGCGTGGGCGTGGAAGTGGTCGGGGATATTACGCATGTGGCCGTCGATCCAGAACTCGCCCACGCGCTCGGCGGCCACCTCGCGCAGCTTGGCGTGCATGTGGCGCAGGTGCTCGTCGGGCGGCGTGGTGCCGTGCGAGCGCCAGACGACCATCGGCACCTCGCAGATGTCGCACTCGGCGATCCAGCAGATGTCGTCCTCGTGGTACCAGGGCGTGATGCGCGCCGCCTTGCAGAGATCGCACGCCCGCTCGGCGCTCACACGCGCTCGCTCAGGCCGCCATCGGGTAGCCCGCCTCCTGCCACGCCTTCACGCCACCGGCCAGCGCCTTGGCGTTGCGGAACGTCGCGCGCTGGAACCTTGCCGCCTGACCGGCGGCCGTCGCCTCGTGGGGTCAGCCACAGTAGAAGATGAGCGTCTGGTTGCGCGGCACGCTGTCGATGCGCCGCTGTAGATCGTTCAGCATGATGGCGTTCTCGAGCGGCATCTGCCGGCACTTGCTCTCGTCCTCGTACGCGCACACCAGCAAGGCCCGCCCCGCCTCGACCTCCCGCCGCGCCTGCTCCACCGACACCCGCTCGACACTCTCCGGCGTCACCGGCTCGCTTCGTCCATGCTCCGGTTGCATATGCCACCTCCGAAGCTGGATCCATGCTGCAAGGCATGTACCTGCGGCAGGCTAATAATCCGGGCCCTCGATGAGCGGAAACGCGCTCGTGATGCTGGGCCAGGTCACCGGGGGCGCCGGATACAGATACGACGCGTCGAGCGCGCCGACGCGATCGACGCCGAGCAGCGCCAGCGCGATGCGGATCTCGTCCTCCATCAGCTCCAGCATGCGCACGCAGCCGGCGGCGCCGGCGGCGGCGAGGCCGAAGCAGGGCATGCGGCCCATGCCGACGAGATCGGCGCCGAGCGCGAGCGCCTTCACCACGTCCGTCCCGCGCTGGAAGCAGCCGTCCACGATGATGCGCGCGCGGCCGCCGACGGCCTTGACGACTTCCGGCAGGACGTCGAGCGAGCCGCGGCCCTGATCGAGCTGGCGGCCGCCGTGGTTGGAGACGTAGACGACGTCGACGCCGTGCTCGCAGGCGAGCCTGGCGTCCTCGGCGGTGGCGATGCCTTTGAGGATCAACGGCACGCTCGGCCACGTGTCCTTGAAGCGCTTGACGTGGTTCCAGGTGAAGCCGGCCTGGTAATCGAAGCCGGTCGCGCGCTGGCGCCACGGTTTCACGAACCGGCGAGCCAGGTCGCGCTCGCGCCGGCTATAGGAGGCCGTGTCGATCGTGATGGCGAAGCCGGTATAGCCGTTGGCCACCGCGCGGCGCACGTGATCGTCCACGAAGGTCTCGTCGCCGCGCACGTAGAGCTGGAAGATGCGGAAGTTGTCGGCCGCCTTGGCGACGGCTTCGAGTCCGGGATTGCACACCGACGACAGCATCTGGGGCACACCGAACTCCGCGGACGCCTGCGCGGCGGTGGCGCCGCCGCCCGGCGTGAAGCTCTCGATGGAGCCGATGGGCGCCATCATGACGGGGATGCGGACCGGCCGGCCGAGGAAGCTCGACGTCGCGTCCACCTTGGAGACGTCGCGCAGCACGCGCGGGCGGAAGGCGAGCGAGTCGATGGCCAGCCGGTTGCGGCGCAGCGTCGTCTCCGTCTCGGCGCCGCCGACCAGGTAGTCCCACGGTCCCGGTGCCAGCGTCGTGCGTGCGGCCTTCACGATCTCGTGCAGCGTCTGGTAGCGATCTTCCAGTCCTGAGCTCATGGACGGGGAGGATAGCAGATTCCCGTTGGTGCTACGCTAGCGCGCCATGCAGCCGTTCGCCGGTCTCGAGGTCGTGGAGTTCGGCCAGTTCATCGCGGTCCCCTTCTGCGCGCAGCTCCTGGCCGAGGGCGGCGCCCACGTCATCAAGGTCGAGTCGCTGGAGGGCGATCCCGTCCGCAACCTGGCGCCGCTGGCGCCCGGCGAGACGCGTCACTTCATCTCGCGCAACCGCGGCAAGCACACGCTGCCGCTGGACCTGCGCCATCCCGGTGCGCGCCCGGTGATCGACCGGCTGGTGGCGCGCGCCGACGTCGTCCTCACCAACTTCCGTCCCGGCCTCGCCGAGGAGATCGGTCTCGACTACGCGAGCCTGGCGCCGCGCCATCCGCGCGTCGTCGTCGGCAACGTCAGCGCGTTCGGCCGCCGCGGTCCCGACGCGAAGCTGGCCGGCATGGACATGGTGGTGCAGGCGCGCAGCGGGCTCATGGCAACGCTGGGCCGGCTCGACGGCGGCGTGCCGACGGCGGGCGACGCGCCGGTGGCCGACTACACCTGCGCGATGATCCTCGCCTTCGGCATCGCCGCAGCACTGCTGCGCCGCGAGCGCACCGGCCGCGGCGGCGAGGTGGACGTGGCGCTGCTGATGGCGGGCCTGCTCGTCCAGAACAACTCGCTCGTGCGGGTGGAATCCGCCGACGGCGCCGCCCACGCCGCCACGCGCGCGCGCCTGGCCGAGATGCGCGCAGCGGGCCGGCCGCACACGGAGCAGGCGGCCGTCATGCCTACCACGCGCACGCCGGGCATGGTCGGCGTCTACTACCGCACCTACGCCACGCGGGACGCCGCCATTGCCGTCGCCTGCGTGAGCCCGGGGCTGCAGCGCACGTTCATGGAGACGATCGGCCTCGAGGATCCCGCGCAGCGCGCGCCCATCCGCGATCGCGACGCGCTGGTGCGTCACTACGCGGACCTGCGCGATCGGGCCGAAGCGGTGCTGGCCTCGCGCACGACGGCGGAGTGGAAGACCGTCTTCGATGCGCGCGGCGTGCCGGCGGCGGGCGTGGCCTTCGCGCTCGAGCTGCTCGACGACCCACAGGTGCTGGCCAACGGCCTCGTCCACGACCTTTCGCACCCCGCGCTGGGCCCGGTGCGAGTGCTGGCGCCACCGCTCAAGCTCGACGGCGACGGTTTCGTGCCGGCGCCGGCCACCGCCGCGTTCGGAAGCGAGACGCTCGCGCTCCTCGAAAGCCTCGGATTCAGCCCGGCGGAGGCCCGATCCCTCCTGGAGACCGGCGTGACGCAGGGCGCCAAAAGGGCTGGGAATTAGGCCCGTTTTGTGGCACCCTAACGCGGTCGCCCGGGAGGAGGAGCCCCCATGCAGGTCGTCGCTTTATCCACCCCCGCCCGCACGGGCTGGTCGTGGAGAATCGTCAACGCCGCCGGTGAAGTGATCGAAGAGTCACGCGAGCGATTCCCCAGCATCGCCACGGCCGTCGCCACCGGCCGCGCGCGTCTTGGCCGCCTCAAGATCGTCGACCGTTCGGTGCCTCCCCGCCCCTACCGCGCCGCCGCGCAGGTGAAAACGGCGGCAGCACGAAGGCCTTCATGAGGATCGAGGTCGTCGAAAACCAGATCGAGGCCGCGCTGAAGGCCCTCAAGAAGCGCATGCAGAAAGAGGGTCTTTTCCAGGAAATGAAGCGCCGCGCGCACTACGAGAAGCCCTCCGTAAAGCGCAAGCGCAAGCAAGCCCAGGCACGCCGCAAGCGCCGCAAGGCCATGCGGCGGCAGCAGCAGCCCGATGATGATTAGCCCGGAGGGGGGCTATGCCCCCCTTCCGGCGGTCGTCGCCGCGTCGTCGACGCGGCTCCTCCCTGCCTCCCCCCAGAACTAGGATTGCGCCGGCGAAGCCGGCGCTCGAACGCGGTTATTCGCGTCGTGGTACGAACATTCGAACGCGCTCGCTGATTCGCTCGCGGTTCACCGACGTCCGAATGTCAGTTCAAGAGGTCGAGACCTAGCAATGTGCTGAGTTCCGCCAGCGCTTGGTGGGGGTCGTCGACCTTGATCGTGGTCATGCCGAGGGCGCGCGCGGGCTTCAGGTTGCCGCCGATGTCGTCGAGGAACGCCGTGCGCTCCGGGGGCACGCCCAGCTCGCGACAGGCCAGCACATAGATCTTCGGGTCGGGCTTGCGCAACCCCACCACGCGAGATTCGATGAAAACGTCGAAGTGGCCCTTCAGCGCGTGGGGAATCACGTCGTCCTGCGGTCCTTCGCGGCGCCAGTTGTTGGTGAGGGCGCCGACGCGGAAGCGGCGCGCGCGCAGGCGTCGGATGGCTTCCAGCATGATGGGGCGGGCGACGCCGGCCTCGGCGATGGCCAGCATGATAGCGGCGCCGCTCACCTCGACGCCGTGGGCGCGGCAGTCGGCCTCGAACGGGTCGCAGAACGTGTCGGCCGTGAGCTCGCCGCGTTCCAGCCGCGCCCAGGCTCCGTGCTCGCCGGCGGCGGCGACCGCGCGGTTGATCGCGTTCGCGGGCAATCCGCGCGCGCGCTCGTAGCGCGCGATGGCGTGCAGCGGCGACTCCATCACCACACCGCCCATGTCGAACAGCACACCCTCGATGGTCATCGGACGCCGATTGTAGCCCCCGAGGCCCGTGGTACCATCCCCGGCGTCGTCAGGGAGGTCCAGCCATGACAGCCATCACCCAGTCCGTCGATCTCGATCGCCGCGGACGCGTCGCCGTGCTGACCGTCAACAACCCGCCCGTGAACGCGCTCAGCCAGCACGTCCGGCAGGGCCTGCGCGACGGCGTCAAGCAGGCGATCGCCGACGCCGGCGTGGGCGCGATCGTCATCACGTGCGCGGGACGCACGTTCATCGCCGGCGCCGACATCACGGAGTTCGGCAAGCCGCCGCGCGAGCCGGGCCTGCACGAGGTGCTGGAGCTCATCGAGGGCAGCCCCAAGCCCGTCGTCGCCGCCGTGCACGGCACCGCCCTCGGCGGCGGCCTCGAGGTGACGCTGGCCTGCCACTATCGCGTCGGCGTGAAGGACGCGCGCTTCGGCCTGCCGGAAGTGAAGCTGGGGCTGCTGCCCGGCGCCGGCGGCACGCAGCGGCTGCCGCGCGTGGTGGGCGTCGACAAGGCCCTGCAGATGATGGTCAGCGGCGATCCGATCCGCGCCGACGAGGCGCTCAAGCACGGGCTCATCGACGAGATCGTCGAGGGCGAGCTCACCGCGGCCGGCGTCGCTTTCGCCGAGAAGGTCCTGAAGGACAACCGCCCGCTGCGGAAGATCCGCGACCTCACCGAGAAGGTCACGGCGGCGCGCGGCAAGCCCGAGGTGTTCGCCGAGTTCCGCAAGTCGGTGGCGCGGCAGACGCGCGGCTTCCGGGCGCCGGAGAACATCATCAAGGCCGTCGAGGCCGCGGTGAACCTGCCCTTCGACGCCGGCATCAAGCGCGAGCGCGAGCTGTTCGCCGAGCTGCTGACGTCGCCGGAGTCCAAGGCTCAGCGCTACTTCTTCTTCGCCGAGCGCGAGGCGGCCAAGATCCCCGACGTGCCGGGCGACACGCCGGCCAAGGACATCAAGAAGGCCGCGGTCATCGGCGCCGGCACCATGGGCGGCGGCATCGCCATGAACTTCGCCAACGCCGGCATCCCCGTCACCGTGGTGGAAGTCGCCAAGGACGCGCTCGATCGCGGCCTCGGCATCGTGCGCAAGAACTACGAGGCGACGGCCAGCCGCGGCCGCCTCACGATGGCCGACGTCGAGAAGCGGATGGGGCTCATCACCGGGACCACGGACTTCGATGCGATCAAAGATGCGGACATTGTGATCGAAGCGGTCTTCGAAGAAATGCCCATCAAGAAAGAGGTGTTCGCAAAGCTTGATGGCATTGCGAAGCCGGATGCGGTGCTGGCAACCAACACATCCACGCTCGATGTGAACGAGATCGCCTCGGCCACCAAGCGGACGGAGAGCGTGATCGGCATGCACTTCTTCAGCCCGGCCAACGCGATCGCCACCGCGATGACGGTCGGCCGGCGCATCGCCAAGGTGCCGGTGCTCGTCGGCGTCTGCTACGGCTTCGTCGGCAACCGCATGCTCCACCAGCGCGGGCTGCAGGCCGAGAAGCTCATCCTCGAAGGCGCGCTGCCGCACCAGGTCGACAAGGTGCTCACCAACTTCGGCTTCCCGATGGGGCCCTTCGCGATGGGCGACCTCGCCGGCCTCGACGTCGGCTGGCGCATCCGGAAAGGCCGCGGCACGAAGTCGCCGGTGGCGGATCGCATCTGCGAGCTGGGGCGCTTCGGCCAGAAGACGGGTCTCGGGTACTTCAAGTACGAGAAGGGTGACCGCACACCCATCCCCGACCCCGAGGTCGAGAAGATCATCGTCGACGTGGCGACCGACCAGGGCATCACGCGCCGCCACATCACCGACGAGGAGATCCTCCAGCGGCTGCTCTACCCCATGGTGAACGAGGGCGCGAAGATCCTCGACGAGAAGGTCGCGATCCGCGCCAGCGACATCGACGTCATCTGGGTCTACGGCTACGGCTGGCCGGTCTATCGCGGTGGTCCGATGTTCTGGGCCGATCAGATCGGGCTCAAGGCCGTGCGCGACAAGATGGCGGAGCTCCAGAAGGCCACCGGGGACGCGTTCTGGACGCCGGCGCCGCTGCTCAAGCGCCTGGCCGACGAGGGCAAGGGGTTCACCAGCTCGTGAGCGCCGCCGACGAGCTGGCGTTCACGCCGGCCACCGAGCTGGCCGGGCTCATCCGGGCGAAGAAGCTCTCGCCCGTCGAGCTCACGCGCGGCGTGCTCGAGCGCATCGAGCGCCTGAATCCGCGGCTCAACGCGTTCTGCACGCTCACGCCCGACGCCGCGCTCGCCGCCGCGCGCCAGGCCGAGCAGGCCGTCACCTCGGGCGCAGCGCTCGGCCCGCTGCACGGCCTGCCGTTCTCGGTGAAGGACCTGGCGCTCACCAAGGACGTGAAGACGATGTTCGGCTCGCACATCTTCGCCGAGCGCGTGCCCGACGTGGACGCGCCCTACGTGCGGCGGCTGCGCGAGGCGGGCGGGATCTTCCTCGGCAAGACGACGTCGCCCGAGTTCGGCTGGAAGGCGCTGGGCGACAGCCCGCTCACCGGCATCACGCGCAACCCGTGGAATCCCGACGTGACGACGGGGGGCTCCAGCGCGGGCGCCGGCGCCGCCGCCGCGGCAGGCCTCGGCCCGCTGCACCAGGGCTCCGACGGCGCCGGCTCCATCCGGATCCCGTCGGCGTTCTGCGGCATCGTGGGCGTCAAGGCCACGTACGGCCGCGTGCCGCTGTGGCCCGTGTCCAACAACGACTCCGCCACGCACGCCGGCCCGATGACGCGCACCGTGGGCGACGCCGCGTTGATGCTCCAGGCGATGGCGGGGCCCGATCCGTGGGACGCGACCTCGCTCGAGAGCCCGCCCGCCGACTATGCCGCCTCGCTCACGCGCGGCGTGAAGGGGCTGCGGCTGGCGTTCAGCCCGAACCTCGACGGCCTGCGCGTGGATCCCGAGGTGGCCGAGCTGGTCGCCTCGGCGGCGCGCGCGCTCGAGTCGGCCGGCGCGACGGTCGAAGAAGTGAAGCCGGGCTTCGCCGATACCCACGACATGATCCGGCTCATGTGGGGCGCGCACTACCTGGGCAACTACGGCCAGTTCCTCGAGCAGTGGCGCGACCGGATGGACCCGGGCCTCGTCGCGTGCATGGACGAGGCGAGGCGCTGGAGCGCCGCGGAATATGTCGCGATGCGCGCGGGCCGGATCAACTTCTGGGACAGCGTGCGCCCGCTCTTCGAGCGCTACGATCTGCTGCTCACGCCGACGGTCTCGGTGGCGCCGTTCGGCGTCGGCAAGCTCAATCCCGACGGCTGGCCCCAGCATCGCTGGGATTGGTTCCCCTGGGCGTCGTTCTCCTACCCGTTCAACTTCACGGGCCAGCCGGCGGCCACGGTGCCGGCCGGACTGACGCCCGACGGCTTGCCGGTCGGCCTGCAGATCGTCGGCCGCCGCTTCGCGGAGACCACGGTGCTCCAGGCGGCCGCGGCGTTCGAGCAGGCGCGCCCCTGGGCCGCGCGCCGCCCGCCGGTTTCCTGATGGCCACGAAGGAACGCGTGGGCTTCATCGGCCTGGGCACGATGGGCGGGCCGATGGCGGCCAACCTCGCCAAGGCGGGCGTGCCGCTCGTCGTGTTCGACACGAGCGCGGCGGCGACGGCGACGGCGGCGAAGCACGCGAGCGTGACGGTGGCCCGCTCGCCGGCCGAGGTCGCGCGTCAGGTCGCCGTCCTCTTCACGTGCCTGCCCAACGACGACGTCGTGCGCGCGGCCTATCTCGGTCCCGACGGCGTGGCGGCCGGCGGCGCCGCCGGCCTCGTCACGTGCGATTGCTCCACCGTGAGCCCGGAGGCCACGCTGGAGGTTGCCGCGGGCCTCGCGCGCCGCTCCATCGTGCACATGGACACGCCGATGCTCGGCTCGCAGCCGCAGGCGCTGTCGGGTGAGATCTTCTTCATCGTCGGCGGCGACCGCACGAAGATGGAGACGATCAAGCCCTATCTCGACGTGATGGGCCGGCTCCACATGTACGTCGGTTCGTCGGCCAGCGGCAATCGCGTCAAGCTCCTGCACAACGGCCTGGTGGCGGTCACCGCGGCCGCCGTGGCGGAGACAGTCGGCACGTGCGTGCAGTCGGGTGTGGACCCGTACGTGTTCTACGACGTCGTCAAGAACGGCGGCGGCATGGCATTCGGCACGTACTTCGATCGCCGCGTCAAGCGCATGCTGGACGGGGACTTCTCGCCCACGTTCATGGCCGAGCTGATGCTGAAGGACGCGCGCCTCGCGCTCGACCTGGCCCGCGCCGCCAAGGTGCCCACGCCGATCCTGGAGGAAACCACGCGCACCTTCGAGGAGGCGATCGCCCAGGGCTGGGGCAAAGAAGACTTCTCCGCCGTCACCCACGTCATCGAAAAGAAGATCGGCCGGAAGGTCACGCAGAAGTAACCGCCGTAGCCTCTCTGCAACGGGAGAACGCTCATGGACCGCACGGGCTCTCTGCATCTCTTGCGACTCGGCGCCGACCCTGCAACTGGGATCGCACGCTATGCCGTTTCTTATGCGCCATACGACAAGGGCGGCGGCGCCCTACCGACCCGGGTGGTCCACGGCGATGACGAGCTCGTCGCATTTCTGAGGGCTCTGAACCTCGACGAGTCAACGGCGCGCGGCAGCGTGGCAGAAGTTGCAAGGGAGGCATCTTGGAATCGGTGATCTCGTAGCTCTCCACGTAACTGGCGCGTGCCCACCCCCGAGTGGTTGTCGCCTTCAGATCCTCGAGGTAAGTTCATTTGGGGGCATGATCGGCGCGACCGTCCATATTTCATCATCTCTCTTGCCGACTCGATTATCGGGGGCTTTGCTGCAGTCGCACTCGGAGGAGATACTTGGCCGCTGGTCGTCACAGCTTTCGCACGCCAGATTAAGCCGTAAGCCGTGCAGTCATCGATGCGCTTCGCGTATCCGCTCCTGGCTGTCCTGTTGCTGGCGCTCGTGGCCTGCGCCACCCCGCGACCCGGCACGCCCGTGCTCGCCGAGGACGCGACCGTCCCGCGCGCCGACGTCTACGTCTTCAACGTCAGCCGCGGGACGGTCATTCCATTCCGACGCTACGTGACCATCGACGGCTTCCCGCTCGTGCGGCTCTGGCGCGAGACGTGGCAGCGCATCGTGATCAAGCCGGGCGCCCACGAGCTCGTGATGGACGGCCAGCGCGTGCTGCTGGACGCCACCGACGGCGGCGTCTACTACGTGGCCGCCGGCTATCATCCCAGGCGCGCGTGGCTCGCGCCGGTCGGCTCGCACCCGATCTTCCTGCGCCGCATCTCCGAGGCCGACGCCCTGCGCCTGTTCACCGAGATGAAGCAGGCCAAGTGACCGACGACCTGCCGATCGTCGACGCGCACCAGCACTTCTGGGACGCGGGCGCCGGCCGCTATCCGTGGCTCTCCACCGATCCGCTCCCGGTGTTTCGCTACGGCGACTATGCGGCGCTGCCCCGGCGCTACCTGCCCGACGACTTCCGGCGTGATGCCGCCGGCCATCGCGTGGTGGCCACCGTGCACATGGAGGCCGAGCGCGAGATCGCCGACGAGGTCGGCGAGACCCGCTGGCTGGCCGGCCTGCGCAAGGAGCACGGCTTGCCGACGGTGGCCGTCGGGCATGCGCGCTTCGAGGCGCCCGACGTGGGCGAAGTTCTGGCAGGCCACGCGGCGTTCGACTTCGTGCGCGGCATCCGCCAGAAGCCCGCCGCCGCCGCGCGGCCGGACGCGGCGCGACGGGGCGCGCCGGGCTCGATGGACGACCCTGCGTGGCGCCGCGGCTACGCGCTGCTCGAGCGCCACCGCCTGCACTTCGACGTGCAGACGCCGTGGTGGCACCTCGACGCCGCCGCCGACCTCGCGCGCGACTTCCCCCGCATCCCCATCGTGATCAATCACACCGCGTTGCCCGCAGACCGCAACGCCCTCGCCCTCGCCGCGTGGCGCCGCGTGCTGGAGACGGCCGCCGCGCAGCCCAACGTGGCGCTCAAGATCTCCGGGCTCGGCCAGGCCGACAAGTCGTGGCCCCACGAGCGCAACCGGCACGTGGTGCGTGACGCCATCGCGATCTTCGGCGTCGCTCGCTGCATGTTCGCGAGCAATTTCCCGGTGGACGGCCTCTGCATCGGCTATCGCGCCCTCTTCGACGCCTTCAAGGCGTTCGTCGCCGACCGACCGGCGGACCAGCAGCGGGCGCTCTTCCACGACAACGCGGTGCGGACCTACCGGATGACCGGCATTTGACATCGGACGCGGCCCCGGAGACAATGCCGGAGCACATGAACGCCGTGATCCAAGCGACTGTGAGGACGACGAGCGCGGACCACCGGCTCGCGACCCTGTCCCTGACCTAGGCGCGCGCCCCCAAGGGCGCGCGCCAGAAAAGCCTCTCCCGCAACCCGGGGAGGCTTTTTTGTTTGCTCGAAAAGGAGGCTCCCGTGGCGCCGAAGGCCGGTCCGCCCGCACCGATGCCGTTCCATCTCTATCGGTCGTTCACGCCGATCCCGCTGCCGGATCGCACGTGGCCCGGCCGCGTCACCACCAAGGCCCCGCGGTGGTGCAGCGTGGACCTGCGTGACGGCAACCAGGCGCTGATCGACCCCATGGACCTGGAGCGCAAGCGGCGGATGTTCGACCTCCTGGTCAAGTGCGGCTTCAAGGAGATCGAGGTGGGCTTTCCCTCGGCCTCGCAGCCGGACTTCGACTTCGTGCGCCAGATCATCGAGGAGGATCTGATCCCCGACGACGTGATCATCCAGGTGCTCACGCAGGCGCGGCCCGAGCTGATCGAGCGCACGTTCGAGTCGCTGCGCGGCGCCCCGCGCGCGCTCGTCCATCTCTACAACTCCACTTCCACGCTGCAGCGCCGCGTGGTGTTCGGCCTCGACCGCGCGGGCATCGTGGACATCGCCGTGCGCGCCGCGCAGCTCTGCAAGAAGCTGGTGCCCACGGTGCCCGGCACCGACATCCACTGGCAGTACTCGCCGGAGAGCTTCACGGGCACCGAGCTCGACTTCGCGAAAGAGGTCTGCGAAGCCGTGATGGACGTGTGGGAGCCCACGCGCCAGCGCCCGGTGATCCTCAACCTGCCCGCCACCGTGGAGATGGCGACGCCGAACGTCTACGCCGACCAGATCGAGTGGTTCCACCGCAACGTCAAGGCGCGCGACACCATCATCCTGTCGCTGCACCCGCACAACGACCGCGGCACCGCCGTGGCCGCCGCCGAGCTCGGCGTGATGGCCGGCGCCGATCGCGTGGAAGGCACGCTCTTCGGCAACGGCGAGCGCACGGGCAACGTGGACGTGGTGACGCTGGCCCTCAATCTCTTCAGCCAGGGCGTGGATCCCCGGCTGAACTTCTCCGACATCGACGCCGCGCGCCGGACGGTCGAGCACTGCAACCGGCTGCCCGTGCACCCGCGCCATCCCTACGTGGGCGACCTCGTATACACGGCCTTCTCGGGCTCGCACCAGGACGCCATCAAGAAGGGCTTCGAGGCGCTCGGCAAGGACTACGACGTGTGGGAGGTGCCGTACCTGCCGATCGATCCGCATCACCTCGGGCGCTCGTACGAGGCGGTGATCCGCGTCAACAGCCAGTCGGGCAAGGGCGGCGTGGCCTACATCATGAAGTTCGAGCACGGCCTCGACATGCCGCGGCGACTGCAGATCGAGTTCTCCTCCGTGATCCAGAAGCTCACGGAGGCCAGCGGCACCGAGATCAGCGCGGACCAGATCTGGGCCGCCTTCGAGACGACGTACCTGACGGCGGAGCACCCGGTGACGCTCGTGGGCCATCCGATCATCACCACCGCGCCCGAGACCGGCGAGGCCACGGTCGAGGCGCACGTGCAGCTGGGCGGCGGCGAGCGCTGGCTGAAGGGCCATGGCAACGGGCCGATCGCCGCGTTCGTGGACGCGCTGAAGGACGCCGGCATCGTGGTGGAGCTGACGGACTACACCGAGCACGCGCTCGGCGAGGGCGCCGACGCGAAGGCGGCGGCGTACGTCGAGGCGCGCGTCAACGGCGGCAAGACGCGCTGGGGCGTCGGGCTCGACGCCAACATCGTGACGGCCTCGCTGCGCGCGGTCGTCAGCGCGGTGAACCGAATCTGATCGCTTTTGTCCGATCGGAGCGGGCAGAAATCATCCAGTCGGCGTGAATTCGAGCGTGGAGTGAGGCGCAAGTAGCTGGAATCCAGCCTCGCGCACCGCGGCACTGTCTTCGCATAGAAGCGGCGCGCCGATGAGCCTTCCCTCGCTCGGTAAACGTCTGTGGGACCTTGTCCCGTCCGGTGGTGCGCTGCCCGAGGAAGTCTGGGGCTCGCGCTTCCGCCTCCTCGTGGCGCTCACGTGGGCCCACGCGGCGATGATCGCGCTGGTCGGCCCCCTCCTCGGACGCCGGTGGGACCTCTCGCTCGGCGCGCTCCTCGACGACACGACGGCCCTGCACACGATCGCCGAGGGCGGCATCGTGGCGCTCTTCGCGCTGCTCGCGGGCTGGCAGCGCGCCGGCCGCACCGTGCGCACCACGGCCGTCGGCTTCGGGCTGATGAGCTCCTCGGCCATCCTCGTGCATCTCTCGGGCGGCTACATCGAGATGCACTTTCACTTCTTCGTCATGCTCGTCTTCCTGGCGCTCTGCCAGGACTGGATCCCGTATCTGCTGGCCGTGGCGTTCGTGACGGTGCATCACGGCCTCGTCGGCGTGCTGTGGCCCGAGGGCGTCTACAACCACCCGGCCGCGTTCAACGCGCCGTGGAGGTGGGCCGGCATCCACGCGGCGTTCGTCCTCTGGTCCTGCGTGGGCAGCGTGGTCGCCTGGCGGTTCAACGAGCGCGCGTTCGCGCAGACCGCGCTCATCCTGGAAGCGACCGGCGAGGGGATCTTCGGCATCGACACCCAGCGGCGCGTCACGTTCATGAATCCGGCGGCGGCCGGCCTGCTCGGCGTGGTTGCCCGCGAGGTCGCCGGCAAGCCGGTGACGGCGATCGTGCGCTGCCTGAATTCCGACGGCACGCCGACGCCCGACGACCGCGCGCCGCTGTTCGCGCCCCTTCAAGACAGGCGCGCGCGTCACGGCACCGACCAGATCTTCAGCCGCCTGGACGGCAGCTACCTGCCGGTGGACTACGTGGCGACGCCGATGGTGGAGCGCGGGCAGCTCACCGGCGTCGTCGTGAGCTTCAACGACGTCACCGAGCGCCACCGCGCGGAGGCCGAGCTGCAGCGCAGCCACCGCGAGCTCGAGGTGACCCTGGCCCAGCTCAAGGCCACCCAGCGCCAGGTGCTCCAGCAGGAGCGGTTGCGCGCGATGGGCGAGATGGCCAGCGGGATCGCGCACGACTTCAACAACACGCTGTCGCCGATCCTGGGCTTCGCCGAGCTGCTCGTCCAGCGCCCCGATGTGCCCCCCGCCACCACGCAGCGGTACGCCCAGCTCATCAACACGGCCGCCCTCGACGCCGCGTCGGTCATCCGGCGCCTGCGCGAGCTCTACCGCGAGCGCGGCGAGAGCTCGCCCGACATCGCCGTGGATCTGCGCCGCTGCCTCGAGGAGGCCGCCGCGCTCACGCAGCCGCGCTGGAAGAGCGAGGCGCTCGGCCGCGGCGTGAGCATCCGGGTCGTCATCACGGACGCGGTGGACGTGCCCGTCATCCTGGGCGACGCCGCCGGCATCCGCGAGATGCTGACGAACCTGATCTTCAACGCCGTGGACGCCATGCCGCAGGGCGGGACCATCGCCATGCGCGTCCGCCAGGACGGCGACGAGGTGCTGTTGACCATCAGCGACACGGGCGTCGGCATGTCGGAGGAGGTCCGCCGGCGGTGCCTCGAGCCGTTCTTCTCCACGAAGGATCAGCAGGGCACCGGCCTCGGCCTGGCGCTCGTCAACACGACGGTGCAGCGGCACGGCGGCACGGTCACTGTCGAGAGCGAGCCGGGTCAGGGCACGACCTTCAGTATCCGGCTGCCGATCTACCGCGAGGCGCCGGCCACGCCGGCGGCCGACCCGGTCGAGCGCTCGCGGCGGCTGCGCATCTTGTGGGTCGAGGACGATCCGCTCGTGCGCGTGGTCGTCACCGAGCAGCTCAGCCGGCAGGGGCACACGGTGCAGAGCGCGGCCAACGGCCTCGAGGGGCTCGACACGTTCATGTCCGGCCGCTTCGACCTCGTGATCACCGACCGCGCGATGCCCGAGATGGGCGGCGACCAGCTCGCGACGACCATCAGGCAGATCGCCCCGAAGAAGCCGATCATCATGCTGACGGGCTTCGGCGACCTCATGGACGCCAAGGGCGAGCAGCCGCCCGCCGTGGATGCCGTGATCAGCAAGCCGGTCACGATGGAGTCCCTCGCCAGCGCGATCAAGCAGGTGACCGCCCGGCACTGAAGCGCTGCTCAGGCTCCTTGAAGCCTGATAGGATGAGGCCCCTCAAGGAGGATCGCCTCATGGCCGCCGGCCCGCTGACCGCCAAGCTCCTGCACGTGGACCTCACCGCCCGCCAGACGCGCGTGGAAGAAGTTCCCGAGAACATCCTGCGGCGGCATCTCGGCGGCGGCGCCATGGCCGCCTGGCTCTTGCTGCGCGAACTGAAGCCGGGCGTCGATCCCCTCGGCCCCGACAACGTCCTCGTCTTCATGACCAGCGTCATCAACGGCCTGTCGCTCTCCGGCACCAACCGCTACACGGCGGCGGCGAAATCGCCGCTGACCGGCGGCTACGGCGAGTCCGAGGCCGGCGGCTGGTGGGGACCCGAGCTGCGCGCGGCCGGCTGGGACGGCGTGGTCGTGCACGGCAAGGCCGAGACGCCGACCTACGTGTGGATCAAGGACGACAAGGTCGAGTTCCGCGACGCCGCCGGGCACTGGGGCAAGCTCTCCGGCGACGTGCAAGACGGGCTCGAGGCCGAGCTGGGCGACAAGCGCATCCGCGTCATGCAGTGCGGTGTCTCCGGCGAGAAGCTGGTGCGCTTCGCCGCCATCGTGAACCAGCTCAAGCACTTCCACGGGCGCAGCGGGCTCGGGGCCGTCATGGGCAGCAAGAACCTCAAGGCGATCGTCGTGCGCGGCAGCAAGCCGCCGGCCGCCGTCGACAAGGACGAGGCCAAGAACAAGCTCGTCTGGTTCAAGGGCCACTACGATCGCGCCAAGGACCGCTTCCACCAGCTGGGCTCGTCCAGCGGCGTGCTCGCGCTGGAGGTGTCCGGCATCCTGCCAACGCGCAACTTCCGCGACGGCTCCTTCGAGGGCGCGCGCGAGATCAGCGGCCAGAAGATGCGCGACACCATCCTGACCGATCGCGGCACCTGCTTTGCGTGCGCGGTGGCGTGCAAGCGCGAGGTCGAGGTGAAGGAGCTCGGCGTGACGCCGAAGTACGGCGGGCCGGAGTACGAGACGCTCGCCGCGTCCGGCTCGCTGTGCGGCGTGAGCGACCTCAACGCCCTGGCGCTGATCAACCAGCTCCACGCGCAGTACGTGCTCGACTCCATCTCCACCGGCGCCGTCACGGCGTTCGCGATGGAGTGCTGGGAGCACGGCATCATCACCAAGGAGATGACCGGCGGCCTCGACCTCACCTGGGGCAACGCGGACGCCGTGATCCAGCTCGTGCACATGATCGGCAAGCGCGAGGGGATCGGCGACCTGCTCGCCGAGGGCGTCAAGCGTGCGGCCGAGAAGCTGGGCAAGGGCTCCGAGAAGTACGCGCTGCACGTGAAGGGGCAGGAGCTGCCCATGCACGACCCGCGCGGCAAGAAGGGCCTCTCGCTGGCCTACGCGCTGTCGCCCACGGGCGCCGATCACATGGAGGCCCCGCACGATCCGCTGTATGCAGGATTTCATCCGACGGGGCATCCCATGGGAGTCCTGGGGCTGATCGAACCGCTGGATCCACTCGATCTCGATGCGAAGAAAGTCCGAGCCTTCTTCGAAACACAGAAAGTCTGGTCGTTCTACAACTCCGTAGGAATGTGCGACTTTGTAGGCGCGCCGCTCAACGTGATGGAGCTGACGCCGCTGGTCGACTACATCAACGGCGTCACCGGCTGGAACATGAGCCTGTACGAGGCGATGAAGGTGGGCGAGCGCAACAACACGCTGGCGCGCGTCTTCAACAACCGCGAGGGCTTCACGCCGGAGGACGACGTGCTGCCGGACCGGCTGCACGAAGGCATCGGCAACGGCGCGCTGAAGGGCTCGTTCGTCGAGCGCGACAAGTTCATCGCCGCGCGGCGCACGTACTACGAGATGGCCGGCTGGGATCCCGAGACGGGCAAGCCCACGGCGGCCAAGCTGGCCGAGCTCGGGCTGACGGACGTGAAGGCATGAGCGTGGTGGAGCAACGCCGGCTCGGCCACAGCACGCTCGACGTCTCCGCCATCGGGCTCGGCTGCATGGGACTCTCGGGCGTGTACGGCCCCGCCGACGACGCCCAGTCGCTCACGCTCATCCAGCGCGCGATCGACCTCGGCGTGAATCACCTCGACTCCTCCGACATGTACGGCTGGGGCCACAATGAAGAAGTCATCGGCCGCGCGCTCAAGGGCCGGCGCGATCGGGTCGTGCTCACGACAAAGTTCGGTCAAGTTCAAAATCCCGGTGGTCCCAACCAGGTCAACGGCCGTCCGGAGTACGTCGTGCAGGCGTGCGACGCCAGCCTCAAGCGGCTCGGCGTAGAGGTCATCGACCTCTACTACCAGCACCGCGTCGATCCCAAGGTGCCCATCGAGGAGACCGTGGGCGGCATGAAGCGCTGCATCGAGCAGGGCAAGGTGCGCTTCCTCGGGCTCTCCGAGGCGGCGCCCGACACCGTGCGCCGCGCGCACCGCGTGCATCCGATCACCGCGCTGCAGAGCGAGTACTCGGTGCTCTACCGCAAGGAAGCCGAGGAGACGCTGCCGACGCTGCGCGAGCTGGGCATCTCGTTCGTCGCCTACTCCCCGCTCGGCCGCAGCCTCCTCACGGGGCAGATCCAGAAGCCCCAGGATCTGCCCGAGGGCGATCGGCGCCTGGCCCACCCGCGCTTCCAGGGCGAGAACCTCGTGCGCAACATTCACCTGGTCCAGAAGCTGGAGGCGATCGCGCGCGAGAAGGGCTGCACGCCGGGCCAGCTCGTGCTGGCGTGGCTGCTGGCCCAGGGCCGCGACGTGGTCGCCATCCCCGGCACCAAGCGCATCGACCGGCTGCAGGAGAACCTCGCCGCGCTGAAGGTCAAGCTCACCGACGAGGACGTCCGCCGCATCTCGGACACCGCGCCCGTCGGGGCCGCCGCCGGCGGCCGCTATCCCGAGGCGCAGCTCAAGGCTGTCTACATCTAGCCCGTCCGGGCTGGGGAGGAGGTGACGCGCCGACCGATCCGCAACTCAGCGTCTGCCACGTTCTCGCCGTTCATCCAGATCGAAACCCGGTTGACCCGTGGAGACTGGAATGAGCATCGTGCCGACCCTGACGATCATCGTCCTCATCCTCCTCGCGATCGTGTTCCCCCCGCTGCCGGTCGGGGCCGCCGACTGGCGACCCGTGACCGACGACCGGCTCCTGAACGCCGACAGCGACGGCGCCAACTGGCTCATGTACAACCGCACCTACAACGGCTGGCGCTTCAGCCCGCTCGACCAGATCACCCCGGCCAACGTCAAGAAGCTGGTGCCGAAGTGGATCTTCGCGGGCGGCGCCGTGGGTGACCAGCAAGCAACACCGGTCGTCAACGACGGCGTCATGTTCATGACGTCGACCCAGATGGCCTACAACCGCGTGCACGCCATCAACGCCGCCACCGGTGAGCTCATCTGGAAGCACGAGCGCAAGATCCCGGAGGACGTCGGCGCGCTGGTGCGCGTCATCCCGCACAACCGCGGGGTCGCGCTCTACGAGAACACGGTGATCTTCGGCACGCTGGACGCCCACCTGGTCGCGCTGGATGCCAAGACCGGCAAGCAGGTGTGGGAGACGAGGATCGCCGACTACGCCGACGGGTATTTCGTGTCGCAGGCGCCGCTGGTAGTGAAGGGCAAGATCATCGTCGGCATCGCCGGGCCCGGCGAGATGGGCCCGCGCGGGTTCGTCGAGGCCTTCGACGCCAGGACGGGCAAGAGTCAGTGGCGCTGGTACTCGATTCCGGCCGCCGGTGAGCCGGGGAGCGAGACGTGGGGCGCCGACACGTGGAAGATCGGGGGCGCCGCCGTCTGGCATACCGGCACCTACGATCCCGCCACGAATCTCCTCTACTTCGGCACCGGCAACCCGGCCCCCTGGATCGCCGACATGCGCCGCGGCGACAACCTCTACTCGATGTCGGCCGTCGCGCTGGATCTCGATACCGGCAAGCTGAAGTGGTACCACCAGTACCTGGCCAACGAGCCGTGGGACTACGACACCGTGGCCGAGCACCACGTCGTCGACGTCACCCGGGATGGCCAGACCCACAAGGCGGTCGTCCAGGCCAACAAGCTCGGCTACGTCTATACGCTGGATCGGACCACCGGCAAGTTCCTGTCGGCGGCGCCGTTCGTGAAAACGCTGACCTGGGGCAAGCCCGATCCCGTCACCGGCAAGGGCGTCGAGAACGCCGGCCTGCGACCCACGATGGGCGGGCCGCCGGTGGAAGTGTGCCCCTCGCTGCTGGGCGCCACCGGCTGGCAGCCGAAGGTGTACAACCCCAAGGCCGGCGTCCTCTACATCCCGTCGAACGAGTTCTGCATGCGGTACGCGTACGTCGCCGACCTGGCGTACAAGCGAGGCCAGCTCTTCACGGGCGTGACCGCCGAGCACTTCAGCCGGGCCGAGCAGGCCGGCGTGCTGCGCGCGTTCGACGTGAGCCAGAACAAGGTGCTGTGGGAGTGGAACAACCGCACGCCGCTGATCAGTCACACGCTGGGCACGGCCGGCAACCTGGTCTTCCAGGGCACCGCCGAGGGCAAGGTGGTGGCGGTCGACGCCGCCAACGGACAGGAGCTGTGGTCGTTCAACCTGGGCACGCCGCAGTCGGGCGGGATCATCACCTTCGCGATCGACGGCAAGCAGTACGTCGCGGTGGTGGCCGGCGGCACCCTGCGCTCGCAGGTGTGGTTTGGCAAGGAGCCGAAGTGGGCCGACGCCGCCCGCGTCAACTACAGCGACATCGTCGTCGTGTTCGGACTGAGCGAGTGAGACTCATCAGCGTCGCGGTCGCCGTCCTCGTGGCGGCGGCCGCGAGCAGCGATGCCGACGTGCGCCGGATCCGCCTCTGCGCGGATCCGGCCAATCTGCCGTTCTCCGCGCGGGACGAGCGGCAGCCGGGCTTCGAGGTGGAGGTGGCGCGGGCGCTCGCCCAGGCGCTCGGCGCCGAGCTCACCATTCACTGGGTGCCGACCGCGCGTGAGATCGTCGCGCTCCGCCAGCTCTACGACGGCGGGTGCGACGTCTTCATGGGGCTGCCCGCCACGGCCGCCTTCCGCGCCGACAAGCCGCGCCTGCAGTTCTCGGCGCCCTATTACGTCATGCGGCAGGTCGTCGTCTCGCCCACGGTCGGCGGCGTCGGCCGCCTCGACGAGCTGCGGGGCAAGCTGGTCGGCGTGCAGGCCATGACGCTCGGCGATCAGCTCGCGTACGAGCGTGGATTCACCCGCAAGGTCTATCGCAATGCCGACGAGCTGTTCATCGCGCTGACCCGCAGCGAGGTGGACAGCGTGGTGATCGAGTCACCGCTGGGCGGGTGGTTCGTGACGCATCAGCCCGGCTTCCGCCTGGTGGAGGTTGTCGACCCCGCCCGTGACGTGCCGATCGGCGCCGCCATGCGCAAGGTCGACCTCGCGCTCAAGGACGAGCTCGACGGCGCGCTCCGGAAGCTCGAGACCAGCACGCTGCCCGCGATCCTCGCGCGGTACGGCATCGGCCCGGCCCCCCAGCCCGCCGCCTCCCCCGCGCTCAGCACCGAGCTTCGCCTCGCGCGCTCGACGTTCCTGACCCAGTGCTCGCAGTGCCACGGCGTCGACGCCAAGGGCACGCCGGTCGCCGCCAATCTCCAGGCGTTCAAGGGATCGGAGGACGATTTCCTGCGGATCGTCCGCAACGGACGTCCGGGCACCGCCATGACGCCCTGGAAGGGCCTCATCGACGACGACGACATCCGCGCCATCGCGCGCTACCTGAAGCACCTGGCCGATACGGCGCGACCGTAGCGCACGGGAGCCGGCCGGCCGGCGGTAGTACAATCGGCGCGTGAGCGACGCCATCCGCGTTCAGCCCGTGGCGGGGGCCATCGGCGCCGAGGTCTCGGGCGTCGATCTGTCGAAGGACCTCGACGACGCGACCGTGGCCGCCCTTCGCCGCGCGTGGCTCGAGCACCTCGTGCTGTTCTTCCGTGACCAGGACCTCTCGCCGGCGCGCTTTCTCGCCTTCGCCCGCCGCTTCGGCGAGCCGATCGAGTACCCGTTCGTGAAAGGGCTCGACGAGTTCCCCGAGATCATCCCTGTGCTCAAGCTCGAGAACGAGAAGATCAACTTCGGCGGCATCTGGCACTCGGACACGACCTATCTCGACGTGCCGCCCATGGCCAGCATGCTGGTGGCCCGCGAGGTGCCCCCCGCCGGCGGCGACACCGAGTTCGCCAACATGTACCTGGCGTACGAGACGCTCTCGAGCGGGATGAAGCGGCTGCTCGACGGCCTCGTCGCCGTCAACAGCTCGGCGGCCGCCGACGTCTCGCGCACGCGCGAGGACCGGCTGAAGGATTCCGCGCGCGCCGACGCCAAGAAGGACTACGCGGCCTCGCATCCGGTGGTGCGCGTGCACCCGGAGACCGGTCGCCGCGCGCTCTACGTCAACGTCGCCCACACGGTGCGCTTCGAGGGCATGACCGGCGAGGAGAGCGCGCCCATCCTGAAATACCTCTACGCGCATCAGACGCGGCCGGAGTTCACCTGCCGCTTCCGCTGGCGCCCGGGCTCGCTCGCGATGTGGGACAACCGCTGCGCCCAGCACAACGCGATCAACGACTACCAGGGCCACCGCCGGCTGCTCCACCGCATCACGCTCGCCGGCGACAAGCCGACCGGCCCGTAGCGCAGCGCTCGGCGAAGCGCGTGATCGCCGCGACCATGGCGGGCTCGGGGTCGCGAATGAGCGTCGCATGGTCGGAGCGCCGGGCCACGAACAGCTCGGCGGCCGGCGCGGCCGCGAGCTGCGCGTCGACGATGGGCCGCGTGAAATAGGGTCGCCCGTCGAGCCACGGCTTCAGCGCCTGCACGATCAGGATCGGACACGTCACCCTGGCCAGCGCCCCGAGGCTGTCGGCCGCGATGATGGACGCCCACTCCGTCTCGACGGCGATGCGCAGCGCGCGCTCGCGATAGCGCCCGTCCGGCAGCGGCGCCAGCGCGAACCGCACCCAGCGCTCGGCGAGCCGCTCGGCCTCGTCGGTGAAGCCGGCGCGGCGCGCGCGCCACTCGGCGAGGTAAGCGTCGAACCCCGCCACCGTGTGCCCCAGCCCTGTCGCCAGCGGCGCCGCCTGCGCCGCCGCGTTCTCGGTGAACGCGCGATCGCCGATCATCGCCTCCAGCAGCACCAGCCCCGCCACGTCGGCGCCGGCGGCCACGAAGGCCGCGATCGCGCCTCCGGCCGAGTGGCCGAGAACGATCGGCCGCCGCAGCGGCAGCGCCGTTAACAACTGACGAAGATCCTCGACGTGCCGCTCGAGGTCGTAGCCAGACGGCGGCTTGTCGCTGAAGCCATGCCCGCGCAGATCGATGCCGACGAACCGATGAGCCGGCGCCAGGCGCTCCGCCAGCGCGCCGAAGCTGTGGGCCATCTGCGCGGACCCGTGCACCGCGACGATCGGGGGCTCGGCGCCCGGCCAGTCGACGACGTGCAGGGTGACGTCGCGCAGCGGCACCAGCTCCTCGCGCGGCAGCGCCGCGCGGGCCGCCACGCGGCCCTCGAACCGTAGCGCCACCGACGGCCGCGGCTCCGCGGCCAGCTCCCGGCGCACGATCGTCTGGTACCGGTCGTAGGCCCCGGCCGCGTGCGCCGTCTCGGCGAGCGACTCGTAGGCCTCGATGAGCAGCACGTGAGCGTCCTCGCAGTACGGGTCGACCGTCACCAGACGCGCGAGGGGGCCGACGGCCGCGCGTCCATGGCCCGCCGAGAGCCCCCAGCGCGCGAAGGCGAGCGTGGCCTGGCGGAACCGGCGCCGCAGGTTCTCCTGCTCCACGTACAACCAGTTGTCGAACTCCGCCGTCGTCGCCACGCTGAGGCCGGCCACGAGATCGTCACGATAGAGCGCGAGGGCCGCGGCGGCGCCCTCCGTCGCCGGCCGCCGGCAGATCGCGTCGGCGGCGGCTCGGAAGATGGCGACGTCGGTCGCCATCGGCAGCGTCAGCGTCTCGCGCGTGGTGCGCAGGCGCCGCGCGATGGGCGCCGGCGCGGCCGAGCGCAGGTGCGCCAGGTGCCAGCGCAGGGCCGCCCGCGGCCCCTCCGCCTCGGGAAAAAGCAGGCGCGCGACGTCCCGGCGCGCCACCTCGCCGCCGGCCACGGCCAGGTAGGTGACGAGGGCGAGCGCCTTGGGCCGGAGCGCCAGCGGGACGTGCCGTTGGCCGGTCCGCAGCGCGGGCCCGCCCAGCAGGCAGAGCAGCGGCGTCTTCGGCAGCGCTAACGCTTCCGCAAACGGTCCCGTTCCTACACTGCGGGTACGTTGATTCACTCGTGCGGATCGCCGCGCCGCAGTATAGCGCCGGCGGCGGCGACGGACAGGAGGCGCCCATGAAGATCGGATTCCTCGCACTGACGCTCGTCCTGGCAGCCATGAGCAGCGCCATGGCCGCCGACGAGGCCGACGTTCGCGCCCTCGTCGAGCGCTTCGTGGCGGCCCAGAACGCCCACGACAGCCGCGCCGTCGGTGATCTGTTGTGGGACTCGCCACAGTTTCTGTGGGTCACGCGCGGGACGGCGATCTGGGGACGACAACCCGCCCTGGCGCGCTTCGAGACGCTCTATCAGGGAACGTGGCGGCTGGAGCCCGTGCTCGCCGAGCTTCGCATCGTTCACGTGGCCGACGGCGTGGCCGGGATCCACCTGCCGATCGTCTTCACCGTCGGCGCTCCCGGTCAGCCCGCGCAGACCACGCGCTTTCTCATGAACCAGGTGCTCGTCAAGACCGGCGCCGGCTGGAAGGTCGCCAGCATCCTTCCGATCCCCGCGCCTTGATCCCGTCGAGGAGGGAAAACATGAATCGACGACCGAGAGTGCTGACCGCGAGCGTGGCGCTTGGACTCACGCTCGGCCTGCTGGGGAGCTCGGGCGCCCAGTCGCCGGCGCTCAAGCGCACGGAGCTGCTGCGAAGCGACATGGCAGGCATGGAGGGCAAGGAAGCCCACATGTGGGTCGCCGACATCGCGCCGGGCGCGGCCACGGGCATGCATCGTCACCCGACGCCGCGCTTCGTCTACGTGATCGCGGGAGCGGTGACGCTGGAGGTGGACGGGCGACCGCTGCAGTACTGACAGGCCGGGGCGCTCCGTCTCACGCCTCGTGGACGACGCGCCCCTCCACCATGGTCATCGCGATCGGCAGATGGCGGAGATCCTTCACCGGTACGCGCGCGATGTCGTCGGCGAGCAGGACCAGATCGGCGAGCTTACCCGGCTCCAGGCTGCCTTTGATGCGCTCCTCGAACGAGGCGAACGCGCCGTTGATGGTGTGCATGCGGATGGCGGTCGTCAGATCGACGCGCTCGTCGGGGCCACACACCTGGCCGCCTGAGGTCGCGCGCGTCAGCGCCTGTTCGATGCCGAAGAGCGGCGCGTAGTGCGTGACGGGCGCGTCGGAGGAGCCGACCACCGGCACGCCGGCCGCCAGCAGGCTCCTGGTGGGGAACATCGTGTCCGCGCGGTGCTGGCCGTAGTTGGCGATGTAGCCGTCACCGAACTCCCAGAAGAAGGCCGGCTGCATGATCGGCAGGATGCGCTGGCTCTTCACGCGCGCGCGCAGGTCGGGCGGGCAGATGCCGCAGTGCTCGATGCGATGGCGCAGGCCCTCGCGCGGAAATTCGCGCTGCGCGCGCTCCATCGCGTTCAGCGTCTGCTCGATGGCCCGATCGCCGACGGCGTGCACGGTGCACTGGAACCCCTGGCGATGCGCCTGGCCGATCAGGTCGTCGAGATCCTCCTGGCTCCAGTAGAGGATCCCGCAGTCCTGGCAGTTCGACGTGTACGGATCGCGCGTGGCGGCGGTGGGGCCGCTGGACGAGCCGTCGGTCATCACCTTGAACGCGCCGAGCTGCAGCCGCGCGTCGCCGAACCCGGTATGCACGCCGGTGCCGAGCAGGCCCATCAGCGGATGCTGGCGGCTGTTCACGGTGGCGAAGGCGTAGATGCGCAGGTTGAGCCGGCCCGCCGCGGCCAGCTCCTGCGCGGGCACGAAGGCCGGTCCCACCAGCCCGCCGGCGTCGTGCACGCTGGTGCCGCCCGCCTTGATGTAGGCCTCGTCCGCGCGCAGCAGGGCCGCGCGGAAATCCTCGCGTGACGGCAGCGCGGCCACCTGCAGCGGCGACTGCGCCGTCTCGTAGGCCACGCCGAGATTTCGCCCGCCCTCGCGGTCGTAGCGGCCGCCGGCAGGATCCGGCGTCGCGTCGGTGATGCCGCCCAGCGCGAGCGCGCGGCTGTTGACGGAAGCGATGTGGCCGCACGTGCGCGTGAAGATCACCGGGTGATCGGGCGCGACGACGTCCCAGTCGAGACGGTTGGGATGCCGCTTCTCGGCCAGGCGCGACTGATCGTAACCGCGCCCGCGAATCCACGTGCCCGGCGGCTGGGCGGCCGCCCGCCGCCGCACGGCCTCCTGCAGCGCGCGGATCGACTGCATGCCGTCGGCCTTGCAGTCGATCGACGTCACCGCCATGCCCAGGCTGGCCAGGTGACAGTGGCTGTCGATGAACCCGGGCAGCAGCGAGCGGCCGCGCAGCTCGACCACCCGCGCGCCGGGTCCGGCCAGCGCGCGCACCTCGGCGTCGCCACCGGCCGCCAGCACGCGGCCGCCGCCGACCGCCAGTGCGGGCACGACGTCGTTGGTGGCGTTGACGGTGTGGACACGGCCTTCGACGAAGATCAGGTCGGCGCGGTCGTTCATGGTGCGATAGCATACCGCGCATGCCCAACGACCCCTGGCTCGAGACGTATCGCGGCACGGTCTTCCGGTGGGAGGTCGATGCGAACGACCACTTCACCGTGGCCTACTATCTTTCGCGCTTCTCCGACGCCGCCGTGAAGATGCTCCACGCGCTGGGCCTCGCCCCGGCGCCGACGGTGGATTGCTACATCCGCTACACCCGCGAGCTCCGCGTGGGCGACCTGATGCACGTGACGAGCACCGTGATCGCCGCCGACGCCGACGGCCTCACGCTCGGCCACAAGCTGCTGGATAGCGCCGACGGCGCGTTGTGCACCACGGTCGAGCACCGTCTGGCCATCGCGCTGAGCCCCGAGCAGCGCCGCGCCGCGGATGCCCACCGGACCACGTGGGATGCGCCCCCGCGCGAGACACGCCCGCGGCCGAAGCGCCTGGACGGCTTCCACGACACCGCGCGCGACGCCGTCAAGCCCGGCGAGGTCGATGCGACCGGCCGGATCGCGCTCCCGGCCGCCATCCATCGCTTCTCGGCCGCCAACGGCCACCTGCTCGCCGCGTTCGGCCTCACGCCGCACTACATGCGCGACAACAACCGCGGCTTCTCCACGTTCGAGTTCCAGCTTGGCTTCGAAGCCGGCGTGCGCGCGGAGGACCCGCTGGTGGTGCGCAGCGCGCTGACCCACGTAGGCAACTCCTCGATCCGCATCCTGCACGTCATGACCGACGAGCGCAGCGGCGAGCGCGTGAGCACGCTCGAGCAATCCGGCGTCCAGCTCGATCTCGAGGCGCGGCGGCCGGCGGCGCTGGCGCCGGCCCTGCGCGAGCGCGCGCTGAAGCTACTGGTCGCCGGTTAACGTGCGCGGTCGGCCGGGTGCGGGCGCGGCGTCCAGCGGCGGCCGAGCGCGGTCGGGTCGCTCGCCAGCACGTCGTCGCCGGCGGGCTTGACGCCCTTCTCGATCCACGCCACCAGGTCGTCGAAGGCCCCGTCGCGGATCTCCGAGTCGAACGTGCAGTGTCCGGGCCAGCGCACGGCGCGCTGCACCAGGAGGTCGGCGGTGCCGGCGGCCAGCGTGCGGCGGCGATATTGCTGCTGCAGCACGAACGGCACGCGGGAATCGCCGGTCTCGTGGAGGGCCAGCACCGGCACCGTGATGCGGCCGGTCAGCTCGGCATAGGCCGGGTCGTTCGCGCGTGAGCGGAAGCCGGGCTCGGGTGAGATCCGCCGCACCCTCGAGTTGAGCTCGGTCTCGTCCACGCCCAGGCCGGGATCGATACGATAGCGCACGTGCTGCGTGCTCACCGCACGGCGCAGTCCTTCGCGCGACTCGCCGGGCGCGAGGTAGACGAGATTCGGCAGATAGCGGCGCTCGAGGCCCTCGCGCCAGAGCGGCGGGTCGCCCAGGAGGTGCTTCACCACGCTCTCGAAGCGCCGGCCGCGCTCGGTGTAGGCGCCGGGCGTGCCGACGGCCGGCACCCACTGTTCGTTGACACGGCGATGGAACGTCTGGCGATCGGGCGCGTCGAGCAGCGGCACGCCGCCGATGTACTCCGCGGCGGCCGTGTAGGCGTAGAGGAAGTCGGCGAGGGCGATGCCGTCGATGATGCCGCACTCGATGAGCGCGCCCTGGTAGAGGCCCGGGTGCAGCTCCAGCGAGGCGATGGTCACGTGGCCGCCCATGGATTGCCCGTGGATGATCGTCCAGCGGGGCCGGCCCACCTCGCGCACGAAGCGCTCGCGCAGGGCGCGCACGTCGTCGATGAACCACTCGGGCCGGTAGCCGATGCTGCGATAGCCGGTGGCCGCCCACGCGTACCGCCAGGTGTGCGTCGAGCGGCTCGGTCTGCACCGAGCCGGCGCCAGGCCCCTCACCCTGGTAGCCGTGGGCGAACATCACCAGGCCGCCGTTCCAGCGCGCCGGAACCTCGTAGCGGAAGGGCGCGTTCTCATGGACGCCCTCGCGGACGAGCGGGCCGTCGGCCGAGCCCGCCGGGCGCGCCGAGGCCGCGAGCGCGAGCAGGGCAATCACGAGGGCGATGCGGCCGGCGAACCGGGAGCGCATGGGCGCCAGTCTAACGCGGCGTGGGTTGCCGCGCCGCGGGGCGTGCCTTAAGATGCGACCCCACACGGAGGTCACGATGAACGGCTCTTCCATCACACGGTTCCTCGTCGCGGGCGCGCTGCTGCTGGCCCTGTGGCCCGGCGTCGCCCACGCGCAGAAGAAGACGCTCACGATCGCGCTCAACCAGGATCCCGACATCCTCGACCCCACGCTCTCGCGCACGTACGTGGGGCGCATCGTGTTCGCGCAGATCTGCGAGAAGCTCTACGAGATCGACGAGGGCTTGCGCATCCATCCGCAGCTCGCGGCCGACCTGCCGGCCGTCAGCGACGGCGGCAAGACGGTGACCATCAAGCTGCGGCCGAACGTGAAGTTCAACGACGGCACGCCGTTCACCGCCGAGGCCATGCGGTTTTCCCTCGAGCGCCACCAGACGATGAAGGGCTCCAACCGGCGCAGCGAGCTGGAGTCGGTCAACGCGGTCGAGGTCGTCGATCCCCTCACCGTCCGCCTGCGCCTCAAGGCGCCGTTCTCGCCGCTCGCCGCCCAGCTCGCCGACCGCGCCGGCATGCCGGTGTCGCCGGCGGCCGTCCAGAAGCTGGGGGACAAGTTCGGGACGGCCCCGGTGTGCGTGGGCCCCTGGCAGTTCGTCGAGCGGGTGCCGCAGGACCGCATCGTGGTCGAGCGCTCGCCGCACTACTTCGACAAGAGCGCGGCGAAGTTCGACCGCGTGGTCTTCCGCATCATCCCCGACGACAACGTGCGCGTGGCCAACCTGCGCTCGGGCGACATCGACTTCATGCACCAGGTGGCGCCGAGCGACGCCGGCAGCCTGCGCAAGGAAGGTCGCTTCGAGGTCTCCAGCGTGACGGGGCTCGGGTTCAACTCGATCACGATCAACCTGCACAACAAGACCGGCAAGACGCAGCCGCCCGGCGACCTCGGCACGCCGCTCGCCAACGACCCGCGCGTGCGCGAGGCGCTCGAGCTGTCGATCGACCGCGAGGCGCTCAACCAGGTGGCGTGGGAGGGCCAGTACACCGTCGGCTGCGGGCCCATCTCGCCCAACAGCGTGTACTTCGACAAGACGCGCAAGTGCACCACGCGCGACGTGGCCAGGGCCAAGAAGCTGCTGGCCGACGCCGGGCTCACCGGAGGCTACGCGTTCGAGATGGTGGTGGTGAACGACCCGCAGCAGCGGCGCGTGGGCGAGGTCATCCAGGGGATGGCGCGCGAGGCCGGCTTCAACATCACGCTGCGCCCGCAGGAGTTCGCCTCCGCGCTCAAGGACGACGACGACGGCAAGATGACCAGCTTCCTCATCGGCTGGAGCGGCCGCGTCGATCCCGACGGCAACATCCACCAGGCGCAGGCGTGCGGCGGCAGCCTCAACCAGACGCTGGCCTGCGACGAGAAGGTGGACGCGCTCCTGAACAAGGCGCGCGAGATCACGGACGTCAACCAGCGGCGCGCGCTCTATCGCGAGGCGATCGACCTCATCACCACGCGGCGGAACACGATCTACCTCTATCACCCGAACTACATCGTCGCCTTTCCCAAGAACCTGCGGGGGTTCAAGGCGGTGCCGGACGGGCTCATCCGCGTCAAGGGCACGTCCTGGAACTAGCCTGCGCATCGCCGCCCGCGGGGCGGGCGCGGCGGGCAAGGCCTCGCGACCACGTGGTTGGTTGCCCGAATCGACATGGCCGCGGCTGAATTCCACCAATGCGTGAGCGCACGGTCCTACGTCGCGGGGAAGGGGTCGCTCAGACCCAGCCCGCCGCGCCCGCCCCGCGGGCTGCGCGCGACGTCATTCCCGGACAATCATTCGCGCGACTGGGCCGCCGGGATGGCCTTCTGCCTCGGCTGTCCATCGGCAATGCAATGAAGTGTTTCGGTGGTGAGGTCGGCGCGCGGAGCGCCGCGTCCGACGTTCGGTCGATTCCAGTCGATGATTGAGTTTCTTGTCAGGCGGGCGGTGATCTCAGCCATGACGTTGCTGGTGATCAGTCTCATCGTGTTCGTCGGGGTGAGGATGATTCCGGGGGATCCGGCGAGGGTGCTGGCGGGGACGGATGCGGATGCGGCCGGGCTGGAGGAGATCAGGGAGAAGTATGGGTTGAACGAACCGTGGCCGGTGCAGTATGGGCGGTGGCTGGCGCTCGCGGTGCGCGGTGATCTGGGGGAGTCGATCCGCACGCGACAGCCGGTGCGGCAGACCGTGGCGGCCAAGCTGCCGATCACGATCGAGCTGGCATGCCTGGCGCTGCTCGTCGCGATCGGGATCGCGATTCCGGCCGGCATCCTGGCCGCCGTGCGACGGAACACGCTGTGGGACGTGCTGGCCAGCGGCGTGTCGCTCTGCGGCGTGTCGGTGCCGAATTTCTGGCTCGGCATCATGCTGATCCTGCTGGTCTCCGTCCGGCTCGGCTGGCTGCCGGCCTCGGGCTTCGTGCCGATCGCCGACGACCCGCTCGGCAACGTCAAGCGCATGCTGATGCCCGCGCTCGTCCTGGGCGCCGGCCTCGCCGCGGTGCTGATGCGCCAGACGCGCAACGCGATGATCGAGGTGCTGAGCGCCGACTACGTGCGCACAGCGCGCGCCAAGGGCCTGGCGCAGCCGGCCGTCGTGCTCCGCCACGCGCTCCGCAACGGCCTCATCCCCGTCGTCACCATCCTCGGCCTGCAGATGGGCGCGCTCATGAGCGGCGCCGTCGTCACCGAGCAGATCTTCGTGATCCCCGGCTTCGGCCGCCTCATCGTCGAGGCCGTCTTCACCCGCGACTACCCGGTCGTGCAGGGCGTGGTGCTCATCACGGCGTCGGCCTACGTCCTCATCAATCTCCTCGTCGACGTCTCCTACACCGTGCTGAACCCGCGCATCCGCATCCGCGGCACGGCCGATGGCGCGTGAAGCGACCCTGCCGCTGGCGCTCGCCGGCGACGCCGCGGCGCGGCGGCCGGGCGTGGTGCGCCGCGCCTGGCTCGTGGCGCGCCGCCGGCCGGCCGCCGCCGCCGGCGCCGCGGTCGTGCTGCTCTACGTCGGCATGGCGCTGGGCGCGCCGTGGATCGCTCCCTTCGATCCCGTGCGCACCGACTGGAGCCAGATCCGCAAGGCGCCGTCGCGCGCGCACCCCTTCGGCACCGACGACCTCGGCCGCGACGGCTTCTCGCGCGTGGTGTGGGGCGCGCGCATCTCGATGCAGGCGGGCGTCTTCTCGATCCTGCTGGCGATCGTCATCGGCGTGCCGATCGGGCTGGTGGCCGGCTACTACCGCGGCGGCCTCGACCAGCTCATCATGCGGCTCACCGACGCCTGGCTCGCCTTTCCGTTCCTCATCCTCGCCATCGGCCTGGTGACGATCCTGGGCCCGTCGCTGACCAACGCGACGATCGCCATCGGGCTCGGCGCCACGCCGACGTACATCCGCCTCACGCGCGGCCTCGTGCTGGCCACGTCCGCCGAGGACTACGTGCAGAGCGCCCGCGCGCTGGGCGCCGGCGACGTGCGCCTGATGGGACGCCACATCCTGCCCAACATCGTGAGCGCGATCGTGGTGCAGGCGACGGTCGCCATCCCCACCGCCATCATCGCCGAGGCCGTGCTGTCCTTCCTCGGCCTCGGCGTGCAGCCGCCGGCGCCGTCGTGGGGCACGATGCTCAACACGGCGCAGCAGTTCCTCGAGCAGGCGCCGTGGATGGCGTACTGGCCGGGGCTGGCGATCTTCGTGCTCGCCCTGTCGTTCAACCTGGCCGGGGACGGGTTGCGCGACGTCCTCGATCCCCGCGGGTGATGACTCCCGCGAGATCGTGGCGCGCCTCGATCGGCGCCGCCCTCCTGGGCATCGGGCTCGGGGCCGCGCCGGCGCTCGCGCAGCAACCGCCGCCCGCCGAGCCCACCGTGCGGCTGCCGCCCATCGAGGTGTCGGCGCCGGCGCGCCTGCCCGACGCGCCGCTGCCGCTCGATCACGTGCCCGGCAGCGTGGACGTCATCAGCGGCGAGTCGCTGCGCCGCTCGGGGGCCGCCAACCTCCAGGACTTCCTCACGCGCCTGCCGGGCGTGACGATCAACGACGAGCAGGGCAACTCGCAGCAGCCCGACGTGTCGTTCCGCGGCTTCCAGGCCACCTCGGTCACCGGGGTGCCGCAGGGCATCAGCGTGTTCGTGGACGGCGTGCGCGTGAACGAGCCCACCGTGGAGGAGGTCAACTTCGACCTGCTGCCGCTCGACGACGTCGAGCGCATCGAGGTGATCCGCGGGCCCAGCGCGCTCTTCGGCCGCAACACGCTGGGCGGCGCCATCAACATCATCACCCGGCGTGGCGGCGAAGCGCGCGAGTTCGAGCCGGGGATCGAGGCCGGCAGCTTCGGCCGGCGCAAGTATCAGCTGCGCGTGAGCGGTCCCGCCTCGCCCTTCGACTATTACGTGGCGGGCAGCTTCCTGGAAGAGGACGGCTGGCGCGACCAGTCGCGCGCGCGCGTGGGCAAGCTCTTCGCCAAGCTCGGCCTGCGGCTCGGCGACACCGACGCCACGCTGTCCTACCAGCGCGTCCAGAACCGCATCGAGCAGCCCGGCTCGCTCCCGCTCAGCCTTCTGGACCGCGACCGCAAGGCGAACTACACCGGCGGCGACTTCTTCGAGCCGCTGGCCAACGTGGTCACGCTCAACGTGCGACAGCTCCTCGGCGAGCGCACGAGCCTGGGCGTCAACGGCTTCGTGCGCACGCTCGACGCCCAGCAGTTCAACGTGAATCTCCAGGGCGCCAACACGCGCTCGTTCACCCACACGGCCTCGGCCGGCACCACCGTCCAGCTCGACCACGACACGCGCCTGGCCGACCGCCCGAACCGCCTCACGCTCGGCCTCGAGTACACGCACCACGACGTCGGCGTCAGCGTCTTCCAGGAGCAGCCGGCCGGCGATCGCGAGCTCGACAGCCGCGTGCGGGACGATCAGCACGCCTGGGCGCTGTACGCGCAGAACACGCTCGAGCTGGCGCGCGGGCTCCTGCGCGAGAAAGACACGCTGGTGCTGACCACCGCCGCGCGCTTCGACTGGCTGCGCCACCAGATCGGCGACGCCAGCCCCGGCGGCAACGGCCCCAGCTCGGACGGCACCAGCACCTTCAGCCGCCTCAACCCGCGCATCGGGTTCAACTACAACCTCTCGCCGGCGGCCGGGTTCTACGCCGCGTACGCCCAGGGCTTCCGCGCTCCCGCGTTCCTCGAGCTCACGTGCGCCAACCCCGGCGCGATCTGCCCCGGCCTGCAGGCCGGCGTCGCGGCGGATCCGCCGCTCGACCCGGTGGTGGTCGATCATTACGAGGTGGGCGCGCGGCTGCAGCCGGCGCCCTGGCTCGAGCTCGACATGGCGCTGTTCCGCACGGACGCGCGGAACGACATCTTCGCCGTCTCGCCGACGGGCACGGTCGGCCTGTTCTTCCAGAACGTCGGCTCCACGCGGCGGCAGGGCGCGGAGCTCTCTGCGCGCGCCGTGCTCGACCGGCGCTGGGAGCTGCGGCTGGGCTACACGTACACCGAGGCGACCTTCCGTGACGACGTCATGCTGGCCTCGCCGCGGATCACCGCGGGCTGCGCGGCGGCGCCGTGCACCCAGCGCGTGCGCACGGGCAGCGATATCCCGCTCATCCCGCGCCAGCGCATCAACGCCGGCGTCGACCATCACCTCACTCCATGGCTCACGCTCTGGCTCTCGGGCGCGTACGTCGGCTCGCAGCGGTTGCGCGGCGACGAGGAGAACGTCGAGCGGACGCTGAGCCCGTACGTCACGCTCAGCGCCGGCGCCCGCGCCCGCTGGAAGGGGCTCACGGGGTTCCTGACGATCAGCAACCTGACGAACGACGAGCACGAGACGTACGGGACGTTTGCGCCCAACGTGCGGCGGCCCGGCGCGCCCATCGAGCCCTTCGTGACGCCGGCGCCGCCGATCCACTTCGACGTCGGCCTCACCTACCGGTTCTGAGCGTGGCGCGCGTGCACATCGTCGGCGCCTCCGGTGCCGGCAGCACCACGCTCGGCCGCGCGCTGGCCGCGCGGCTCGACGTCGCGCACCTGGACACCGACGACTTCTTCTGGGTGCCCAGCGATCCGCCGTTCGAGACGATCCGCGCGCGGGCCGAGCGCCAGGCGCTGCTGGGCGACGCCCTCGCGCATCACCCGGGCTGGGTGCTGTCGGGCTCGCTATGCGGCTGGGGCGACGGGTTCATCCCGCGCTTCGACCTCGTGGTCTTCGTGTGGCTGGCGCCGGACATCCGGCTGGCGCGCCTGCGCGCGCGCGAGGTGGCGCGCTACGGCCAGGAAGCCGTCGCGCCGGGCGGGGCGCGCCACGCGAAAGCGGAGGCGTTCCTCGAGTGGGCGGCGGGCTACGACGAGCGGCTCGAGGTGCCCGAGCGCTGCCGCGCGCTGCACGAGCAGTGGCTCGCCGCGCTGCCGTGTCCCGTGCTGCGCCTGATGACCCCGGCGACGGTGGACGCCCACGTCGCCGAGGTCCTCGCGCGGCTCAGCTCGCCATGACCTGCACGTAGGGCTGCGCGACGAAGTCCGCGGCGGTCGCGATCACCCGCGGATCGCGCAGGATCCGGCGGTGGCCCAGCCCGTCCGTTTCCAGCACCTCGGCCCGCCCGCCCCAGCTGTGCGCCACCAGCCGGCCCTGCTGCCACGGCACCTCGGCGTCGCCGCGATCATGCACGACCAGGAGCGGCGCGGTCAGCGCCGGACCCAGCGTCGTGATATCCAAGGCCGACCACGGCTTGCCCACGCGCTCCTCCACGCGCTCGCGCATCAACGCGGCCACGCGGGGCGAGAGGCCCAGCCCGCGCGCGAACCACGTGGCGAACCCTTCGAGCTCGGCGGCCGGCGCCACGAACACGACGGTGGAGGCGTGCAGGCCCTCGTAGAGCGCGCGCGCAGCCACCATGGCGCCGCCGGAGTGGGCGACGAGCCCGGCCAGCGGCCGCTGAGTCGCGGCGACGACACGGAGCGCCGCCGTCATCTCCGGAATCGTCACCACGCCGGGCTCGGCAGCGCCGTGGCCGGGCGCGTCGAAGGTCACCACCGAGAAGCCGCGCGCCACCAGCGGCTCGACGAACCCGCCGAGCTGCGCGCCGCGACCGCCCCAGCCGTGGACCAGCAGCACCGCGGGGCCGCGGCCCCACTTCCACATCTCGAGGCGCCGCCCGCCGACGTACAGCGGGCGCGCGGAGGCGCGCGCGATCAGCGCGATCTCCGCCGCGGGCCGGCGAGAGCGCGGCGGTGTGAGGAACAGGCGCGCGGCCACGCGTGCCGCAAGCTCCGGCGCCAGCGCTGACGCCGCGCGGCCCGCCGCCCGGACCAGCGCGGGCGGCTGGTGCGATCGAACGATCGTGCTATTCATCAGGTCCACGTACTCGCGGTCGGTCATGGCGGATCTCCTCTCCGGGTTAGCGGCGCCGGCCGCGAGCCGCGGCGGGCGCGGGCGATGCGTCGCGGCGATTGACAACGGCCGCCGGCGAGGCGGGGCGGCGGTCGGGAGCGGCGCGCGATGCGGCGCGATCGGTGGACGCGCGCGCCGCGGACACGAGCGCGTCGAAGGCGCGGTCGGCGCGGGCACGAGCCTGCGGGTCGCGCATCAGCCGCGAGGCGTGCACGAAGCCGAGACCGATGCCCTGGCAGTCCTGCGCGAACTGCTCGCAGTCGAGGTCGGCGCGGAAGTGGCCCTCCTGCACGGCGATGCGCGCAGCGCCGGCGATCGTGTCGATCCAGTCGCGCAGGTTCTGCACGACGAAATCACGGACGGGGCCCGGGCGATCGTCCAGCTCGAAGGAGGCGGCCATGAACGGGCAGCCCCCCGGCAGGCTCGGCGACTGCTCCCACGCGAGCCAGCGCTCGAACAGCGCGCGCAGGCGGGGCTCGCCGCGCGGCGCCGCCAGCGCGGGCTTCACGACGGATTCGATCATGCGGCCGCCGGCCATGCGCAGCATCTCGATCTGGAGCGCTTCCTTGGAGCGGAAGTGGGCGAACAGGCCGCTCTTGGAGAGCTTGAGGTCCTCGGCGAGCCGGCCGATCGTCACGCCCTCCACGCCGATGCGGGTGGCCAGCGCCAGCGCGTGGGCCAGGATGGCGTCGCGCGTGCGCTCGCCCTTGGGCGTGCGCGGGGCCCGGATCGCGGTGGAGGACGCCATGACCTGAAAAATAGTACGACCGTTCGGATCTGTCAAGCGACGTTTCTGGGGCCCTCAGCGAGCCTGGAACGCCAGGGCCCCCACCAGGCTCTCGGCGTGCGAGCGGGTGTCGTTCGTGTCGATCGACAGCGCCAGCGCCGGCGGGTTCGGGGGCGTGCCGCCGTAGATCCGGTGGTAATCCGCGGCGACGTCGCGATGCTCGTCCACCCACGCGCCGGTGCCGGCCGTCCCGGAGCGGACGACGACGTACGTCACGGTGCCCGTCTTCTTGCTCGCGAAGACGGCGTCGGCGGGCGCGCGCGGCTCCCACACGTAGCCGATGAGGCGCGAGCGCAGCATCTCGGGAAAGCGCGGCCAGATGACGAAGAGGTGGCCGGTGGCATCGGACGTCGCGCGCTCGCGCAGGTCGGCGCCGGCCGGGAACGACACGATCTTCCACGACCACGTCAGGATCGGCGTGCTCCCGAGATCTACGGTGAGCTCGCGCGCGATGGTGGAATGCTCCGACTCGCTCCGCATCCGGAGCGCGCGGCGGCCGCCGTCCTCCACCACGCTGAAGTCGTAGCGCGGATGGCCGCCCGGCGTCTCGTAGGCGCGCCAGCCCGGTGGGATCCCCTGCTGGCCGAGTGACGCGGCCTTCCAGTCCTCGACCACGTGGCGATCCGCCGCCGCACGGGCGCCGCCGCGACTGGCCACGAGACATCCGGCCGCCGCGGCCAGCACCTGGCGTCGCGAGAGCATCCGACGCCTCAGCCGGCGACGAGCCGCGCGCCGGCCGCGAGCGCGCCCAGCTTGGCGCGCGCCACATCGCGCGCCAGGTACTTCATGCCGCAGTCGGGCGCGGCGACGAGGCGGCCCGCCGGCACGTGCGCCAGCGCGGCCTCGAGCCGACGGGCGACGACGTCCGGCGTCTCCGGCCTGGCGTCGCCGAGGTCGAGCACGCCGAGGACGATGGTCTTCGACGGCAGCCCACGCAGGACGGCGAGGTCGAGCCTCGGCTGCGCGGTCTCGATGGAGACCTGCGTGGCGCGCGAGGCGTCGAGCTCGGCCAGGAAGTGATAGCCGCCCGATTTCGTGGTGCCGGCCAGCGCGTGCGAGAACGCGTAGCCGAAGCAGAGGTGCACGCACGTGGGCTTGGTCAGGCCGGCCAGCGCGCGGTCGATGACGGCGACGCCGTACGCGCGCGCGCGGTCGGGATGCGCCTGGAGATAGGGCTCGTCGAGCTGCAGCCAGTCCACGATCGGCTCCAGCTCGCGCAGCTCGGCGTTGACGGCGGCGGCATACGCCATGGCCAGCGTCTCGGGATCGCGGTAGTACTCGTCCTGCGCCAGGCACGAGAGTGTGAACGGCCCCGGCACCGTGATCTTGATGCGGCGCTCCGTCGCCGAGCGGAGAAAGGCCGCCTCGCCGAGCGACACCGGCTTCACACGTTCGATCGGTCCGACGACGCGCGGCACCGGCGTCGGCCGCCCCAGCCGGGCGATGGCGCTGCCCGGGCGCTCGGGGTCGAGGCCGCCCAGCGCGTTGGCGAAGCGGTTGAAGTACGACTCGCGCCGCTGCTCGCCGTCGCTGATCACGTCGATGCCCGCGCGCTCCATGTCGGCGACGGCCACGCGCACGGCATCGTCCTGCGCCTCTTCCAGCCACGGCGGCTCCACGCGCCAGACGTCGGGCATGCGGATGCGCGGCACCACGTTGCCCTTGAAGCGCTCGCGATCGACGAGCCACGCGGGCTGCGGATAGCTGCCGACGACGGTGGTGGTGAAGCCCACGGGTTAGTACCGGTTGGCGATCGGCAGCTCGTCGGCCGGGAAGAGCGTGATGATTTGCGCGCCCGCCGGCGTCACGATCACTTCCTCCTCGATGCGCGCGGCCGAGACGCCGTCGGTGGCCGGGCAGTACGTCTCCACGGCGAACATCATGCCGGCCTCCAGCTCCATGGGATCGTCGAACGAGTTGAGCCGGCTGATGATGGGCCGCTCGTGCAGCCCCAGGCCGATCCCGTGGCAGAAGTTGAGGCCGAAGGCGCCCATCTCGCTGTCGAAGCCGATGTCCTGGGCCTTGGGGAACGCGCGGGCGATCTTGTCGGTGGTGACGCCGGGCTTGATGAGCGCGATGGCCTCGTCCATCCACTCGCGCGCCTTCTTGTACGCGACGAGCTGGGGCTTGGTCGCCTTGCCCACGCTGAACGTGCGGTAGTAGCACGTGCGATAGCCCACGAACGACATGATGATGTCGAAGAAGGCCTGGTCGCCGGGGCGGATGATGCGATCGGTGAAGTTGTGCGGGTGCGGGCTGCAGCGCTCGCCGGAGATCGCGTTGATCGCCTCCACGTTGTCCGAGCCCATCTCGTAGAGGCGCTTGTTGGCCAGCGCCACGATCTCGTTCTCGCGCGCGCCCGGCTTGAGCGCCTCGAAGATGTCCTGGTAGACGCCGTCCACCATGGCCGCGGCCATGTTCAGCAGCGTCAGCTCGTCCTGGCTCTTGAGCATGCGCGCCTCCAGCATCACCTGCTGGCCGTCGCGCACCTCGATGCCCAGCTCCTGCAGCGCGAACAGGAAGGGCGGCTCGACGAGATCGATGCCGAGCGGCATGCCGCTGACGCCTTCCGCTTTGAGGATGTCACGAATCTCCTGCGCGGCCTTCTTGAAGAGGCCGGCCTTTGGCGAGACGGCGCCCCGCATGCCCACCATGCCGGCCAGCGACTGCTTGGCGGGAATCTGCGGCGCGTACAGGCGATGATGACGCGCGGCCGAGCCGAAGTCCCACACCCACGGCTCGCCGGTGCCGGTCAGCAGGCACCAGCGCGTCAGCTTGTCGCGCGCCCACTCGCCGATGACGGTGCCGGAGAGATAGCGGATGTTGTACTGGTCGAAGACCAGCACTGCGCCGAGCCCGGACCGCGCGAGCGCCTGGCGGGCGCGCCCGAGCCGATAGGCGTGCAGCCGCCGGAAGTCCACGCGCTCCTCGAAGTCGACCTGCATGTGGCCGGGCGCCTGCAGCGGCCGATCCCAGCGGTGGCGCGGGTCGACGTCCTCGGCGCTGACGTGTTTTCCTGCGGGCGGCTCCGGCTTGCGGACCATCGGGAGACCTCCTTCGCGATTCGAGCGGCTATAATACGCCCCCGGAGGTTTTCGATGCCCGCACCCTCGCAGCCCGAGCTCTATCGACCCAAGCTCGCGTACCCCGACATCCCCTACGGGGCCATGCTCGATCGCCCGGCGCAGCTCTACCCCGAGCGCGAGGCGATCGTCTTCAAGGACGTGAACCTCACCTTCCGCGAGCTCGACGGCCTGGTGAACGCGTTCGCCAATGCACTGCGCGACGTCGGCCTCGGGCGCGGCGATCGCGTGTGCCTGTTCATGACCAACCGGCCGGAGTACGTGGTGGCGTTCTTCGCGATCGCGCGGCTGGGTGCGGTGTCGAGCCCGATGAACCCGTCCTACAAGGAGCGCGAGGTCGCCTACCAGCTCGCCGACGCGCAGGCCGTCGCCGTCGTGGTCCAGCAGGATCTGCTTCCGCTGGTGCGCGCGGTGCGCGGCGAGGTGCCCCGGCTCAAGCACATCGTCGTCGTCGGGCCTGGCGCCACCGCGGCGTCCGACGTCGTGCGCTTTGCCGATCTCACCGCGGCCGCGCCCGCGACGGCGCCGTCGGGCACGGTGCGCAGCGGGGACGAGCTGCTGGTGCTGCCCTACTCGAGCGGCACGACAGGTCTGCCGAAGGGCGTGCTGCTGAGCCACGGCGTGTTCGTCGCCAACAACATCCAGTTCCTGTCGTCCATCCGGGCCACGGACGCCGATCGCTTCCTGATCTTCCTGCCCTTCTATCACATCTATGGCTTGATGCTGATGGGCGGCGCCGTGCACGCGGGCGTCCGCATGGTGGTGATGGAGCGCTTCGACATGGCCGAGACGTTGCGGCTCATCGTCGAGCAGCGGATCACGATCGTGTTCGCGGTCCCGCCGGTGCTGCTGGCCATGGCCAGCAGGCCGGACATCGGCAAGGTCGACTGGTCCAGCGTGAAGATGTTCATGGTGGGCGCGGCCCCGACGCCGCCCGAGCTGGCTCGCCGCTTCAAACAGCTGACCGGCGTCAACGTCGTGCAGGGCTACGGCCTCACCGAGGCCGGGCCCATCACGCACCTGAACCCCGTTCACGACGACAGTCGTCTCACGATCGACACGGCGGGCCTGCCCTGCAACGACACGGAGCAGAAGATCGTCGACATCGAGACCGGTGAGCGCGAGCTGCCGGTGGGCGAGGTCGGCGAGGTCATCGTGCGCGGCCCGCAGCTCATGCTCGGCTACTGGAACGCGCCGGACGCCACCGCGGCCGCGCTGCGCGACGGCTGGCTCTACACGGGCGACATCGGCCGCCTCGACGCCGAGGGCTTCCTGACCATCACCGACCGCAAGAAGGAGATGATCAAGTACAAGGGCTTCGGCATCGCGCCCGCCGAGATCGAGGCGCTGCTATTCGAGCACCCTGCCGTGGCCGACTGCGCGGTGATCGGCAAGCCCGACGACGAGGCCGGCGAGGTCCCCAAGGCCTTCGTCGTCAGCAAGGACAAGACGCTCACCGCGGAGGCACTCTTGCAGTGGGCGCGCGGCCGGCTCGCCGGCTACAAGACGCTGCAGGAGATCCAGTTCGTGGAAGCCATTCCCAAGACGGCGTCCGGCAAGATCCTGCGTCGCGTCCTGAAGGAAGAGGAACGCAAGCGCTTGGGTCTGGCCTGATGGGCTCGCTGAGCCTGGACGCCGCGCGCAAGGAATTCGAGGCCGAGAACGTCTACGTCAACACCGCGAGCATCGGGCTGCCGCCCCGGCGCGCCCTCGATGCCGTCGCCGGTGCCCTCGACACCTGGCGGACGGGGCGCGCGGAGGCCGCGGCGTACGACGCGGTCGTCACGCGTGCGCGCCAGCGCTTCGCCGAGCTCGTGGGCACCACGCCCGCGCGCGTGTCGATTGGCAACCAGGTCTCGACGTTCAGTGCGCTGATCGCCAGCGCGCTGCCCAAGGGCTTCGTCGTGCTGGGCGTCGAGGAGGATTTCACGTCCGTGCTCTTTCCCTTCATGGCTCACGCCGATCGCGGCGTCACGGTGAAGACCGTGCCGCTCGCGGGATTGGTGGAGGCGATTCGGCCGGGCGTCGATCTCGTGGCGGTGAGCGCCGTGCAATCGGCCGACGGCCGTCTCGTGCCCGGCGGGCTCGACGCGCTCGCCGCGGCCGCCGCGCGCCATGGCTGCATGACGTACATCGACGCCACGCAGGCCGTCGGCTGGCTGCCGTTCAACGCCGATGCCTTCGATTTCGTCTCGTGCGCCGGCTACAAGTGGCTCCTCTCGCCGCGCGGCACGGCCTTCGGCGTCGTGCGGCCCGAGCGCCTCGCGATGCTGCGCCCGCTCTACGCGGGCTGGTATGCCGGCGAGGATCCGTGGACGTCCATCTACGGACCGCCGCTGCGCCTGGCCGCGGACGCGCGCCGGCTCGACATCTCGCCGGCGTGGCTCGCGTGGGTCGGCACGGTGCCCGCGCTCGAGCTCCTCGCCGAGGTCGGGATCGACGCGATCCATCGGCACGACGTCGCTCTCGCCAACGCAATGCGCGGACGGCTGGGCCTGCCGCCGAGCGACTCGGCCATTGTCATGGCGAACGCGACGGGCGGGCTGGAGCGGCTGGCCGCGGCCGGTGTCAAGGCCGCGGTGCGGGCCGGCGCCGTGCGGCTATCGTTTCATCTGCACAACACCGAGGCGGATGTGGACGCCGTCGCTCGCGCGCTCGGTCACTGATACCGGCGCGTGAGCGGTCGGCATGGCGGTGAACCTTCGAACGCGCTGGGAGGAGCCATGAGGCGAATGAGAGCGATCTCGTGGGGAGTCGTCGCTGCGCTGGCCGTCGTGATCGCGGGTTGCGCGAGCACCGCCGGCACGGCAACACCGGTGGCGGCGATCGGCCAGGGTGAAAGTCTCACGCGCTACACCAAGGTCGTCTTCCTGTCATCGTCAGCCGACACAGCCGCGGCCATGACGAGCAGCGATCGTGACAGGATCGTCGCGCTCGTCACCCGGAAACTGAAGGAAAAGGCGCCGACCCGCTTTGCCGATCTGGCCCCGCGGGCGGTGGATCCCGACACGCTGCAAGTGAAGATCGCGTTCACCCGCTACGAGGAGGGAAGCGCCTTCGCCCGCTTCATGCTGGCAGGTCTCGGGCAGATTCACATCGACGCCGACGTGACGCTCGAGGACCAGGCTCGCCCCGCGCCCGTCGGCCGATACGCGGTCACCAAGACGTTCGCGTGGGGCGGTATCTACGGCGGAACCACGGACATCAGAGACGTCGAGGACGGCTTCGCGGAGGCGGTGGCGAAAATCCTCCTGGGCCAGCCCAGCGACTGAGACCGCGACGCGCGCCTAGCGTAGGCCCAGGAGCGCGAGCGCGGCGCGTGCGAGCGCGCTCTGCGGATCGGCGAGCGTCTCCGGCAGCTCGAAGTGGTTGAGTCCCGCGCCAACGACGAGCTGCCGGAGACGCCCGCTCGTGCGCAACGCTTCGGCAAACTCCCGCGCCTGCCGCTGGAACTCCGGCGAATCCCGCTCGCCATACGCCACCACCACCGGGCAGCGCAGCCGTGAGAGATGGCGGATCGGGCTCA
>QHRW01000186.1 GCA_003220265.1 Candidatus Rokuibacteriota bacterium | reverse complement strand
AGGCGAAGACGGTCACGCGCGACCTCGGCGGCAAGGCTTCCACCACCGAGGCCGCGGACGCGGTCGCCGCGCTACTGTAGCGCTGCTAGCGTTCGTTCGAGAGGACGAGCGTGCCGGCGGCGGAGAGCATGCCGCCCATGCCGTTCACCAGCGACGTGCGGAGGTTCGGCACCTGGCGCGCGCCGCACTCGCCGCGAAGCTGGCGTGCGGCCTCGATGATCGGGAAGATCCCGTACATCCCCGTGTGCGTGTAGGAGAGCCCGCCGCCGTTGGTGTTGATGGGCAGCGAGCCGCCCGGGGTCGAGCGCCCTTCCTCGAAGAACCGCACGCCCTCGCCGCGCTTGGCGATGCCGAGCGACTCCAGCATGATCGGCGGCCCCGAGGTGAACGCGTCGTAGAGCATGATGTGCTGGAAGTCGCTGGGCCCGACACCGGCCATGCGAAACGCCTTGTCGCCGGAGATGCGCGTGGCCTCGCTGAACGTCAGGTCCTTCATCTGCGTGAGGCTCACGTGCTCGGTGCCCTCGCCCAGGCCGCGCACGTAGACGGGCTTCTTGGCGAGGTCACGCGCGCGATCGGCGCGTGTCAGCACGACGGCGCCGCCGGCGTCGGTGACCAGGCAGATGTTGAGCACGGTGAACGGCCACACGACCGGCCGCGCCTTCAGCACGTCATCGACCGTGATCGGCTCGCGCCGCAGCGCCTTGGGATTGAGCGCCGCCCACTTCCGCGTGGACACCGCCACCTGCGCCCACTGCTCGAGCGTGGTGCCGTACTGGTGCATGTGGCGCGTGGTGATGAGCCCGAACATCGTGGGCGCGGGGCCGAAGCCGTACGGCGCCTCGTACTGGCCGGGGATGGCCGTGTCGCGCCGCGGGCTCACGCCCACCTGCGAGCGCCCCGACTCGCCGTGCGAGATCACGGCCACGTCGCAGAGGCCGTGGTGGAGCGCCGCGACCGCGTGGCCGACCATGATGATGAAGGAGCAGCCGCCGACGGTGGTGCCGTCCACGTAGCGCGGCGTGATGCCGAGCGCCTCGCCGATGGTGGCGGGCGAGTGCTGGCCGGCGGTGAAGATGCCGTCCACGTCGGACATCTTGAGCCCGGCGTCGCGCACGGCGTTGGTGACGGCTTCGACGTGCAGCGAGAGCTGGCTCTTGTGCGGCAGCGTGCCCATCTCGTCGGACTCGTCGACACCGACGATGCAGGCGACGCTGGAGAGATCGCGCAGGTTCGGCATGGCGCTCACCGGCCCGCCGGCTGGAACAGCGGCAGCGTGACCTCGTCGGTCAGCTTCTGGAAGACGACCTCCACCGGGATGTCGCACTTGAGCTTCTTCGGATCGGGCTCCACGTTGATCAGGTTCGACAGCATGCGCGGCCCCTCCGCCAGCTCGACCATGGCCAGCACGTAGGGCACCGGCACCTTGAACGCCTTGTTGAACGACTGGTGCCCGATCTCGAACGAGTGCAGCGTGCCGCGTCCCTTCGACTGCACCCAGCCGATGTCGCGCGCGTGGCACTTGGGACAGGCGACGCGCGGGTACCAGAACACGTGGCCGCACGCGTTGCACCTGGGCAGCATCAGCTTCTGCTCGCGCAGGCCGTCCCAGTATGGCTTGGCTTCCGGCGTCATCGGATTGGGCAGCGGGCGATCGATCTCCATGGCGCTCCTCTCCTTGTCAGGCGGGGTGAGGCTAGACGCCGGCTCCGGGACTGTCAAGCGTTGGCAAAATGTTCACGCGGCCATGTGACCCCTGCCGCGACGCGGTTGCGAGGCACGCACTATTGGTGCAGTATCAGACGGCCTCGATGCGCTGGTGTAGACGTCGACCATGAGGGAATCAAGCGCGGCCAAGCGGCGGGCGGGCATCCGTCCGCTCACCAGTCCGATCGGCCTCGTGATCGTGGCCGCCGATCGCCTGTTCGGCGAAGCGCTCGGCGTGCTGCTCGGGCGCGAGCAGGGGATCCGGATCGCCGGTACCGCCGCCACCGGGATGGACGCCCTTGCGGTCGTCACCGCCGTGAAGCCGGACGTCGTCCTGCTCGATCCGCGGTTGGCGGAGATGAACTATCTCGACGTCGTCCACGGCATCACCCAGCAGGCCCCGTCCGCGAAGGTGCTGCTGCTGGTCGCCCACACGGATAGCGCCGAGATTTGCCGCGCGCTGAAGGCCGGCGCCCGGGGCTACGTCGCGAAGGAGGCCGGCCTCCTGGCGGTGACCGAGGCGATCCGCGGCATTCACGCGCGCGACATGTGGGTGGGTGGGGCCGACACGCCCGCCGACGGCAGCCTCACCGCGCGTGAGCGCGAGATCTTGCGGCTGCTGGCCACCGGCGGGACGAACCGCCAGATCGCCGAGGCGCTCTTCATCAGCGAGAAGACGGTGAAGACGCACCTGCACCACATCTTCCGCAAGCTCAACGTGACGCGACGCCTCCAGGCGGTCGTGCATGCCGTTCGCCTCGGATCGGGCCTGCTATGAAGCATGCGGCCGGCGTCATCGCGCTCGTGCTGGCCTGCCTCGCCGCGGCGCCCTCGGTGCGGGCGCAGGACGACGCTCCCGCCATCTCGATGACGGTGTCGGACGGGCGCCTGTCGCTCGACGCGCGGTCCGCGCCGCTGCAGTCGATCCTGAACGCGATCGGCGACCGCACCGGCGTCCGCGTGCGGCTGGACGAGCCCGGCGAAGCGCGGATCGGCAACGGGCTCGTCACGATCGTGCTGGACGCGGCGCCCGTCGAAGACGCGCTCCGTCGGCTGCTCCGCGGCACGGACTTCGTGCTCGTGTACTCGCCGGGTCGTCTGGCCGAGGCGCGCGTCTACGGCCGCAACGCCGAGCCGGCGGGCGCGGAGACGCCGCCGCCGGCGGGCAGCGTCGACCCGGTGCCGGCCGGCGAGCCGCAAGATCGCAGCAGTGTCGCAGGATTGCGGAGCCAGGTGCTCGGCAATCCGGACCCGGCGGCGCGCGCGCGGGCGCTCGAGGGACTGGCGGCCAGCGCCGACCAGCGGGCGGTGCGTGACACCGTCCTCGAGGTGCTGGAGCGCGAGTCCAATCCCGGGCTGCTGCAGCGCGCGCTCGACATCGCCGGCGGCGACCGCTCGATTCCGCTCGAGCCCATCGTGAAGCTGGCCGTCGGCAATCCGGCGCCGGAAGTGCGCATCAAGGCGTTGACGCAGCTCAGGGAGCACGTGGCGCGCGACCCGCGCGCGCGGCAGACGCTCGAAGTGTCCGCGGCCGACGACCCGGCGCCCGGCGTCCGTCAGGCCGCCAGGGCGCTCCTGCAGCAGATGAGTCCCAACTAGTCCTACAACCTTCGGCCCATGGCGGCCACGCGACAAAATCGGTCTTTCGGCCGATTGTCCCTGCGGTGCCCGGCCCTTACGGTCAATCCAGTCGCTGCTGACCTTCGAGGCGGAAAGGGGTGTTGCCGTTCGCGGTTGCTCGGAAGACATGAAGATGTGGGTTTTCCAACAGGAGATATGCACATGCGTGTGAGCAGTGTTGTGAGAATCATCGCGGTCGGCATGGTGGTCGTCGTCGCGGCCCTCGGTCCCACGGGCGCGTTCGCGCAGTCGGAGCGCGACCTACGAGCGATCCCGTTCGTGTTCATCGGCAACGATGGCGACTGCGGACCCGGGACGTTCGGCAGCCACATCGTCACCTCGGCGTGGCTCGGCGGCATGGGCTTGCCCGATCGCGGTGGTGATACCGCGCTCAACGGCGTGGCGGCCACGAAGGACGATCCGCACCGGGGCCTCCTGCTCTCGAAGAACGGTCCCTCCCCGGATTGCTCCTCCGCCGGCGCCCGCATCGTCGGGGCGCAGGGCGTGACCGTGGACGCCACGTCCGCCCTCGGCTTCGACTACCGCAACGGCGGTCACTGCGGCGCGGGCGCGCCGCGCTTCAACCTCACGGTGAAGCCGCCGACCGGGCCGAACACGTTCCACTTCGTCGGCGGCTGCGCCAACGGCACCCAGACGCCGGCTCCCCAGGATCCGGCCCAGTGGACACGCGATCGCTTCGTGCTGACCGACCCGGCCCAGACGTTTCCGCCCGTCGTCGCCGGCAGCCGGATCGTGAGCCTCACGATCATCTACGATGAGGGCACCGATACGCCCT
>QHRW01000104.1 GCA_003220265.1 Candidatus Rokuibacteriota bacterium | reverse complement strand
CGCCAAGCCGTACCACATCCTCGCCTCGACAGCGCACCAGCAGTACGCCGGGCGCGTGGCGCCGGCGTCGCCCACGTGGGGCGCCGTGCGGGAGACGAGCGGCCAGGTGCTGCTCTGGGACGGCGATCTCTTCCCGGCCTTCTATCACACCGAGAGCGGCGGCTACACCGAGGACCCGCGCACGGTCTTCGCGGCGCGCAACATGCCCGCCCTCAAGCCGGTGCGCTGCGAGTTCTCGGCCGGCTCGCCCCATTACTACTGGGCGCTCGACCTCAAGCTGAGCGACCTCAGCGAGACGTTGCGCAAACACGACGTCGGCGTGGGCACCGTGACGTCGGTGGCGGTCACCGAGCGGACGCCGTCGCTGCGCGCGGCGGTCGTCACCATCCACGGCACCCGCGGCATCGCGCGCCTGCGCGGCAACGACTTCCGCCGCATGCTCGGCTACGACACCTTCAAGTCGACGCTCTTCGCCGTGGCCGTCGATGCCAACACGGCGCGCTTCTCGGGCCGCGGCTACGGCCACGGCGTGGGGATGTGCCAGTGGGGCGCCAAGGGGATGGCCGAGCAGGGCTACACCGCCCGGCAGATCCTGGAGTTCTACTACCCCGGCACGGTCCTCGGCACGCTCGAGCGCCCCGATCGTTGACCCCGCTCCAACAATCCGACTTCGAGAAGGTCGACATGCGCGTCGGCGTCGTCGTGGAGGCCGCAGAGTTCCCGCAGGCGCGCCGGCCGGCCTACAAGCTGACGATCGACTTCGGCCCACTCGGCCTCAAGCGCTCCAGCGCCCAGATCACGCACCACTATCGCCCGGCCGATCTCGTGGGGCGCCACGTGGTCGCCGTGGTGAACTTCCCGCCCAAGCAGATCGGCCCGTTCGTCTCCGAAGTCCTCGTCCTCGGCGCCTACAACGAGGCCGGCGAGGTCATCCTGCTCCACCCCGACCAGCCCGTGACGCCCGGCTCGAGAATCGGCTGACGAGCGGGCCGCCGCCTAGAACTCCACGACGAGGCCGCCGCGCAGGGCGTAGTCGAACTTGCGCGCGTTGGTGACGGGCAGGTCGATGCCCAGGCGGAACGTGGTGCCCGGCAGCGGACGCACGTTGAAGCCCGGCGTGACGTAGACCTGCGTGCGGCCGCGCAGGCCCTCCTCGTTGTCACCGCGCGTCTGCGTCACGGTCGTCAGCTCCACGAGCGGCGTGAACTTCCGGTGCACGCGCCAGCCCAGCGCCGCGCCGGCCGTCAGCTCCTGCTCGTGCGGGCCGTGCACGTGCGAGTTGAGGTTCCACTCGTAGGCGACCTGGGCGAGCAGGTCGAAGGGCCCCAGCGCGACGCCGGCCGCGATGAATGGCTCGATGGCCGCCTCGCCGCCGAGCCCGCGCCGCTCGGACCCCGTCGGCAGCTTGCCCTCGACGCCGATGGCCACCAGCGCGGGCGGGTCGATCGAGTCGAACACGAGCACCTTGGTCTCGATCTCGAGGTCGCCGACGCCGCCCTGCGCCGTCCGCTCGCGCTCCTGGAGGAAGACGAGCGGGACCTTGAGCTCCACCTGCCAGCGCGGCAGGATCGGCCACTCGATGGCGGCCGCCGCTTCCGTCACGCGGCCGTCCGGACCCTTCTCGTGATCCACCGTGAGCTCGAGCTCGCGCTCGATCACGGGCCGGCGGGTGCGGAGCGGATAGAAGAACGAGATGCCGGGAACGTCGTCGGCGGCGCGGGCGGGCAGGGGGACGAGCGCGGCGAGCGACGTGACGACGGCGACGAGCAGCCGCGTGAATCTGCGGGTCATGCCAGACCTCCTGGCGCGCGGACAACCGCGCGCGTTGCGATGGCTGGCTGCCGGGCGCGAGGCCCGGGTGGCTGGCTGGGAGATTACTTGGTCAGGATCAGCTTGTCGGCTCGCGTGATGCGCAGCCGGTATTCCTGGCCGTGGTGGACGATGACGATCTCGCGCCGCCCCTGGAAGAGGGCCGCGCTGGGCACCTGGCGCTCGACGTCCGCCGCGCGCGGCTCGCTCGGAGGCGTCACGCGTCGCCCTCGCGGATCTGCTGGGCGAGGTAGTTCGACTCGCCCGCCTGCTGGATCAGCGTGAGCTGCGCCTCCAGCCAGTTGGCGTGCTCCTCCTCGTCGCGCAGCATGTGCTCGAGCAGCTCGCGCGTGCCGTTGTCACCGAGGCCGCGCGCGAGCTCGATGGCGGCGTTCAGCGCTTTCACCGCGGTCTTCTCCACCTCGAGGTCGAGGCGAAATTGCTCGGGCACCGTCTGCCCGACGTTGACCTTGCCGAGGCGCTGCAGGTTCGGGATGCCCTCCAGGTAGAGGATGCGCGCGATGAGCGTGTCGGCGTGCTTCATCTCCTCGATGGACTCCGCGCGGATCTTCTTCCAGAGCCGCTGGTAGCCCCAGTTCTCGCACATGCGCGCGTGGATGAAGTACTGGTTGACGGCCGTGAGCTCGGCGGTGAGGACGTCGTTGAGCGCCGTGATGACCTGCTCCTGACCTCTCACGGCCGCGCGCCGGCGCCGACGGCGGCCGCCTCGCCCTCGGCCAGCAGGTCGGCCAGGAGCACCGTGCAGGCGCCGCAGTCGCCGCCGGCGCCGCAGGCGACGGTGATGGCGTCCGGCGTGCCGGCGCCCATCGCCATCACGCGAAGGACGTCGCGCTCGGAGACCCCGCGACAGAGACAGACGATCATGACAGCGCTCCTGCCGACGGCCGCGCGGCATCGGTCGCCGGCGCCGCGGTGCGCGGAGTGAAGAGGAGCAGGCCGGCGCCCACGAGGTAGACGACGTAGCCGATCACCTCGGGCGCCGTCGGGCGCGCGCGGTAGCCGGTGAGGCCGCTCAGGAAGCCGCCGACGACGGAGTGGTCGTCCAGCAGCCCCGAGCTATCCCACAGAGGATCGCCGGCGGGAATGAAGCCCAGGCCGATGAGCTTGCCGATACCCGTGCTGAAGAGGCCCGCCGCCACGACGACCAGGAGCACGGAGGTCGCCGCGAAGAAGCGCGGCAGGCTGAGCTGGCGGCCGCCGCGGAAGATCGCCCAGCCGAGCACGGCCGCCACGACCACGCCCAGCACGCCGCCGGTCACGCCGCCCCAGCTGCTGATGGTGGTCTGGCTCATGAGACCCCACAGGAACAGGACGGTCTCGGCGCCCTCGCGGAACACGCCCGTGAACGCCACCAGCGCCACGATCCAGAGGCGCTGCGTGGCGCGCGCCTCGTCGATCCGCCGCTGCACGTCGCCCTTGACGGCGCGCGCGTGCTGGCGCATCCACCAGCCGTGCCACGTCAGCAGCGCCACCGCGAAGAACATGACGGCCGCCGCCACCAGGTCGGGCCCGAGGTCGAGCAGGGGGCCGGAGAGGAAGGTGACGGCGAGGCCGGCCAGCACGCTGGCCAGCAGGCCGAGCACGCCGCCCAGCGTCACCCAGTGATACTGCGCGCGGGCGCCGACCCGCTCGAGATAGGAGTAGACGATGCCGAGGAGGAGCGCGGCCTCGAAGGCCTCGCGCAGGGTGACGACGAAGGTGGCGCCCATCGCCGGTTACTCGGCGATGATGCGGCCCTTGGCCGTCTTCTCGTGATACTCGCCCACGAACGGGTAGGTGCCGGGCTTGAGCGCGCGCACGCGGATCTTCATGGTCTTGCCCGCCGGCACGACCTTCTCGATCCGCAGATCCTTGCTCTCGAACTCCTCGGGCGCCTTGTCCTTGTTGGTGACGACGAGCACGAAGGGCTCGCCGGCCTTGACCTTGATCTCCTCCGGCGAGAAGCGATTGTTCTCGATGGTGATCGGAATTTCTTTGGGATCCGCCGCGCGAGCCGCCGTTGCCACCACCACCGCCGCGATTGCCACCAGGAATGCCGCCGTCAGCCGCCGTGTCATCGGACCTCCGTGGGATGTGCCGTGGGAGTTAGGTATACCTAATACTGGACGGGCAGTCAACCTACCGTTTTTCGGAAGGACGGGTTGCCCGGCCCGTTGCGGCCGCCCCGGCGTTGTACACTGCCGCTCGTGGACCTGGCGGATTTTCAGTACGACCTGCCCCCCGGCGCCATCGCGCAGGCGCCGCCCGAGACCCGCGAGGCCGCCCGGCTGCTGGTGATCGACCGCGCGAGCGGCGCGCTGGCCGACCGCGGCGTGGCCGACCTGCCGTCGCTGCTGCGCGCGGGCGACTGCCTGGTGGTCAACGACTCGCGCGTGATCCCCGCGCGCGTGCTGGCGGAGGATCTCGGCGGGCGTCCCGTCGAGCTGCTGTTCGTCGAGCCGGTCACCGACGAATCGTGGCGCGCGATGGTGCGGCCGGGGCGGCGCTGCCAGCCCGGCGCGCATCTTCGGGTGGGCGCCGCGCGGCTGCGCGTGGTGGCCGCCGAGGCCGACGGCACGCGGCTGATCGTGCGCGAGAACGGCCCGATCGCCGCGCTGCTCGACGCCGCGGGCATGCCGCCGCTGCCGCCGTACATCGCGCGCCACGCCAAGCCGGCCCCGGAGGACTGGGAGCGCTACCAGACCGTCTATGCGCGCACGCCGGGCTCGGTGGCGGCGCCGACGGCGGGGCTGCATTTTTCCGATGCGCTGCTGGCCTCGGTGCGCGCGGCGGGCGTGGAGGTCCACACGCTCACGCTCCACGTGGGGCCGGCCACGTTCCGGCCGATCACGACGCCGACGATCGAGGCCCACACGCTCCCGGCCGAGCGCGCCGTGGTGCCCGAGGCCACCGCCGCCGCCGTCAACGCCGCGCGCGCGGAGGGCCGCCGCGTGATCGCCGTCGGCACCACGGTGACGCGCACGCTGGAGTGCGCCGTCGAGCCGGATGGCCGTCTGGCTGCCCTCGACGGCCGCGCCGCCCTCTACATCCGGCCGGGCCATCGCTTCCGCGCGATCGACGCGCTGCTGACCAACTTCCACCTGCCGCGCTCGTCACTGCTGGTGCTGGTCTCCGCCTTCGCCGGCCGCGAGCTGATCCTGCGCGCCTATCACCACGCCCTGGTCGCCGGCTACCGCTTCTACTCCTACGGCGACGCGACGCTGATCGTGTGAGCCCCCTACGCTACGAGCTCGTCGCCACCGACGGCGTGGCACGCCGCGGACGGCTCACTACCGCGCATGGCGCCGTGGAGACGCCGGCGTTCATGCCGGTCGGCACGCGTGCGGCCGTCAAGAGCCTCAGCCCGGACGACCTGCGCGACGCCGGCGCCCAGATCATCCTCAGCAACACGTACCACCTGCTGGTGCGGCCGGGGCCCGAGCTGGTGCGCGAGCTCGGCGGGCTCCACCACTTCATGGGCTGGGACGGGCCGATCCTCACCGACTCCGGCGGCTACCAGGTGTTCAGCCTGGCCAAGCTGCGCAAGCTGAGCGAGCAGGGAGTGACGTTCCGCTCGCCGATCGACGGTGCCACGCACGAGCTGACGCCCGAGCGCGTGGTGGAGATCCAGCGCGCGCTCGGGGTGGACATCATGCATCCGCTCGACGAGTGCCTGGCCTACCCGGCCACGCGCGAGCAGACCGAGCGCTCGCTCGGCCTGACGCTGCGCTGGGCCGCGCGCTCGCGGGCCGCCCAGCGCGCCGCCGGCGACGGCCCTGCGCTCTTCGGCATCGTGCAGGGCGGCTTTCACGAGGATCTGCGCGCCCGCGCGGCGGCGGAGACCGTCGCGCTCGGCTTCGACGGTTACGCGATCGGCGGCATGGCGGTCGGCGAGCCCAAGCCGCTCATGCGTGAGCTGACGGCGGCGGTGGCGGCGGCGCTCCCGGCCGAGCAGCCGCGCTATCTGATGGGTGTCGGCAAGCCCGACGACCTGGTGGAAGCCGTCGCCAGCGGCGTCGACATGTTCGACTGCGTGCTGCCGACGCGCAACGCGCGCAATGGCCAGGCCTTCACGCCCGACGGCCCGGTGACGCTCAAGCAGGCGCGCTGGGCGCGCGACCCGGCGCCGCTTCAGGTCGACTGCCCCTGCTACGCGTGTCGCCGCTTCTCGCGGGCCTACCTGCGCTACCTGTTCATGGCCGAGGAGCTGCTGGTCTACCGGCTCCTCTCGCTGCACAACCTGCACTTCTTCCTCGGGCTCATGGCGGCGATGCGGGCGGCCATCGCCGAGCGCGCATTTGGCCCATTCCGGGCCCGTTTCTATGAGCGCTACGGGGTATCGGCCCAGGCGGAGGACGCGCGGACCGAGTCCTTGCCTTGACTTGGACTAGCCATTTGACGTAGCGTCCCCGCTGTTGACCATCGGCCACAGGAGGCAGCACATGCGATCCCTCGTCGCGGTTGTCGTCCTGCTGTTGACCGCTCCCGTTGCGCTCGCCGGCGATCCGCCGGGCGGCAAGGGCTGGTATCAGGTCAACCGGGCGCTCTCCGTGCCGTTCTCGGGCGGCGGCAATCTCTTGATCGCGACCTTCACCCCGGGGCGGCTTGTCGAGGTGACAGCTGCTGGTCGTCTCAGAATCGAATTCGAGCGCGGAATCAGCACTGCGCTCAAGCGGGAGATCACGGTAGACGGCGGCTTCAGCGAGGACCTAACGATCACGGTCGATCCCGACGAGGTCACCGCGTTCGTTCGCCAGCCGCTATCCAAGGCCACACCATCTGACGACTCGTCTTCGGCGGGCGGCAGCTCGTCGGCCAGCGGTGGCGGGGCCCTCGCCGGGCTCGGCGGCGGCCAGTCGATCACCTCGGCAACCCTGACGCGCACGACCGTAACGATCGAGGATGTCGAGGAGCGGCGCGCCGCTGCGCCGCCGGCTGTCAGTGAAGCGCGGGAGAGCGTGCGTCGCGGTGTCCAGATCTTCCCGCCGTCGGCGGCAGGGCCAGCCAGCGGCGGCTCGGGGAAGTCCACGCGCGTCATCGCGCTCGAGGAGCACGAGGCCTGGCTCAAGAAGGTGCTGCGGCTGCTCGACGAGGACGGCGCGCGATGCGAGACGAAGGGCTACGGGCCGGGCTGGATCTCGATCTGCGACCCGGTCCCATTCCGCGGATAAAGCTCGATCGCCCGTCAGTCCCCTCCCCAGTCCTGAAGTAGTCGCTGGCGCGGGTTATGGAGTATCATCCGTCAGCGAATCCGCGGAGGCCTGACCCTCGATGAACCTTGCCTATGCTGCCGACATCGCCTACGCCGCGGCCGCTCCGCCGGGCAACGCCGGCGGCCTGGCGGCGTACGCGAACATGCTGCTGCCCTTCGTGGCGATGGCCGCGATCTTCTACTTCATCGTGATGCGGCCGCAGCAGCGGCAGAAGGCCGATCGCGAGCGGATGCTGGGCGCGCTGAAGAAGGGAGACCGCGTGGTGACGACGAGCGGCATACACGGCACCGTGATCCAGCTCGGCGAGCACACGGTGACGCTGCGGGTGGCCGACCAGGTCAAGCTGGAGTTCGACCGGGTCTCGGTAGGTCGCATCATGGAGGTTACGAGCGACCGGGATGCCTAGACGTCTGTGGTTCAGGGTCGGCCTCGTGGCCGTCGTGGTGGCCATCTCGCTCTGGTACCTGTACCCGCCGAAGAAGCGGATCAACCTCGGCCTCGACTTGCAGGGCGGCATCCACCTCGTGCTGGGCGTGGACGCCGACAAGTACGTGGCCAGCCAGACGGAGCGCGCGGCCGAGGACTTCAAGAACGGCCTCGAGCGCAAGGGGGTGGGCGTCAAGAAGGTCGCCCGCGAGAGCCTGGCGCAGACCGCGGTCGAGCTGGCCAGCCCCAGCAACTGGAACGACGCGCTCACGGTGGCCGCCGAGTTCTCCACGTTCGAGGTGACCGACCGCGACGAGAAAGCCGGCCGCTTCACGCTGGCCATGCGCGAGCGCCAGGTGTCGCAGCTCCGTGACGACGCCGTCCGCCAGGGCGTGGAGACGATCCGCAACCGCGTGGACCAGTTCGGCGTGGCCGAGCCGACCATCACGCGCCAGGGCAGCGACCGTATCCTCATCCAGCTCCCGGGCGTGCAGGATCCCGAGCGGGCCAAGGCGTTGATCGGCAAGACGGCGCTCCTCGAATTCAAGCTCCTCGACGAGCAGACGTCGGTGGAGCAGGCGCAGGCGGGGCGGCTGCCGGAGACCTCCGAGATCCTCTCCCAGCGCGTGGTCGACAAGGAGACCAAGGCCGAGCGCAAGGTGCCCTACGTGGTCCAGAAGCGGACGCTCCTGACCGGAGCCGAGCTGACGCGGGCCGAGGTGCAGGCCGATCCCAACTCGCCGGGCAACTGGCAGGTGGCGATCGAGTTCACGGCCACCGGCGCCCGCATCTTCGGGGACGTCACCGAGCAGAACGTGGGCCGCCGCCTGGCCATCATCCTCGACGGCAACCTCTACTCGGCGCCGCGGATCAACGAGCGCATCCCGGGCGGCCGGGCCGTCATCACCGGCCAGTTCTCGGTGAACGAGGCGCGTGACCTCGCGATCGTGCTGCGGGCCGGCGCGCTGCCGGCGCCGGTGACCATCCTCGAGGAGCGCACGGTCGGGCCCTCGCTCGGCGCGGACTCCATCCGGAAGGGGATGATCGCCATCCTCGGCTCGGCGGCCGCCGTCGTCGTCTTCATGCTGCTCTACTACCGGCTGTCCGGGCTGATCGCCGACGTCGCGCTCGTGCTGAACCTCATGATCCTGCTGGCCGCCATGGCGGCGTTCGGCGCCACGCTCACGCTGCCCGGCATCGCCGGCATCGCGCTGACGATCGGCATGGCGGTGGACACCAACATCCTCATCTTCGAGCGCATCCGGGAAGAGCTGCGCGTCGGCAAGAGTCCGCGCTCGGCGATCGAGGCCGGCTTCCATCGCGCGCTGCGGACGATCATCGACACGCACCTGACCGTCATGGTGACGGCGGCCATCCTCTACAATTTCGGCACGGGACCCGTGAAGGGCTTCGCGGTCTCGCTCTTCGTCGGCCTCGCGGCCAGCCTGTTCACCGCGTACTTCTTCACCCGGCTGCTCTTCGACCTCGTCTACGTCAGCCGCCGGAAGGTCTCGGCGATCTCCATATGATCGAGCTGTTCCACAACCCGAATTACAACTTCATCGGCCGCCGCAAGTGGGCCTACATCATCTCGGCGGCGATCACCCTGATCGCGCTGCTGTCGCTCGCCACCAAGGGCCTGCACTATGACATCGACTTCACGGGGGGCACGCTGGTCCAGGTGCGCTTCGAAAAGCCGCCGTCGGTGGCCGCCATCCGGTCGGGGCTCTCCCGCATCAAGCTGGGGGAGAGCATCATCCAGGAGTTCGGCGACCCGCGGGAGTTCATTATCCGGCTGCCGCTGACGTCGACGACGTCGGAGGAGCTGGGCAAGCGGGTGGAGGCTGCGCTCAAGCAGGAGCCCGCGCTCGGCGCCTTCGAGATCCGGCGCGTGGAGTTCGTGGGGCCGCAGGTCGGCAAGGAGCTGCAGTGGCAGGCCATTCAGGCCGTCCTGGTCGGCCTCATCGGCATCCTGGCTTACATCGCGCTCCGCTTCGACCTCAAGGGCGGCGTGGCGGCGGTGGTGGCCGTGTTCCACGACGTGCTGGTCTGCCTGGGCGCCATCTCGCTCACGGGCCGCGAGTTCTCGCTGCCCGTGCTCGCCGCGCTGCTGACGATCATCGGCTTCTCGGTCAACGACACGATCGTCGCCTACGACCGGCTGCGCGAGAACCGGAGCAAGTTCGTGCCCAAGGGCAAGACGTTCGCCGAGCAGATGAACGACGCCGTCAACCAGACGCTCTCGCGGACCGTGCTGACCTCGCTGACCGTGTTCCTGTCGGCGGCCATCCTGCTGTTCTTCGGGGGCAAGACCCTCGAGGACTTCGCCTTCGTCCTCTTCGTGGGCGTGATCACCGGTACGTACTCGACCACCTACGTGGCGGCCTCCCTGGTGGTCGACTGGACCCAGTACGTGGAGGGCCGGCTGCGGCGGGGGAAAAAAGCGGTGGCAAAGGCCTGAAGGACACGTAAAATCGTATGATTACACAGAGGCTTATGCCCCGTGACCCAGCTTTCAGCGCTGATCGAGGAAATTCCGAAGTATCAGCCGGGTGCCGACCTGACGGTGCTGGAGCGCGCCTACCGGTTTTCTGAGGTCTCCCACCAGGGGCAGCATCGCGCGTCCGGCGAACCCTACCTGTCCCACCCGCTCGAGGTCGCCCACCTGCTCGTCGGCTTCAAGATGGACGTCACCACGGTGACGGCCGGCCTCCTGCACGACGTGCTGGAGGACACCAAGGCCACCAAGGACGACCTGCAGCGCGAGTTCGGGCAGGAGATCGCCGAGCTGGTGGACGGCGTCACCAAGATCGGCAAGCTGGCGTTCTCCTCGCGCGAGGAGCGGCAGGCCGAGAACTTCCGCAAGATGCTGGTGGCGATGGCGCGCGATCTGCGCGTGCTGATGATCAAGCTGGCCGACCGCCTGCACAACATGCGCACGCTCGACTATCTGCCCGCCGAGAAATCGCGCAAGATCGCCCAGGAGACCCTCGACATCTATGCGCCGCTGGCCCATCGCCTCGGCATGGCCAAGGTCAACGCCGAGCTCGAGGACCTCGCCCTCCGCACGCTCCAGCCGGACGATTACCTGGAGCTGCAGCGCCGGGTGGCCAAGCGCCGGCTGGAGCGCGAGGCCGACATCAACCAGGCCATCGCGATCCTGGAGCAGAAGCTGCGCGAGGTGGGCATCGAGTCGCAGATCCGCGGGCGACCCAAGCACTTCTACTCCATCTGGAAGAAGATGCACGATCAAGGTCGCGAGTTCGACGAGATCTACGACCTGACGGCCGTCCGCGTCATCACCAGCTCGGTGCGAGATTGTTACGGAGGCCTTGGCGTCGTCCATTCGCTGTGGAAGCCCGTGCCCGGCCGCTTCAAGGACTTCATCGCGATGCCCAAGGTCAACATGTACCAGTCGCTCCACACGACGGTGATCGGCCCCAAGGGCGACCCGGTGGAGATCCAGATCCGCACCTGGGACATGCACCGCATCGCGGAGGAAGGCATCGCCGCCCACTGGCTCTACAAGGAGAAGAAGTCCGGCAAGGACAAGGTGGACGAGTCGCTGCTGTGGCTGCGCCAGCTCCTGGAGAACCAGCAGGACACCAACGACCCGGCCGAGTTCCTGGACGGCGTCCGCGTCGATCTCTTCCCCGACGAGGTCTACGTCTTCACGCCCAAGGGCGACGTGAAGGCGCTGCCGGAGGACTCCACGCCGATCGACTTCGCCTACGCCGTGCACACCAAGGTGGGCGAGCACTGCGTGGGCGCCAAGGTCAACGGCAAGCTGGTGCCGCTGCGCTACACGCTGCGCCAGGGCGACATCGTCGAGATCGTGACCTCGCCCAACCAGCATCCGAGCCGCGACTGGCTCAAGATCGTCAAGTCCTCGCGGGCCCGCTCCAAGATCAACCAGTGGCTCAAGGTCGAGGAGCGTGCGCGCTCCATCGAGCTCGGGCGCGAGATGTTCGAGCGCGAGGCCAAGAAGTACCGCCTCAACGCCACTGCGCTGCTGGGCGGCGACGAGATGACGCGGGCGGCCACCGAGCTCGGCTATCCCACGCCCGACGACGTCCTGGCCGCCGTCGGCTACGGCAAGGCGTCCGTCCACCAGCTCCTCAACCGGCTGGCGCCCGGCGCCACGCTGGAGACCGAGCGCGCCAGGCCGGCCGCGCCCGGCGCGCGCAAGGCCGACCAGGGCGTGCGCATCCGCGGCGTCGAAGACCTCCTGGTGCGCTTCGCCAAGTGCTGCAACCCGCTGCCGGGCGATCCGATCACGGGCTTCATCACGCGTGGCCGCGGTCTCACCGTGCATGCCCGCGACTGCCTGACGGTGGCCAAGAGCGTGCTGGACCGCGAGCGGCTGATCAACGTCGAGTGGGACGTGGAGGAGCCCGCCAAGCGGCCGGTGCGCATCGCCGTCTACATCGGCAACGACCGCCCCGGCCTGCTGTCGGAGATCACGGGCGCGATCTCCTCGCGCAACGGCAACATCACGAAGGCGGAGGTGACGGTGACCGACGACCGCCGGGGCATCAATAATTTCGTGGTCGAGGTCTCCGACCTGCGCCAGCTCCAGGACATCATGACGGCGATCAAGGAAGTCCCCGATGTCATGAACGTCGAGCGCGTTCGCGGGCTGTAGCCGATCAGCGCTCCCCGCTCGAGCTGAACTCCACGTCCCGGACCACCCCTTGCTCGTCGAGGGCCACGACGAGCAACTGGTTGTACACCTTCATATTGAACGCAGTTCCTCTCGACTGCTGATAGAGATAGACGAGGCCTCTGCCCGCCCGGTCCTTGATCAGCGGGTAGCGGTAGGCCCCCTGCGGCTTTCCCAATAAGGCGATCACCGACGGTTCCGTCGCCTGCCCTTTCGCGATCTGCTGAACCTTGGACGCATCGAAGTCGGTCTTGTCCTGCTCGAACGAGCTCGTGAACTCGTGGCCGACGAGGACGCCGTTCATGAAATAGAACCCTTGCGCGCGGGCGGGCACGACGCCACCGGCGAGGGAGGCCGCGCCTTCCGCATAGGCATAGACGAGTGTCTTCACCGTTTCGCCATTTTTCATCACGGTGCCTTCGCGATAGGGCGATCCGTGCCGCTGACGAATCTCGGCCTCGGTCGTCTTGCCGAGCGCGAGCGACTCGGCTGGCGTCCGGACGAAGTCGCGTCCTGCGCAACCAGTGGCCACGAGCAGCAATACGAGAACCGCGAGCGCTCGTCGCATATGTGCCCCGCCTCCCTTGTCGAATGAAAATCGCGCCCGGTCCTGGTGGAGCGGCAGCATATCGCACGTGGGCCCCTCAGCAAAAGATGGTGTGCCGGCCTTCCCGTGTCGATGAATGGCGAGGGGTTAAGATCGCTGATATGACCCGGAGGCAGTTCGAGGCGCTCGTCGAGAAGTCCCTGCGGAAGCTGCCCAGGCCCTTCAAGGAGAAGATCGCCAACATCGCGGTGGTCGTCGAGGACTGGGCGGACGACGCGACGCTCGAGGAGATGGACATCGAGCCGCCCGACACGCTGTACGGGCTCTACCGCGGTGTGGACATCACCCAGCGAGATTCGACGTATGGGAACGTGCTGCCGGACGTGATCACGATCTACCAGGGGCCGATCGAGGAGGACGCGGCCGACGAGGCGGAGATGGCGGAGATCGTGCGGGAGACGGTGATGCACGAGCTCGGGCATTACTTCGGCCTCGACGACGACACCATGCACCGCATCGAGGATGGGGAGGTCTGAGTCGGTGTAAACTCGGGCCCGCATGGAGGCGTCGCTTCACGGACAGAAGGCGCTCGTCACCGGCGCCAGCTCGGGCATCGGTGAGGGGATCGCGCGAGCGCTGGCGGCGGCGGGCGCGGCGGTTGTCGTCAACTACGCCAGCAACCCCGATTCGGCCACGCGCGTGGTGGCGGGCATCAAGAAGGCCGGCGGCGAGGCGCGGGCCATCCGCGCCGACGTGGCGAAGGAGGCCGAGGTCGAGGCGATGTTCGCCGAGATGCTCGCCGCGTGGGGTCGCATCGACATCCTCGTCAGCAACGCGGGGCTGCAGCGCGACGCCGCCCTCACCGAGATGACGCTCGAGCAGTGGAACACGGTCCTCGGCGTCAACCTCACCGGCACGTTCCTGTGCACGCGGGCGGCGGCGCGCGCGATGATCCGCCAGGGCGTGGTCGCCGGCGTGTCGAAGGCGGCCGGCAAGATCCTGTGCATCTCCTCCGTGCACGAGGTGATTCCCTGGGCCGGGCACGCGAACTATGCCGCCTCCAAGGGCGGCATGAAGCTCTTCATGCAGACGGTGGCGCAGGAGCTGGCGCCGCACCGCATTCGTGTGAACGCGATCGCGCCCGGCGCCATCCAGACGCCCATCAACCGCGCGGCCTGGGAGACGCCGGAGGCGCTGAAGTCGCTCTTGACGCTCATTCCCTACGGACGCATCGGCGTGCCGGACGACATCGGCCACGCCGCCGTCTGGCTCGTCTCCGACACGGCCGACTACGTCCATGGGCAGTCGCTCTTCGTCGACGGCGGCATGACGCTCTATCCGGAGTTCGCCCACGGTGGCTGACGTGAGCCTCGACTGGGGCCGCGAGGTGTGCGGCGACCTCGCCACGGCGGAGCGCCGCGAGTGGCTGTGCACCAACGGCCTCGGCGGCTACGCCTCGGGCACGCTCGCGGGCACGCTGACGCGCCGCTACCACGGCCTCCTGATCGCCGCGCTGCGGCCGCCGCTGGGCCGGCGCGTGGTGGTGACGAAGCTCGACGAGAACGTCGAGTACGGCGGCGCCACCTTCGCGCTGGCTACCAACCGCTGGGCCAACGGCTCGGTCGACCCGCATGGCTACCGCCACCTCGAGCGCTTCCGTCTGGACGGCACCACGCCCGTGTGGACGTACGCGTGTCGCGACGCGCTGCTCGAGAAGCGCGTCTGGATGGAGCCCGGGGCCAACACGACGTACGTGCGCTATCAGATCGTACGATCCTCGGCGCCGCTCACGCTCTCGCTGCGCGCGCTGGTGAACCAGTGCGACTACCACGCGACCGCGCGGGGCGACGGCTGGACGATGTCGGTCACGCCGATCGACGGCGGGCTGCGTATCCAGGCCTACGAGGGCGCCGTGCCCGTGCTGCTCCTGGCGCCCGGGATGGAGGCGACGGCCGAGCACACGTGGTACCGGGGCTTCGCGCTGGAGCGTGAGCGCGAGCGCGGCCTCGAAGCGGAGTGTGATCACCTTCTCGCCGGCACGTTCCGCGCGACGCTGCGGGCCGGAGAGGCGATCACGTTCGCCGCCTCCACCGAGGCGGCGCCTGCCACGGACGGCGAGCGCGCCTGGCAGCGGCGCGAGGCGTACGAGGCCGATCTGCTCGCGCGCTGGACGCGCGGCTGGCCCGGCGCCGCCGCGGCGCCGTCGTGGGTGCGCCAGCTCGTCCTCGGCGCCGATCAGTTCGTCGCGCGCCGCCCGCTGCCCGACGAGCCCGGCGGCATGACGGTCATCGCCGGCTATCACTGGTTCGGCGACTGGGGGCGCGACACGATGATCGCGCTGCCCGGCCTGGCGCTGGCCACCGGCCGCCCCGAGCTGGCCGTGCGCGTGCTGCGCACGTTCGCGCGCTTCGTCGACCAGGGCATGCTGCCCAATCGCTTCCCCGACGCGGCGGCGACGCCGGAGTACAACACGGTGGATGCCACGCTGTGGTGGTTCGAGGCGATTCGCGCCACGCACGAGGCCACCGGCGACGACGGCCTGCTGAAAGACCTCTTCCCCGCGCTCGAGAACGTCGTGGAGTGGCACCGTCGCGGCACGCGCTACGGCATCGGCGAGGATCCCGTGGACGGCCTGCTGCGCGCCGGCGAGCCCGGCGTTCAGCTCACGTGGATGGACGCCAAGGTCGGCGACTGGGTCGTCACCCCGCGCATCGGCAAGCCCGTGGAGATCAACGCGCTCTGGTACAACGCGCTCCGGACGATGGCGGCCTTCGCGCGGCGGCTGCAGCGGCCGGCCACGACGTGGGAGACGGCCGCCGATCGCGTGCGCGACGGCTTCGGCCGCTTCTGGAACGAGCGGGCCGGTCACTGCTACGACGTGCTGGAAGGTCCGGGCGGCGACGACGGCTCGCTGCGCCCCAACCAGATCTTCGCCGTGTCGCTGCCGGAGAGCCCGCTGCCTGCCGAGCGCCAGCGCCGCGTGGTGGAGGCCTGCGCACGCCATCTCCTGACGTCGCACGGGCTGCGCAGCCTGGCGCCGGGCGATCCCGCGTACCGCGGCGCCTACGGCGGCGCGCAGACCGAGCGCGACGGCGCATATCACCAGGGGACCGTGTGGGGCTGGCTGCTCGGCCCCTTCGCGCTCGCGCACGCGCGGGTCTACGGTGATCGCGAGGCCGCTCGCGCGCTGCTGGAGCCGCTGGCGCATCACCTGGCCGACTATGGCGTCGGCTCCATCGCCGAGATCTTCGATGGCGAGCCGCCGTTCGCGCCCCGAGGCTGCATCGCCCAGGCCTGGAGCGTGGCCGAGACGCTGCGCGCGTGGCAGGCCCTGAGCGGCGCGCCTGGACCGGCTGCTGAGCGCCCCGCGCCGGTGCCGAAGCCCGCGAAGTCACGCCGCCGCTAACCCGACAGGACGGAGGCTCCCGTGGATCTCAACTACTCTCCCGAGGAATCGGCGTTCCGCGACGAGGTCCGCGCGTGGATCCGCGAGAACCTGTCCGACGAGCTGCGCGACAAGGTCCTCAACTATCGGGAGCTCAGCAAGGACGAGCTGCTCGGCTGGCACAAGCTCCTCGCCAGGAAGGGCTGGGTGGCGCCCTTCTGGCCCAAGGAATGGGGCGGGACCGACTGGTCGGTGGTGCAGCGCTACATCTTCGAGGAGGAGTGCGGCGCGGCCGGCACGCCGATCGTCGTCCCCTTCGGCGTGCGCATGTGCGCCCCGGTGCTGCTACGCTTCGGCACCGACGCCCAGAAGCAGCGCTTCCTGCCGCGTATCTACAACGGCGACGACTTCTGGGTCCAGGGCTACTCCGAGCCGGGCTCCGGCTCCGACCTCGCCTCGCTCAAGACGCGCGCCCTGCGCGACGGCGACTCGTACGTCGTCACCGGCCAGAAGATCTGGACCACGCTCGGCCACTACGGCGACTGGATCTTCTGCCTCGTGCGCACCGACAGCAAGACGGAGAAGCGGCAGGACGGCATCTCGTTCCTCCTGGTCGACATGAAGACGCCCGGCATCACCGTGCGCCCGATCATCCTCATGGACCAGGGCCACGAGGTGAACGAGGTGTTCTTCGACGAGGTCCGCGTCCCCGCCGAGAACCTCGTGCACGAGGAGGGCAAGGGCTGGACGGTGGCCAAGTACCTGCTCGGGTACGAGCGCATGGGCACCGGCAACATCGCCGGCTCCAAGCGCGAGCTGGCCCGGCTGAAGAAGATGGCGGGGCCGCTGCTGGACGACCCGCGCTTCCGCGACCGCCTCACGCGCGTGGAGGTCGAGCTGATGGCGCTCGAGATCACCAACATGCGCTTCCTCGACCAGCTTCGTGGCGGCCGCGCGCCGGGCGCCGAGGTCTCGCTGCTGAAGATCAAGGGTACGGAGATCCAGCAGGCGATCACCGAGCTGATGATGCAGACCGCCGGCCCCTTCGCGCAGGCCTTCCGCCCCGTCAACGGCGAGAGCGCCTTCGATCGGCTCACGGCCTCGCTGGTGCCGCGCTACTGCAACGTCCGCAAGGCCACCATCTACGCCGGGTCCAACGAGATCCAGCGCAACATCATCGCCAAGGCCACCCTGGGACTCTGATAGACATGGGGGCCCCGACATGGCCCCCAAGCCCCCGACGGCTCGGGCCGCCCCGGCGCAGCCGTGGCGGCCCTCGATGAACTAGGAGACCACGCCATGGACTTCGAATACAGCGACGAGCAGAAACTGCTGGCGGAGACGCTGCGGAAGTTCTTGAACACGGGCTACGGGTTCGACGCCCGCGCCAAGATCGTCGCGGGGCCGGCGGGGTGGAGCGAGGACGTGTGGGCCGTGCTGGCCGAGATGGGCATTCTCAGCGTGCCCTTCGACGCCGAGCACGGTGGCTTCGGCGGCACCACCGTGGACATGATGGTCGTCATGGAAGCGCTCGGCGAGTTCCTGGTGGTCGAGCCCTACCTCGCCACCGTGGGCCTCGGCGGCCGCTTCGTGGCCCGCGGAGGCAGCAGCGCTCAACAGCAGCGCATCCTGCCCACGCTGATCCAGGGCAAGCTCAAGATGGCCTTCGCCCAGACCGAGCCCGGCGCCCGCTACGACCTGCGCCAGGTGAGCGCGCGCGCGACGAAGTCCGGCGACGGCTGGGTGCTCGAGGGCGACAAGCGCATGGTGCTCCATGGCGGCAACGCCGACCTCCTCGTGGTCTCCGCCCGCACGTCCGGGGGCGCGCGCGACGCCGACGGCATCAGCCTCTTCCTGGTGGAGCGCACGGCCCCCGCCGTCACGGTCACCGAGTACCGCACGCTCGACAACCTGCGCGTGGCCGACGTGAAGCTCGCCGATGTGCGCGTCGGCCGCGAGGCGCTGCTGGGCGGGGAGGGCCGGGGGTTCGCGCTCGCCGAGGAGGTCGTGGACTACGCGACGGCGCTCGTGTGCGCCGAGGCCGTGGGCGCCATCAAGTACGCCCACGACGCCACACTCGACTACCTGAAGACGCGCCGGCAGTTCGGCGTGCCGATCGGTAGCTTCCAGGCACTGCAGCACCGGATGGTGGACATCCTGATCAGCTACGAGCAGGCGAGGTCGATCGCCTGCCTGGCCTGCGTGAAGGTCGATTCCGCCGACGCGGCCGAGCGCCGCCGGGCGGTCTCCGCGGCCAAGATCAAGATCGCCGACGCCTGCCGGCACGTCAGCCAGGAGGCCGTGCAGCTGCACGGCGGCATGGGGATGACCGAGGAGCTGAAGATCAGCCACACGTTCCGCCGTCTCACGAGCATCGCCCAGGCGTTCGGCGACGCCGACTATCATCTGGAGCGTTTCGCGACGCTCGGGTAGACGCTTTTCCCTGCCTGCGGCCCCCTCAAAGCCGGGCCGCACTAGCTCTATTCCGTCTGCGGCGGGTGCGGATCGCCCCCTCCACAACCTGTAAGGTCCGACTGGCTTCGGTCTTCTACTCGTCAACCGTAAGTTTTGACTTGACAAGGGCTTTCAGTGGATTTTACTGTTTCAGCAGATGCTGAAAGAGGCGGAGCAAGCGAAAGATGCTCAAATCTACGGAGATCCGGCGGCAAGTAGCTCAGCGCCTCAGAGAGCTCTTTCCCCGGGCTCGCGGCTGGGAAGAGACACCGGACGCCAAGGTCGGCTTCCAACCGGTGGATTTGCTCGTCAAATTCCGGTTGGGCGAGCACGAGCAGATCATGGCGGTTGACGTGGTCTCCCTCGGCCAGCCCCAGCAGATCCGGGCCGCGGTCACCAAGATGTCGGAGATCCGCAGGGCCATGCCGGCGGCGTACCCCGTGGCCGCGTCCGTCTACATCGGCTCGCAGAGCGCCCGCCTTCTCAAGGACAACAACCTCGGCTTCGTCGATCTCTCCGGCAACTGCTACCTGGCATTCGAGCACGTCCTCATCGAGAAGGAAGGCAAGCGCAACGTCCGGCCCTCCACGCGCCCGCTGCGCTCCCTGTTCGCGCCCCGCGCCACGCGCGTGGTGCGCGTGCTGCTGGCCGAGCCCAGTCGGCCATGGCGCCTGGAAGAGCTGGCCAAGGCCGCGGCCGTCAGCCTGGGCCACTCGCACAACGTGGTGAAGCGGCTGGAGGACCTGCGCTGGGTGGAGCGCGATGAGGCGCAGCGCATCCACCTGGGCAAGCCGGCCGACCTGCTCCAGGGCTGGGGCGAGTCGTACACGTACCGCACGAACGACATCGCGTCGTACTTCGTGCCGGAGCGGGTCACGCGCAAGCTCATGGCCGACCTCGCCCGCGCGCTCACGGCTGAGGGGCGCCGGTACGCGTTCACGCTGAACGCCGGGCTGTCGCTGGTGGCGCCGCAAACGCGCCTCGGCGCCGTGCACTGCTATCTCGAGGGCGACCCGGCGCCCGTCGCCGCCGCGCTCGGCCTGCATCCGGCAGGCGAGGCCGACGGTGGTCTCCACCTCATGGCGCCCTACGATCCCGGCATCTTCTACGGCCTGCTCGACAAGGCGGGCTTGAAGGTCGTCTCGCTACCCCAGCTCTATGCGGATCTCGTCCACTACGAGCGGCGCGGCCCCGAGCAGGCCGAGCATCTGCGCCGCGAGGCGATGGGCTACTAAGGTCCCACGAAAGGAGGTGACGAACTCCATGGCGAAGAAGAAGGCTGCCAAGAAGAAGAAGAAGTAAGGACGCCGTGTGAGGCAGTCACGCAACAACCGATAGGGAGGTGAGAGTGGGAATGGCGAAGAAGAAGAAGGCGGCGAAGAAGAAGAAGAAATAAGGCCGTGGTCGTGCCGGTGGGGGGTGGCGGCCTCTCACCAGTGACCAATCGGGAGGGGGCGGATGCCCCCTCCCGTTTGTGCGTGTGCTTAAATGACCTTCGTGACTTTGCCGGCCTTGAGACAGCGCGTGCAGACCCGGACGCGCTGCGTCCTGCCCGCCACCAGCGCGCGCATCGAGACGAGATTGGGCAGCCAGCGGCGGCGCGTGAGCTTGTGCGCGTGACTGATCGTGTTGCCCACCGACGGGCCCTTCCCGCACACATCGCAGCGCTGCGCCATCGCGTCTCCTCGGAGTTGGATTGCGGACGACCGGGACAGGACGTCTGTATAGCACAGGGACTCCGGTGAGGCAAACCGGGGCGCCGCCGGCGGGCCTGGCGACGCCCCTGCAGTACGTCAAGGGTGTTGGTCCGCAGCGGGCCAAGCTGCTCGAGAAGAAGGGCCTCGCCACCGTCGAGGACGCGCTCTTCTTCCTGCCCATCCGCCACGAGGACCGCACGCGCCTGACGCCGCTCCGGGCGATCCAGGTGGGCCAGGTGGTGACCTGCACCGGCACCATCGCGGGCATCAGCCCGCCGCCGCCAGGCCGGGCGCGCGTGCCGCTGGTGTTGTTGCTGCGCGACGCCAGCGGGTACGGCACCGCCACACTATTCGGCCGCGGCTGGCTCACGCGCGTGTTCCAGCGCGGCCAGAAGCTGGTGCTGCACGGCAAGGGCTCGCGCTTCCGGGACAAGATCACCTTGCAAGTGCAGGACTGGGAGCTCGTGGAATCGGACGACGACGAGCCGATCCACGCCGGCGCGCTGGTGCCCGTCTACTCGACCACCGAGGGCCTGCACCAGCGCACGCTGCGCTCGCTGATGTACCAGCTCGTGGAGCGCTATGCGGCCGATGTCGGCGAGACGCTGCCCGAGGCCTCGCGCCAGCGTCGCGGGCTGGCGCCCATCACCGAGGCGCTCGTGGGCGTGCACTTCCCCGAGGGCGAGGCGCAGCTGGCGGCGGCGCATCGGCGGCTGGCCTTCGAGGACTTCCTGCTACTGCAGCTCGGGCTCGCCATCCTGCGCGCGCGCACCACGCGCTCGCAGGGCATCGCGCTCAATCCGTCGGGCGCGCTCGTGAAGCGCCTGCGCGCGAGCCTGCCGTGGTCGCTCACCGGCGCCCAGGAGCGCGTGTGGGACGAGATCCGGCGCGACATGGCCGCACCGTACCCGATGCATCGCCTGCTGCAGGGCGACGTGGGCTCGGGCAAGACGATCGTGGCCGCGCTGGCGGTGCTGACGGCCGTGGAGGCCGGCTACCAGGCCGCCGTGATGGCCCCCACCGAGATCCTCGCCGAGCAGCACGTCATGACGTTCTCCCGGTTGCTGGAGCCGCTCGGCGTGCCGGTCACGCTGCTCACGTCCGCGCTCAAGGGGCGCGAGCGGACCGCCCGGCGGGCGGCGGTGGCGGCGGGCGAGATCGGCTGCATCGTGGGCACGCACGCCCTCGTGCAGGCGGCGGTCGAGTTCCGCAAGCTCGGCCTCGTGGTCGTGGACGAGCAGCACCGCTTCGGCGTCGCCCAGCGCGCGCGCCTGAAGGCCAAGGGCGAGCATCCGGACGTGCTGGTAATGACGGCCACGCCGATCCCGCGCACGCTGGCCCTCACGCTCTATGGCGACCTCGACCTGAGCGTGCTCGACGAGCTGCCGCCCGGACGCAAGCCGATCCGCACGGAGGCGCGCGGGGAGGGCAAGCGCCAGCAGATCTACAAGTTCCTGCGAGACCAGGCGGCGGAAGGGCGTCAGATCTACGTCGTGTACCCGCTGATCGAGGAGTCCGAGGTCATCGACCTCAAGGCGGCGACCGACATGGCGCGCCACCTTCAGGCGGACGTGTTTCCCGATCTCGTCGTGGGCCTGCTGCACGGCCGGCTGCCGTTCGAGGCCAAGGACGAGATCATGCAGCGCTTCAAGGCCGGCGAGATCCACGTGCTCGTCTCCACGACGGTGATCGAGGTCGGCATCGACGTGCCCAACGCCTCCGTCATGCTCATCGAGCACGCCGAGCGCTTTGGCCTCTCGCAGCTCCACCAGCTCCGCGGCCGCGTGGGACGCGGGCCCTGGAAGTCGTACTGCATCCTGCTCACGAGCGGCAAGCTCGGCGAGGACGCCGAGCGGCGCGTGCAGGCCATGGTGGAGACCAACGACGGCTTCAAGATCGCCGACGTCGATCTGCAGCTCCGCGGCCCCGGCGAATTCTTCGGCACGCGGCAGTCGGGGCTGCCGGAGTTTCGCGTGGCCGACCTCCTGCGCGATGGCGCCCTGCTGGAGGAGGCGCGGCGCGACGCCCTGGCGATCGTGGCTGCCGATCCCGAGCTGCGCGCGCCGGAGCACCGCGGCCTCCGCCAGGCGCTGCTCGCGCGCTGGCGCGGCAAGCTCGCGCTGGCCTCGGTCGGATGACGCGCGCCGCCGGCCTCGGTCGGGTGACGCGCGCGCCGTGCACATGAGGATCATCGCCGGGGCGCTGAAGGGACGGCGGCTCGTCACCCCCAAGGGCGACACCACGCGGCCCACGGCGGACCAGGTGCGCATCGCCCTCATGGACACGCTGACGCCGCGCCTGGACGGCGCGAGGGTGCTCGATCTCTTCGCCGGGGCGGGCGGCGTCGGGCTGGAGGCGCTCTCGCGTGGTGCCGGCGACGTGACCTTCGTCGAGCGCGACGCCCGCGCGGTGGCCGCGCTGCGCGAGAACGTGGCGGCGCTCGGCGCGGGCAAGGCCGCCACGGTGCGCCGCGGCGACGTCCTGCGCGAGCTGCAGGCGCTCTACCAGGCCGGGGAACGCTTCGACATCGTGTTCCTCGACCCACCGTACGACGCCGGCCTCGTGGACACGACGCTGGAGGCCCTCGGCGGCGGCGGTCTCCTGCTGGCCGAGGCCTGGGTGATCGCCCAGCACTTCACCAAGCGCCCGCCCGCCGAGCGCATCGGCGCCCTCCTCGCGTTCCGCACCCGCCGCTTCGGCGAGACGACGCTCACCTTCTACCGCGCCGCCCCGGCGCCCTGAAGCCGGCTGCTGTCTTGACAGTGACGCAGAGCGGCGACTACGATGCGCGGGGAATCAGCAATATAGAGGGCCGCCACGGCTCCGCCGGGGCGGCCCGAACATTTGGGGGCTTGGGGGCCATATCGGGGCCCCCATCCAAATAGGAGGGGTTTGGGGGCCATGTCGAGGCCCCCATGTATATGGGCAAGCGCGCGGTCTATACGGGGATGTTCGATCCGCTGCACAACGGCCACCTGGACGTCATCCAGCGGAGCCTGCAGATCTTCGACGACGTGATCGTCGCCGTCGGCGCCAACCCCTCCAAGACGGCGCTGTTCAGCGTCGAGGAGCGGCTGGAGATGATCGACGAGGCCACGGCCAACCTCGGTCTCGGCGCCAACTTTCGCATCGTGTCCTTCGACGGCCTCGTGATCGACCTCGTGTCGCGCGAGCGGGCCGACTGCATCGTGCGCGGCATCCGGGCCGTGTCCGACTTCGAGTACGAGTTCGCCATGGCGCTGATGAACCGCAAGCTGCGGCCCACGGTGGAGACCGTCTTCCTGATGCCGCACGAGAAGTACACGTACATCTCCTCGCGGCTCATCAAGGAGGTGGCCAGCTTCGGCACCTCGGTCGCCGGCATGGTGCCTCCGATCGTCGAGAAGCGCCTCACCGAAAAGTTCCCGCCCCGCTGATGCTCGCCGATCGGCTGAAGACGCTCGCGCCGTCCTCGACCCTTGCCGTGCAGGCCAAGGCCAAGGAGCTGCGCGCCAAGGGGATCGACGTCATCTCCTTCGGCGCCGGGGAGCCCGATTTCGACACGCCCGAACGCATCAAGGACGCTGCCGTGCAGGCCATGCGGCGCGGGCAGACGAAGTATACGGAAGTCGGCGGCATCCCCGAGCTGCGGGCCGCAGTGTGCGCCAAGCTCAAGCGCGACAACGGCCTCGCCTACGAGCCGGCCGACATCCTGGTCTCCGTGGGCGCCAAGCACACGCTCTTCAACCTCGTCGTCGCGCTGATCAATCCGGGCGACGAGGTGCTGGTGCCGAGCCCGTACTGGGTGTCGTATCCCGAGCAGGTGCGCCTCGTGGGCGGCATGCCGGTGGACGTGGAGACCGCGGAGGCGACGGGCTTCGACCTCGATCCCGCGAAGCTGCGGGCGGCGGTGACGCCGCGCACGAAGCTGATCGTGCTCAACAGCCCGAACAATCCCACCGGCGCCGTCTTCTCGCAGGCCGCGCTGGAGGCGGTAGCGCGGCTCGCCGTCGAGCGCAATCTGTGGATCGTCTCCGACGAGTGCTACGAGGCGCTGACGTTCGAGGGCCGGCACGTCTCCATCGCCTCCTTCTCGCCCGAGGTGAAGGCGCGCACGATCGTCGTCAACACGTGCTCCAAGGCGTACGCGATGACCGGCTGGCGCATCGGCTACGCGGCCGGCGCCCGCGAGCTGATCCGCGCGATGACCGACGTGCAGAGCCAGGTGACGTCCAACCCTTCCTCCATCGCGCAGTGGGCCGCCGTCGAAGCGCTGTCGGGACCGCAGGAGCAGGTCGGGAAGATGGCGGCCGAGTTCGACCGGCGCCGGCGCCTGATCATCGCGGGCCTCAATGCGCTGCCGGGCATTCGCTGCGCGATGCCCAGGGGGGCGTTCTACGCGTTCGCCAACGTCTCCGGCCTCTTCGGGCGGACGTGGCCGCGGCGCGAGGGCGCCGTCACGCTCAAGAGCTCGCTCGACGTCACCGGCTTCCTGCTGGAAGAAGCGCGGGTGGCCGTCGTCCCCGGCAAGGACTTCGGCTCCGACGCGCACGTGCGCCTGTCCTACGCGACCAGCGACGCGCTGATCGCCGAGGGCCTGGCGCGCATGGGTGCCGCGCTCGCCAAGCTGGCGTGAACCCCCCGCCGGCGGCCGCCCTCGAGGCGGCCGCGGCCACGCGGGTGACGCTGGTGCTGGGCGCGGGCGACACCGGCAAGAGCACGCTGGTGGCGGCGCTCGCGGGTCGGCTCGCTGGCCTCGGTCACACCGTCGCCGTCGTCGATGCCGATCTCGGCCAGTCCGACGTCGGCCCGCCCACCACGGTCGGTCTCGGCCGCGTGCGCCGTCCCATCGAGCGCCTCGAGGAGGCGGAAGTCGTCGGCCTCGAGTTCGTCGGCATGACGTCGCCGGCCCGCTGCATGCGCGAGACGGCGGAGGCCACGGCGCGCCTGGTGGCGCGCGCGTTCGAGGACGGCTGCGATCGCGTGCTGATCGACACCTCTGGGCTCGTCGAGGGCAACTTCGGCCGGGCCCTCAAGCGCATCAAGATCGACCGCGTGCGCCCGGACCTGCTCATCGCGCTGCAGCGGCGCGACGAGTGCGAGCCGATCCTGCGCGTGTACGAGGGCGGTCCCGCGATCCTGCGCCTGCCGGCGGCGGCGACGGCGCGCCGCTCACCCGCCGAGCGGCGGCGCCACCGGCAGCGCGCGCTCGACGCCCATCTGGCCGGCGCTATCCCTGTCACGCTCGATCTCACGCGCGTCTCCGCGCGGCCGGCACCGGGCGGTCGCGGGCTGGCCGTCATCGACGTGCTGGGCGCGCTCGTCGGCCTGGACGCGGACGATGGCCGCACGCGCGGGCTCGGCTGGGTCAGCGCGCTCGACGTCGGCAAGGCGCGGCTGACGGTGGAGACGGCGGTGGGCGGCGAGCAGATCGCCGCGATTGCGATCGGTCGGGAACGTTACCCGGCGGCCTGAGCCCGCGGCCGGCGCCCCGCTCGCAAACCCATCGCGAGACCGGGGCACCGACCGCGAACCGCCAACGGCGTTACTTCGTGCCGCTGGTGCTGCTCGAGGACGAGCCGGTTGAGCTCGGGGACGACGAGCTGGAGCCGCTCGTGCTCGGGGTGGAGCTGGACGACGTGCTGCTGTCGGTCGAGGTCGAGCTGGAGCTGGACCCGGACGGCGACGGCGCGGTGGTGGTCGACGGCGCCGTGCTAGAGGGCGGCGAGGCCGACGGCGGCGTGCCGCCTGGGCGATCCGACACGCGATCCGTACGCGACTCGCTGCAGGCGGTCAGCAGACCCGCGCTGAGCGCCACCGCGATGGCGGCCGTTAGCATTCTTTTCATTTCGAGGACCCTCCTCCTTGTGGGGTTGCGCGACCCGGAGGCTGAAACTGCAACGGGTATGCCGCCGGGGGCGCTTGACACCGTGCGGGCGAACCATTACGAATGCGGAGTGATCCGCCCGGGTGCAAAGGAGATGCGCGCATGAAGCTCGAGGGGACGTACGACATACCGGCGCCGCGCAAGAAGGTCTGGGACGCGTTTTTCGATCCCAAGCAGCTCAAGAAAGCGATTCCCGGCTGCGAGAAGCTGGAGGCGATCGGGCCCGACGAGTACAAGGCCACGATGAAGGTGGGCGTCGGCGGTGTGAAAGGAACTTTCGAGGGCAAGGTCAAGCTCACCGACAAGCAGCCCCCGGACTCCTACAAGATGGCGGTGGAAGGAACGGGCGGGCCCGGGTTCATCCGCGGCGAGACGATCATCACGCTGACGGATCACGACGGCGGCACGCGCGTGTCGTACACGGCCGACGTCCAGGTGGGCGGCCTCATCGCCTCCGTCGGCCAGCGGATGCTGGGCGGCGTGTCCAAGATGATGGCGGACAAGTTCTTCAATCGCATGGGCGAGCTGCTCGAGGGCTGATCGCGGCCCGATGGCGTCCCGGTATCTCGAACCCCGGCTGGAGCGCGCCTCGCGCGCGGACATGCGCCGGCTGCAGACGCGCCGCCTGCGCGAGCAGGTGGCCCACGCCGCGCGCCACAGCCCGTTCTACCGCAAGAAGCTGCGCGGCGCGCGCGTGGATCCCAGGCGCGTCCGCACGCTCGACGACCTCGCGCGCCTGCCGTTCACCACCAAGGACGAGCTGAAGGACGACCAGGCCGCGCACCCGCCGTGGGGCGAGCTACTGGCGGTGCCGTTCGCCGAGGTCCTGCGCGTGCATCTCACGTCGGCGACGACGGGACGGCCGCTGGCCTTCCTGGACACTGCCGAGGACTGGCATGGCTTCTATCACTCGTACGCGCGCTCGCTGTACGCCTACGGCGTGCGCAAGTCCGACATGGTGATGGCGGCGTTCTCGTACGGGCCGTGGATCGGCTACTGGTCGGGCTTCTACGCCGCGCAGGATCTCGGCTGCCTCGTCTATCCGGCGGGCGGGCTCTCCACCGAGCAGCGACTGGACGCGCTCGTGAGCTATCCCATCACGGTGCTCGGGTGCACGCCGTCGTATGCGCTGTTCCTGGCCGAAGCCGCGGGCAAGCGCGGTCTCGACCTCGCCAAGCAGACGAAGCTGCGCATCACGTGGCACACGGGCGAGCCGGGCGCCTCCATCCCCGCCACGAAGGAAAAGATCGAGACGGCCTTCGGCGCGCGTGCCTACGATCTGCCCGGGCTCACCGAGATCGCCGCCTGGGGCTTCGAGTGCGACGCGCAGAGCGGCCTCACGCACGTGCACGAGGACTACGTCTATCCCGAGGTGCTCGACGAGGCGGACCGGCCCGTGAAGCCGGGGGAGCGCGGCGAGCTGGTCTTCACGAGCCTCTATCGCAAGGCGATGCCGCTGTTGCGCTACCGCACGCGCGACATCGTGCACCTGGCCGATCGGCGCTGCCCGTGCGGCCGCACGCTGGTGGCGTTCGAGGGCGGCGTGCACGCGCGCCTGGACGACATGAAGAAGGTGCGCGGCATCATCGTCTACCCGCGGCGCATCGAGGAGCTCGTGCGCCCGCATCGCGACGTGGACGAGTTCCAGATCATCTTCCGTCGCGTGGATGGCCTCGACGACATCCTCGTCCGTCTCGACCCCTCGCCCGCCCTCGCGCGCGGCGAGCGCGATGGTCTGCGGCAGACGCTCGCCAAGGACCTTCAGCTGGGCCTCGGCATCCGCGTGAGCGTGGAGGTTGGCGATCCCGGCTGCCTGCCCCGCTGGGATCACAAGGCCCGCCGTGTAAAAGACGAGCGGACCGAAGTGCCCTTTTAAAGGAGGGGAAGGGGGAACCCTGCTAGGGTTCCCCTTCAATAAAGAAGATGATTCAAGGAACGCAAGAAGGATGATTCAAGGAACGCAAGAAGGATGATTCAAGGAACGCAAGAAGGATGATTCAAGGAACGCAAGAAAGATGATTCGGGGAACGCTTTGAAAGCGGCGTACTTCAAGGAGCACGGGGGCAGCGACAAGATCGTCTACGGCGATTACAAGGATCCCGTCGCCGATGGGCAGCACGCCGTCGTGCGCGTGCGGGCGTGCGCGCTCAACCAGGTGGACATGCTGCTGCTCGACGGCCGCTTCCCGCCGCCGGAAGGCTTGCCGCACGTCAACGGCTGCGAGGTGGCGGGCACCCTCGAGGGGCTCGACAAGGGTGTCGGCTGGCTCGAGCCGGGCCAGCGAGTCGTCGTGTTCCCGGGCTTCTCGTGCGGGACGTGCGAGTTCTGCCTGCGCGGCGAGCGCACGGTGTGCCTGCGCTACGGCTACCTCGGCGCCCACAAGGATGGCGGCTACGCCGAGCTCGTGCGGGTGCCGGCCGCCAACTGCCTGGCGCTGCCGGAGGCGATCAGCTTCGAGGCGGGCGCGGCGCTCCCGCTGGCGTTCCTCACGTCGTGGCACGCCCTGGTCGCCAAGGCCGAGCTCAAGCCCGGGCAGACCGTGCTCGTCCAGGCGGCCGGCAGCGGCGTGGGCAGCGCGGCGATCCAGATCGCGCGGCTCATGGGCGCCCGCGTGATGACCACCGTCGGCAGCGACGACAAGATCGCGTTCGCGAAGTCGCTGGGCGCCGAGCACGTCGTCAATTACCGGACGCAGGACTTCGTCGAGGAAGCCAGGACCTGGACGGCCAAGCGCGGCGTGGACGTGGTGGTCGAGCACATCGGCGGCGAGACGCTGGAGCGCTCGACCTACGCGCTCACGCGCCTCGGCACGCTGGTCTCCATCGGCTCCCACGACACCCACTGGGGCCGCCTCGACCTGCGCCACGTGTACTCGAAGAACCTGCGAATCGTCGGCACCAACCTCGGCTCCATCGTCGAGCTGCGCACGATCCTCGACTACGTCGCGGACGGGCGGCTGAGGGCCGTCGTCGATCGCGCGTTTCCGCTGAAGGATGCGCGGGCCGCCGTGCAGTATGTCCTCGACCGGAAGAACAAGGGCAAGGTACTGGTGATCCCATGAGCGAGTTCCTGAGAGTCGAGCGCAAAGGGCCGATGGCCACGCTGTGGATCGACCGGCAGCCCAAGATGAACACGATGACCGTGGCCATGCGCAACGAGTTCCCCGGCATCTTCGACGCGCTCGACAAGGCCGACAGCGTGCGCGTGATCATCATCCGCGGCGCCGGCGGCAAGGCCTTCAGCGCGGGCGGCGACGTCGCCGAGTTCCTCACGCTGGCCCCGGCCGACCTCGAGCAGTGGGGCGACACGCTGACCGCCGCCGAGCGCTGCCGCAAGCCGGTGATCGCGGCCATCGACGGCTACACGATGGGCGCCGGCCTCGAGCTGGCCGTGGCCTGCGACTTCCGCATCGCCACGGTGCGCTCGGAGTTCGCGTTCCCGGAGATCCGGCTGGGCATGATCCCCGGCAGCGGCGGCACCCAGCGCGCGCTGCGCCTCATGGGGATGACGCGTGCAAAGCTCTTCATGATGACGGGCCAGCGCATCCCGGCCGACCGCGCCGAGGCGTGGGGGCTCATCACCCACGCCGTCCCCAACGACGCGCTCGACGTCGCCGTGGGCGACCTGGCCCGCGAGCTGGCCGAGCGCCCGCCGCTGGCGCTGCGGACGCTCAAGATGGTGCTCAACCGCGGCGCCGACGCGCCGCTCGAGACCGCGCTGGAGCTCGAGCGCAAGTCGTACGCCTGGCTGCGCTCGACCCACGACTACGAAGAAGGCGTCCGCTCGTTCGTCGACAAGCGGCCGCCGAAATTCGAGGGACGCTGAGCCATGGCCAATTCGCTGGGACTGATCCTGGCCAATCGAGCGGTCGTGCTGGGCGCCATCAAGGCGCGCGATCTCGTCGACATCACGGTGCAGGCCGAGCGCTCGCGCGTCTTCGACGCGGTGTGGGTCGGCGACAGTCTGCTGGCCAAGCCGCGGCTGGAGTCCGTCACGCTGCTCTCGGCGCTCGCGTCCGTGACCGAGCGCGTGCGCCTGGCCGTCGGCTGCATGGCCACGTTCGTCCACCGCCATCCGGTGATGCTGGCCCACCAGTGGGCAAGCCTCGACGTGCTCTCGAACGGGCGCGCGTGGCTCGCCGTGTGCCTCGGCGGCCCCGACAGCGCCAACGCCGCGCAGGCCGCCGAGCATGCCGTGATGTCGATCGCCTCCGGCGAGCGTGTCGATCGGCTCGAGGAAGGCATCGGGGTCTTGCGCAAGCTCTTCTCCGAGAAGGGCGCGAGTCACGCGGGGCGCTTTTATCAGTTCCAGAACGTCACGCTGGAGCCGCGGCCGGTCCAGAATCCGTGCCCGATCTGGATCGCCTCGAACCCGACGGGGCTCACGTGGAAGGGCGGGGCCAGCGCCTCGTCAGCGGCCGTCGAGCGCGGTTTTCGCCGCGTGGCGCGCTACGCCGACGGCTGGATGACCAACAAGCTCTCGCCCGCCGAGTTCGCCGAGCAGTTCGGGCGCATCCGGGCGATGGCGCGCGAGGAGGGCCGGGATCCCGCGCGGCTGGGCAGCGCCCTCTACCACAACATCAACATCACCGAGGACCGCGCGGCCGGGCTGGCCGAGGCCAAGGCGTTCCTCGATGCGTACTACTCGGCGAAGTTCTCGCCGCAGTTCGTCGAGCAGTGGACGATCGCCGGCCCGCCCAAGGACTGCGTCACCCAGCTCCGCGCGTACTTCGCGGCCGGCCTCGGCCACATGGCGCTGCGCCTGGCCTCGTGGAAACAGCAGGCGCAGCTCGACCGCTTCCTGACCGAAGTCGCGCCGGCGCTCGGAGACCGCTGATGCTGCACGCCATCGATCATCTCGTCATCGCCGTCCCCGACCTGGCGGCGGCCACCAAGACCTATCGCGACCTCGGCTTCACCGTCGTCGCCGGCGGGCGCCACCCGGGCGTCGGCACCGACAATGCGC
>QHRW01000103.1 GCA_003220265.1 Candidatus Rokuibacteriota bacterium | reverse complement strand
ATCTCGCCGTGCCCCGGCATCGCGGAGTCCAGCGAGGACTACGAGCCGCGGGCGGGAACGCTCACCTTCGCCCCGGGCGAGACGATGAAGACCTTCCCGGTGCCGATCGTCGCCGACTCGGTGTTCGAGGGGAACGAGACCTTCCTCGTCAACCTCAGCAACGTCCAGGGCGGAGCCACGCTCGGGTCGCCGAGCCAGGCGGTGGTGACGATCGTCGACGACGACCAGGGCGGCGCCGTCCAGCTCAGCGCGGCGGCGTACACGGTGAACGAGCCGACGTCCGGGAACGCCAGCGCGCGGATCACGGTGACGCGCACCGGGACCGCGGACGCCGCCAGCGTGCTGTTCCTGACGGGCGCCGGCACCGCCATCCCCAGCGTCAACTACGTGCCGGTCGCATCGACCCTGGTGTTCGACGCCGGCGTGATGTCGAAGGACGTCCTCATCACCGTCATCGGCGACAACAACGCCACCGGCAACCTGACGGTGCCCCTCACGCTGGCCAGCCCCGCCAACGGGGCGACGCTGGGCACTCTCAGAAGCGCCGTGCTGACGATCATCGACGCCAACCGCTCGGTGAAGTTCAGCGCGCCGGCGTACACGGTGAACGAGGGCTCGGTGGCGACCATCACCGTGGTGCGCGGCGGCTCGACCACCGGCGCCGTGACCGTGCACTACTCCACGGGGAACGACTCGGCGATGTCCTCCATCGACTACGTCGCGAAGTCCGGTACCCTCACGTTCGGCGCCGGCATCACGAGCCAGACGTTCACGGTGACGACGGTGAAGCGCGCCGACGCGAATGGCGACCGCGCTCTGAACCTGACGCTGGACACTCCGAATCCTGGCTCGGTGGGCATCCCGCTGGCCAGCGCGACGCTGACCATCAAGGACATCGACAACGCCGGCACGTTCCAGTTCTCCCCGGTCACCTACAGCGCGGTGGAGGGGACACCCGTGACGCTCACGGTGACCCGCAGCGGCGGCAGCGTGGGCAACGTCAACGTTCCGTGGTCGCTCAGCGGTCCGGGAGCCGCGGGCATCACGCCGCCGGCGGGCAACGTGTCGTTCACGGCGACGATGACCAGCAAGACCCTGGTGCTCACGCCGCCCGGCAACACGATCCTCGAGGGCAATCGCTCCGCCACCGTGACGCTCGGCACCCCGATCGTCCTCAGCGGCGGCGGCGCCGCGTCGCTGGGAGCGGCGACCGCGGCCACGGTCAACGTGCTCGACAACGACAACGGCGGCGTCATCCAGATGGCTGCGGCCACGCAGACTGTGGCCGAGAACGTCACACCGGCGACGGTCAACCTGGGTGTCACCCGCAGCGGCACCAACCTGGCAGGGAACGTCCTGGTCGACTATGCCGTGACCGGCGACACCTCGGCGGTGTCGTCGCCGCTGGCGGGGACGCTGACGTTCGGCGTGAGTCAGATCGCGGCCGCGATCCCGCTGACCGTGGTGAACTCGATCGGGCCCGACCTCGATCGCAACGTCGTGGTGGCGCTGAGCAATGCCCGCACGAACGACGCCTACCTGGGCGCCAACCGTCCGACGCTGGGCGCGCTCACCAACACCAGCGTCAAGATCACCGACACGCTGCCGCGGGTGCAGTTCGCCTCGGCGAACTTCACGGTGGTCGAGGGCGATCTCGCGGCGATCACGGTCACGAAGACGGGCCCGACGACGGGCGCCCCGAGCGTCCAGTTCGCGACGACTGACGGCACGGCGGTCGCCGGCACCGACTACACCGCGACGAGCGGCACGCTCACGCTCAACGCCGTCACCAGCCGGACGTTCTCGATTCCGACGGTCAACGACGGCGTGCTGGGCAGCGGCAGCAAGACGGTGCTGCTGAGCCTGGGGAGCGCCAGCGGGGCGTCCATCGGCACGCCCAGCATCGCCACGCTGACGATCCTCGACCGGCAGTCCGCCGGCACCGTCCAGTTCGCCAACGCGCCGGCCAGCGTCGTCGAGGGCGGCACGGTGCGCGTGACGGTGACCCGGACCGGGCCCAACCTCGTGGGTGGCGTGGGCGTCACCTGGTCGGCCACCGGGGGCAACGCGACCCCGAGCGACGACTTCCTTCCGGTCTCCGGGTCCCTGATCTTCGACGCGGGCGTCGCAAGCCAATCGTTCGAGATCATCGCGGCCGATGACGGCCTCTTCGAGGGCACCGAGACGATCGTGCTGAGCCTCGATCCGCCGACGGGCGGCGCCGCGCTGGGCACGCCGAGCGCGATGACGATCTTCATCATCGACAAGCAGCAGACGGTTGGGTTCGCGAGCGCGACCGCCAGCATTCGCGAGAGCGTCTCGCCCGCGACCGTACAGATCGTGCGGTCCGGCATCCCGAGCGGCGCGATCAGCGTGCGCGCCAGCACCGTGGACGGCACGGCGGTCGCTGGCCAGGACTACACGGCGACGAGCACCGTCGTGACGTTCCAGGCGGGCGAGATCGCCAAGCCGTTCACCGTGCCGATCCTGACGCAGAACGCCTCCGCGCGCAGCGGCAATCGCGCGTTCTCGGTCGTGCTGAGCGATCCCGTCAACGCCGCCGTCAACAGCGCGAACGTCTCGACGGTCACGATCCTGGACAGCCGCCCGGACCTCATCATCGCGTCCGTCTCGGCGCCCTCCGGCGCCCTGACGGGCAAGGCGGTCTCGACGCCGAGCACGGTGACGAACATCGGTCCCGTCGCCGTGGCGTCGCCGTTCTCGATCGGCATCTACATGGTGCGCGCCCAGGACTTCGACGCCTCGAACCCGCGCGCCGGCTCGCTCGTGGCCAGCCAGGACGTGGCGAGCCTCGCCGCCGGCGCCAGCGCGGCGTTCCCGACGCAGGTGACGATCGATGACGGCTTCCCGGCGGGCGATTACTACCTGTCGGCCGTCGCCAACTTCGACGACCGCATTGCCGAGGCGGACACCGGCAACAACGGCCGCAGCGTGTTCCCCGTCGCCATCTCGGTGAAGAAGAACCTCACGAAGTTCAAGTCGGCAAGCGCGGCGTTCAGCCAGACGTCGCCGCCGGCGCCGCCGTCCGCCGGTCTCGGGCCGCTCGACGCGGGGGCGTGCGACGCGCAGGGCTCGGTCAACCTCACCGGCACCTTCGCGCTCAGCAATCAGCTCGGCAATTCCGCGCAGGGCCAGGCGAACCTCACCGGCACGCTGAACGACGAGCCGGTGCAGTACATCCTGCAGTTCACGGGCACCGGCGACGACAACAACAACGTCACCGCGGTGCTCGACAGCGTCATCTTCCGCTCGCTGACGACGCCGCAGACGGGCAGCGGCAACGGCTCGCTCGTCGGCACGCTCGACGGCCGCACGCTGCGCGCGACGGTGTCGGGCCAGTTCACGACGTCGACCGGCGGCGCCTGCGTGTTCACGGGCACGCTCGACGCCATTGCCCAGACCTCCTTCCAGCTCCGCCAGGGCACGGGGACCGACGGCGGCAGCAGCTTCGGCTTCGGCCTGACGCCGAGCGAGCCCTTCTTCCCCTTCGGCCCACATGGCAGGGGTGCGGAGTTCGCGGTGTTCTTCGACAGCGACTTCCCTGATCCCTCGAGCGTGATCTTCACCGGGCCGGCCGGGTCCGGCATCACCAACCAGCCCGCGAAGGCAGACGACAGCCACATCGACGAGGGGTTCGAGGCCAGATACCGAGTGGGCACTGAGCAGCCCGGGACGGCGCCGGGCGGCAAGTGGACCGTGCTCTACAAGGGATTGCCGCGGACGTTCACGCTGCCGCCGTTCAACGCGAACGCCTCCTTCGTGGTCGTGTTCCCGACGGCGACCCTGGATACCAACGGCAAGCTGACGCGTCTCGACTGGGTGTACCGCAACCGGCTGAACGGCAGCGTCTTCACGAGCGTTCCGCCGTTCATCGCGGCCATCAGCGTGCGCGTGGATGTCGACGGGGCCAACGGCGACCAGCCCGAATCCGGGTTCCTGAGCCCCTCCAAGCAGTTCTTCGACAGCGCGGTCGACGGCTTCACTCCGATCGAGTGGTCCAAGGTCCGGAACGTCCAGTTCCAGTACGCGGATCTCGCCGGCAATCTCTACGAGCAGCGGTACGACAAGGCCTTCAGCGTCCAGGTGCAGCCACGCCTGGAGAATACGTACGGCGGCAGCAACAGCGACGGCTTTACCTTCTACCCGCCCGACGGCAGCCGCGAGCGCTTGCTTCAGGTCTTCGTCGATGTCCCCTCGGGGTCCGTCGACACGCAACCGTGCCCGCCCGGCCAGTTCAACGGGCCACCTCCGCAGTCGGGACCGCCGTTCATCGTCCAGATCCAGAACAAGGCGCTCGGGACCGGCTTGCCCTTCGACAGCCCGACGTGCGTCGACAAGACCGGTACCACGATCTTCGACAACGGCAGCTCCACGCTGACCGACATCTTCAGCCTGCGCGCCAACCTGGACACGGATTTCGGCTCCCCGCTCCCGACGCTCCCGGTCGGGGCCCAGTTCCAGCTCGACATCACGACGCTGAACGACGGGGCGCAGACCGTCGTCACGACGATCGAAAATCCTGAGGCGACAGAGTTCATCTCGATCCCGAACCCGGCGACCCCGACCCTCAAGCCCTCCGGCGGGCGGCTCGCCGACGCCAAGCTCGGCATCAACCAGACGATCAGCTGGACGAAGCCCAGCTTCCCCATCCGCGAGGTGTTCGTCTCGGCCAACGTCAACACGAACTTCGGAACCTTCTGCAGCTCGCCGCAGCCGAACGTGACCGTGGACAGCACGCAGGCGACCTACAAGTTCCTGACCTCGTGCTTCGGGCAGCCCGTGACCACCGCGAGCGTCTGCGTGTTCTATCGGGGCGAAAGCAACGAGGAATCGACCGCCTGCTGGTTCTTCTTCGACCCCTTCACCGGCAATTGAGCGGGGACGGCCGCGGTATCGGCTAGGATGGCCATCATGACCGGTCGCGGACGTCGCACGGCGCGGGGGCTCCTGGCGCTGATCGTGGCCGCCACGATCGCCTGGCCGGGCGGGCTGGCCTGGGGGCAGGCCGGCCGCGACGTCTACATCAAGGGCCTCGAGCACCTCGACGCCAAGCGCTGGACGGAGGCCGCCCAGGCCTTCGACGCCGCCATCGTCGCGGATCCCAAGGAGAACAAGGGCGCGCGCCTTTACGGCATGCGCTACGGCTACTTCCCGCATCGTGACAAGGGTGTCGCCCTCTATCACCTCGGCAAGTTCGAGGAGGCGGTCGCCGCGCTGGAAGAGTCGATCCGACAGGGCGCCACGCCGGAGGCCGCGAAGACGCTCGACCTTGCCCGGAAGCAGCAGCCCGCCGTGGCCACGGCCGGCGTCTTCCGCGACACGTTCTGGGATTTCTACGAGCGCGGCCTGAAGTACTCCGAGGCGGGGGCCTGGAAGGCCGCCATCCAGGACTTCCGTGCCGCCCGGGTCAAGCGCGACAAGGAAGATCGGCGCGCGCGGACCTATGGCGTCGATTTCATCGAATACTTCCCGGTGCGCGAGCTGGGCGTCGCGCTCTACCAGGACGGCCAGTACAAGGCCTCGGCGTCCGAACTCGAGAAGTCGCTGGCGGCGTTCCCGACCGCCAAGGCCGCCTACTACTACAACCTGGCGCGCGCAGCGCTCCTGCGCCAGGCGGCCGCCGATCCCAAGCCCCCGCGCATCACGATCGACGCGCCTGCCGACGGACTGCTGACGAACGCGCTCGCCATGGAAGTGCGGGGCAGTGCTGCTTCGAAGAACCAGGTGGCGCTGGTCGAGGTCAACGGCGAGGCGGAGCTGATCGAGGCCGCCGGGCCCACGCGGCCGTTCACGCAGGTGGCCGAGCTGGCCCCCGGCGACAACGTCATCCGCGTCCGCGCCAAGGACCTCATCGGCCAGGAGTCGATGGCGACGGTGAAGGTGACGGTCGATCGCGAGGGCCCGGCGGTGATCATGGACAGCGCCACGCGGGTCGGCTCCGGCATCCGGCTGGAGGGCACGGTGGCCGACAACGTCCGGCTGGGCGCGCTGCTGGTCAACGGCCGGCCGGTGACGCTGGGCGCCGGCGCCGAAAGCCGCTTCAGCGTCGACGTGCCGGCCACGGCGACGGTGTTCCAGATCGAGGCCGCCGACGCGGTGGGCAACGTCACGCGCGTGCGCATTCCGATCCCGGCCGGCCTGCGCCAGTCGCGTGACGGCACGGACGTGGTGCCGGTGGCGTGGCGCAAGCAGCTCGTGCCGTCCTTCCTGCAGCGGGCCGGGCTGACGCTCGAGATGGAGAAACCGCCGGCCGAGGTCCAGCAGGACTCGGTGTCGATCGCGGGCGTGGTGGGCTCGGGGGCCGGTCTCAAGGAGCTGAAGATCAACGGCCAGGCCCATCAGATCCCGGCGGCCGCGGCCAGCAAGCCGTTCGCCTTCAGCTACGGCGTGCCGCTCGTCGAGGGCGCGAACACGATCACCGTGGTCGCCACCGACCAGGGCGGCAAGACCGAGACGCGCACGTTCACCGTGGTGCGCAAGGTGGAGGAAGTCGCCCAGGTCGGCTCGCGCCTGGCCGTGGCCGTCCTGCCCGTCAACCACAAGGGCCAGCCGACGCCGGCGTACGCCAGCGCGCTGGAGGCGATCACCGATGCGCTCGTGAACCAGCGGCGCTTCAAGGTGCTCAGCCGCGATCAGCTCGAGGCGATCCTGCGCGAGCAGAAGCTGTCGGCCACGCAGCTCGTGGACGCGGCCACCGCCGTCAAGGTCGGCAAGCTGGTGGCCGCCGAGGCGGTCGTCGCCGTGACGGTCAACGAGACGGCCAAGTCAGTCGAGGCCTACGCCCAGCTCATCAGCACCGAGACCAGCACCGTGCTCGCCTCCAAGGACATCTTCGATCCCGAGAAGGCGCCCGGCAGCGCCCGGGCCAAGATGCTCGAGCTGGCCGCCAAGCTGAAGCAGGATTACCCGCTCGTCGAGGGCGCCGTGGTGATGGTCGCCAACAAGCGCGTGGTGATCACGATCGGCGCGCCGAAGAACGTGCGGCCCGACATGAAAGTCATCGTCTACCAGGAAGGCCAGCCGCTGATCGATCCCATCACCAAGGAAGTGCTCGACCGTCCCATCGAGTCACTGGGCGAGGGCGTGCTGAAAGAGGTCAAGGAGAAGATCTCCTACGCCGAGATGCGCGACTTCGCCAGGGTCGAGCAGAACGTCGCCCAGAAGAAGGTGGTGAAGGTGATCACCAAATGAGGAGCCACCGTGCCTGACAACGAGCAAGCGCAGAGCCCGGGGATGAAGAGCGACGTCTGGGACTACGTGCGCCGGCGCAACGAGCTGGATCGCGAGATCCAGGAGAAGTTCGCCAAGCCGGTGACCGTCATGTTCACCGACATCAAGGGCTCCACGACGTTCTTCGACATGCGTGGCGACCTCGAAGGCGTCACCATGCTCCAGCGCCACAACGACCTCGTGGTGCCGCCCATCGAGGACAACGGCGGCCGCGTGCTCCAGCGGCTCGGCGACGGCCTGCTCGCCGTGTTCCCCACGCCCACGCCGGGCGTGAAGGCCGGCATCGAGATCCAGAAGCGCCTGCACGAGTACAACAGCCGGTCTCCCGAGCGCGAGCAGATCCACGTCCGCGTCGGCCTCAACAGCGGCCTCGCCATGGTCGAGGAGGCCAACGTCTTCGGCGACGCCGTGAACACGGCCGCCCGCGTGCAGACGCTGGCCGAGCCCGGCCAGATCCTCGTCTCCGAGACGACCTACCGGGAAGCCTGCAAGGATCTCGGCACCGACATCTTCCTGCCCGTCGGCCCCGCCGCGCTCAAGGGCAAGCTCGAGAAGGTGGTCGTGCTCGAGGTGATCTGGTCGCCCGAGCAGGCGCGCCTGCGCGCCGCCGTGCAGACCGACGACCAGGCGCGTCGCGTGCTCCACCTGGAGATCTCGCGCACCGGCAGCCGGCTCAAGGTCGCCAGCCGCGAGATGGCCGGTCTGGAGGACGCGAGCACCCGCGAGGTGGAGGAGACGGCGTACGACGAGGCGGCGGTGAGCCAGACGCTGCAGCGGATCGAGACTGTGCTGGGCGGCGCCGATCGCGACGCCCGCATCTCCAAGCAGAACCTGGAAGACCTCGGCGGCCTCGGCCGCCTCCTGTCCGAGCAGCTCTTGCCGCCCAATGCGCGGACCCGCCTGGCGCAGAGCACGGCGCCGGAGCTGGTGCTGACGCTCGACGACCAGCTCGCGCGCGTCCCCTGGGAGCTGCTGCACGACGGCCGCGAGTTCTTGTGCCTGCGCTTCGGCGTGGGCCGCGTCGTGACCTCCGCCAGGCAACTCGCCGCCTCCAAGGCGCGCGACACCAAGGGGCCGCTCAAGATCGCGCTCATCGCCGACCCCGAGGGCACGCTGCCGGAGGCGCTGCGCGAGGGCACGCAGCTCGGCACGCACCTGGGCGATCGCCCCGAGTACCAGCCCGTGGTGAACGATCGCAAGGTCAACCGCGCGGAGTTCGTGGCGCAGTTCGGCACCAGCGACATCGTCCACGTGGCCGGCCACGCGCGCTACGCCGCCGCCGGCTTCGCGCTGGGCGACGGCACGATCACCGCGATCGATCTCTCGCGCCTGCCGTCCAACGCCACCGTCCCGCGGCTGGTCTTCTTCACCGCGGCCGAGGGCGTGGCGCCGGGTCGCAATCCGCACGACGAGAAGACGGTGTTCGGCCTCGCCACGGCGATGCTCGCGGCCGGCGTGAAGCACTTCGTGGGCTCGCTGCGCGCGGCGCCGGGCGCCGCCGGCTTCCAGTTCGCCCACGAGTTCTATCGCCAGCTCGCCGGCGGCCATTCGATCGGCATCGCGGTGCGCGAGGCGCGGCGCGAGGCCGCGCGCCGCCACGGCAAGACCGAGCTCACGTGGGCCTCCTACGTCCTCTACGGCGACCCGACGGCGCGCTACGTCACGGCGGCGTCTACGCCGGCGGGCGCGACGACCTCGGGCATCGGCACGGCCGTGCTCGATCGCAAGCGGCTGATGACGCTGCTGGGCGGCGGCGCCGCCGTGGCTGTCGTGGCCGGCGCGCTCTACTTCACGCTTGGAGGCGGCGGCAAGACGCGCCTGGAGGCCGCCTACAAGCACCTCGAGGGTGGCCGACTGCAGGAGGCGGCGCGCGAGTTCGACGGTGCCGTCAGCGCCCGTCCGGCCGAAGCCTACGAGGGCCTCGCGCTGGTCGCGCTCCGCCAGAACGATCCTGGCGCGGCGCAGAAGTTCTGCGGCGAGGTGCAGAAGCTCGGCGCGAGCCGCCCGGGCTGCGTGCTCGTCCAGGGCGACACTGTCGCGCTGCAGGGCGATCTACCCAAGGCCGCGGCCGCGTACGAGTCGGTCGTATCGTTCGCCGGCGTGCCGAGCGTGCCGAAGTCGATCGCGTTCAGCCGGCTCGGCCGCATCGCCGCCGAACAGGGCCAGACCGACCAGGCGCAGGCCGCCTACCAGAAGGCGCAGCAGGCCGATCCGGGCAGCGCGGAGGCGCTCGCCAACATGGGCGCGCTGCTCCGCAAGCAGGGCAAGTACGCGGAGGCCGCGCAGCTCCTGGACAAGGCCGCCGCGCTGAACCCCAGCGACGCCATGGTGCAGACGCTGCTCAAGGACGCGCGCGATGCCGCCGGCACCAGCCAGGACGCCGAGAAGCAGAAGCGCGTGGACGCCCTCGTCGAGGAGCTGGCCGGCCGCTTCAAGCGCGGCGAGGTCGGGCGGCCGCCGGCCGGCCGCGACGACTGGACGTCGCCGCCGCTCACCATCTCGCTGCTGGGGCTGGAGAGCCGCGGCCGCATGCCGTTCCGCGAGGGCGAGTACGACTTCATGACGCTGAAGATCGGCCAGGCCCTCGAGGGCCAGACGCGCGCGCGGCTGGTGGAGCGCAACGTCATGGACAAGCTGCTGGCCGAGCTCAAGCTCGGGTCGAGCGCGCTGGCCGATCAGCGCACGGCGCTGCAGCTCGGGCGCGTGCTCTCGGCACGTCTCATCACGGTGGGCTCGGTGGCGGGCGGCCCCAGTGAGTGGACGCTGACGCTGCGGGTGATCGAGACGGAGACGTCCCAGGTCGTGGCCTCGATCGCCCAGAGCTTCCCCGCCAACCAGACGACGGCGCAGGCCGCCGACGTGGTGGCCAAGGATCTCGCGGCCAAGCTCCGCAAGACGTTCCCGCTGCGTGCGCGCGTCACCGGCGGCGGCGGGGGCGAGGCCGTGCTCAACGTAGGCACGGGCGAGGGCGCCGCGGTCGGCCAGAAGCTCTTGATCTTCCGCGAGAGCGCGGGCGGTCAGCGCGAGGTGATCGGCGAGGCCGAGATCACCGAGGTCACCGACAAGACCTCGCGCGCCAAGCTCGCCGCCGGCGCCAAGCCCGTGACCCCGGGCCTGAAAGCCCTGGAGCGGATGTGAGGAGAACGGGGCCCCCCGCGGGCCCCGTCTCCTAGAACCGAAACACGGTCGAAACCGAGAACTCCCTGACGTCCTTCGAGTAGTTCCCCGCGAAGTCGAGCTGGAAGCCCGGGAAGGGCACGACGCCGAGCCCGACCGTGCCGTGATAGCGATCCTTCCCGCCCTGGTAGAGCACGCGATCGGCCGCCTCGCTGGCGTCGTGCGGGCCGCCCGTGTAGCGGATCTTGTGATCCGGATTCGTGTAGAAGCCGGCGCGCGCGGCGAACGGGATGTCCTTCAGGAAGAAGATGTACTCGCCGCCCACGTGCAGCTCCAGCGCGTCGTTCAGCCGGTACTTCGTGGCGACGGCGTCCGCCAGCGGCACCTGGAAGTTCTTCACGAGCTGGGAATACTGGATGTACGTCGCCTCGAAGGCCAGCGTGAGCCGCTCGAAGAAGCGGTAGGAGATGCCGGCGGCGGCGACGTCGGGCACCTTGAAGCCGAAGTCGAACACGGTCGAGTCGCCGCCGACCACCGAGATCGTCTGGTGGACGTCGTAGCGCGGGCCGCGCCGGTACACGACGCCGACGCCCATGTCCTTCATCGGGTGCCAGAGCGCGCCGATGTTGAACCCGATGCCCACGTCGGTGCCGTCGATCGTCTCCGTGGAGATCAGCGCCCCGCCGAAGTCGAAGCGCTCCAGCCGCGAGCGGATGCGGCCGACCGAGAATTCCAGGCTCGCGCCGATGTTGGGCAGCAGGGGGTGCTCCTTCTCGAGGTTGAGCCCGGCGCCGAGCCCGAAGTTGAGCGCCTGGATCTCGAGCTGCGACTTCACCGGGAAGAGCCGCACCACGCCGCTGCCCGCCGGATCGACGAAGAAGACGCCCTGGGTCTCGAACCGGCTCTTGTAGTTGATCAGCTCGCGGATGAACGCCGCCACCACCAGCCGCTCGCTCGGATAGACGAAGCTGAAGAACGACGGAGTGACGACGTTGTCGTGGAAGTCCTTCGACCGGAAGTTCTCGCCGAAGGCGTCGTCGGGCGTGTTGGAGAAGGCGTCGATGGTGTTGGTGAACCGCGTGAACTTCACCTCGGCCGAGAGCTCGGGGCGCTGCAGGATGACGAGCCCGGCGGGGTTGGCGATGACCGCGGTCGCGTCGTCGGCGACGGCCACGAAGGCGCCGCCCATGCCGAGCGAGCGCGCGCCAGGGTTGTTGAAGTTGAACTGAAAGCCGCTGAAGGTCTCGCTGTCCGTCAGGCCCTTGTCGCCGGCCACCGCCGGCGTCGCCGCGCCGAGCACGAGGGCCGTGAGCAGCAGACACCACCCCGCCGGTCGTCTCATCCTCCATCCTCCCCGTCGCGCTCCGCTGGTCGTCTTCCAGCAGCGTAACGAAGGGGGCGCGGAAGACCGCCGTTTTAAAGACGAAGGCGGCGAGTAGGGTACCCCCCGACGCCCGTGCGGGTACTTGGACCCTGAGACGGGGGGCGGCGAAGAGACGGCCTGAGTCTGTCTGGCCCCTTGAACGCCGCAAACGCCACGGGCGCCCCAACGCATCCGGGCGCCCGTGGTCCATCACGCGCGGTTTTCGCCGCGGTTTCAGTGGAGCTGCAAGTTCCCGCCCGTCAATACCGTGCCGAGGTACTGGCTGGAGTACGACAGCCCCGTGCCCGTGATGGAGATCTCGAACGTGTCATGGCCCACGCCCGGCTCGAAGTTATCGCACGCCTGTTTTACGGTGAAGGTGAAACCATCGGTGCCATTCACCCGCGCTGGGCCCGAGAAGGTGACGCACGGCCCTGGGAGGCTGTCGTAGCCGGTCAACAACCCTGTGCTGTGGACGTGGAGGCCCTGGGCATGATCGATGTACTGGAGCTGACCCTGAAGACTCGGGCGTGCGTTGAG
>QHRW01000016.1 GCA_003220265.1 Candidatus Rokuibacteriota bacterium | reverse complement strand
CGCGGCCAGGTAGTTGCTGATCGTCTCGCCGGCCGAGAAGTACGGCGGCCACGGGTGCAGGTCGCCGGCATCGAAGCCGTTCGGGAAGCCGGCCTCGGCCAGCAGCTTTTTCGCCTTGGCCGGATCGAACGGGTATGGCTCCAGCGGAACCGCGAACTCGAACGACTTCGGGACCACGTTGCCCGTGGGCTTCGAGGCGCCCAGCGTCTCGGCCTCGCTCAGCCCGCGCACGTCGATGGCGTGCATGGCGGCGAGGCGGACGCGCTTGTCGGCCCACGGCGATTTCGGGTCCCACTGCTCGAGGAAGTCGAGGTAGAAGGTGCCGATGCCGCCCGAGAACGCGAGCTTCAGCGCGGGGTCGCGCTTGACCTCGGTCGCCTGCGGCGCGTCGAGGAGGTAGGCGACGTCGACCTCGCCGCGCTTGACCATGGCCAGGCGCGTCGTCGATTCGGGCACGCTCTTGTAGACGATGCGCTTGACGCTCGGCATCTTGCGCCAGTAGCCCTCGTAGGCCTCCATGACCAGCTCGATCCCGGGCGTGTTGCTCACGAACTTGTAGGGACCGAGGCCGATCGGGTGCTTCAGGAAGCCGTCCTTGCCGACCTGCTCCACGTACTTCTTGGGCACGATCCACGCGGCGCCCGAGGCGAACGTGCCGTAGAACGTCATGAAGTCCGGCCACGGCTCGTGCAGGTGGAAGCGCACGCGCGACGGGCTGACGATCTCCACCTCGCGCACCTTCTCGTGCAGGAGCTTGCCCTTCGCGCGCGCGAAGCTGAACTTGACGTCCTCGGCCGTGAACGGATCGCCGTTGTGGAACTTCACGCCCTCGCGCAGCTTGAACTCGTAGGTGCGCTGATCGGGGCTCACCGTCCACGACTCGGCCAGGCTCGGCGCGTTGTGGTTGCCCGGCATCGGCTTCACGAGCGCGTCGTGGAGCGCGTAGAGCACCCAGAAGGGCGTGAGCACGCCGGCCACCTCGCCGGGATCGAACCACGCCGGCGCCAGCGTGACGTAGATCGCGAAGCGCATCTCGCCCTCGGGCTTGGCCTGGGCCGCCGTCTCGCGCGCGGGGCCCGCGGTGACGAGCGTGCACGCGAGCAGGAGAGCGGTGGTGAGCCGACGCATGCGCGGGATGGTAGCATGACCGCCGTGCACGAGGTCCTCCGGCCCCGGCAGGTACCTGACGAGCCGCCGCGCCGCTGGTTCTCGTCGTCGGAGCTCGACCTGATCGTGTGGTGCGACGCCGCCGGCGCGCCGGTCGCCTTCCAGCTTTGCTACGACAAGGGCCGGCGCGAGCGCGCGCTCACGTGGGAGCCCGCCACCGGCCTCATCCAGAGCGCCGTGGACGACGGCGAGTTCGACATCGGCATGCGCTACAAGGCCACGCCGGTCCTCGAGCCCGACGGGCCGATCGACGTTCCGCGCGTGGCCGAGCGCTTCAGGTCGGCCAGCCTCGGCCTGCCGGCCGACATCGCGGACTTCGTCAGCGCGCGGTTGCGCGCGTAGCCTCCGGCCAGGCCTCGGCCGTCTTCGGCTTGCGGTCGCCGCCCGCCTGCACGCGATAGAGGACCATGCGCGTGAGGCTCGTCACCTGGTGCACCTCGCCGGCGGGAAAGATCACCGTGTCGCCCGGCTTGAGCCGCATCTCGCGCCGCCCGTCGTTGAAGAGTCCTTCACCCTCCAGCACGTGATAGATCTCGTCCGCCGTCGGATGCGAGTGCACGGGCGAGGTCTGCCCCGGCTCCCAGCCGACGACGCTGATCGAGCAGTACGGCGTCTCGGCCAGGAACTTGTACACGTGGTGATCGGGCGCGAATTCCTTCTGAGCCTGCAGGTCGAACACGTCCATGCTGGTCCTCCATTCCTGCGCCGTCGTACTATACCGGACATGCAGATGTCGAACATCCCGTTCGGCACCACCGACTGGACGGCCGTGGCGCGCACCGTGCACCCCGGCGAGACCGGGACCGCCACCTGGCGCACGCAGACCTTCGACGGCATTCGCGTGCGCATGGTGGAATACGCGCCGGGCTATCTCGCCGATCACTGGTGCAGCAAGGGCCACATCCTGCTCTGTCTCGCGGGCGAGCTGCACACCGAGCTGGCCGACGGGCGCACCGTCGTGCTGCGCCCGGGAATGAGCTACCAGGTGGCCGACGGCGCCGAGGCCCACCGCTCGCGCGCGTCGACCGGCGCGACCCTGTTCATCGTCGATTGATTACATGGGGGGCCTCGAAAGGGCCCCCAAACCCCCCAGCGCTCGGAGCGTCGCGGCGGAGCCGGGGCGCGCCTCGAATTCCCGCGCGGCCCTAAACGGTCATTTCCAGCGTGTAGAGGCCGCCGGTGAAGCGGTCGACGGCGTAGACGATGCCGCGCTCGTCGATGAAGACGTCGTTGATCTGCACGGCGCCCGCTTTCGAGCCGCGCGGCGGCTCCGGCACGTAGTACGCGACCTCGCGCGGCTTGAACGGATCGGAGACGTCGCAGGCGCGCACGCCGCCGTTGAAGAACGTCCCCACCACGATGGTCTCCGAGTGCCACGCGCCGGGGGCCGGGCGGTTCTCGTGCAGGTTGTGGGCGCCGTAGCGCCCGCCGCGCCCCTTGAAGTCCTCGACCGGCGGGATCGGCCAGGTCGCGATCGGCACCGGGTTCGTCTCGTCGCGCACGTCCACGATCCAGACCAGCTTGGGCCAGTCGCGCCCGCCGTCCTGCACGGCCTCGTCGGACACGATCATCAGGCCGCGCTCGAGCAGCGGCAGCACCGTGTGCGTGAAGCCGGGGAAGGGCGGGTGATAGTCCCAGCGGCTCACCAGGCGCGGCTTCGTCTGGTCGCTGATATCGAGGATCACCGCGCCGCCGTCGAGGTAGCCGACCCACGCGCGGTCCGGGCGCTTGGGGTAGACATTGGTGTTGTGCGCGCGGAAGCCCGCGTCGAACGTGGGATGCCGCACGGGCGCCGGCTCGGCGTCGCCGTCGCGCGTCCCGGGCAGCCACCAGCGGCCGACCTCCACCGGCCTGGCCGGGTTGCGCACGTCCACGATGCGATAGCACTGGTCGTCCTTGGGATTGCGCGGCTTGAAGTCGGCGGCGCCGCTGGCGATGTGGAGTGTGGTCCCATCCACGAACCACAGGTGATGCGTGCCGCGCGAGTGCGCGCCGGAGGCGTCGAAGAAGCCGACGCGCTTGGGCCGCGTGGGGTCGGCGACGTCGAAGATCTCCACGCCGGCCGGCTGCATGCCGACGGCCTTCGTCTGGTAGGCGACGACCAGCAGATCACCGGCGAGGTCCAGCGAGTTCGAGCGCATGTCGCCGTGCGCCAGGTCGGACTGGAAAATGACCGACGGCTTGCGCGGATCGCCCACGTCGAGCGCGGTGAGGTTCTTGGGCGCGGATTCGTGAGCCAGCCACAGCACCCGCCGTCCGTCGCGGGCGAGCTGGATGACCATGCCCTCGCCGACGTTGCCGAAGCCGTTGAGCTCGTGCTGCGCGAGCAGCCGCATGTTCTTCGACGTATCGATGGCCGCCATGGCGATCCTCCGGCGGGGATCGTAACACTCCGGGGGCGCTTGACAACTCCGGCCTCGCGCGTCTAATCGTGGCACCCCGGAGGTGGGACAACGTGGGCCGACGCAAGGCGGCGTTGATGGTGATCGTCCTCGGAGTGGCCGTGACCGCGCTCGCGCACGCCCAGGCCAAGCCCCTGAAGCTGCGCATCGCGGTCCACACGCAGACGGTCGGCGCGCCCGACGTCATCGCGATCCGCCAGAACTACTTCAAGCAGGAGGGCCTCGACGTCGAGTGGCGCCGCTTCGCGCTCGGCAAGGAAGGCCGCGACGCCATGATCGCCGGCGCACTCGACATCAACTCCACTGCGCCCACGCCATTCCTCATCGGCCTCGACAAGGGCATCCCGTTCACGGCCATCGCCGTCAACTCGTACTTCTGCGGCACCAACCACGTGGTGGTCCGCAAGGAGTCCGACATCAACACGCCGGCGCAGCTCAAGGGCAAGAAGATCGGCGTGCCCAAGGGGACGATCACCGAGTACGTCCTGCTGGCGCGGCTGCTGCCGGCGCACGGGTTGAAGACGGGCGACTACGAGGTGGCCGGGATCCCCGACGCCAAGGATCGCATCCCGAGCCTGATCGCCAAGGCCATCGACGCCGCCACGCTGGCCGACCCCTTCGTGGCGGCCGGCGAGCACGAGGGCCTCATCCGCAGCATCGAGAACTTCTGCAAGTACGATCCGCTGCCGTTCATGGTGACGGCGACCAGCAAGATCGTGAAGGAGAACCCCGACGCCGTCGTCGCCTACCTGCGCGGCTGGCTGCGCGCCGTCCAGCTCCTCAAGGACAAGCCCGTGGAGGCCGCCACCGTTTACGCCGACGACCAGAAGTCGCTCGGGCGCGAGATTCCGGTGGCCGTGCTCGACAAGGCCCTGCGCCGCATGAAGTGGGAGCCGGAGATCACGCCCGAGATGCAGCGCTACCTCACCGACCAGGCCAAGGACCTCGTGTCGGGCACCATCGAGGGACGGATCAAGGCCGTGCCGGACATCCCGAAGGCGCTCAACACGGAGCTGCTGCGCAAGGCCTCGCTGGGTCGCTGACCTGCGCCGCCGACTGTCCGCGCTCGCCGAGCTCGCGCTGCCCTTCGTCGTGGTGGCGCTCGTCTGGCAGACCGTCGTCATGCTCGGCGTCATGCCGGCGCGCCTGTTTCCCGGCGTCGATCGCGTGGTGGCGACGTTCGGGCGGCTGGTCGGCAACGGCGTCCTGCCGACGCACGCGCTGGCCACGCTGGCGCGACTGGCCGTCGGCTTCGCGCTGGGCGCGATCGTCGGCGTCACGCTCGGCATCGTCATGGGACGCTCGCGCTGGGCCGAGGACGTGCTGCTGCCGCTGGTCAGCGTGGGCAACCCGATCCCCGGGCTCGCCTACGCGCCGCTCTTCGTGATCTGGTTCGGGCTCGGCAATCTTCCGGCCGTGCTGCTCGTCGGCTTCGCCGCCGCCTTTCCCGTCGCGGTCAACACGTGGACGGGCGTGCGCGCGGTGAAGCCGATCTGGATCCGCTCGGCCATCGCCATGGGCGCGGGCGAGCGCCAGATCTTCCGCAAGGTCGTGCTGCCGGGCGCGCTGCCCGCGGTGATGACGGGCCTGCGCCTGGGCCTCGCGCGCGCGTGGCGCGTGCTGGTGGCGGTCGAGATGCTGACGTCGGTGCCGCTGGGGCTCGGCTGGCTGATCTTCGGCGCGCGGGAATTCCTGGCGACCGACGTGATGCTGGCCGGCATCGCGGTGATCGGCCTCGTCGGCCTCGGGCTCGAGAAGCTCGTGTTCGAGCCGCTCGAGCGCCTGACCGTCGTGCGCTGGGGGATGCTGGCGCGATGAGGCGGTCCGGCGTGCGGACGGTCGTCGGCGCCCTCGTCGCGTTCGGTGTCGTCGCGCTCGGCTGGGAAGTCTTCGCGCGCAGCGGCTCGCTGCCGCCCGCGATCACGCCGCCGGTGGAGGCCATCGCCGCCGCGCTCGCGCGCATGATCGGCGACGGCACGCTGTTCGTCCACGTGGGCTACACGCTCGGACGCATCGCCGCCGGGCTCGGACTGGCCGCGCTGGCCGGCGTGCCGCTCGGCATGCTGATGGGGCGCTTCCGCCCGGTCGAGCGGTTCGTGCTGCCGCTGGTGAGCGTGCTGAGCCCGATCCCGTCGCTGGCCTGGGTGCCGCTCTTCATCCTGTGGTTCGGCCTCGGCAACACGGCCAGCGTCGCGCTCGTCTTCTACGCCGCGCTCTTTCCGCTGATCCTGAATACGTGGACCGGCGTGTGCTCGGTCAACCGGCTCTGGATCCGCGCCGCCGAGTCGATGGGCGCCCGCTCCGGCGCGATCTTCCGCCACGTCGTGCTGCCCGGCGCGCTGCCGTTCGTCATCGCCGGCCTGCGGCAGGCGTTCGCGCGCGGCTGGATCGCCGTCGTCGGCGGCGAGATGATCGCCGCCACGCGCTGGGGTCTCGGATGGGTGATCTTCGACTCGAAGGAGTTCCTCAACACCGACGTGATGCTCGGCAGCCTGGCCGTCATCGGCCTGCTGGGCCTCGGGGTCGAGCGCCTGGTCTTCGCCGCGCTCGAGCGGCGCACGGTGGAGCGCTGGGGCCTCGTGCGGAGGACCTCCGCCTGATGCGCCACATCGAGATCGCCAAGGTCGGCTACGAGTACGCGGGCACGGCGGGGCCGGTGACGGCGCTGCGCGAGGTGACGGTGGACGTCGCCACCTCCGAGTTCCTCTGCCTCGTGGGGCGCAGCGGCTGCGGCAAGACCACGCTGCTGAACCTGGTCGCCGGCTTTCTCTCGCCGACGCGCGGCGAGATCCGCATCAGCGGGCGGATCGTCACCGGCCATGGGCTCGACCGCGGCGTCGTCTTCCAGGATTTCGCCCAGCTCTTCCCGTGGCGGACCGCGCAGCGCAACGTGGAGTTCGGGCTGGAGATGCGCGGGGCGGGCGCCGCCGAGCGCACCGAGACGGCGCGCCGCTTCCTGCGCCTGGTCGACCTCGAGCGCTTCGCCGGCGCCTATCCCCACGAGCTGTCGGGCGGCATGCAGCAGCGCGTGGCGATCGCCCGCGCGCTGGCCTACAACCCGGCCGTCCTGCTGATGGACGAGCCGTTCGCCGCGCTCGACGCCCTCACGCGCGACGAGATGCAACGGCTGCTGGTGGACGTGTGGGCGGAGACGCGCAAGACCGTGCTCTACGTCACCCACAACGTGGCCGAGGCCGTGTACCTGGCCGACCGCGTGATCGTGCTGTCGCCCCATCCGGGCACGGTCGTGGCCGACGTGCGCGTGGCGCTGCCGCGCCCGCGCGATCCGCTCAGCCTCGCCTTCCTCGAATACCAGCGCACGATCGTCGGCCACCTGGGCGGCCGCGGCTGAGCCCGACCGCTCAGGTGGTGGCCATGCGCGCCACCTGGCCGCGGCGCCACTCGGCGCGCGGCGCGAATCCCGGGCGGCTGTGGCGTGTGCCACGGCGTGTCGACGAAGAGCTCGAGCGTGGGGCCGTGGGCCAGCGTGCCGCGGTCGCTGACCAGCAGGCCGAGCACGCGAGTGTAGAAGTCTTCCCCGCGTGGTTTACTCCAGCCCTGACACGGTAGGATCACCGACGGGGACCAAGCATGCTGGAGTTCGCCCACTTCGACCGCCGCCGCTATCCGACCGTCTCCGTGCGTGAGGGCTACCGCGAGTGGCTTCCGTCCTACGAGACGACGGTGGAGGACGAGATGGACCTCGTCCTCCTCGACGCCCTGGAGTCGGTCCCCTGGGCCGCTGTCGAACGAGCCGCCGATCTCGGCTGCGGAACCGGCCGGACCGGCGCATGGCTCCGCGCTCGTGGCGTGGCCCGACTCGACGGCCTCGACATGACGCCCGAGAGGCTGGCGATCGCCCGCCGCCGGGAGATCTACGATCGCCTCGTCGAAGCCGACATCGCCAGCGGGGCTCTCGAGGGCGGCCTCTACGATCTCGTCACGACCTGTCTCGTGGACGAGCATCTCCGTGACCTGCGCCCGCTTTACCGTGAGGTGTCGCGACTGATCCGGCCGGGCGGCCGCCACGTGCTCATCGGTTATCACCCGCACTTCATCATGACCGCTGGGATGCCGACGCATTTCGACCGCTCTCCCGGCGAGGCGGTGGCGATCGAGACGTACGTCCACCTTCTCGGCGATCATGTGACCGCCGCCCGCGCCGCGGGACTCTCGCTGATCGAGATGCGCGAGCGCCTCGTCGACGACCGCTGGATCGTTCTGAAACCTCGCTGGGAACAATACCGGCATCATCCGGTGAGCTTCGCGATGGTGTGGCAAAAGGCGTGAAAATCGACTGGGATGTGCCGATCGCCGTGGACGACGGGCTCGTCCTGCGCGCGGACATCTTCCGGCCGGACGGGCCGGGCAAGCTGCCCGTCATCCTCTCGTACGGGCCGTACGGCAAGTGGCTGCACTTCGAGGATCTCTACACGGACCAGTGGCGCCGGATGATCGCGCAGCATCCCGACGTGGCGGCCGGCTCCACGAACGCGTACCAGAACTGGGAGGTCGTCGACCCCGAGAAGTGGGTGCCCGACGGCTATGCCTGCGTCCGGGTCGACTCGCGCGGTGCCGGCCGCTCGCCCGGCTTTCTCAACATCTGGTCGGCGCGCGAGGCCAAGGACCTGTACGACTGCATCGAGTGGGCGGCGCGCCAGCCGTGGTCCACCGGCAAGATCGGCGTCAACGGTATCTCCTATTACGCGATGAACCAGTGGCAGGCGGCCGCGCTGCAGCCGCCGCACCTGACGGCCATCTGCGTGTGGGAGGGCGCGGCCGACTACTATCGCGATCTCTCGCACCACGGCGGCATTCTCTGCGCGTTCGCGCGCGCGTGGTTTCCCTCGCAGGTCATCCGCGTCCAGCACGGGCTCGGCACGCGGGGCTATCGCTCGCGCATGAACGGCGACTGGGTGTCGGGGCCCGAGACGCTCACCGAGGAGCAGCTCGGCGCCGCTCGTCGCGACTTCTGGCAGGACTGTCGGGCCCATCCGCTGGCCAGCGACGAGTACTGGCGCTCGCGCATGCCCGACTGGTCGAAGGTGACGGTGCCGCTGCTCTCGGCCGCCAACTGGGGCGGGCAGGGGCTGCACCCGCGCGGCAACTTCGAGGGCTTCACGCGCGCGGCCGCGAAGCAGAAATGGCTCGAGGTCCACGGCATCGAGCACTGGACGCACTTCTACACGGACTACGGCGTGGCGCTGCAGAAGAAGTTCTTCGGCCACTTCCTGAAGGGCGAGGACACGGGCTGGACCAAGCAGCCGCGCGTGGTGCTGCAGGTGCGCCATCCCGGCGAGCGCTTCGTCGAGCGCACCGAGCGCGAGTGGCCGCTGGCCCGCACGCGGTGGACGAAGCTCTTCCTGGATCCCGCCGGCCACACGCTCGCGCGCGCGCCGGTCGCGCGCGGCGGGCGGGTGAGCTACGCGGGCCTCGGCGAGGGCGTGCCGTTTCTCACGCCGCCACTCGAGGCGGACACGGAGGTGACGGGCCCCGTCGCCGCCAAGCTCTGGATCTCGTCCGAGACGCGCGATGCCGATCTCTTCCTGATCCTGCGCGTGTTCTCGCCGAACATGGCGGAGGTGACCTTCCAGGGCGCGCTCGACCCGCACACGCCGATCGCCCAGGGCTGGCTGCGCGCCTCGCATCGCAAGCTCGATCCCGCGCTGACGAAGCCGTGGCGCCCGTATCACTCCCACGACGAGATCCAGCCGCTCACGCCGGGCCGCGCCTACGAGCTGGACGTGGAGATCTGGCCGACGTCGATCGTGGTGCCCGCCGGCCATCGCCTCGGCCTCACCGTGCGCGGACGGGACTACGAGTTCCCCGGCGGTCCGGCGGCCGGCCTCGGCACGCTGGGCGCCGTCTTCACGGGCGTGGGCCCGTTCAAGCACGACGACGCGGCCGATCGACCGCCGGACGTCTTCGGCAAGATGGTGACGATCCACAGCGGGGCCAAGCAGCCCTCGCACGTGCTGCTCCCCATCATCCCGGCCGAGCGGCCGGCACGGAAGGGACGGCGATGACGCTCGACGACGCGCGCATCGAGAAATTCCTGGCTGGCAAGCAGACGGTCGTTCTCGCCACCGTGCAGCCCGACGGCTCACCCCTGGCGACGGCGATGTGGCTCCTGCACGATCCGGCGGCGCTCACGATGATCAGCGAGGCGAACACGCAGAAGGTGCGCAACCTGCGCCGCGACCCGCGGGTGTCGGTGGTGGCGGACGCCACCGATCCCATCCGCGGCGTGGCTCTTCAGGGCCGGGCGCAGTTCCTCCCGGACGGCGCCGAGCGGCGCGCGCTGATCGAGCGCTTTCACGCGAAGTACGCCGACCTGAAAACATTCTGGCGCGGTCAGGCGATGCCGGCCGACCGCGTGATGTTCAGGATCGTCCCCGAGCGCGTGCGTCTCTGGGGATTCTAAGCTCTAGCGTCCGTAGCGCTTGACGAGGTCGTCGGCGGCGGCCACGTAGGCCTTGTCCTTCAGCGCCCACACCTGCGCCTGATCGGCGCCGGCGCGGCCGACGCGCGCGCTGTACGAGGCGTCGTCGAAGGCCTCCGGCGAGAACATCTCCCAGTGCCCGGAGCGGACGTCGATCACCGCCATCTTCAGGCGGATGCGCATGCGCTGACGCTGGTCGGGCAGCGCCCAGCCGACGACGGGCACCCACGAGACGGTCCGCGTGACCAGGTTCTCCTGGGCCGTCTCGAGCAGCCCCCAGTAGACGACCACCTTCTCGTAGCCGCCGCGCGCCGCGGACAGGCGAAGCGAGCGCGCGTAGGTCTCGGCGGCGTTGCCCGCTGCGTCCGTCGACGCGGTCTGCACCGACGGCGGAACCCCGGTGAAGACGCCGACCGTGTAGTACTTCTCGAGGGCCTTCACCATCGGATCGTCGGGAATGAGCGCGCCGGACTGGATCAGCATGACCGACGCCCCGCGCTTGAGCGAGACGGGGACGCGGCTGTCGATGGCCTGCTGGATCTCCTGCTCGGTCACCGTCTTGCCGCGATCGATGCCGAGGACGTCGAACTCGCTGAGCTCACCGCGATAGAACGGGTTCGAGGGCGCGGCGGCGCCGCGCCGCGGGCTGCCTCCGTCGTACCCCGAGTCCGAGATGGAGCGTACGGAACAACCGGCGAGGACGAGCATCGCCACGAGGGCGAGAGCGAGCCATCGAGCGCTGGGAGTCTGATTCATGGGGGACCTCCGGGAGGGATGTTTGACACAGTATACGGAGCGCTTCGACCGAGGCGAAGCGCGTGAACGATCGACGGCACGTCGTGGTGCCAGGTGGGTAGCACGAGCGAGATGGCGATGCCTTCGAGATCGCTCACGATGCCGACGGCGATCGCCAGGGACACCGGCCACCCGGTGTGGCCAAAGCTCAGGACGCCGAGGAACCCGACGAAGAGCGCGATCCCGAACGCCTTCGCGCTCCACATGTGATAGCTGGCCTCCCGGCGAAACTTCGCCAGATCGATCGCGTAGCGCGCCGCCTCGAGGACGACGAGGATGACCAGCGGCACGGCGTGGCGGCTCACGGCCTCGGGGTACAACTCCCAGGCGACGTAGGCCGCCGCCACGTAGAAGACCGTGTCGGCCGCGCTGTCGAGCCGGCGCAAGCCCGTGGTGGCCACGCCGAGCCGCCGGGCAGCGATGCCGTCGAACACGTCGGAGAGCAACGCGATGGTGAGGCACGCAGCAAACGCCGGCGGCGAGGGTGCGACGCGGGCGAGCAGGACCATGACCGGCCCCAGCGCCAGCCGCAGGAGCGTCAGCGCGAGCGGGAGAGACCTGATCAGGTCGGCAGGCCGAAGAGCGACGTCATCCGCGCCTCGCCCAGCAGCGTCGCCATCTCCTCGTCGCTGGGCCGGCGCCGGAAGCGGCTGGCGGCGTCGAGGAAGCGCGGAAGCAGGTCGAGGTCGCCGGCAGTGTTGAGGTGCACGCCGGGCAGGCCCATGGCCCAGTGGACGGCGCGGTCGATGTCGGGCTGCGCCTCCAGCGGCTGGTACCACGTGGTGCGCGAGCGCTCGGTGGTGGCCCAGGGGCCGCGCGCGATGGACTTGATGACCTGCACGGCCACGTTGCGCTCGCGGCAGATCGTGAGAACCTCCTCGAAGGCGTTCCGGTAGCGCTCGTTCTGCTGGAAGAAGATGTTGTAGGGCAGCAGCACGGAGTCGAAGTCGAAGCGGGCCAGGCTGCGCCGGTGCATCGCGGCAATCGTCCAGCCGTGGCCGGTGACGCCGATGAAGCGCACGAGCTTCTGCTGCCGGGCCTCGACCAGCGCTTCCAGCGCGCCGCCGGGGCCCATGGCCGTGTCCCAGTCGTCGGGATGGCCGAGGGAGTGCATCTGGATGAGGTCCACGTGATCGACGCGCAGCCGCTCCAGCGAGCGCTGGACGTCCTCGCGCGCCTCGCGCGCCGTGCGCGAGCCCGTCTTGGTGGCCAGGAAGAAGTCCTTGCGGTGGCGCGCCATCCACGGCCCGATGCGCAGCTCGGAGTCGCCGTAGCGCGCGGCGGTGTCGATGTGGTTCACGCCGTGGCGCAGCAGGACCTCCAGCGCGCGATCAGCGGCGTCCTGCGTGGCCTGGGCGAGGGCGGCGGCGCCGAAGAGGGTGACGCTGCTCAGGTGGCCGGTGCGTCCAAACGGTCGCTTCTCGATCATGTCGCCTCCCGCGTTGCGCGCAGCATAACGCGATCGGCGCTCGCCGTCCTGCTCCTCATCGCGCTCGCCCCCGCCGGCGTGACCGCGGACGGCGGACTGTCGGGGCTGCAGGGTCACCCGCGGAGCCGGTTCCCGCTGAGCGTGTGGGCGGAGCGGTTCGACGCGCGATTCGAGCGGACGATCCGCCGCGCCCTGGAGGACTGGAACGCCCTCACGCGGGACGTGCTCGGCGTCACCGCCTTCGTTGCGACCGACGCGCGGGGCGAGGCGGCCATCACCATCACGGTCGAATCGGCCCAGCGCAGGCTCGTCGGCGACATGTGGGGCTGGACGAGCGTGGTGGCCGGCCCCGACCGGCTTCTGACGCTGCCGATCGCGGTCACGGTCCTGGACCCGTCCGCGAGGGACGCTCGCTTGCGAATCGATCGCGACACGTTCGTCTACGCGGTCGTGGCCCACGAGCTCGGCCACGCGCTGGGGCTCGACCACGTGCGCGATCCAGGCTCGCTCATGTGCTGCCCGCGCTTCCGGGTGGACTTCGGCGACCCGGCCAACGTGAGGGCGTACGTCGAAGCGATCCGGCGGCCGACTGTCCGGTCGGTGCGCGAGCAGCTGGCCGAGCACTACGCGTTCTTCTGGCTGAAGGACCGATGAGGCGCGCGGCGCTCATCCTCGTCGTGATCGTCACCGTGGCTGCCCTCGCGCACGCCTCCGAGACCGAGCTCTCGGGCGCCGAGGGCCATCCGCGCGGTCGTTTGCCGCTCGCCGTGTGGACGGAGCCGTTCAACGACACCGCGCTCGACGGGGCCGTTCGACGAGCGCTCGACGACTGGAACTCCCTTGTCCGCGACGTGCTCGGCGTGGCCGTCTTCACGCCGGCGGCGACCCGCGAGACCGCGCAGATCACCGTGGCCGTCCAGCCGCCGGGGGCGTCGAAACTGATGGGCTTTACCGAGCTCTCCACGGAGGCCGGCCACGTCATCACGCTGCCTGTGCGTATCGTCGTGGTGGCGCCGGTCGCGCGCGGGCAGACGAGCCGCGAGACGTTGCTCTACCAGGTGGTCGCCCACGAGCTCGGCCACGCGCTGGGGCTGCCGCACGTGCGCGATCCGCGCTCGCTGATGTGCTGCGTGAAGGGCAGCGTGGACTTCAACGATCCGGCGGCGCGCGAGACATATATCGAGGCGCGCCGGCACCCGGACGTGCGCTCCGTGCGCGCGCAGCTCGCCGAGCAGTACGCGCGCCTCTGGCGCCGGTGATACCATCGGCGCCATTCTTGCCACGTCAAGGAGTCGAGCCATGGATCGTGTCCGCCGCAGTCGTCGCGCGTTCCTGAAGGGCGCTCTCACCACCGCCGCCGTCGCGAGCGCGCCGCTGCGCCTCGGTGCCCAGCCGAAGACCGTCAAGGTCGGCGTGGTGAGCCCGATCACCGGCGCCATGGCGGAGGTGGGCGGCGACTGCCGGCTCGGCGCCACGCTCGCGGCGGAGGCGATCAACGCGGCGGGCGGGATCAAGTCGCTGGGCGGCGCGCGGCTCGAGCTGCTGCTGGCCGACAGCGAGACGAAGGCGGACGTGGCGCGCTCCGAGGCCGACCGGCTCATCGGCGCCGGCGCCCAGGTCCTCACGGGCGGCTTTCACTCGGCGCACGTGGCCAGCATCTCGTCGCTGGCCCAGCAGCGCCGCGTGCCGTACATGATCGACATCACCGGCGTGGACGCCATCACGGCCAACATCGCCAAGTCCGTGCGCGAGGGGCAGCAGAAAGTCCAGTACGTGTACAGGAACTTCCCCGGGCAGACGACGTTCGGCCGCAACGCCACGCGCTACATGACGGAGATCTTCAAGGAGGCAGGGGTCAGCCCCAGGCGCGTGGTCGTGATGTACTCCAATGACCTCTTCGGCAAGAACGCCTCGGCCGGCTTCGAGAGCGCGGTGAAGGCGATGAGCCCGGGCTTCGAGATCGTGGAGATGATTCCGTATCCCGAGACCGCCGCCGATCTCTCGACGGAGATGTCGCGGGCCAAGGCGCTCAAGCCCGACATCCTGGCGCCCATCACGCGGCCGGTGACGGCCATCCTGCTGCTGGAGGAGCTGGCCAAGCAGCGGGTGGACGTCATGGGCGTGATCAGCCCCGGCGCGCCCGGCCTCTACGAGCCCGGCCAGATCCGGCAGCTCAAGGAGCTGATCGAGCACGTGATGGACGCGGCGCCGTGGCCGAACTACAAGAGCGCGGCGGTCCAGAAGGCGGGCGCCGAGTTCGCGAAGCGCTCGAACGGCCGCTACTTCGACGCCAGCGGCGCCTTCGCCTACGAGGCCGTGCAGCTCATCGGCGACGCGCTGGAGCGGGCCGGCTCCACGGAGCCCGACGCGATCGTGGCCGCGATCAAGAAGACCAACTTCAAGGACGGCGTGACGGTCTCCAACGGGCCCGTGGTCTTCAACGAGGTCGGCGACAATCCCAACGCCAGCACGGCCCTGATCCAGATCCTCGGGCAGAAGCCGCGCGTGGTGTGGCCGCGCGAGTTCGCCGAGCAGAAGTTCGTCTTCCCGCGCCCGAAGCGGTGAGGGCCGCGCGATGAAGGTCTTCGTCTAGCACCTCGACCATCTGAAGGACGGCCGCGAGCTGCCGTGGCCGCTGCCGCGGCGGCATTTCGATCCCGGCGTCGCGGTGCGCACGTACGCCGAGCACCTGACGGCATGGGAGGAGATGGAGCGGCTCGGCTACGACGGCGTCGGGTTCAACGAGCATCACACCTCGCCCTACGGCCTCATGAACTCGCCCAACATCATGGCGGCCGCGGCTGCCCAGCGGACCACGAAGCTCAAGCTGCTGATCTACGGCAACCTGCTGCCGCTGCACGATCCGCTCCGCCTGGCCGAGGAGCTGGCGATGCTCGACTGCCTGTCCAGCGGCCGCATCGTCTCCGGCTTCGCCCGCGGCATTCCGCGCGAGCACAACGTCTACCAGGTGCCACTGCGCGACTCGCGCGCGCGCTTCGAGGAAGCGTGGGAGATCATCCGGCGGGCCTGGACCGAAGAGGTCTTCTCCTAACCAGCAGCCGCATCCGCCCGTGTGGGTGCCCGTCACCGGAAGCAAGGAGACGATCGAGTGGGCGGGCCGCCACGACATTCCCATCACGCCGGGCCTGCTGCCGATCCGCGGCGTGCGCGAGGACATCATCCGCTACTACGCGCGCTGTCTGGCCGCGCACGGCCACCGGCTCACGCCCGATCATCTGATCATCCAGGCCAGCGCGTACGTAGCCGACAGCAAGGCGCAGGCGGTCAAGGAGGCGGGGCCGTACCTGCTCTACTTCAACCGCACGCTGTTCAGCCACGGCAACATCACCGAGGCGGATCTGCAGCGCGACGCGGGCTACCTGAGCGCCGGGTCGTACGACTACATGCGCCCGGAGAACCTGCCGTTCGTCTCGGGCGCGCGCGAGCGCTACCGTGACATGACGATGGCCGACGTCGAGCGCGAGGCCGAGCACTGGCCGTACGGCACCGCCGACGAGGTCACCGAGCGCCTCATCGAGGCCGCCGACCACGCCGGCGCCTCGACGGTGCTGATCAATCTCAACCGCGGCGCCATGCCGCACGAGCAGTTCGTCGAGCAGCTCCGGCGCTTCGGCGCCAAGGTGCTGCCGGCGCTGCAGGCGCACACGGTCACGCGCGTGCCGTTGGCCTGAGCGTTGGTGTGAGCCAGATCTGCGACTGCGAACACCATACCCACGACCCGGCGGGCGCCGGGAAAGCGACGGAGCACGACTACGGGGCACCGGCGCCGGCCCTCGTCACGGTGAAGTCGCCGTGGGGCGGGACGTTTCAGATCTGCCAGCGCTGTCACGACGCCGGCCACATGCAGGGTCTTCAGTTTCGTTGAGCGGGCCCGCCGCGACGGCCGCTAGCGCTGGCCGAGCGCCCGGTTGGCGACCTCCACGGTCTTCTTCTCGGGGTCGAACTTCAGCGTCTGCTTGGTCTCCACGTCGCCGCCGGTGACGCGGATGAAGAAGGTGTCGTCCCCGAACTCGATCGAGTGGATGTCGCCGATGGCGAAGGCCGAGGCCATGCCGGGCTCGTTCATGAACTCCTTCTGCAGCTCCACCTCGGCGTAGCCGGGCTGGCCGCCGTCGTCGAGCCGCCGCCACCGGCGCATGCGCGTGGGGTTCTTGTAGTTGCCGTAGACGACCCAGCAGGGGCCATGGTCGTGAACGGCGGACTTGTTCCCCTTGGCGCGGCCGTGGACGAGCACGTGGACGTCGGTCTCCGGGTCGTGGCCGATGGTGGTCCGGTCGGTGTAGGGCACCGGGTCGCCGAGGTGCTTCTTCAGCAGCTCGGGATTCGCCAGCAGCTTCTCGAGGTGCTCGCGGATCTCCGCCAGGCCCGAGGGCATGCCCTTCGTCTTGATCGTCGTGCGGGTGTCGGCCAGGAATTGCTCGAGCGAGTACGCGGTCGGCGGGGTCATGCAGCCCTCCTTGTCCGGCGCCGGGGGCCGGCGTGGGCCTGATGATACCGCGGCATCCTCGAGATCGCTTGTTGACAAGTGGTGATTCATGTAAAGTACGCGCACTTTCGAAGTGACCGGCCCGTCCGTCCATCTCGGTCGAATGCTCGGGAGGAGGACCGCATGCGTCCACGACGAATCGCATCCCGCCTGTTCGTTGCCCTGACGGCGCTGGCCTGGATGGCCGCCGTCGCGCCCGCCGCGGAGGCGCAGACACCGAAACGCGGGGGCACGCTGCGCGTGTCGTATGGCAACGAGATCGCCCACCTCGATTTCCACACCGCGCCCGGCTACGAAATGATGTGGGTCGCGATGAACGTCGGCTGCGGTCTGGTCAACATCACGCCCGACGGCAAGTTCGTGGGCGACGCGGCGGAGTCGTGGCAGATCTCGCCCGACGGGCTTCTCTACACGTTCAAGCTGAGGAAGAACGTCCTCTTCCACGACGGCAGCCGCGTGGACGCCACCGCGGTGAAGTTCAGCATCGACCGGCTCATGGACCCGGAGACCAAGTCCGGGATGCGTAGCTTCTACGAGGCCGTACACAGCGTCGAGGTGCTCGACCCGCTCACCGTGCAGGTGCGGCTCAAGCATCCCTACGCGTTCATGCTGCACATGCTGGCCGGCTATCGCACGGGCCTCGTGCTCTACTCCCCCGGCGCGACGCAGAAGTTCACGCTCGAGGACCGCAAGCAGGGCAAGCCCGGCGCCGTCGTCGGCTGCGGACCTTTCCGGCTGATCGAGTGGGTCAAGGGCGGCCACCTGGTGATGGAGCGGTTCGACAAGTACTTCGAGCCGGGGCTGCCGCACCTGGACCGCGTCGTCATCCGCGTCATCAAGGACCCGGTGGCGGAGATGGCGGCCTTCCGCGCGGGCGAGATCGACTTCATCGCCTCCTTCTCGCCCGACCACGTCGACACGATGAAGGCGCAGAGTCCCCGGGCGCAGATCATGACCGGCAAGGAAACGACGCCGATGCTGGCCGCGATGAAGGTGACCGTCCCGAAGGACGGCAAGCCGATGTCCAGGGAGCGCGCGCCCCATCCGATCTTTGGCGACGTGCGCATGCGCAAGGCGATCGGCTGCTACGGCATCAACCGGGCGGAGATCGTCAAGATCGCCTTCAAGGGCCAGGCGACGCCGTGGTTCGGCATGGCGCCCCCCGGCACGCTCGACAGCGTGGACCTCAACCATCTGTGCCCGTACGACCCCGCCAAGGCCAAGGCGATGCTGACCGAGCTGGGCTACGGCCCGCAGAAGCCGCTCACCTTCGAGCTGATGACCAACACCGAGAAGAGCGTGTTCAGCGTCATCGCCACCGTGATCAAGGAGCAGATGGCGCGCATCGGCGTGACGGCGAACATCCGGCTGGTGGACAAGGTCACCTGGATGAACGCGACGCTGCAGGACGGGCCGTGGGACATGTACGTCGAGGACCTGCTCTCGCTGCTGACGATCGACAGCAACGGCTACCTGTCCAACAGCACGTCGTCGTGGAGCCACCCGCGTCACAACGACGCCCGCGTCGACGAGCTCTACGCGCGATACGCGCGCGAGCTGGACGCAGCGAAGCGCAAGGCCATCGGGCGCGAGCTGCTGGAGTTCATGGCCGATCGCATGTACTGGAACAACATCTCCGGCTCCCCCTTCTACATGGTGGCCCAGCCGTGGGTGAAGGGGTACACGTACAACGCCGAGTTCGAGGTGCACTTCGACACGGTCTGGCTCGACAAGTAAGCGGCGGGCCGGGCCATGCGCGTCTACATCCTCAAGCGCGTGCTGGGGATCGTGCCGACGATCCTCATGATCACGCTCGTCGTGTTCGTCATGATGCGCTCGGTTCCGGGCGACCCCGTCGTCGCCCTGCTCGGCGACGCCTACACCCAGGAGGACGCGGTGAAGGCCCGCCAGGTCTACGGGCTCGACGAGCCGATGCTGGTCCAGTACGGGATCTGGCTCGGCAAGCTCGTGCAAGGCGACTGGGGCGCCTCGATCCTGACCGGGCGCCCGGTGCTGCAGGACGTGCTCGTGCGCCTGCCCGTCACGCTCGAGCTGATCGTGCTCTCGATGGCCGTGGCGCTGGCCATCGCCATCCCGGCCGCCATCATCGGCGCCCTGCGCCAGAACACGTGGGCCGATTACGCGGCGACCACCGTGGCCATGATCGGCGTCTCCATTCCCGAGTTCTTCATCGGCGTGCTGCTGCTGCTCGTCTTCTCCATCGGGCTCGGCGGCCTGCTGCCGAGCTCCGGCTGGGTGTACCTGCCGGGCACGTGCCCGATGATGGTGTGCGGCGTCAGCTTCTGGGGCAACGTGCAGCACGTCCTGCTGCCCGCGCTCGCGCTCGGCGTGGGGCGCGCCGCGCTCCTCACGCGGCTGCTGCGGGCCAGCATGCTGGAGGTCATCCGCACCGAGTACGTCACCACCGCGCGCGCCAAGGGCCTCGGCGAGCGGCCCATCGTGCTCAAGCACGCCCTCAAGAACGCGCTGATCCCCACCGTCACCGTCATGGGCCTCCAGGTGGGATTCCTCATCGGCGGCGCCATCGTGGTGGAGACGCTGTTCGCGATGCCGGGCCTCGGCACCTTCGGCATCGACGCCATCATCGCGCGCGACTACCAGCAGGTGCAGGGCTTCGCGCTGCTCACGGCCTTCGCGTTCGTGGTCATCAACCTGCTGGTGGATCTGACGTACACGTTCCTCGACCCGCGCATCCGGTACGCGTGATGAAGCCCATCAGCGGCGGCAGCGTGCGCGAGGCCGAGCTGGCGGGAGTGGCGGAGGTCACGCGGCCGGCGGCGGCCACCCGCTCGGAGACGCCGCTGGCGCAGGCCGTGCGCCGGCTGCGGCGCAGCGCCACCGCGCTCGTCGGCGCCGGCATCGTCGCCGTCCTGCTCGTCGTGGCGATCTTCGCCGACGCGCTGGCGCCGCAGAGCCCGATCACGAGCGATCAGATGCAGACGTTCGCGCGGCCGAGCTGGGAGCATCCCCTCGGGACCGATCAGCTCGGACGCGACATGCTCAGCCGCGTCGTGCACGGCACGCGCATCTCGCTGCTGGTGGGCGTGTCGTCGGTGGTGCTGGCGCTCTTCGTGGGCGTGCCGTTCGGGATGATCGCCGGCTACTACGGGGGCCGCGTGGACACGTCCATCATGCGCGTCATGGACCTGATCCTGGCCTTCCCGATCTACCTCCTCGCCATCATCTTGATGATCATCTTCACGCCGACGGCGGGGCTGATCGGCACGATGAAGGTCACCGGCGCCATCGCCATCGTGCGCATCCCGATCTACGCGCGCCTGGTGCGGGGCAGCGTGCTGTCGATCAAGGAGAAGGAGTACATCGAGGCGTGCCGCGCGCTGGGCGTGCGCGATCCGTGGATCCTCTTCCGCCACGTGCTGCCGAACTGCCTGGCGCCGATCATCGTGACGACCACGCTGGGCATCGCGACCTCGATCATCGTGGAAGCGACGCTGTCGTTCCTCGGGCTCGGCACCCAGCCGCCGACGCCGAGCTGGGGCTGGGATCTCAAGGCCAACGTGGCCTTCATCCAGGCCAACTTCTGGCTCTCGCTGTTCCCCGGCCTGGCGATCTTCCTGACCGTGCTGGGCTTCAACCTCTTCGGCGACGGCCTGCGCGACGCCCTCGACCCGCGGTTGAAGTAGGCCGCCCTAGCGCGACGCTTTCCAGGTGCCCCAGCGGCCGCTCTCGATCGAGGTGAGGAACTCGCCGACCACCTGGTTGAAGAGCGCGGGCTCCTCGATGTTGGCGGTGTGCCCGGTCATCGGCATGACGACGAGCCCGGCGTGCGGGATGTGGCGCTTCATGAACAGCCCGGGCTCGAGGCACGGCTCGTCCTGGTCGCCGACGACGATCAGCGACGGCACCGTCAGCGTCTTCAGCTCGGGCTCCAGCTCGAAGATCGTCTTCCGCTTCATCTGCACGCCGCGCATCATGAGCGCCGAGCCGACGCCGGAGTGGTCGAGCACGTTGCGCAGGAACTCCTGCCATCCCCGCGGATCCTTTTCCGCGAAGCCCTTGCGCGAGGGGGTCTCCGCGAAGTTGCGCTGCTTGGCCACGACGCCCTCGCGCTCGTAGAGGGCGGCGTTGCGCTCGGAACTCTTCAAGAACGTCTCGCGATCGACGGTGCCGCTGCCGGCGCCGGCGATGATCAGGCTGGCGGCCAGCTCCGGATGCCGGATGCCGAAGTTGAGCGCGACGCCGCCGCCCATCGAGAGCCCGCCGACGTGCGCGCGCGGGATGTTCAAGTGCCGCATGAGGCCGCGCAGGTCGTCGACGAGGCTCTCCACGGAGTAGGCGCCCGGCTCCTTGGGGACCTCGGAGGGCGGATAGCCGCGGTAGTTCCACGTCACCACGCGGTAGCGGCGCGAGAAGTAGCGCACCTGCGGCTCCCACGAGCGGAAGTCGCCGCCGTACTCGTGGCACCAGATCAGCGGAAAGCCCTGGCCCGTCTCCTCGTAGTAGAGCTCGATCGGGCCCGTCGTCGAGGTGATCTTCGCTGTCGGCATGTCGCTCTCCGTCGGTCAGCGCGCTCGGTGAATGGGGAAGGCCGGCGGGATGATGCGCTCGACCTCGGCGCCGTCCCACCGCCACCTGGGCACGTGGGTCCAGGCCGTGCGCGTCGCCTCGCGCGCCTTGGCGTAGACCGCGTCCTCGTCCACGCGCGTCAGGCGGCCGCCCTGCACGAGCGTCTTGCCATCCACGATGACGGTGTCGATGTCGCGCGCGGTGCCGGCGTCGATCAGCGCCTTGATCGGGTCGGCGTAGACCAGCGTGCCGAGCTGATCCAGCGTGATCAGCAGGATGTCGGCCTTGGCGCCCGGCGCCAGCCGGCCGAGGTCGTCGCGCTTGATGAACCGGCAGCCGCCCAGCGTGGCGGCGTTGAAGACGTCGCGATGCTGCCCCGACTGGTAGTTGCCGTCGGTGGTCTTCGACAGCAACGAGGCCAGGCGCAGCTCACCCAGCATGTCCATCGGGTAGGTATCGGTGCCGATGGCCACGGTGACGCCGGCGTCCACGCACCGCTGGAAGGAGTGCAGCGTCATGGCCATCTTCGCGTACTTGTACGGGCAGTGGCCGATCGTGCCGCCACGCTCGGCCAGCACCTTGACGTCGTCGCCGAAGGGATAGCGCGACCACGGGTGCGCGGTGGTGAAGACGGCGTGACCGAGCAGCGTGCGCTCGTCCAGGAAGCCGATGTCGGCCAGGAACTGGATGGGCGTCTTGCGGTGCTCGTTCATGATCCGCTCGAACTCGACGAGGTTGCCGCCGGCGTGCGTGTGGATGGGCACGTCGAGCTGGCGCGCGGCGTCCTTGCCCTCGCGCAGCAACCGCTCGCTGCACGTCTCGACCTGGGCGGCGTTGAGCATCCCGCGCAGCCGGCCCTGGGCCGTCTTGTCGTAGCTCTTCACGAAGCCGACGGCCTCCTGCAGCCGCTCGCGGCCGACCTCGGCGTTCTCCTCGTAGGTGAGGCGGCCCTTGGCGTCCATGAAGGTGTCGCGATCGCGGAAGGGCGGGCTGCCGTAGACGCGCACGCCGAGCTCGTCGACCAGCCTGGCATAGCCGTCGTAGTCGCCGCGCAGGCCCCCGACGTCGATGATCGTGGTGGTGCCGTTCTTGAGCGCGTGCAGGAACACGAAGGTGCGCAGCGCGGCGGTGGCCTCCGCGGGTGGCGGCGTCATCTTGCCCTTGAGCGGCGCCGCGAAGCTCATGTAGTTCGACGTGCGGTAGTCGTTCTTGGCCATGTCGAGCAGCAGATAATCGCCCGCGTTGCCCGCCGTGTGCACGTGCGTGTTGATGAACCCCGGCGAGACGAGCTTGCCGCGCGCCTGGATCGTCGTATCGGCCGGCCCCGCGTAGGCGGGCCCCGCGTGGACGATCTTGTCGTCGTCGAACACGACGCTGCCCTGCTCGTGGACCTCGTGGCTCTTGCCGTTGAACGCGACGACCCAGCCGCCCGTGATGTGCGTCTTCATGCCTTGTCTGTTGGGGAGGGGAACCCTAGCAGGGTTCCCCTCTTCCCCTCCTCCTTGGCGGCCATCTTCGCCTTCAGCTCTTCGGGCGTCAGCCGGACGATGTCCTCGTTCTGGTGGGCGTAGAGCTTGTAGCCGTCGGTGTCGGGGACGTCGAGCGCGATGCGGCCGGCCAGCACGTCGGCCTTCCAGCGCTCGTGCTCGGCCTCGCGCGCGTGGAACTCCGGCATCACCTCGCGCGCGAAGAGCTCGAGGCTCCGGCAGATGTCCTCGTGAGTGGTGCGCCCGGCCTGGTTGAGCAAGATGACCTGATCGACGCCCGTCGCCTCGAACTCGCGCAGCCGCTGGCGGATCGTGTCGGGCGAGCCGATCAGCCCGCTGCGTAAGGTCTCCTGCGCCTTGTCGGTGTGGCGCCACGCCTGGTAGGCCTCCCACATGTTGCCCTCGCCGGGATTGGGGATGCCGTGGCGGCCGTAGTGGCTCAGGCAGAAGACGAAGAACGTCCAGCCCGCGGCCTTCTCCAGCGCTTCCTCGTCGGTCTCCGCGCACATGAAGCCGCTGACCATGGCGATGTTGGGATTGGCGGGATAGTCGGCGAGCTTCGCCTGATTCCGCGTCAGCTCGTGGTAGTAGCGATGCACCCATGCGCGCGCCGCCTCGGCCGAGACGAACTGAAAGCCCAGCGCGCCCAGGCCCCAGCGGCCGGCGTTGGCGATCGTCTGGATGTTCGAGCACGCCACCCACAGGGGCGGGTGCGGCTTCTGGAACGGCTTGGGCAGCACGTTGCGCGCGGGGAACTTGAAGTGCGTGCCCTGCCACTCCCAGCTCGTGCGCGTGAAGGCCGGCACCAGCGCCTGCACGGCTTCTTCCCACACCTCGCGCTTCTCGCGCACGCGCGCGCCGAAGGGGTGCAGCTCCACGGGCCCCTGGCCCTCGCCGAGCCCCAGCTCGACGCGGCCGCCGGTGAGCAGGTCGAGCGTGGCCACGCGCTCGGCCACGCGCAGCGGATGGTTGGTGGGGAGCTGGATGATGCCGTGGCCCAGGCGGATGCGCCGCGTGCGCTGGCTGGCCGCGCCCAGGAACACCTCGGGCGCCGAGCAGTGCGAGTATTCCTCGAGGAAGTGATGCTCGACGCACCAGGCGTAGTCGAAGCCGAGCTGGTCGGCCAGCTCGATCTGGGCGAGCGCGTTCTGCAGCAGCTCGTACTCGCTGTGCTCCAGCCACGGGCGGGGAAGCTGCAGCTCGTAGAAGATTCCGACCTTCACGCGGTGCTCCTCTCTCTTTGTTGAAGGGGAACCCTCGCAGGGTTCCCCCTTCCCCTCCGGGCCGAGGGTACCATGGGGCCCATGCGTGACCTGACGGGCAAGCAGCGACGCCATCTGCGCGCGCTGGGCCAGCGGCTGACCGCGACGCTCCACGTCGGCCACGAGGGCGTGAGCGACGCGGTCGTTGCCCAGGCCGACGCGCAGCTCGAGGCGCACGAGCTCATCAAGGTGCGCGTGGGCGACAACGCGCCGGCCGATCGTCACGAGACGGCCGAGGACCTCGCCGCCCGCACCCGCGCGCATCTGGCGCAGGTGATCGGCCGGACGGCGCTGCTCTATCGACGCCGCAGGGACGAGCCCATGGTCGTGTTCCCCTCGGAGGCCGGGCGATGAGACTGAAGGATCGCGTGGCGGTGATCACCGGCGCCGGATCGGGCATCGGCGCCGCCTCCGCGCTGGCCATGGCCCGCGAAGGGGCGCGCGTGGTGGTGGCCGACATCGACGAGGTCGGCGCGCGGGCGACGGCGGCCGCCATCGAGAAGGAGGGCGGTCACGCCCTCGCGGTGCGCGCCGACGTCTCGCGCCTCACGGACAACGACACGCTCGTGCACCGCGCCGTCGCGCTCTGGGGCCGCCTGGACATCTTCTACGCCAACGCCGGCGTGCCCCAGCCGCAGAGCTCCATCGCCAGCGTGGACGAGGCGATCATCGACCACGTGCTCGCCGTCAACGTGAAGGGCGTCCTGCTCGGCGCCCGCGCGGCGCTGCCCATCATGAAGAAGGCCCGGCGCGGCGTGTTCCTCATCACGGCCTCCACGGCGGCGATCCGCCCGCGCGGCGGTCACGTGTACGCAGCCTCGAAGGGCGCCGTCGTCACGCTCACCGGCAGCCTCGCGATGGAGGCCGCGCCCTACGGCGTGCGCGTGGTGGCCATCGCGCCCGTGGCCACCGACACGCCCATGCTCGCGCAATTCGCCGGCAAGGGCGGGATGTCGGAGGAGATGCTCGCGCGCACGGTGGCCACCGTGCCGCTCGGCCGCCTGAATCAGCCGGAGGACCTCGCGCGCACGGCCGTGTTCCTGGCCTCCGACGACGCCGCGATGATCACCGGCTCCTGCATCGAGGTGGACGGCGGGCGCTGCATCTGACCCGTCACGCCGATCGTGTTCGCGCGCGTATCGCAATCTCCACTCTTGACAACATTCGAACACTGCGGCGTCGGCGCATTGGCGGCCGGCGCTCGGACAGCCGCTCAGCGCGCCGCAGCATTCCCCTGACGCGGTTTCGGTGATGGCGTCGCGCGAAGGTGTCCTGCTGTCCCGGGCCAGTCCGTTCTCGAGGCGGCCAACACGTCCCCGCGGGGACGTCCCGCCGCCTGGCCTGCGATGCGAGTCGGCTGGTGATGGGGCGCCGGCCCTGAGGCGAGCCCTCCAGCATCGCGACCAGGGTTGCCGCTTCCCGGGCTGCGGATTGCCCTTCACGCAAGGCCATCACATCCGGCACTGGGCGCAAGGTGGCCCACCACGCTCTCGAATCTCGTGTTGCTTTGCCGCCACCCACGGGCGATCGGCCATTGACGAACGTCAGATCCAGGTAGCCTCGGCGGTGCGAGCGCCGCCGGCGTCGCCGGTGTTCGGGGTGCCGGCAGGCTCCACGAGCATCATGCGGCACTCCGCCTTGGCCTCGGGCTTGTGCTCGACGCCACGGGGGACCACGTACATCTCGCCGGCCCTCAGCGTGACGTCGCCATCGCGCAGGTGAATGACGAGCTCGCCGTCCAGCACGATGAAGACCTCGTCCGTCTCGGCGTGACGATGCCAGACGAACTCGCCCTGGATCTTCACGATCTTGAAGTGGTAGTCGTTCATCTGCGCGATGATCTTCGGCGACCACTGCTCGCTGAACGTCGCGAACTTCTCGCGGAAGTTGATCGGTGTCGTCGTTCGCATCGGGTCCTCCGATCGCTATCCTACTTCGGACGCCGCCCGGCGTGGCGCACGGCGAGCAGGGCAGCGGCGAGCGAGGGCGCGGCGAGCAGGGCCAGGCTGACCGGCAGAACCAGATGATCGGGCAGCGGTCCGAACATGTACAAGACGAGCGCGACGGCAATCGTGACGCCGCTCGCGACCAGCAGGGCCCGTCCGCCGTACGCGTTTGCGTCGTACCACACCGTGTCGTCGGCGAGTGTCCGGCGCGTGCGGACGCCGTAGATCCGGTTACGCGGCACCTTGCGGAGAGCGAGCGGCAATGCGATGAGAGCCATGAGGACGGCCACGATGATGACCGTGATCAGCATGCGGACGGCGACCGTCATGCTGCCATCCTACCGCGCCCCGACTGGCCGCGGTGGTAGGCTCCGGGGAATGCCGCCCCGTGCGTTCCCGCTGCGCGCCGTCACCGCGCTCTTCCTCGAGCGCCAGCACCTGACCCGGCCCCGGGCGCTCCCGCTGACCACGCGGCGGCTCCTGCGCTTCGTGGAGGACGTCGGGGGGCTGCAGCTCGACTCGATCAACGTGCTGGAGCGGGCCCACTACCTGGCCGTGTGGGCGCGCTTCGGGCCCTACGATCGCGCGTGGCTCGACCGCGTGGTGTATCGCCGTCGGCTGCTGTTCGAATACTGGGCGCACGCCGCCTGCCTGGTGCCCACCACGATGCTGCCGTGGTGGCGGCGCGCGATGCTGGACTATCGCGTCCGCCACACCGGCTGGTCCGACTGGCTGCGGCGCAACGCCAAGGTCCTCACGCGGGTCAGGGAGACCGTCGCGTCCACCGGCCCGATGGCCCACGCCGACTTCGAAGGCCGGCGCCCGTCGGGCAAGAGCGGCTGGTGGTCGTGGAAGCCCGTCCAGCACGCCTTCCACTATCTGTGGATGACCGGTGCGTTGACCGTGCATTCGCGCCAGCACTTCAACAAGCGCTTCGATTTGCTGGAGCGCTGCCTGCCCGGCGTCAACGGCTGCGAGGACGTTTCCGCGGAAACGTTCCGGCGCTGGCACGTCGAGCGGTCGTTGCACGCGATGGGCGCGGCGACGGAGCAGGACCTGACAGGCTACATGACGTTTCCGCGCTTCGGCCCCGGCGTTCGGCGCGCGGCGCTGCGGGAGCTGGTCGAGCACGGCGAGGTCACCGAGGTTGCGGTCGAGGGCTCCGCGGCGCGCTGGTATGCGCTGACGCGTGACCTGCCCGCGCTGGCCCGCGCGCGCCGGCTGCCCGTCGTCTCGCGCGGGACCACGCTGCTGGCGCCGTTCGACTCGCTCCTGTGGTATCGCCAGCGGGTGGCCCGGCTGTTCGGCTTCGACTACCGCATCGAGGTCTACACGCCCGGCCCCAAGCGCGTGCACGGCTACTACACGCTGCCGATCCTGCACGACGGCCGCTTCGTCGGCCGCGTGGACGCCAAGGCCCACCGCGCCGAGCGCCGGCTGGAAGTCCGTCACGTGCACTTCGAGCCGTGGTTTGCGGCGGGCGCCGCCGCGCCGACGGGTGACGGCACGGTCGAGCAGGAAGCGGCGCTGGCCGGCGTGGCCGATGCGCTGCATTCGCTCGCCACGTTCGTCGGCGGCGACGACGTCGTCCTGCGCCGGGTGACCCCGCATCGGCTGCGAGCGCCCCTGTCGCGGATGCTGGTATCTTCGGAAGCCTCCAGGAGGAACGCATGAGCCAGAGCGTCGTCACTCCCCAGCGGTTTGCCAAGGGCATGACGTTCGACGAGTACGTGAAGTACGTCGGCACGCCCGAGAACCTCGCGCGAGAAGGCTTCAGCGCCTATCACCCCGACGCCGGCTCCATCGGCGGCCCGCGCAAGGACAACAGCGCCGTGTTCCGCGAGCGCTACGCGCGCACCAAGCTGGCCGACTACCAGGTGGCCGCCATCAAGTGGCTCGCCGCCCAGCCCGACGGCCCCGCGAAGATCCTCGTGATCTCCGAGGACTGGTCGTCGGACTGCCGCCGCGACGTTCCGATCCTGCAGCGCCTGGCCGAGGCGGGCGGCCTCGAGCTGCGCATCTTCAACCGCGACGGCAAGAAGATCCTCGACCGCCGGCGTCCCGATCCCGCCGTGGCGCCCGACGGCAACCACGACCTCATGCTGGAGTTCATGAACGCCAAGAACGGGGGCGAATTCGCGTCGCTGCCGGCCGTCGGTATCTACACGAAGGACTTCCGGCTGCTCTACCGCTATCTGGAGTACCCGGCCATCTACCGCAAGGACACGGTGCGCGGCCACATGCAGAAGGCGCGGGCCGGTGAGAGCGACGCCGACCGCAAGGCGCGCGACGGTCGCGAGTTCCTGGCCATGCAGCAGTCGCCCTTCTTCGACCTGTGGGCCTCGGCGGGCGTGGACGAGATTCTCAGCGCCCTCTACGAGCGGCGGGTACTCAGCAGCTGACCCGGCGCGGGAGGACCCAGCCGATGGACAGCACGTACCGACTGCCGCCGACGACGCGCGTGACGCTGTGCTCGCAGGCGTCGGACCGGAACAGGTTCACGCGCCGGGAGGCGAACAGCGGCGCCGCGCAGACGAACTCGCCGCCCGCCTGTGAGCGCTTGACGACGATGTTGAGACGGTAGTGTCGCCCGCGCTCGACCGGTCTTCTGGCGGCCGCGTTGCCACCGGAACGCGGCGCCGAGGTAGTCACGAACGCCGGTGGTCAGGCTCATTCACCTGCTGCCGGAGCGCGTGATCGGCCAGCACGAGCGTGGCCATCGCCTCCACCATCGGCACCGCGCGCGGGAGCACGCAGGGGTCGTGGCGGCCGCGGCCCTTGATGGTGGTGTCCTCGTGCGCCACGCTGACCGTGTTCTGCTCGCGCATGATCGTGGCGGTCGGCTTGAAGGCGACGCGGAAGACGATCGTCTCGCCGTTGGTGATGCCGCCCTGCACGCCGCCCGAGCGGTTGGTGCGCGTGCGGACGCGGCCTCCCTCCATGTAGAACTCGTCGTTGTGCTGCGAGCCGCGCAGGTCGGTGCCGGCGAAGCCGGAGCCGATCTCGAAGCCCTTGCTGGCCGGCAGGCTCATCACGGCTTTGGCGAGGTCGGCCTCCAGGCGATCGAACACGGGCTCGCCCCAGCCCGGCGGGCAGCCGCGCACGGCGCACGTCACGATGCCGCCGAGCGAGTCGCCGTCCTTGCGCACCGCCTCCACGGCGGCGATCATCCGCTCGGCCGTGGCGAGGTCGGGACAGCGGATCGGCGTGGCGTCCACCTGCTGGCGCGTGACCTTCTCGGCGTCGCAGTCCACGCCGAGCGTGCCCACCTTCGACACCCACGCGACCACGAGCACGCCGAAGCGCTCGGCCAGCAGCTTGCGCGCGATGGCGCCGGCCGCCACGCGCCCCGCCGTCTCGCGCGCGCTCGTGCGGCCGCCGCCGCGCCAGTCGCGCACGCCGTACTTGGCCTCGTAGGTGTAGTCGGCGTGGCTCGGCCGGTACTTCTCGCGCACCTCCTGGTAGTCGCCGGGCCGCATGTCCAGGTTGGGCATCTCGAGGCTGATCGGCGTGCCGAGCGTGAGGCCGTCGAAGACGCCCGAGAGGATCTTGACGGTGTCCGTCTCCTTGCGCTGCGTCGTGAGCGCGCTCTGCCCGGGCACCCGTCGATCGAGGTCGGGCTGGATGTCGGCCTCGGACAGCGGCAGCCGCGGCGGGCAGCCGTCGACGACGGCGCCGATGGCGGCGCCGTGCGACTCGCCCCACGTCGTCACGCGGAAGAGCTGACCCCAGGTGTTGCCCACGTCCCCGAGGATAACGCATCACGTCCTTTGATCGAGACGATCAGGATCATTGATTTGCCCGGCGGCGCACGGCCCCGCACGATGGCGGCCGGAGGAACATCGCCATGCGCGAGAGCGTGGAGCACGTGATGAAGGTGACGGCTCGGCCGCCGATCGTGATGGTCGAGGGCGAGGGCTCGTGGCTGCGCGACAGCGAGGGCCGCCAGTATCTCGACTTCGTGCAAGGCTGGGCGGTGAACTGCCTGGGCCACAGCCATCCCGTCATGCGCCGCGCGCTCGAGGAGCAGGGGGCGCGCCTGATCAACTGCAGCCCCTCGTTCTATAACGCGCCCATGGCCCGCCTGGCCACGCTGGTCGCCGAGACGAGCGGCCTGCGCGACGTGTTCTTCTGCAACAGCGGCGCGGAGGCCAACGAGGGCGCCATCAAGCTCGCGCGCAAGTGGGGCCAGAAGCACCGCGGCGGCGCCTACGAGATCGTCACCATGCACGGCGCCTTCCACGGCCGCACGCTGGCCACGATGTCGGCCTCCGGCAAGCCGGCTTTCGAGCCGCTGTTCGAGCCGAAGGTGCCGGGCTTCGTCAAGGTGCCGTTCAACGACCTCGACGCCGTCGCCGCCGCCGTCACCGAGCGCACCGTGGCCGTCATGCTGGAGCCGATCCAGGGCGAGGCCGGCGTGGTGGAGGCGACCGACGAATTCCTGCGCGGCGTGCGCGAGCTCACGCGCGCGCGCGGCGTGCTGCTGATCCTGGACGAGATCCAGACGGGCGTCGGCCGCACGGGCCGTCTCTACGGCTTCGAGCACGCCGGCGTGCAGCCCGACATCCTCACGCTCGGCAAGCAGCTCGGTGGTGGCGTGCCGCTGGCCGCGCTGGTGGCCGGCGCGGAGGCGAGCTGCTTCGAGCCGGGCGACCAGGGCGGCACCTTCAACGGCTCCGCGCTGATGACGGCGGTCGGCTGCGCCGTGCTGGAGACCGTGCGGCGGCCGGAGTTCCTGGCCGCCGTGCGTGCCGCCGGCGACTATCTGGCCGCGCGGCTCCGCGGGCTGTCGGCGGGCCTCGGCCACGGCGAGGTCCGCGGCCGCGGGCTGCTGCTGGCACTGGCACTGCGGCGTGGGGATGCGGCGAAGGTGGTCGAGGCGGCGCTCGAGCGGGGGCTGATCGTCAACGCGCCACGGCCCGACACGCTGCGGTTCATGCCCGCGCTGAGCGTCACGCCGGGCGAGATCGACGAGATGCTGAAGCTACTGGAGCCCTGCCTGCCCTGACTCCACGGCCGTCACGGCGCAGCGCCGCGAGCGGTCGGACGGGCAGCGGACGGGCGACTTCTGCGATGCGCGTAAAAAGGTGCACCCCTCGGCGCATCGGAGCATGACCTTCGCCGGGGCTGTTGGCTGCCGCCGGGCGCGGCGGCGCCGCGCGGCGGGCAGGCGTTTTGCCGGGATCGGGCTCGGGCCGGACCGCGCCATGCTGCCGCGGCCCGCGACGGCGTCACCATCGCGGACGTACGTGCGAATCGACGCCACCACGACGCGGGCGTCGACGTCCACGAGCGTCAGTCCCATCACGGAAACCCGCAGCCACGCATCGATCACGATGCCGCGGTCGAGCACCCGGTCCAGCACGTCCACGACATCGGTAGGCGCCTTCACGACCATCGCTCGCGAACCAGCCGAACCCCTTCGAGCTTTCATGGCGATCGAGGGTTGCAAGTGCAGTGCCCCCGGCCCGCCCGGGGGCTATGCAACGTTTTTCCCTGCACGCTTGGCGAGCCTCGTCGCACGGCGGGCCACCGGCGCGCCACGGCCGCCATCTGTTACCATGTGCGGCCATGGCTGACAGCAAGCTCCGCGTAGGGTTCGTGGGCGCCGGCAACAACACCCGCCGTCATCACATCCCCAAGCTCAAGGCCCAGCCGGGCGTCGAGCTGACGGCCGTGGCCAACCGCAGCAAGGAGTCGGGCGAGCGGGTCGCCAAGGAGTTCGGCATCGCCCGGGTGCACGGCGACTGGCGGGAGGTCGTGACCGCGCCCGACGTCGATGCCGTGTGCATCGGCACGTGGCCGAACATGCACTGCGAGCTGACGCTGGCGGCGCTGGCCGCCGGCAAGCACGTGCTGTGCGAGGCACGCATGGCGATGAACGCGGCCGAGGGCCGGCGCATGCTGGACGCCGCGCGGCGCGCGCCGCACCTGGTCGCGCAGCTCGTGCCGGCGCCGCACACGCTGGAGGTCGACAGCACGCTGACGCGGCTGGTATCCGACGGCACCATCGACGAGGTGCTCGCCGTCGAGATCCAGGCCAACCAGCAGTCGCGCTTCCCCGATCCCGCCGAGCCGCTGCACTGGCGGCAGGACGTCACGCTGAGCGGCCACAACGTCATGAACATGGGCATCTGGTACGAAGCGATGATGCGCTGGCTCGGCCCTGCGCGCCGGGTGATGGCGCTCGGCAAGGTGGCGGTGCCGCGGCGCAAGGACGAGCGCGGGACCTGGCACGACGTGAAGGTGCCCGATCACGTCGAGATCATCGCCAACCTCGCGCGCGGCGCCGTCGCGCGCCTGCGCTTCAGCGCGATCGCCGCCTTCGGGCCGGCCAACGAGGCGTGGATCTACGGCAGCGACGGCACGCTGCGGCTGGAGGCGGACGCCAGGAAGCTGTGGCTGGCACGGCGCGGCGACAAGGCGCTGGCCGAGGTGCCGATCCCGGCCGAGCAGCGCATCGGCTGGCGCGTCGAGGAGGAGTTCGTCAACGCCATCCGCGGCCGCGAGAAGATCACGCGCACCAGCTTCGAGGACGGCGTCTGCTACATGGAGTTCACCGACGCGGTGGCCACGAGCATGGCCGAGGGCCGCGCCGTGGAGGTCGCCGGACTGTGAAGACTGGACTGACGGCCGCGCGCGCCGCCGAGGTGCGGCAGCGCTTCGGCACTCCGACGTACGTCTACGAGCGCGCCGCCCTGGAGGCGGCCGCGCGCGCCGCGCTGGCATTCCCGGCGCCGTTCGGCTACACGCTGCGCTACGCCATGAAGGCGAATCCGAACCACGGCATCCTCGGGCTCTTCTGCGAGCTCGGCCTGCACATCGATGCCTCCAGCGACCACGAGGTCGAGCGCGCGCTGCGCGCCGGCTTCGCGCCCGCGCAGATCCAGCTCACGTCGCAGATGCCCTCGGCCCGGCTCGCCGAGTTCCTCGGGCAGGGCGTGCTCTACAACGCCTGCTCGCTGCACCAGCTCGAGCAATACGGACGCCTGGCGCCCGGCCGCGACGTGGCCGTGCGGATGAACGCGGGGCTGGGGAGCGGCTCCACGAAGCGCACCAACACGGGGGGGCCGGCGGCCAGCTTCGGCATCTGGCACGAGTATCTCGGCGACGTGAAGACGCTGGCCGACAAGCACAGTTTGCGCATCACGCGGCTGCACAGCCACATCGGCTCCGGCACGGAGCCGGAGGTCTGGAAGCGTGTGACGCGGATGACGCTCGACCTCGTGGCCAAGCTGCCGGAGGTGGCCTCGATCAACCTCGGCGGCGGCTTCAAGGTGGGCCGCATGCCCGGCGAGCCCTCGGTGGATCTCGTCGACGTCGGCAGCCACGTGCGCCGCGAGCTCGAGGCGTTTCGCGAGCGCGACGGCCGCGCGCTCCATCTCGAGATCGAGCCCGGGACGTACCTGGTCGCCACCGCCGGCTCGGTCGTCGCCACGTGCATGGACGTCGTGGACACCGGGCGCGACGGCTATCTCTTCGCCAAGCTCGACACGGGCATGCCGGAGGTGACGCGGCCCTCGCTCTACGGCGCGCAGCATCCGATCGACGTGGTGGCCGAGGGCCGGGCGCCCGCCGACGTGGTCTTCGTCGGGCCCTGCTGCGAGTCGGGCGACATCCTCACGCCGGCGCCCGGCGACCCCGAGGCGCTGGCGCCGCGGCGCGTGCCGCGCCCGCAGATCGGCGATCTCGTGGTGGTGGGCGGCACCGGCGCCTACTGCGCCGCCATGTCGACCATCAACTACAACTCCTACCCCCAGGCGCCCGAGGTCATGCTCGAGCCGGATGGGACGCTGCGGCTGCTCCGCCGCCGCCAGACGCTCGCGCAGGTCTGGGCGAACGAGGTGTGACGGCGGCGGGCCCGCGCCTCACTGACAGCTGTTGGTGGCCTGGCTGCACTGCACCGTGGTGCCGCCGCTCGTGAACGACAGGGCCGTGAGCGTGATCGTGAACAGCACCGGTGTTTTGTTGGTGCCCACCTGCAGCGTCGCCGTCTGGAAATGCTCGCCCGTGAAGGCCGCCTTGAACAGCAGCGGCGTGCAGTCGTCGACGCCTTTCGTCAGCACGAGCGGCCTGATCGTCGCCTTGCCCGCGCCTCCGCCCCCGCCGGAGCCCCCCGACGTGAGCGTGTTGCTGGTCTCGAGCGCGAAGGCCACCACGGTCGTGGGGCTCGCGCAGAGGCCGGGGATGGTGAGCGTCGCGGTGAACGCCCAGGCGTCAAGCCGAACGCTCGCCGCATGAGCCCCGCCGAGGTCGCGCTGGCCGCCCGCTGGACGCTCGATCCGAGCGTCGTCTTCCTCAACCACGGCTCGTTCGGTGCATGCCCGCGCGAGGTTCTGGAGCACCAGGCGGCGCTCCGCGCCGAGATGGAAGCCGAGCCCGTCCGCTTTCTCTCGCGCGAGCTGGACGGGCGTCTGGACCAGGCGCGCGCGGCGCTGGGCGCGTTCCTGGGCGCCGATCCCGACGACCTCGGCTTCGTCCCCAATGCCACGAGCGGCGTCAACGCCGTGCTCCGCTCGCACGCCTTCGCCGCCGGCGACGAGCTGCTGACGACCGATCACGCGTACAACGCCTGTCGCAACGCGCTGGAGTACGTGGCCGAGCGGATGGGCGCGCGCGTGATCGTGGTGCCGGTGCCGTTTCCCGTGGCCTCGCCCGAGGCGATCATCGACGGCGTGCTGGCGCGCGTCACGCCGCGCACGCGCCTGGCGCTGCTCGATCACGTCACCAGTCCCACGGGGATCGTCCTGCCGATCGCGCGGCTGTGCGCCGAGCTGGGCGCGCGCGGCGTCGAGGTGCTGGTGGACGGCGCGCACGCCCCCGGCATGGTGCCGCTGGATCTCGCCACACTCGGCGCGACCTATTACAGCGGCAACTGCCACAAGTGGCTGTGTGCGCCGAAGGGCTCGGCGTTTCTCTGGGTGCGCGCCGAGCGTCGCGCCGAGGTGCGTCCGCTCACCATCAGCCACGGCGCCAACCGCAAGAAGCCGGGCCGTTCGCGCTTCCGCATGGAGTTCGACTGGACGGGCACCGCGGATCCGACCGCGTGGCTCACGGTGCCGGCGGCGATCGCGTGCGTGGGCGGCATGCTGCCGGGCGGCTGGCCGGCAGTGATGGCGCGCAACCATGCGCTGGCCGTGGAGGCGCGGCGGCTCTTGTGCGCGGCGGCCGGCACGCCGCCCGCGTGCCCCGACACGATGCTCGGCTCGCTGGCCAGCGTCATCCTGCCCGCCGGCGCGACCACGGACGTCGTGTGGAGCCGGCCCGACCCGCTGCAGGGGCGCCTGTTCGATCACTGGCATATCGAGGTGCCCGTGATGAGCTGGCCGGCGCCGCCGCGCCGGCTCATCCGCGTCTCGGCCCAGCTCTACAACGCGCGCGAGCAGTTTGCGCAGCTGGCCGAGGCGCTCGGCAAGGAGCTGGCCGCCGAGGGCCGCGCGTGACGGGCGGGCGCGATCTCACGTTCACCTCCGCCGTGGAGCTGGCGCGGCTCTATCGCGCGCGCAAGGTCTCGCCGCTCGAGGTGGTGCAGGCGCTGATCGAGCGCGTGGACGCCGTCAATCCGAAGGTGAACGCCATCGTCACGCTGGCCCGCGAGGCGGCGCTGTGGGACGCGCGCCGCGCGACGGCCGCCCTCAAGCGCGGCGCCGCGCTGCCGCCGCTCTTCGGCGTGCCGGTCGGCATCAAGGACGTCACGCCCACGCGCGGGCTGCGCACGACCTTCGGCTCGAAGCTCTTCGAGGACCATGTGCCGGAGGACGACGCGCTGGTCGTGCGCCGCCTGCGCGACGCCGGCGCCATCATCCTCGGCAAGACGAACACGCCGGAGTTTGCCTTCGGGCCCAACACGACCAACGCGGTCTTCGGCGCCACGCGCAACCCGTGGAACCTCGCGCTGACTGCCGGTGGCTCCAGCGGCGGCTCGGCAGCCGCGCTGGCGACCGGCATGTGTCCGCTGGCCGAGGGCACCGATCTCGGCGGCTCGCTGCGCGGGCCCGCCTCGTACTGCGGCGTCGTCGGCTTCCGGACCTCGCCGGGCCTGATCCCGCGCCATCCCTCGGTGCTGGCCTGGGACACGTACTCCGTCGAGGGCCCCATGGCCCGCACCGTCGGCGACACGGCGCTGATGCTGTCGGTGATGGCCGGCCCCGACGACCGTTCGCCGCTCTCCTACGACGTGGACACGCGCGAGCTGCTGCGCGCGCCGCGGACGCCGTCGGTGAAGGGCTGGCGCATCGCGTGGAGCGCCGACCTCGGCGGCCTGGTGATGGTGGACGACGAGGTGCGCGCGATCTTCGAGCGCGCGGTCCAGGTCTTCGCGGCGGCCGGCGCCACGGTCGAGGCGGCTTGCCCCGACATGAGCGACGTTCCCGAGATCGTGCGCCTCACGCGCGGCCTCCTGATGGTGGCGCGCCACGCCGACAAGCTGCCCGAGCACCGCGCCGTCCTTCAGGCCGGCCTGGTCGAGAACACCGAGCAGGGCCTCGCGCTGTCCTCGCGCGAGATCGCCAGCGGCGAATTGCTGCGCACGCGCCAGTGGAATCGCGTCCGGGAATTCCTGAGCGACCGCGACCTCTTCCTGACGCCGACCGCCGCCACGCCGCCCTTCCCGGTCGAGCAGCCGCACGTGACGGAGATCAACGGCCGTCCCGTCGGCAAGGCCATGCAGCGTTCGTTCCTCACCTACGCCTTCTCGGTGATGGGCCTCCCGGCGATCTCGGTGCCCTGCGGCTTCACGCGTGCCGGCCTGCCAGTAGGGTTACAGATCGTCGGCAAGCGGCGCGCCGACGCCACGGTCTTGCGCGCCGCCGCCGCGTTCGAGGCCGCCCAGCCCTGGGCGCACACAACGCCGCCCGCGGCTTCTTGAGGAAGAGACTCACGTCGGCCGGCGAGATGAGGTCCGGCGCCGTCCAGCCCTCGAGATCGTACTCGGCCATGCACTGCTCGGCGAAGGCACGGAAGCGCGCGGCGTCGCCGCTCGCCTGCGCCATCTCCCAGGTGATGAACCGGATCGTCTCCGGCGCGCCCGCGTAGTTCCGCTCGTAGAGCTCGTGGCGGCCGCCGAACTCGGTGCCCATGGCGTCCCACAGGAGCTTCATCACCTTGATGCGCGCCACCGCGTCGGTGCCGTCGGAGCCGCGCAGGTACTTGTCCAGGTACGGCCGCAGCTCGGGCGCCTGGAAGTCGGCCGCGTGCGAGTTCTGGTAGATCAGCGCGCTGCCCAGGACGCTCTCGGTGATCTCCTTCACGCGCGGGTAGGCGACGGTGGCAAACACTCGGTAGGCCTGCGCGTACTCCGGATTGGGCAGCACGCCGCCGCCCGACCACGGCGCCGGCGTGCGCGCCATGGCGTCGCTGAGCCCCCAGAAGAGATTGCGCCAGGCGATGGCCTCGCCGATCGACGACTGCACGTTGCGGTTGGTGCCCGAGCCGACGGCGTCGGCCGCCTTCAGCAGCAGGCCGGCCACGAAGTCCAGCTTGACGGCCAGGCGCGTGCAGCCGTGGAGCATGGCGCGCGGGAAGAAGCCGGAGTCCTTGAAGAACGTCGCCGCCTTCTGGACGTCCTCGTAGACGAGCACGTTCTCCCAGGGCACCAGCACCTTGTCGAGGACGAGGATGGCGTCGTTCTCGTCGAAGCGGCTGGACAGCGGGTAATCGAAGGGGCTGCCCATGACGTCGGCGGCCATCGCGTAGGAGGGCCGGCAGACGAGCTTGACGCCCGCCGCGCTCATGGGCGCCATGAACGTGAGCGCGAACTCCTTCTTCTTGATTGGCACCGCGGTGCTCGGATGCGCGATGAAGTTGTAGTGGGTGAGCGCGGAGCCCGTGGCCACCACCTTGGCGCCGCTGACGACGAGCCCGGCGTCGCTCTCCTTCTCGACGTGCACGTACACGTCGGCCACCTCGTCGGGCGGACGGTGGCGATCGACGGGCGGCTGCACGAGGGCGTGGTTCATGTAGAGCACGCGCTCCTGCGCCTCGCGGTAGAAGCGCCGGGCGTTGGCCTGGTAGGGCGCGTAGAAATCGGCGTTGCCGCCCAGCGTGGCGAGGAAGGCGGCCTTGTAGTCGGGCGAGCGTCCCATCCAGCCATAGGTCAGGCGCGCCCAGGCGGCGATCGCGTCGCGCGCGGCCACGAGGTCGCCGGCGCTCGACGGCGCGCGGAAGAAGCGGTGCGTGTAGCCGCCGGAGCCGGTGTCCGTGGGGCAGGTGAGCACGTCGCGGCTGGCCGCGTCGTGCAGGGCGTCGTAGAGGCGGGCCACCATGCGCGCGGGATTGCGGAAGGCCGGGTGCGCCGTCACGTCGGGCACGCGCTGGCCGTAGATCCAGATCTCGCGCCCGTCGCGCAGCGAGTTCAGGAACTCCTTGCCGGTGAACGGTCGCATGGGCGGAATCGTAGTAGCAGTCCGCCGCCGACGCAAACGCGCAAGCGAGCGGCTACAGGAGTCTGTCCAGCGTGATGGGCAGGTCGCGCACGCGACGGCCGGTCGCGTGATAGACGGCGTTGGCGACGGCGGCGGCCGTCCCCGTGATGCCGATCTCGCCGATGCCCTTCACGCCGAGGGGATTGGCGTGGGGATCGGCGCCCTCCAGCCAGGCCACTTCGATGGCCGGCACGTCGGCGTTGACCGGGACGTGGTACTCGGCGAGGTTGTTGTTCACGATCCGCCCGAGCCGCTCGTCCATCACGGTGTTCTCGTGGAGCGCCATGCCGAGGCCCCACACCATGCCGCCGATGAGCTGGCTGCGCGCCGTGCGCGCGTTCAGCGCGCGGCCGATGTCGAACACGCCGACCAGGCGCGACACGCGCATCTGTCCGAGCGCGGCGTCCACGCGAACCTCGGCGAACTGGGCGCCGAAGGCGTACATCCCGTATTCCTTGTCCGCGTCGTCCGGCTTGGCCTCGGCGGTGGCCTCCACCTCGCCGTGCCGCGCGGCGATGCTCTGCAGCGGCTCGCTGCGCCCGCCGGTCAACGCGGCCAGCTTGTCGCGCAGCGCCGTGGCGGCGGCGTGGACCGCCGAGCCCACGCTGGCCGCGGTCTGCGAGCCGCCGGAGACGGGCGTCTCGGGGAAGCTCGTGTCGCCCAGCCGGAACACGATCTGGGCCGGCGACACGCCGAGCGCATCGGCGGCGACCTGCGTCATCACGGTGTAGGTGCCGGTGCCCAGGTCCTGGGTTCCGCTTTCCACCAGCACCGTACCGTCGCGCTGCAGCCGCGCCCGTGCGCCCGCCTTGCTGCGATGCGTGGGATAGACGGACGTGGCCATGCCCCAGCCGATCAGCGTGGTCCCCTCGCGAAGGGCGCGCGGCGCCCGCGGGCGCTGGCTCCAGTCGAAGCGCGCGGCGCCGGCGCGATAGCATTCGCGCAGCGCCTTGCTCGACCACGGCCGGTCCTTTTCGGGGTCGCGCTCGGCGTAGTTCTTCAGACGCAGGGCGAGCGGGTCCATGTCGAGCGCGACGGCCAGCTCGTCGAGCGCGACCTCGAGTGCGTAGGTCCCCGGCGCCCAGCCGGGCGCGCGCATGTAGGACGGCGTGCCGATGTCGGACCGGACCAGCTTGTGCGAGGTGGCGATGCTGGGCGAGGCGTAGAGCATGCGCGAGGCGACGCTGGCGGGCTCCATGAACTCGTCGAACGACGAGGTCTGGGCGATGGTGTCGTGGCGGATCGCCGTCAGCGTGCCGTCGCGTCGCGCGCCGAGCGCGATCGCCTGGTGCGTGCGCGAGCGGAAGCCGACGGGCCCGAACGTCTGCGGGCGCCGCAGCGCGAGCTTCACGGGCCGGCTCACGCGACGCGCGGCCATGGCGGCCAGCACGACGTGGGACCACGTGGGGCCCTTGCTGCCGAAGCCGCCGCCGAGATACTCCGAGACGACGCGCACGTCGTCGGGCTTCAAGCCCAGCAGGCCGGCCACGCGCTTCCGGCAGCCGAAGATGCCCTGGGTAGCGTCGTAGAGCGTCAGCCGCGCCGGCCCGTCCCAGGCAGCGATGGTGGCGTGCGGCTCCATCGGCACGTGCGTCTCGAACGGCGTGCGATAGACCTGCTCGATCTTCACCTCGGCCTCGGCCAGCGCGCGCTCCACGTCGCCGTGGGCGTGGGCCGCCGGCTGGTCGGGGCGGCCGGCATGCTTCGGCGTGGTCGCCTCGGCCAGGCGCGGCTCCAGGCGCACGTCGTGCGGCTCGGTCGCGTAGCGGACGCGGACGAGCCCGGCCGCCTCGTGGGCGGCCTCCAGCGTCTCGGCGACGACCACGGCGATCGGCTGGTTGGCACAGCGCACCACGTCGTCCTGCAAGAGGTGCAGCACGCGGTCGGACGGGCCGCTCCCGGTCGTGGCCGGCAGCCTGGGCGCGTTCGTGTGCGTCATCACCGCGAGCACGCCGCGGACGCGCTCCCCCGCGGCGGTATCGATGGCGGCCACACGCCCCTTCGCGATCGTGCTCGTCACCAGCGCGGCGTGGGCGACGTTGGGCAGCGCGTGCTCCGTGGTGTAGCGCGCGCGGCCGGTGACCTTGTCACGACCGTCCACGCGCTCGAGGGGCTCTCCCAGGCTCATGCCGTCGCTCCGACGGTCGCCAGCGCGCGTGCGATGCTTCGCCGCGCCAGCTCCACCTTGAACGCGTTGTCCCGCCGGGGCTGCGCGCCGGCCAGCGCGGCGTCGGCAGCCATGCGCCAGGCCGCCTCACCGGGGCGCTGCCCGACCAGGCGCTGTTCGGCCGCCGGCACTCGCCAGGGTTTGTGGGCGACGCCGCCCAGCGCCAGGCGCGCATCGCGGATCACTCCGGCACCGTCGACATCGAGCGCCGCCGCCACCGACACGAGCGCAAACGCATACGAGCTGCGGTCGCGCACCTTGAGATAGTGCGAGCGTCGCGCGACCGCCAGCGGCGGCAGGTCCACGGCGAGGATGAGCTCGTCGCCGCGCAGGTTCGTGTCGAGCTGCGGCGTGTCGCCCGGCAGCCGGTGGAAGTCGCCGATGGGAATCACGCGCTCGCCGGCCGGCCCGGTCACGCGCACCACGGCGTCCAGCGCTGCCAGCGCCACCGCCATGTCGCTCGGGTGCGTGGCGATGCAGGCCGCGCTCGTCCCCAGGATGGCGTGCATGCGGTGGTGCCCCAGCAGCGCGGCGCAGCCCGAGCCCGGCACGCGCTTGTTGCACTCGGTGTACGTGGGATCGTAGAAATAGTCGCAGCGCGTGCGCTGCATGAGATTGCCGCCCACCGTGGCCATGTTGCGGAGCTGTGGGGACGCGCCTGCCACGAGCGCCTGGCTCAGCACGGGATACCGCCGGCGGACGATCGGGTGGTTGGCCACGTCGCTGTTGCGTGCGGTCGCCCCGATCCGGAGGCCGCCGCCGCGCTCCTCGATGACGTCGAGCGGCAGGCGCGTGACGTCCACCAGGTGCGCCGGCTGCTCCACGCCGTTCTTCATGAGATCGAGCAGGTTGGTGCCGCCGCCGAGGAGGCGCACTCCCGGATCGTGCAGGGCCGCCAGCGCCGCCGGCACGTCGGTGACACGCGTGTAGGCGAAGGGCTTCACGCCGGGCGGCCTCCGCCGGCGGCACGCACCGCGGCGACGATATTCGGATAGGCGCCGCAGCGGCAGAGGTTCCCGCTCATCCGTTCGCGAACCTCGGCGTCGGTCAGCGCCACCGGAGCCAGCCGCGTCACGTCGGCGGTGACGGCGCTCACGGCCCCGGCGCGTACCTCGTCGAGCAGGGCCACCGCCGAGCAGAGCTGGCCCGGCGTGCAGTAGCCGCACTGGAACGCGTCGTGGTCGAGGAAGGCGCGCTGCACGGGGTGCAGCGTCTCGCCGCGCGCCAGGCCCTCGACCGTGGTGATCTGGTCGCCGTCGTAGGCGACGGCGAGCGCGAGACAGGCGTTGATACGCCGGCCGTTGGCGAGCACCGTGCAGGCGCCGCACTGTCCATGGTCGCAGCCCTTCTTCGTGCCGGTGAGGTCGAGCCGCTCGCGCAGCAGATCGAGGAGGGTGACGCGCGGATCCAGGCTCAGCTCGTGCCGGCGGCCGTTGATGGTGAGCGTGGTCTGTGCGGCGGCGATCGCGTCGGCCGTCTCCGCGGAGGCAGGAAGCGCGGCCACCACGCCGCCGGCGACCATCGATTCCATGAACGTACGGCGGCTCATCGAAAAGTCGGACTCCATGCCGCGAAACCAGTGCAGTCGATGTGCCAGCGATCGGCGTGCGCAGTGCGGTAAGTTCGACAACGTGCACGGCTGGGTGCTCTACGACGAGGGCTGCGGCGTCTGTGCGCGCTGGGTGCCGTTCTGGGCGCCGACGCTCAAGCGGCTCGATCTCGACGTCGAGCCCGTGCAGACGCCGTGGGTGGCCCAGCGCCTCGGCCTGGGGCCCGAGACGCTGACGCGCGATCTCCGCGTGCTGCTCGAGGACGGCCGGCAGTTCGTGGGTGCCGACGCCTACCGCTACGTGATGGCCCTTCTGTGGTGGGCGCGCCCGTTCGGCCTGCTCGCCGGCGCACCAGGGCTGCGGCGCGTCTTCGACTCCGCGTATCGCGCCTTCGCCGACAACCGCCTCGGCATCTCCCACGCGTGCGGGCTGCATCCGCCCGGCCTGCCGGCGCGGCGTCCGTTCCTCACGGCGGACTGGCGCGACCTCGTCATGCTGAGCTACGCGATCGATCCCGGCGTGCTGACCGCGCGCGTGCCCGCCGGCACCACGCTGGACCTGGCCAACGGCCGCGCGCTGGTGAGCGTGGTCGGGTTTCGTTTCCTCGGCACGCGCCTGCTCGGCGTCCGCGTGCCGGGCCACGCCGACTTCGACGAGGTGAACCTGCGCTTCTACGTACGCCGTCAGACGGAAGCGGGTGAGGTGCGGCGCGGCGTCGTCTTCGTGCGCGAGCTGGTGCCGCGCGCCGCCGTCACGTGGCTCGCGCGTGTGGCCTACGGCGAGCCCTACCGGACGCTGCCGATGCGTAGCGCGGTCTCCGGCGGCGTGGTGAGCCGCCGCTTCACGTACGAGTGGCGTCACGACGGCCGCTGGGAAGGCCTCACGGCGACCGCGGTGGGCTCGGCGCAGGTGCCGCTGCCCGAGTCCGACGAGGCCTTCGTCACCCAGCACCACTGGGGCTACGGCCGGCGGCGCGACGGCGCCACGCTCGAGTACGAGGTGGAGCACCCGCCCTGGCGCGTGTGGACGGCGGAACGCGCCGCCCTCAACGCCGACGTGGCCGCGCTCTATGGCGCCGAGTTCGTCCCCGCGCTCTCGGCCCCGCCGGTCTCCGCGCTCGTCGCCGACGGCTCGCCGGTGACGGTCTTCCGCCCGCGCCCGCTCACGGGTGTCGCGCCCCGTGGCTGAGCGCGACCGCGTGGCCGGGCGCGAGGCCGCCGCGCGCGTCGGCCTGGAGCGCGTGTCGGCGCGCCGCCAGCAGGAATTCCTCGCCGCCGTGCGCCGCAGCCGGAGCCTGCACGGCCGCTGGGTGGCGCCGCCCGCCAGCGCGCCGGCCTATCGCCGCTACCTCGCCAGCCTGCGCCGTCCCACGCGCGTCGCCTTCTTCATCGTCCGCCGCGACAGCAGCGAGCTCGCCGGCGTGGTCAACATCAGCGAGATCGTCCGCGGCAACTTCCAGTCCGCCTACCTCGGCTACTACGCCTTCACCCCCCACGCCGGCCAGGGCCTGATGCGCGAGGGACTGGGCCTCGTCATCGACCAGGCGTTTGCCCGCTTACGCCTGCATCGCCTCGAAGCCAACATCCAAGCCGCCAACAAAGCATCGACCCGTCTCGTCCGCGCCCTCGGCTTCCGCCACGAAGGCCGCTCTCCCCGCTACCTCAACATCGCCGGTCACTGGCAAGACCATGACCGCTGGGC
>QHRW01000102.1:1916-17619 GCA_003220265.1 Candidatus Rokuibacteriota bacterium | reverse complement strand
TGTCGGTCAGCGGGTGCTTGATGAGCATCTGCAGCACGCTGTACGGCATCGTGGCCACGTGGGCGCCGGCCTTGGCGGCGTCGATGACGTGGATCGGGTTGCGGATGGACGCCGCCAGCACCTGCGTCTTGTACCCGTAGTTCTTGTAGATCTGGCAGATGTCGCGGATGAGGTCCATGCCGACGGCGCCGATGTCGTCAAGGCGGCCGAGGAACGGGCTGATGTAGGTCGAGCCGGCCTTGGCGCTCAACAGCGCCTGCGGCGCCGAGAAGCAGAGCGTCTGGTTCATGCGGATGCCCTTGCCGGAGAGGTACTTCACCGCCTTCAGCCCGTCGGCCGTCAGCGGCACCTTCACGACCACGTTGGCCGCGACCTGGGCCAGCTCCTGGCCCTCCTTGATCATGCCCTCGAAGTCGGTGGCCACCACCTCCAGGCTCACGTCGCCGGGGACGATCGAGCAGATCTCCTCGACGAGGGGCCGGAACGCCCGCTTCTCCTTGGCGGCCAGCGACGGGTTCGTGGTGACGCCGTCGACGACGCCGAGCGCCACGCCTTCCTTGATCTCGTTGATGTTCGCGGTATCGAGAAAAATCTTCATGCTGTCCCCCTGGTGCGGTCGTTCAGACAGCCTCTATCGTAACGCCGGTTCCCGCGCGCACGCGCGTGAAGACGCGCGGGTCACCCGTCACGCGCCCGACCACGGTCACCGAGCTGGCCGGCCGGATCTCGTCGCCCTGGCTCATCGGGGTGGGCCCGAAGAAGATGCAGAACGCCTGGCCTGGCGGCCAGTACCCGAGATCGCCCAGCGCGACGGTCTCCTGCGGGGCGTCGGAGGGCGCGCTGAACGGAAGGCGGAAATAGATCTCGTCGCCCCAGGTCTCGGCCTTGGCCGTGATCGGAAGCCTGGCAGCGATGGCGGCGGCCGCGCGCGAGTCGTTCAGCTCGCCGGTGACGATCACGCCACCGGCGCTGATCCGAATCGATTTCATTGGATGGGGGCCACCAGATGGCCCCCAGCCCCCCACATGTTCGACGCGCCCCGGCGGAGCCGGGGCACGCCTCTTAACGCAAGAAGGTCTCTAACCGATGGCCTGCTGGATCGCCTTGCGGAGGGCGGCCAGCCCGCTCTTGACGTCCTTGCCCAGGTGCACGCGCAGCACGCGCCGGCCGCGCTCGGCAAGCACGCTGAGATCGCCGCGCGCCTGCGCGGCCTTGACGACGCCGAAGGAGTACTTGTGGCCGGGCACCGGCAGGTCGGCCGCGTCCTCGGCCGTGATCATCAGGAAGACGCCGTTGTTGGCGCCGCCCTTGTAAGCCTGGCCGCTCGAGTGCAGGTAGCGCGGCCCGAAGCCGACCGACGTGGCCGCCTTGAGCTTGTCGCGCAGGAGCGCTCGCAGCCCCTGCATCTCGGCCTCGGTGGCCGGGCTCATCTCGAGGTACGGCAGCAGCGCGACGTAGTCGCCGGCCTTCACGCGGCCGAAGTGCGCCTTGAGCGTCGACACCACCGTCTTCTCGGGGGCGGCGCTGTCGAGGTCCTTGGCGTTCTTGCTGTCGGTGAAGAGCACGAGCCCGTCGCCCTCGCGCAGCGCGGTCTCCCGCGTCATGGTGCCGCTCTTCTCGAACTCGCTGGTGAGCTTGCGCGTCGCCACCTTGCTGCCCTCGATGTCCGGCTGGTCGAACGGGTTGACGCCCAGCACGGAGCCGGCCACCGCGGTGGCGAACTGCCAGCGAAAGAACTCCGCGCCGACGCCGTAGGGCTCGGCGACGGCGATGCGCACCACGGGATGGCCGGCCGCCTCGAGCGCGGCGACGGCCGTGTCCTGCGCGGCGTCGGGCGCCGACTGGAGCCGCAGGTAGACGAACAGGCGATCGTTGCCGTAGACCGGCGGCGGCCCCACGGGCTCGCCCTCGACGGCGAGCAGGCCACCGCCGCCCTTGCCGAGCGAGGCGGTCAGGAGCTGCTCGACCCACACGCCCACGCCGTGGATACCGGGCGAGACGACCAGCGTGATCTTGTCGCGCCCCTTGCGCGCCGCCACACCCATGATCACGCCCAGCACCGCGCCGGGGTTTTCGTCGGCCGGCACGCTGGCCGAGCAGGCGTGCGCCATCTCCTCGGCCTGGCCGAGGAGCTTGGCCACGTCGAGGCCCATGATCGCCGCCGGCACCACGCCGAAATCGCTCAGCGCGGAGTAGCGGCCGCCGATGCCGGAGCCGCCGAAGAAGACGCGACGGAAGTGATGCGCCTCCGCGGCGTACTGCATCTTGGAGCCCGCGTCGGTGATGGCCATGAAGCGCTTGCCCGCCTCGGCCGGGCCGACCGCGGCCTTCATCCGCTCGAAGAAGTACTCGCGCAGCGCGTTGGGCTCGAGCGTGCTGCCCGACTTGCTGGAGACGATGACGACGGTGCGGGCCAGGTCGAGCTTGCGCTCGATGGCCTGCACCTGCGCGGGGTCGGTCGAGTCGATCAGGTGTAGCTCGGGGAAGCCGGGCGTCTTGCCGAACGTCTTGGCCAGCGCCTCCACGCCGAGCACGGTGCCGCCCATGCCGATGAGCAGCGCGTGCGTGAAGCCGGCGCTCTTGGCGTTCTCGGCCGCCTGCTTGAGATGGCTGATCAGCGCGAGCTGGTCGTCGGTGGTGCCGAGCCAGCCCAGGCGCCGGCCCTCGTCGGCGTCGGTCCACAGCGCGGCGTCACGCGCCCACAGGCGCTGCACGCGGCCGCCGTCGCCCCACGTCTTGAGCGTGGTCTTGACCTCGCCGGCGAGCTCGGCCGGCAGCTTGGCGGTCTGGCGCTTGCTGGCCTCGCTGGGCGTGTGCAGCTGCTTGGCGACCGCGGCCAGCAGCTTGGCGAAGGCGTCGACGAAGATCTTGCAGCCGTCGACGAGCAGCGTGTCGGTGACCTGCTTCATGTTGATCCCGACCTTGGCCAGCGTGTCCATCGTGTCCTGCGCGTCCTCGAAGTCCTCCTCGAGGCTCGGGCGCACGCGCCCGTGGTCGCGGAAGGCGTCGTAGGTGGCGGGCGGGATCGTGTTGACCGTGTCGGGCCCGATGAGCTCCTCGACGTAGATCACGTCGCGGTAGTTCGGGTTCTTGCTGCTGGTGCTGGCCCACAGCAACCGCTGGCTGCGCGCGCCCTTGGCGGCGAGCTTGGCCCACCGCTCGCCCAGGTAGATGTCCTTGTAGCGCTGGTAGGTGAGCTTGGCGTTGGCGATGGCCACGCGGCCCAGCAGGCCCTTGAGCAGCGCCTGCTCCATGGCGTCGTCGGAGGCTTTCAGCCGCGCCTCGATCATGCCGTCGATGGCGCTGTCGATGCGGCTGATGAAGAAGCTCGCCACGCTCTCCACCTTGCGCGGGTCGCCGCCCTTGGCCACCAGGGCCTCCAGGCCGGAGACGTACGCCTCGGCCACCGCCTCGTAGGCATCCAGGTGAAAGAGCAGCGTCACGTTGACGTTGATGCCCTCGCCGATCAGCGTCTTGATGGCGGGCACGCCGGCCGGCGTCGCCGGCACCTTGATCATCACGTTGGCGCGCTGCACGGCGCCCCACAGCCGCCGCGCCTCGTCGAGCGTGCCGGCGGTGTCGTTGGCGAGATCGGGCGAGACCTCGAGGCTCACGTAGCCGTCGCGCTTGCCGCTCGATTCGTGGATCGGCTTCAGGATGTCGGCGACGTCCTGGATGTCGCGCACGGCGAGGATCTCGTAGGCGCCCTTGGCGTCGAGATCGCGGCGCTTGGCGAATTCCTTGAGCTGGCCTTCATAGTCCGTCGAGCCGGCGATGGCCTTCTCGAAGATGGCCGGGTTCGAGGTGACGCCACGCAACCCGTCCTCGTCGAGCAGCCGTCGCAGCTCGCCGCTGGTGATGAGGCTGCGGCGGATGTAGTCGAGCCACACGGACTGGCCGTACCGGTTGAGCTCCTTCAGTGCATTCGGCATTCAAGCCTCCTACTGGCGAGTGAGGCGGATAGTCTGGACGAGCACCCTCTATACGTCAAGGTTGAGCATGAGACGCTGCCCCGGGGTGCCCGTCGCCGGAAAGACCACCTCGTACGGCCAGGCCTCGGCCCGGAACGTGTCGCCGCTCTTCCACAGGAGGCGGTTGGCCGGCCACAGCACGCCGTCGAGCACGAGGCCGCCCGCGTCGATGCGCACCGTGCACTCGAGGTCCCGCTCGCGCCAGCGCACCTGGTATCGGCCGACGTAACGGGCGAGATCGGGCGGCTGCGCGGGCGGCGCGTCCACCGGCCGGAGCCCGAGGAACGCGGCGATGTGCCGGCGCCACGCCGGCCAGTCGTCCGTGCTCTGATCCACGACCAGCGTCGGCAGTCCGAGCGCCGGCACCGCCGCCTCCAGCACCTCGTGATGCGCGCGCCAGTAGGCGAGCAGCAGGTCGAAGCCGTCGAGCCCGGTGCGAACGGCGAAGTCGAGGCCGCGGTAGGTCGTGACCGCCGCCTCGATCCACCCGGTGCCGCGGCGGGCCGTGATCGCACGGTACGCGCGCTCGGGGTCAGCGACGCGGAGGTACACGAGCCGCGCGTCGAGCGCGCGGACGGCGTCGGCGATGCGGCGGGCGTGGGCGAGGATCGTGGCGGCCGGAGCGTCGCGCCGCAGCATTGCGAAGATCGGATGCTGGAGCGCTGCCGACTCGAGGACGGTCAGCGGCCCGGCGGTGGCCACGAACGTCTTCCAGTGCCCGAGCCGCTCGTCGCTCCAGTCCTTCCAGGTCGGGCCCCAGCCCCCGGCGGGCGCAGGACGGCTCACCGGATGATCCGGCTGCTGCTCGTAGATCCAGCGGCAGGGCACGCCCTGGCGCTGCCACTCGAGCGCGAGCCACTGCGCGGTGGTGGACTTCCCGGCCCCGGGAAAACCCTCGACGAGGACGAGCCTCACGGCGGGCTCAGAGGCGCGCGCGGTACTCTTTGAGCGCCGCTTCCAGCGTGGCCGTGTCGGGGACGGTGGACCAGCCTTCCCCTTCCACCGACAGGGACGCCGCGCAGGCCGCGGCCTCCGCGGCGGCCCACGGATCGCCGTCGCGGTGGTAGTAGATGAGGAACGTCGTCGCGAAGACGTCGCCGGCGCCGGTTTCGTCCACCTCGTCGCGCGCCGGCCGTGGCTTCACCTCGAAGCGATCGCCGTTGACGTAGAGCAGCGCGCCCGAGGCGCCGGCCGTGACGACGGCCAGGGGCACGCGCTGCACCCACTCGGTGAGCTCCTCTTCCTGGCCGCGCACGTCCTCGGCGCTGAGAAACACCGCCTGCAGGAGGTTGAGCACGTCGTGGGGGGACTCCCACGCCACCGGCTCCACGTCGCCCTCGTCGTTGAGCGCGCGCAGCCAGCCCTGCGCGGCGACCGACACGCTGCTGTCGCCGAAGCTCGCGGCGAGACCGGGATCGACCTCCTGGATGACGGGCGCCAGCAAGATCACCGGGGCATCACGCCAGTCCTCCGGCAGATCCGCTGCGGCGAGCGGGCTCGCCGTGGCCGTCACCCGCATCGCGCGCTCTCCGTCAGTCTCCCGGTGCTCGAAGACGGTGGTGGCCGGCGCCTCCAGCGTCACCACCTCGATCGCCGGCGGCACATCGTCGAGCGGGAAGTCCGCCCCATGGCTCGTGAGGATCGCCGCCGACTTTCCCAGCCGATGCGCCGTGACGGCGGCGTACAACGCTGCGCCCCCAGGACGTACCTCGTCGCCGAAGTGGTCCAGCGTGACGTGGCCGATGGCGACGAAATCCGGAGCAGGCATGGCCGGCGTGCGGCGCGGAGCGGCTAAACCATCGTCAAGCCACCGGACACGCTCAACGTCTGTCCGGTGATGAAGCCGGCGTCATCCGAAGCGAGAAATACGACGGCGGGGGCGACGTCGTCGGGAACGCCCAGACGGCCCCACGGGATGACGCGCTTGAGGCTCTCGGCGAGCTTGGGGCTCTGCGCGGCGAACTCCTGCTGGAACAGCGGCGTGTCGGACGGGCCCGGGCAGACGCAGTTGACGTTGATGCGGTGGCGCGCGGTCTCGCGGGCGATGGTCTTGGTGAACGCGATGAGCCCGCCCTTGGCCGCGGAGTAGACGGCCTCGCCGGTGGAGCCGACGCGGCCGGCATCCGAGGCGATGGTGACGATCTTGCCCGACTCCTGCTTGATCATGTGGCGCAGCGCCGCGCGCGTGCAGGCGATCGGGCCCTTGAGGTTGATCGCGAGGATCTTGTCCCAGAACTCCGGCGTGGTGTCGACGAACGGCATGGGCTTGTCCCAGCCCGCGCAGTTGACCAGCACGTGCAGCCCACCCTCGCGGGCGGCCACCCCATCGATGGCTGCGTCCACGGCGGCGACGTCGGTGACGTCCACCCGGTGCGCGCTGCCCTTGCCGCCCGCGCGCTCGATGGCCGCGACGGTCTCGCGCGCGCCGGCCTCGTTGAGGTCGAGCACTGCCACCCGCGCGCCCTCGCGGGCCAGGGCCTCCGCGATGGCGCGGCCGATGCCGCTGGCGGCGCCGGTGACGACGGCCACCTTGCCTGCCAGCTTCACGGCAGGATGGCCTTGGCGATGATGTCCCTCATGATCTCGCTGGTGCCGCCGCCGATCGTCATGAGGCGCGCATCGCGCGCGAAGCGCTCCACCGCGTACTCGCGCATGTAGCCATAGCCGCCGTGGAGCTGCACGCAGTCGTAAGCGACGCGGTTCACCATCTCCGCCGTGAAGAGCTTCACCATCGAGATCTCGCGCACGCAATCCTCGCCGGCGGCGAACTTCGCGCAGGCGGCGTAGGTCAGCCAGCGGCCGGCCTCGATCTGCGTGGCGAGGTCGGCCAGCTTGTGGCGGATCACCTGCTTGTCGCTCAGCGGACCGCCGAAGGCCTGGCGCTCGCGCACGTAGGCGATCGTGTCGGCCACGGCCCGGTCGGCCATGGCGACGGCGTGCAGGCCCGCCACCAGCCGCTCGCGCTGGAAGACGCGCATGACCTCGTAGAAGCCGACGCCCTCACGGCCCAGCAGGTTCTCGACCGGCACGCGCATGTCCTGGAAGGACAGCTCGGCGGTGTCGGAGGCGCGCATGCCCATCTTGTCGAGCGTGCGGCTCACCGTGAAGCCGGGCGTCGTGCGCTCGACGAGGAAGACCGAGATGCCCTGGTGGCGCTTGCCCTCGCTGCCGGCCTCCACGCGGGCGGCCAGGAAGAACACGTCGGCGGTGGCCCCGTTGGTGATGAACATCTTGGAGCCGTTGATGACGTAGTGATCGCCGTCGCGGACGGCCCGCGTGCGGATGGCCGCCACGTCGCTGCCGCCGCCCGGCTCCGTCACCGCGATGGCCGTCAGCGCCTCGCCCCGGCACATCGCCGGCAGGTACTTCTCCTTGAGCGCCTCGCTGCCCGTCCAGTAGAGGTGGGGCGAGGCCATGTCGCAGTGCACGCCGACCGCCATGGCGAACGAGCCCGAGCGCGAGCGCGCGCACTCCTCGTGCAAGATGGCCGAGGTGAGGAAGTCGCTTCCGCCGCCGCCGTACTTCTCGTCGTACTCCACGCCGAGCAACCCGAGCTCGCCCATGCGCGGCCAGATCCAGCGCGGCATCTGCCCCGCCGTCTCCCACTCCTCGACGTGCGGCATGATCTCCTTCTCGACGAAGCTCCGCACCGTCGCCCTGAACATCTGGTGCTGCTCGTTGAAGATCTTCATCAGGCGCCGGCGCCGGCTCCCCACTTGGCCTTCACGGCGTCGCGGTCCACGGCGCCCTCGGCGGTGCGCGGCAGGGCATCGGTGAAGACGACCACGTGCGGGCGCTTGAAGCGGGCGATCTTCGTGCCGACGAAGTCGGTGACCTGCTGCGCGGTGTAGCGGCCGGCGGGCTTCACCTCCACCACGGCCTTGACGGCCTCGCCCCACTTCACGTCGGGGACGCCGTAGACGCACGCGCCGCTGACGCCGTCCATCTGCACGATGACGGTCTCCACCTCGGCCGGGTAGACGTTCTCGCCGCCGGGCTTGATGAGCTCCTTCTCCGGCTTGCGCTTGACGTAGTAGAGCCGGCCGTCGGCGTCGAAGCGGCCGACGTCGCCCGTGTGGTGCCAGCCGTTGCGGAACGTGTAGGCGGTGACGTCGGGCTGGGCGAAGTAGCCCTCGAACACGAGCGGGCCGCGCACGACGATCTCGCCCGGCGTGCCGACGGGCACGTCGCGGTCGTAGTCGTCGACCAGCCGGATCTGGGCAGCCGCGACAGGACGCCCGGCCGCGCCCGGCTTGTCCAGCACGCGCTGGAGCGACACGAAGCCGCTCGTCTCCGACTGGCCGAAGCCCGTCCAGAACTTGGCGCTCGTCTTCTCGTGCAGCCGCTGGATGGTGGGCGGCGCGTCGAGACCGGCCACGTCGCGCAGGCTCGCCAGCCGGCTGCCGGCCTTCTCGGCGGCGTCGAGGAGCGTGGCCAGCACCGGCGGGAAGTCCGAGACGTGCGTGATGCGGTGCGTGTCGATGAGCCGCACGGCCTCGTCGGCGTCGTAGCGGCTGACGAGCACGCTGGCGGCGCCGGCGTGGAGGTGGGCCAGCGCGGTGCCGAGCGCGGTGACGTGGAAGAGCGGCAGCGCGAGCAGATAGCGATCGGCCGGCGTGTAGCCGAAGGCCGCCATCGCGGTCAGGTTCGCGGTGACGATGTTGGCGTGGGTCAGCGCGGCGCCGCGGGGGATCACGTCGACCGCCGCCGTGGAGATCACGGCGAACGTGTCGTCGGCGGCGACCTCCGCACGCGGCGTGTCCGCCCCGTCGCGATACAAGGCGGCGAAGGCCTGAAAGCCGCCGCCGGCCGTCTCGCCGAAGCGGTACCAGTGCGCCACGGCGGCCTTGCGCTGCGGCCAGCCGTCCACGACGCCGACCGTGGAGGCGTCCGCGACCATCATGCGGGGCGCGGCACGCTCCACCACGCGCTCGACTTCCTCGCCCGTCAGCCGCCAGTTGATCGGATAGGCCACGAGGCCCTGCCGCGCGCAGGCGCCGTAGAGCTCGAGGTAGGCCACGTCGTTCTGGGCGAGGATGCAGACGCGCTCGCCCCGGGCGAGGCCGAGCCCGGCGAGCCCGGCGGCGAGCGCGTCCACGCGAGCTCGGAACTCGGCGAAGGTCCACTGGCGATCGCCCTGGATGACGGCCGGCGCGGAGGCGTGAAGCGCGGCGGCGCGCGCGATCAGGTCGTAGACGGTGAGCGCGCGCGCCGCCGAGGCGCTCACTGCCCGACGATGTCCTTCTTCATGGGCCCGAGGGCGCCCAGCAGCTCCTGCTTGGACCGTGCGTCCACGTTGTTCTTGTCGAGGGCCTTGACGAGGTTCTCGACGGTGGCGTTCCACTCCGCCTCGGTGATCCGCATGCCCTCGTGCGCGGCCTTCATGTCCTTGCCGAGGTACGAGCAGGGGCCGCCGGTGGCGTCGCAGATCTGGTCGGCCAGGGTCGACTTGAACTTCTCGACCTCGGCCGGCTTCAGCCCCTTGAAGCGCTCGTTCACGCGCGGGTCGGCCGCCATGTTGGCGGTGAAGTCGCCGACGACGATGGCGATGCCCTCGCGGCCGCCCAGCCGCTTGTAGAGCGACGGCATGCTCGACGCCGGCGCCGAGTCCCTGCCGGCGCACGCGCCCAGGCCCATCGCGACGAAGACCACCAGCAGCCCCCATCCCAGCGTTCGTCTCATTCGACCCTCCCGATCAGCTCAGCCAGCGTTTACGGCGCTTGTAGTGCTTCACCTCGCGGTAGGACTTGCGCGCGCCCACCTCGGTGAGGCCCAGGTAGAACTCCTTGATGTCGGCGTTGTCGCGCAGGCTGGCGGCGGCGCCCTCCAGCACGATGCGGCCGTTCTCCATCACGTAGCCGTGGTCGGCGATGGCCAGCGCCAAGGTGGCGTTCTGCTCCACCAGCAGCACGGTGAGGCGCTGCTCCTTGTTCAGGCGCGCCACGATCTGGAAGATCTCCTCGACGAGCATCGGCGCCAGCCCCAGCGACGGCTCGTCGAGCAGGATCACGCGCGGACTGGACATGAGCGCGCGCCCGATGACGAGCATCTGCTGCTCGCCGCCCGAGAGATAGCCCGACTCCACGCGGCGGCGCTCGGCCAGCCGCGGGAAGTACCCGTAGACCCGCGCGATGCCCTCGCGCACCTTGGCGCGGTCGTGCTGGATGTGGGCGCCCGCCACGAGGTTCTCCTCGGTGGTGAGGTGCTCGAACACGCGGCGCCCCTCGAAGACCTGCACGACGCCCCTGCGGACCATGGCGTGCGGCGGCAGCCGGTCGACGCGCTGGCCGGCGAGCTCGATGGTGCCCTTGGTGATGTCGCCGCGCTCTGAGCGCAGCAGGCCGGACACGGCCTTGAGCGTGGTCGTCTTGCCGGCGCCGTTGGCGCCGAGCAGCGTGGTGATGCCGCCCTCGCGGACGCTGAGCGACACGCCCTTGAGGACGAGGATGACGCCGTCGTAGATGACCTCGATGTTGTTGAGCGTCAGCATGTCGACGTGGCGGGGCAAGCAGCAGGCATGCCGGCGGCACCGGCGGCGGGGCAGGCTCCCAGAGCGAGTGGTGGATCGAGCGAAGGAGCCTGCCCCGCCGTCGGTGTCGCGGGCATAACTACTTCTTGCCCGCTTCCTTGATGTGCTTGGCCACGACGTTCTGGTAGGCGGCGTACCAGTCGGTCACCTTCTCGAACTTGCCGCCCTTCACCTGCCAGATCTGCACCAGCCCGCCGCCCTCGTGGTCGGTGGACGTGATCTTCAGCGGCGGCACCAGCCCGCCGAGCGTGAAGTTGTTGATCTTCTCGAAGCCCTTCTTGGCGTCCTCGCCCGTGATCTTCCCGTCGGGCTTCGCCTTGAGCGCGTTGCGGATGGCCTCCACGTGCAGCGCGCCGATGAGCACGCCGCGGTTGTAGAACACCGTGGAGTCCATCTCCTTGGGCGCCGGCTTGCCCTGCTTCTTGTACATCTCGCGGATCTCGTTCAGCACCGGGTAGTCCTTGCCCACGCCGGCGAACTGCATGGCGTAGTAACCTTCGGCCACCGCGAAGCCGCCCGCGCCGTCGATGTTGGCCTCGGCCGCGCCCCACACGAACGACACGACCTTGCGGAGCGGATAGCCGACCCGCTTGAGCTCCTTGATCGACACCGACGGCGCGCCGCCGAAGAGGTGCGCGATCACGAAGTCGGCCTTGAAGCGCTGGGCGATGTCGAGCACCTGGGCGCCCATCTCCACGCCCGGCGGCGGGACGGCGAACGTCTTGAGCTGGAAGCCCTCGATGGTGGCCAGGTCCTCGAGCACCTCGATGGGCTCGCGCCCGGCCGGGTTGTCGTAGAACAGGTAGGCGATCTTCTTGCCCTTGAGGCTGCCGTTCATCTGCTTCTTGACGAAGTCCACCGCGGCGGCGCCCTGCGACCAGTACGTCGCGGCGATGGGGAAGATGTACGGATACCGCTGGCCGTCGGCGGCGGCGGCGCTGCCGAAGCCGGGCGAGGTGCCGGGGATGCGGTCCTCGGTGAGCTTGGCGGCCAGCGCGTAGATGTGCGGCGTGCCGTACACGGCGATGGTGACGGCGCCTTCCTTCTTGTGGCGCTCGTACGACTCCACGCCCGGCGGCACCTTGTACTCGTGGTCGATCTCGATGGCCCGGATCGGGTGGCCCTCGACCCCGCCCTTGGAATTGACGAGGGCGATGTAGTCGTGGAAGCCGGGGCACAGGACCGTGCCCACGATCTGGGTGGCGCCGGTGCGATCGCACTGCAGGCCGATGACGATCTCGCCCTTGGACTGGGCGAACACCGACACGGCCGCCAGCACACTGCCCGCCACCAGCACCAACGCAGTCAGGATGGCTAGTCGACGTCTCATGAACCTCTCCTCTCTACGCGTACCTCAGTACGCGAACGGCCACACGCGGAAATAGCTGCGGATGTTCCGCCACAGGCGGTTCAGGCCCTCGGGCTCCACGATGAGGAAGAAGATGATGAGGGCCCCAAACAGCATGAGGCGGAGGTTGGGGATGAGATTGAGCACCGTCTGCGGCTCGAAGAAGACACCGCCGAACGCCTCCATGGCGTAGCGGATGACGATCGGCAGCAGGGTCACGAAGATGGCGCCGAAGATCGACCCCAGCACGGAGCCGAGCCCGCCGATGATGATCATGGCCAGGTAGTCGATGGACACGCCGATCTGGAACTGCTCGTAGTTGGCGATGCCGAGGAAGTACGTGTACAGCACGCCGGTGACCCCGGCGTAGAACGACGAGATGGCGAAGGCCAGCAGCTTGTAGCGGAAGATGTTGATGCCGATGATCTCGGCGGCGATGTCCTGGTCGCGGATGGCGATGAAGGCACGGCCCACACGGGTGCGCATGAGGTTCAGCGTGCCCACGATGGCCACCACCACGAAGAACAGCAGGAAGTAGTACATGTCGCGCTGGCTGCTCAGCACGTACGAGCCCAGGCGCGGGCGCGCGACCTCGATGGAGGCCTGCACGCCGCCGCTGATGAACGTCACGTGGTTGATCGTCCACTCGATGATGAGCTGCCCGGCCAGCGTGGCGATGGCCAGGTAGAGGCCCTTGATGCGCAGCGACGGGATGCCCACGATGGCCCCGATCAGCGCGGCCATGAGGCCCCCCGCCAGCAGCGTGACCGGCCACGGCGCGCCGAGCCGGTTGGCGAGGTTGGCCGCCGTGTAGGCGCCGACGGACATGAAGGCGCCGTGGCCGATGGACACCTGATGTTGAGCCCGATGGCGCCGATCACGGCGATCCACACGAGGTTGGCCACCGACAGGTAGTACTCGTGCAGCGTGAGCGGGATCACCAGGAAGAACACCACCGCGCAGGCCGCCACCGCCCACCGCGCGATGGGCAGCGGATAGAGGGCCATGTCCGCCTCGTACGTCGTCTTCAGCACCCCGCACTCGCGATGGATCATCGCCTCATACTCGCTCGATGATGCGTTTGCCGAAGATGCCGTAGGGACGAATCATCAGCGCCATGATCATGAGGACGTAGGGGGCGAAGTCCTTGGTGCCGCCGCCCACGTACGGATCGATGTAGCCGGCCGCCACGTTCTCCACGATCCCCACGATGAGGCCGCCCACGATGGCGCCGGGGATGGAGTCGAGCCCGCCCAGGATCACCACCGGGAACACCTTGAAGCCGACCAGCGCGAGGTTGACGTCCACGCCGAGCAGGTTGCCCCAGAGAATGCCGCCCAGCGCCGACACGATACCGGTCATGGCCCACGCCAGGCCGAAGTAGCGCTCCACGTCGATGCCCATGGCCATCGCCACCTGCTGGTTGTCGGCCACCGCGCGCATGGCGATGCCCTTGCGTGACTTGAGGAAGAACCAGCCGAAGGCGACCAGGAAGCCCAGGCTCACCAGGCCGCCCACGAGCTGGATGGGCGGGATGAACAGCGGGCCCAGGATGAACGGCTCGTCGGGGATCGGCAGCGGCAGCGGCTTGGTGCCGGAGAAGATGGTGAATGGCCCCAGACCGCGCAGGATCGAGGCCAGGCCGATGGTCGCCATCACCACGGCGATGACGGGCCGGCCGATGAGCCGCCGGAGCATGACGCGCTCGAGGCCGAAGCCGAACGCCACCATGGCGGCCAGCGCCACCAGCACCGCCACCCACAGCGGCGCGCCCCACACCATGAGCCCGCCCGCCGCCATGAAGCCGGCGATCATCACGAACTCGCCCTGCGCGAAGTTGACCGCGTCGGTCGCCTTGTACACGAGCACGAAGCCGAGCGCGATGAGCGAGTACATGAGCCCGATCAGGATGCCGTTGGACATCAGGAGGATGAAGAAGCCGAAGAACTCAGACATGAGCCATCGCTCCCGTCACGTCCTCGATGGTGACCGTCGACTGCACGGTGGCCTGGCGGCCGTCCTCGTAGGTGACCGTGCTGACCAGCGCCACCTGCTCCTGCCCCGAGTAAAAGGCGTCGATGACGGAGGCGTACTTCTCGAAGACGTAGCGGCGCCGCACCTTGCGCGTGCGCGTCATCTCGGCGTCGTCGGCCTCGAGGTCCTTGGTGAGCAGCAGGAACCGGCGCACCTGCTGCGCCTCCGGCAGCGTCTCGTTGCCGCGCCGGATCTCCTCGCGCAGGAGCGCCCGCACCTGGGGCTTCTGCGCGAGATCCGCGTACGAGGTGTAGGCCACGTTGCGGCGCTCGGCCCAGGAGCCGACCGTGCTGGGGTCGATGGCGATCATGGCGGCCACGAACGGCTTGCCGTCGCCGAAGGCGACCGCCTCCCGCACGTACGGGCTGTACTTCAGCTTGTTCTCGATGAACTGGGGCGCGAAGGCGGTGCCGTCGGCCAGCGCGCCCACGTCCTTGGCGCGGTCGATGATGACCAGGTGGCCGCGCGGATCCACGAAGCCGGCGTCGCCGGTGCGGAACCAGCCGTCGGGGCCGATCACCTCGCGCGTGGCCTCGTCGTTCTTGAAGTAGCCCTTGAAGACGCCGGCGCTGCGCACCAGCACCTCGCCCTTGTCGCCGATCTTCACCTCGATGCCCGGGCAGGGCCGCCCGGCCGTGGTGGGATTGGCCTCGGCGTCGGGCTGCAGCGAGGCCAGCCCCGTCAGCTCGGTGGAGCCGTAGACCTGCTTGAGGTTGACGCCGAACGAGCGGAAGAACCGGAACGTGTCGGGCCCCAGCGGCGCGCCGCCCGTGTACGCCCAGCGGGCGCGGCGCAAGCCCAGCTGATCGCGCACGGGCCCGTACACGAAGAACTCGCCCAGCGCGTGCTGCAGCCGGAGGCCGAGCGGCACGGATTTGCCCTCCGCGCGCAGGATCTCCGCGCGCTCGGCGACGGCGCGGAAGCGGTCGAACACCATGCGCTTGACGCCGCCGGCGTCGGCCGCGCGCACCTGCACGCCCGTGAGCATGTTCTCCCAGATCCGCGGCGGCGCCAGCACGGTGGAGGGCCCCAGCTCGCGCAGGTCGCGCTGCACGGTCTCCGGGCTCTCGGGACAGTTCACCGTGAAGCCGACCATGAGGTTCATCACCATGGTGTACAGCGAGTCGCCCACCCAGGCCATCGGCAGGTAGGCCAGCCAGTCGTCGTCGCGGCGGACGTCTTCCGCGCGCATCAGCGTACTGCCCGTCTCGACGAGGTTGGTGTGGGTCAGCATCGCGCCCTTCGGATTGCCCGTCGTCCCCGAGGTGTAGGCGATGAGGGCCAGGTCCTCCATGCGGCCCTTCTCGACCTCGGCCTGGAAGCGGCCGGGGTGCTCGGCGCCGAACCGGCGGCCGGCCTCCTCGACCTCCTGCAGCGAGCGCAGCCACGGGAAGCGGTACTGCGACATGCCGCGTGGATCCTCGTACACCAGCAGTGTCAGCGCGGGGAGCTGGTCCTTGAGCGCGAGGATCTTGTCCACCTGCTCCTGGTCCTCGGCCACGATCACGGAGACCTCGGCGTGGTTGAGGACGAAGGCCAGCTCCTTGGCGATCGAGTCCTGGTAGACGGGCACCGACACGCCGCCCAGGCACATCGCCGCCACCTGCGCCCAGTACAGGCGCGGTCGGTTGTCGCCGATCACCGAGAGCTTCACGCCGCGCGGCACGCCGAGCGCGACGAGGCCGAGCGCGATGTCCCGCACGTGGTCGTGGTACTCGCGCCACGTGTACGTCTGCCAGATGCCGCGATCCTTCTCACGGATGGCCGGACGGCCGGCGAACTGGGCGGCGTTGCGCAGCAGGTAGCGGGGCAGCGTCATCG
>QHRW01000102.1:0-1905 GCA_003220265.1 Candidatus Rokuibacteriota bacterium | reverse complement strand
TTGCGGGTTGGCCCGCACCTCGTCGGGGGTGCCCTCGGCGATCTTCTGGCCCATGTCGAGCACCGCCACCCGGTCGGAGATGTCCATGACCACGCCCATGTCGTGCTCGATCAGGATGATGGTCGTGCCCCACTCCTCGTTCACGTCGAGGATGAAGCGCGCCATGTCCTCCTTCTCCTCGTGGTTGCAGCCGCCCATCGGCTCGTCGAGCAGCAGGACCTTCGGGTCGAGCGCCAGCGCGCGACCGAGCTCGACGCGCTTCTGCAGGCCGTAGGCCAGCGACCCGCAGGGCCGCCGGCGCAGGTCCTGGATGCGCAGGAAGTCGATGATGTCCTCCACGCGCCGCCGGTGGGTGACCTCTTCCTTCTGGGCCAGGCCCCAGTAGGCGAACGCGCTCAGCACGCCGGTCTTCATGTGGACGTGGCGGCCGAGCATGAGGTTGTCGAGCACGGTCATGCCGCGGAAGAGGGCGATGTTCTGGAAGGTGCGCGCCACGCCGAGCTCGGCCATCTTCGAGGGCGCCGCGTGGGTGACGTCGCCGCCGGCCAGCGCGATGTGGCCGCGATCCGGATGGTAGAAGCCGCTGATCATGTTCAGCAGCGTCGTCTTGCCGGCGCCGTTGGGCCCGATCACCGACATCAGGTCGCTCTGCTGCACGTCCAGGCTCACCTTGGAGACGGCCTGCACGCCGCCGAACGCCTTCGACACCTCGCGGATCTCCAGCAAGGCGCTCATATGTCGGAGGGGGCCTCGACGGCCCCCTCCGAGGCCTCCCCCACGATCGATTGCGGCGGCAAAGCCGCCGCTCGAACGACGACACTCACGTTCGTTACTCCCCGACCATCCATCGCATCTCCGCTTCGTGCGCCGGCTTTGCCGGCGCAATCCCCTTCTGGGGGGAGGTTTCGGAAGGGGGGCGATGCCCCCCTCCGAGCTAGGACAGCCAGCGCTTTCTACGGCGATAGTGCTTCACGTCGCGATAGCTCTTGCGCTGGCCGACGCCTGAGAGGCCCAAGTAGAACTCCTTGATGTCCTCGTTGTCGCTGATCGTCTTCGCATCGCCGTCGAGCACGATGCGGCCCGTCTCCATCACGTAGCCGTGCTGCGCGTACTGCAGGGCCACCGTGGCATTCTGCTCGGCCAGCAGCACGGCCACCTTCTCCTCGCGGTTGAGCCGGCTGACGATCTCGAAGATCTCGGCCACCAGCATCGGGGCCAGGCCCATCGAGGGCTCGTCCAGGAGCATCAGCCGGGGACGGGCCATGAGCGCCCGCCCGATGGCCAGCATCTGCTGCTCGCCGCCGGAAATATAGCCTGCCCGCACGCCCCGGCGCTGCGTCAATCGCGGGAAGTAAGTGTAGACGCGCTCGAGGTCCCGCCGGGCGCTGGCGCCGTCGTGCCGGGTGTAGGCCCCCGTCAGGAGGTTCTCCTCGACCGTCAGGTGCTCGAACACGTGCCGGCCCTCCATCACCTGCACCACGCCCCGGCGCACGACGGCGTCGGGGGCCAGCCGGTGGATGGCCGTGCCCTCCAGCTCGATGCCGCCCTTGGTGACGTCGCCGCGCTCGGTGCGCAGCAGGCCCGAGATGGCCTTGAGCGTCGTGGACTTGCCGCTTCCGTTGGCCCCGAGGAGGGCGACGATGCCCCCCTCGGGGACGCGGAGCGAGACGCCTTTCAACACGAGGATCACGTGGTCGTAGATCACCTCGATGTTGTTGACCGCCAGCAGCGGTCGGGGCGTCCCGTTCGCGGCGCTCACCGCGCTACTTTTCCTTCGCGCAGTCGCGCTGGGTGTAGCCGAGCTTCTTGCCTTCCTCGACGGCGGCCGCCTCGATCTTGGGGCGAACGACGTCCTTCATGGGCGCGACCCAGTCGGCGACGAGGTTCCACTTCTTGCCGTCCCAC
>QHRW01000183.1 GCA_003220265.1 Candidatus Rokuibacteriota bacterium | reverse complement strand
CCGATCAGCCCGTGGGCAGCCAGCAGCGCCGCGATCTGCTCGCGCGAGCGACCGGAGAGGAAGGGCAGGTGGTCGCCGATCGTCGCGTGGGCCGCGACCTGTTGCTTGACCACGTCTGCCATGGGCGCTTTATACCTCACTTGACAATCACCCGCGCCGGTCGCATGGTCCGACCACAACGGAGTGTGACCCATGGCCGACGCCGAGCCCCTCCCGCTGCCTCTGAGCTGTCCGCTGGTGATCAACGGTGAGGAGGGCAAGGCCTCGAGCGGCCGGAAGTTCTCGCGGGAGAACCCCGCCGACTTCCGCCAGGTCGCCACCATCGCCGAGGAAGGCACGCAGGAGGACGCGCGTGCCGCCATCGACGCGGCTCGGGTTGCCTTCGACAGCAACGCGGGCAACTGGATCTACAACTACAAGCTCCGTGAGCAGGTGCTGCTTCGCACGGGGCAGCTCATCCGCGCGAACGCCGATCGTCTGGCCCGGGTGGTCAGCCTGGAAGTCGGCATGCCGATGCGGCAGGCCGTGCCCCACGTGGCGGCGGCGGCCGACATCTTCGACTTCTATGCCGGGCTCGCCGGCAAGCTGTACGGCGAGAGCTTCACGCTGCCCAGCGGCTCGACGATCAACCTCGTCAAGGAGCCGGTGGGCGTGGTGGGCATGATCACGCCGTGGAACTTCCCGCTGACGCAGACCGCGCGCAAGGTGGCGCCCGCGCTCGCCGCCGGCTGCACCATCGTCGTCAAACCGGCCAGCTACACGCCAGCCGCCACCTACGAGCTCGTGCGACTCATCCACCAGACGAGCGTGCCGAAAGGCGTGCTCAACCTGGTGCCCGGCCCGGGGAGCATCGTGGGCAACGAGATCATCGTGAACAAGAAGGTGGACAAGATCTCGTTCACGGGCGAGACCGGCACCGGCAAGCGCATCGGCGCGCAGGCAGGCATGGAA
>QHRW01000182.1 GCA_003220265.1 Candidatus Rokuibacteriota bacterium | reverse complement strand
GCGCGGCCATCTTCGGCATGTTCCGCAACGCCGGGCAAGCGTGCGGCGCCACCACGCGGCTGCTAGTGCAGGAGGGGATTCACAAGCGGTTCCTGGATGCCGTGATCGATTTGACCCGGAAGATCGAGGTCGGCGATCCCTCCAAGCCCACCACCGACATGGGTCCGCTGATCTCGCAGAACCAGGAGCGCGTGGTGCAGGACTACATCCTGTACGGCGTGGACCAGGGATTCCGCCTCGTCACCGGCGGCCACAAGCTCTCGGGCGACGGCTGGGACAATGGCTACTACGTGGAGCCCACCATCTTCGACGGTGTCGACAATGCCTCCCGCCTGGGCCAGGAAGAGATCTTCGGCCCGGTCGTGGCCGTGACCACGTTTCGCGACGAGGCGGAAGCCATCGAGCTGGCCAACGCGGTGGACTTCGGGCTGGTGGCCGGCGTGTGGAGCGCCGACTACCCGCGCGCCATGCGCGTGGCCCGCCGCATCCGCGCCGGCACCGTGTGGATCTGGGACAACTACGCGCAGCCGGTGGAGGGCATCTGGGGCGGTTACAAGCAGAGTGGCATGGGGCGGGAGCTCGGCTACCATGGCCTCAACGACTTCCTCGAGATCAAGCAGATCTTCACCGATGGGACCGGGCTGGCGATGAAACCGCCATACGGCCAGGTGATCAAGGGGTAGCCGAGCCGCGGCGCTACTCGCTGCCGATCGCCGGCGCCTCGGCCGCTGGCGTGCCGGCCTCGATCGGCAGCTCGATGGTGAAGGTCGTTCCTTTCCCGACCGTGCTCTCGACCGACAGCGCCCCGCCGTGCTCGCGGATGATGCCGTAAGAGATGCTGAGGCCGAGGCCCGTCCCGTCGCGCTTCGTCGTGACGAAGGGGTCGAAGACCTTGGGGAGGATGTCCGCGGGGATCCCGGCCCCCGTGTCCTCGACCTGGATGCGCACGCGGTCCGGATCCGCGCGCTGCACCGAGATCTGCAGCCGGCGCTGTCCCTCGACGTCGGCCATCGCCTGCCTGGCGTTCGTGACGAGGTTGACCAGCACCTGCTGCAGCTGATTGGCGTCGGCCCACACGGCCGGCAATCCGGGCGCGATGTCCTTGTGGATCTTCACCTCGGCAACGTGCAGCTCCCCGAAGGTCAGCGCCATGACCCGCTCGGTCAGCTCGGCCACGTCCACCCGGGTCTTCTCGAGCGGCATCTGCCGCCCGAAGGTCAGCAGGCCCCGGACGACGGACTGGGCGGAGTTGACCGCCTCCCGCATGAGGCGGACATGCTCCAGGACGGGCTCCGACGCCTGCGCCTCGATCATGTCCGCGGTTCCGAGGAGGACGGTGAGCGGGTTGTTCAGCTCGTGCGCGACGCCCGCCACCAGCTCGCCGAGCGCGGAGAGCTTGGCGGCCTGCAGCATCTGCTGCTGGGCGAGCGTGAGGCGGAGCTTCTGATCCTCGACCACTTCCTCCAGCCGCTGCGCCGCCGCGCGCGCCTCCTCGAACAGGCGGGCGTTGTCTACGGCATACGCCGTGTACGTCATCAGCGCGTTGAGGAACTGCAGGTCGGGCGCGCTGAACGCCTGCACGGGGACGCCGGGCGCGCTCTCCTTCTTGGCGAGGTTCACGACGCCGACGATGCGCTCGCCGACGCGCAGCGGCATGCAGATGAAGGAGCCCCCGCCGTACTTCGGGTCGCTGATCCGCGCGAACCGCGGGTCTTTCTCGATGTCCTCGACCAGGACGGGCTCGCCCGCCTGCACGACCTTCCCGGCGATGCCCTCGCCGACCTTCACCTCGACGTTGCGGCGCGCGGGGTCATCCTCCACGAGGCCGCGGCCCACCGCGACGCGAAGCACCTGCCGCTCACGATCGAGCAGCATGATCGAGCCGATGGTGGCGCTGACCGCCCGCATCGTGCGCTCGAGCACGTGGGCGAGCAGGTCCTCGATCTTGGGAATACGGGCCGCCATCTCGACCATGTCGTTGAGCGTGCCGAGCTTGAAGACCAGGTCCTCGAGCCGTCCGGTCGAGGTCCGCAGCTCGCGCAGCATGCCGCTGAAGGCCTGGGCGATCTCTCCGATCTCCGCGACGCGGCCGAGGCCGGGGACGATGGCGGCCTGCTCCGACGACGCCGACAGGCTCTCCGGGGCCTGTCCCTGCGCCACCCGGCCGAGGTCCGCGACCTGATCGGTGATGCGATCGACCATCTGACGGAAGACGTGGAAGCCGAGCAGGGCAATGACCACGGCCAGCAGGATGCCGACCTGGGCCGTGGTCTCGTGGAGTCGGCCGAACTGCCAGACGAAGAAGACGAAAAGCAGCAGCGGCAGCAGGGACACGAGCGCGAAGATCGCGTCGGCCGCCCGACGCAGACCCCCTGGCCGTTGAGACCGCATGTGGCCGCTCCCCATCAGTGCACGGCGCACCCCGCCATTCGGTGGCGATTCAGTCTAGATGAGTCGGCCTCGAAAACGGCACGAGAAAGAGGCGGCGGGCCCCTGTCAGGACGCCCGGAGCGTACCTCACTTGACAATTCTCGGGGCCAGACTCATCGTGCGCTCAAGCAGCCCGAGGGAGTGACTCCATGGACCAGTCCGGCGGACTCTACGCCAAGCTCGAAGAGCGGATCCTCGCGCGTGACCAGATCGGCGCCAGCACCGTCTATTACGACCTCGTGCGGGCGGGCCGGCCGCGAGCCGAGATCGTCCGCGAGACGGTCCGCATCCACGCGCCGTACACGCACGTGCCGTACCACCAGCGCATCGACGACGGCTTCGTGCGCTTCGTCAACAACGACCACTGCCTGCTGAGCG
>QHRW01000101.1 GCA_003220265.1 Candidatus Rokuibacteriota bacterium | reverse complement strand
CGACGGCCCGCCGGTACATGGGCAAGTTCGTGGAGAGCAACTTCTATCACTACGAGCTGCTCAGCGACTTCGAGCTGGCCACCTCGTTCCGCTTCGGCGGCACGCCCTTCGACCTGGCGGAATCCGGGCTTCGCCTCTACGCCAAGGAGGTCATGCCCGTGGTGCGCTCGTGGCGATGAAGGTCGTCATCTCCGGAGCGTCGGGATTGATCGGCTCGGCCTTGCGGCCGGCGCTCACGGCGGAGGGACACACGATCCTCCGGCTGGTCAGAGGCCCGCCGCCGGAGCCGAATCGCGGTGGGATCCCGATCGCGGAGTGCTCGATCCGAATGCCCTGGACGGCGCCGACGCCGTCGTGCACCTCGCCGGCGAGAGCATCGCGGGCGGCCGATGGACCGCCGCCAGGAAGGCCCGCATCCGGGACAGTCGCGTCCGCGGCACCGCGCTGCTTGCACGTTCGATGGCCGCGCGCGGCCGCAAACCGACGGTCTTCATCTCCGGGTCGGCGATCGGCTTTTACGGCGACCGCGGTGGTGAGCTCCTGGACGAGGGAAGTGGCCAGGGCCGGGGTTTCCTGGCGGACGTCTGCCGAGAGTGGGAGGCGGCCACGCGTCCCGCCGCGGACGCCGGCATCCGCGTGGTCAACATCCGCCTCGGAGTGGTGCTGAGCGGCCGAGGCGGAGCGCTGTCGAAGATGCTGCCGGCGTTCCGCCTCGCCGCCGGCGGGCCGATCGGGACGGGGCGTCAGCACATGAGCTGGATCGCGGTCGACGACGTCGTCGGTGCGATCCAGCATCTGCTCCGCGTCGAGACCGTGGTGGGTCCGGTAAATCTCGTCGCCCCGAATCCCGTCACCAACGCCGAGTTCACGAGGACCCTGGGGCGGGTGCTGCGGCGTCCGACTGTCCTGCGCGTCCCCGCGCCCGTGCTTCGGGTTGTCCTCGGCGAGATGGCGGACGAGCTGCTCCTCGCGAGCACCCGCGTTCGGCCGGCCCGCCTTCTCGACTCGAGCTACCGCTTCCGCTATCCGGATCTCGAAGCGACCCTGCGCCACGTGCTGGGCAGCGGCTGATGGAGCCCGCGACCCTCGACGGTCTCTATCCCCGACTGCTGGGGCCTGCGTGGTTCGACCTCGATCCGGTCATACGCCGGATGCACCTTCCGGGTCGCGTCGTGATCTCCGCGTTCGAGATTCGAGCCGCCGACGGACTGATCGCACGCGCCGTGCGATCGGCGCTGCGACTACCAGCCCCCGCCGACGCGCGCGACACCCGGCTCGTGATCACCCGCGACGCCAGGACGGAGCGCTGGGCGCGGACGTTCGGCCGGCACTCCTTGGTCACCATCCAGCGAGCGCTGGCCGACGGGAGCCTGGCGGAAACGATCGGCCCGCTCGAGCTTCGCTTTCGCCTGCACGTCGCGGGCGGCGCGCTCTGCTACATCCAGGCGGGCGCGGCGCTGACGGTCGGGCGGTGGCGTCTGCCGTTACCGCGCTGGCTCGCTCCGCGCGTCGAGGCCCGAGAGGAGCGGGAAGACGGAGGGCACCGCGCGCGCGTCCACGTCAGGATCTCCGCTCCGGCGATCGGGTTCCTGATGTCCTACGAGGGATGCCTCCACGCGGAGACGGTGGCGTGATGGCGACGGTGCTATGGCTCCTCGCGATCCAGGGCGCGATCGGCGCCTTCGACACCCTCTATTACCACGAGTGGCGCGCGCGTCTCCCGGCGCGACCCGAGATCACCGCCCCCGAGCTGAGGCTCCATGCGGCCCGGGACTTTCTGTACGCCGCGATCTTCGGAACGTTGCCGTGGGTGGCCTGGGAGGGGGCCTGGGCGGCCGCGCTCGTGTCGATCCTGGTCGCCGAGATCGTCCTGACCCTGGCGGACTTCGTCACCGAGATCGATGTCCGCCGGTCAGTGGGCGATGTGTACGCCGGCGAGCGCGTCACGCATGCGGTCATGGGCATCCTCTACGGCGCGGCGCTGGCGGGACTCGTGCCGGCGCTCGCGATGTGGTGGCAGCAGCCGACCGCCCTGCGCCTCGCGCCGCCGGTCGTGCCGGAGACGGTGCGCTGGCTGCTCGCGGTCATGGCGGTCGGCGTGTTCCTCTCCGGCGCGCGCGATCTGTACGCCGCCGGACGTCTCCCGCACGGCGCGTGGCCCTGGGCGACCGATCGCGCGGCGTGAACGCAAGACGTCGAATTGTCTACTCGCCGTCAGTGCGCGTCACGCGCGCGGTCCACCCCTCGGGCGGATCGCAGGCCACGGTACCCATGTCCGCGGGAACGGAAATCTCGAGAAGCTCCAGGTCCCTGGACGCCGCCGTCTCGTTGTGCCGCAGGCCGCCCGGGATGTAGAGCGACTCGCCCGACTGGAGATGCACTTTCTGGCCGTCCTCGAACTCCAGGTCGACCCATCCACTAAGCATGTACACGAACTGGCCCTCGCAGACGTGGTAGTGCCACCCCGTCGGCTGCGTCATCCCCTCGGCCCCGATCGTCACCTGCGCGCGGATCTTCCCGCTGCTCGCCGCCGTGACACCGAGATCGCGATACTTGAAGAAGGAGCGCCGGCCCGCCACGAGCGGAGCGGTGGTGGGCGTCGCATAGGCCAGCTTGCCCGGGGGATTCATCATGGGAACCTCCTCTGACGTTCGTACCGCCGATACTACACTCTCTCGGCTCTCAGCCTCTCACCTGCCGCAGCGCCGGGAGCAGCTCGTCGCTCATCAGTCGCATGCTGGCGAGCGCGTGCGCGAGCGGCATGCCGAGCCAGTGCGTGCGGAAGAACAGGAAGTTGGCGCCGACCGTTTCCCAGCACGGACGGAGCTGCTCGTAGCAGTCCTCGGGGCTACCCAGCACGAAGCGGTCGCGCAGGAGCTCCGCGAACGGCTGCCGGAAGGTGTCCCCGTCGGGCAGCACCGCATCCTGGCCCCACGACGCGTACGCCCGATACTTGGCGCCGAGATACGGCCCGGCGATCTCGATGGCCGTCTGACGATCCTTCGCGCAGTAGATCTCCTTGATGAGCGGGCGCACGCGCGGCAGCGGCTTGCCCACGCGCGCGAGCTCCTCCCGATAGAGGCCCATCTGGCGCGTGATGCTGGCCATGGTCGAGTGCGGGTTCACGAACCAGGCGTCGCCGAGCCGCGCCGCCCGGCGCACGGCGTTGTCGCCGTTGGCCGCGAACCAGATCGGCGGATGGGGTTTCTGGACGGGCCGACACGTGAGCGTCACGTTCGACAGCGTGCAGACGTCGGTCTCGACGCTCACCTTGTCCTCGGTCCAGAGCCGCTTGACGATCTCCAGGCACTGCTCGAATCGCTGCAGGCGCTGGCCTTTCGGCACCTTGAACGCGTCGAACTCGACCTCGCGATAGCCGAGCCCCACGCCGAACACGAAGTTTCCGCGCCAGATCACGTCGAGCGACGCGACGCACTCGGCGATCTCGACGGGATTGTGCAGGTTGATGAGCAGCACGCCGGCCACCCCCGTCATCTCCCCGGCCTCGGCCGCCAGGCGCGCGAGGAAGGGAATCAGCTGGAGCTGGCTCATCCCCTCGCTCAGGTAGTGCTGTCCGGTGCCGACCGCGTCCCAGCCCCGGTCGCGCGCCAGGCGCGTCATCACGAACTGGTCGTCGAGCGCGGAGACCATGTCGGTCCCGAGCGGGTTCTGGTTGGTGACGAAGATGCCGACCTTCATGTCCCTCCCCCTTGCACGACGCCTACACCCGCCGGTCGCCGCTCTCCGCGTAACGGTACATCCACTCGACAGCCTCGGGTGCCAGGTAGTGGACCTCGGCGCGCGCGAGCGCGGCGAGCCGGAGCGCCTCGATGTTCCGGCGCACCTCGGACGTCAGCGTGTTGAGCCGGTGGTAGGCCTCGGACACCGTCCGCCCCAGCGTCGTCACGCCGTGGTTGTCCATGATCAAACTGTTCGTGTGCTCGATGAAGTCCTTGATCGGCCCCACGTCCTGCTCCACGTCGAGGTGCGACGGCACGACGTAGGGGGGCTTCGCCATCACGTAGGGGAACTCGAGCGACAGCACGCGCAGCTCCTTGACGGCGCCCGACGCAAAGAGCGCGATGGTTTCGTCGTGGTGCACGTGGATGACCGCGCCGACGTCGGGCCGCAGACGGAGGATCTCGCGGCTCAGGTTGTGACCGACGCTGGTGGGAACGGTACCGTGCAACAGCCGCGGTGTCGGAATGTCGGTGACGACGATGTTGTCGAGCGTCATCTCCTCCAGCGACACCTCCGCGTGCTTCGTGTAGGCCACGCCGTCCGCGAAGTCGGGATGGGGCACGCGGATGACGAGATTCCCGAGCGAGTTGTGGACGTACCCGCGCGCCACGATCATCCGCGCGTAGCGGAGCAGCGCGTGGGCGGCGGTTTCGTCGATGGACACGGCGGTCATGCATGCCTCCTCGTCGGCAGAAAGAGCCAGCACGTCACGAGGCGGTATGATACGCGCGGCAGGCAACGGGGAGGAACCCCGGTCCCCAGGGAGGTCGTGATGGCGTACTCCAGGGCGTCGAAATCGGCGGCCGTGCGGGCCCGGCTCGACCACCCCGTGATCGACGGCGACGGCCACTGGCTCGAGCCGCTGCCGATCTTCCTCGACTTCCTGAGGGACGTCGCCGGCCCCACCGTCGTGGACAAGTTCGTCAAGCGGGCCAAGGACACGACCTGGTACGACCTGCCGCCCGCGGAGCGCATGCGCCGCCGGCTGCACCGGCCCACCTGGTGGGGCGAGCCGGCCGGCACGCTCGACCGGGCGACGGCGATGGTGCCCCGGCTCTTCTACGAGCGGCTGGACGACTTCGGCATCGACTTCTGCGTGCTCTACACCTCGCTCGGCCTCTTCTACGTCGGCAACCCCGACGAGGAGATCCGCCGCGGCGTCGCCCGGGCCGTGAACCGGATGAATGCCGAGCTGTTCAAGCCCTACGGGCACCGGATCACGCCGGCCGCGGTGGTGCCTGTCCACACCCCGGCGGAGGCCATCGAGGAGGCGACGTACGCGGTCCGCGAGCTCGGCCTCAAGGTGCTGATGATCGCCAACCACGTGCGCCGGCCGGTGCCGGCCTTCGCGCGCGAGGGAGCCGAGCTCAACCAGCAGCGGACATACATCGACTCATTGGCCTTCGAGAGCGCCCATGACTACGACCCGTTCTGGCAGCGGTGCGCCGAGCTCAAGGTCGCGGTCACCGCGCACTCGGGCAGCATGGGCACGCACTGGCGGGAGTCGGTGTGGAGCTTCACGTACAACCACATCGGCCACTTCGCCAACGCCAGCCACGCCTTCGCCAAGGCGCTGATCCTCGGCGGCGTCACGCATCGCTTTCCCGAGCTGCGCTTCGCGTTCCTCGAGGGCGGCGTGGGCTGGGCGTGCAACCTCGTGACCGACCTCGTCGGCCACTGGGAGCGACGGCGGCGGGCCGCCATGGAGAGTCAGACGCGGCCGACCAACCTCGACCTCGACGGGCTGGCGGCGTTGTTCCGCCAGTACGGCGGCCGGCTCTATGAGGACAAGACCGAGGAGATCCTGCGCGCCCTCAACCTGGCCGAGCCGTTCACGACGGCGCAGGAAGCGACCGAGCGCGCGTACCGGCAGGAACGGTTCGACGACTTCGCCGAGGTGCCCGTCCGGTCGGCCGAGGAGCTGCGCCGGCACTTTGCCGAGCGCTTCTTCTTCGGGTGCGAGGCCGACGACCCGACGACCGCCTGGGCCTTCGATCGGCACGGCCATCATCGGCTGCATCCCATCTTCAGCTCCGACGTCGGCCACTTCGACGTCACCGACATGTCGGCAGTGCTCGAGGAGGCGTGGGAGCTGGTCGAGCACGGGCTCATCGACGAGGACAACTTTCGGGACTTCGTCTTCGCGAACCCGGCGCGCTTGCACACCGCGCTCAACCCCGACTTCTTCAAGGGCACCACCGTGGACGACGCGGTCGCCAAGGTCGCGCCATCCGGCCGGCCGTGATGCCGGCGCTTCGGATCGGCGTCGACATCGGCGGGACCTTCACGGACCTCGTGGCGTTCGACGAGGCCACGGGGACGGTGGTGAATGCCAAGGCCCTCAGCACACCCTCCGGGCTGCTCGATGGCGTCCTGCGCTGCGCCGACCAGGCCGGAATCGCGCTCGCCGACTGCCGGTTGACGATCCACGGCACGACGATCGGCATCAATGCCTTGCTCGAAGGCAAGGGCGCCCGCACCGGGCTCCTCACCACCGAAGGCTTCCGCGACGTCCTCGAAATCGGGCGCGGCAATTACCTGCGCATGTACGACGTCCTGTACCGGCGGCCGGCGCCGCTCGTGCCGCGCGGACGCCGCCTGGAGGTCTCCGAGCGGCTGAGCGCGCGCGGCGAGGTCCTCGTGCCCCTCGATGACGGCGCCGTTCGGGCGGCGGCCCGGCGGCTGGCCGCCGAGGGCGTGGAGTCGGTCGCGGTGGCCTTCCTCTTCTCCTATCTCGATCCCGTCCACGAGCAGCGGGCCGCCGCGATCCTGGCCGAGGAGCTGCCGGGCGTGGCGATCTCGGTGTCCCATCGGCTCAGCCAGGAATGGCGCGAGTACGAGCGCACCAGCACGGCGGTCGTCAACGCCTACCTCCTGCCCATCGTCGAGCGCTATCTGGGCACGTTCGAGCAGCGGCTCGCGGAGCGGGGCTTCCGCGGCCGCGCGTTGATCACGCAGTCCAACGGCGGCGCCTGCTCGCTGGCAGCCGCCCGCGCGCGCCCCGTGCACACGATCGAGTCGGGACCGGCCGCGGGCGCAGTCGGCTGCGCCAGCCTGGCGGCGGTGCTCGGCCTCGACCGGCTGATCTCCTTCGACATGGGGGGCACGACGGCCAAGTGCGCCATCGTCGACGCCGGCATGGTGCAGACCACCGACGAGTACCACGTCGACGGCCGGCCCCTGCGCATCCCGGTGATCGACATCCGCGAGGTGAGCGCCGGCGGCGGGACGATCGCGTGGATCGATGCCGGCGGCGCGCTGGCGCTGGGACCGCAGAGCGCCGGCGCCGCGCCGGGCCCGGTGTGCTACGGGCTGGGCGGTGCCGAGCCCACCGTCACCGACGCCAACGTCGCGCTCGGTCGCATCGACGGCTCGCGCTTTCTCGGCGGCACCATGCCGCTCGACGTCGCCGGCGCCGCGCGCGCGGTGGACGAGGGACTGGCGCAGCGCCTCGGGCTGTCGCGCGCGAGCGCGGCGGCCGGGGTGGTCCGGCTGGCCGACGTGAAGATGGCGCTCGCGGTCCGCAGTATCATCACCGGGCGCGGGCTCGACCCGCGCGACTACACGCTGGCCGCCTACGGGGGCGGCGGACCGCTGCACGCCGTGGCGATTGCTCGCGAGCTGGGGATCCCCCGCGTGGTGATCCCGCCGGCGCCGTCCACGTTCTCGGCGTGGGGCATGCTGGCCACCGACCTGCGTCACGACCTGGTGCGCACGGTCCTCGAGCCGCTCGAGGGCACCGACGCGGCGTGGGCGGACGCGCGGTACACCGAGATGCAGCGTGAGATCGCCGCCCTCCTGCCCGCCGACGGCGCGCCGCTGATGTATCGCGCGGTGGACCTGCGCTACCTCGGCCAGGAGCACACGGTCACGATCGCGGTGAGCGACGTCGCCGACTGGACGGATCTCCGCAAGCAGTTCGACGAGGCCCACGAGCGCGCCTACGGCTACGCCGCCTCCGACGTCGACGTGCAGCTGCTCAACCTGCGGCTGACCGTGGTGTTCCCGCTCGACCGCCCGCGCCTGCCGCGCCTGCCGCGCCGTTCCGGCGCGGGGGCCGCGTTCGCGACGCGCGCGATCTATTCGGTGGCCGCGGGCGACTTCGTCGAGCACCGTGTCGTCCAGCGAGGCGACCTCCTCGCCGGCGACACGCTCGCGGGGCCGGCCGCGATCGAGGAGCCCGGGACCACGACGATCATCGACGTCGCCGACACCCTGTCCGTGGAAGACCACGGGTGCCTGGTGATCCAGATGAAGGGGGGCTAGAGTCTCCATGCCGCTCGATCCCATCACCGTCGAGGTCGTCCGGGCCGCGCTCAACGCCGCCGCCGAGCGGATGCGCCTCACCATGATCAAGACGGCCTACAACCACATCATCAGCGAGAGCCTGGACTTCGGCTGCGCCATCTTCGACGCGAACGTGCAGATGATCGCGCAGGGCATCGGGCTGCCGGTCTTCCAGGGCCATCTCGGGTTTCCCATCGAGGCGACGATCGAGGACCGCGGCGTCGAGGCCTTCCGCGAGGGCGATCTCTTCATCCACAACGATCCCTACGCCGGCAACGGCAACCACCTGAACGACGTCGCCATGACGGCGCCGGTGTTCTGGGACGGGCGTCTGACCGGCTTCGTGGCGGTGAAGGCGCACTGGAGCGACGTGGGCGGCCCGGTGCCGAGCAGCATGCAGGTGGGCTCGCGGGAGTTCCGGCAAGAAGGCCTGCGCTTCCAGTCGGTGCGGCTCATGAGCCAGGGCGAGCTCAACGAGGAAGTCATGCGCGTCATCCGTGGCAACATCCGCACGGAGAGCGGCACCCTCAAGGACATCCAGGCGATGATCGCGGTCTGCCGGGCCGGCGAGGCGTCGCTTCGGGAGATCCTGGCCAAGTACGGCCGGGACACCGTCCTCGACGCCACCACGACGTACATGGCGCAGTCCGAGCGCCGCACGCGCGCGGCGCTCGCGGCGATCCCGGCCGGCACCTACCGGGCGGTCGGCCACTTCGACAACGATGGCATCACGCTCGACCGTCCGGTGCGCGTCGAGATGGCGATCGAGGTGCGCGACGGCGGCATGACGGTGGATTTCACGGGTTCCGACGCCCAGGTCGCCGGACCGTTCAACTGCGGCGACGCCATCACCATCAGCGCCTGCCGGCTTCTCATCAAGTGCCTCACGACGCCCGGTGACCCGGTCGACGAGGGATGCTTTCGGCCGCTGCGCGTCGTCGTGCCGCGCCGCTCCGTCCTGGCCGCCGAGGAGCCGGCGCCGACGGCCCGCTACTACGTGCCGATCAACTTGCTCATCGAGCTGGGGCTACGGGCGCTCGCGGACGCCCTGCCCGACCGCGTTCCCGCCGGCGCCTACGGCGATCAGATGCCGACCATCGCGTTCGGGACCCATCTGCAGACCGGCCGGCTCTTCATCCAGGGCGACCTCAATGCAGGGGGCACCGGCGCCCGCCCGGCCTACGACGGCGAGTCGGCGATGATCATCTTCGCGGGCTCCACCGCCAGGAACAATCCCGTCGAGGTGGTGGAGTCGCGCGTGCCGTCGATGCGGATCCTGCGCTACGGCCTGCGGCCGGACTCAGCCGGCGCCGGCAAGTTTCGCGGCGGCCTGGGCATCGAGCGTGTCTACCAGTTCCTCGCCCCGGCGTTCATCACCTTCAGCCTGGAGCGTCAGGCCACGCCGCCGTGGGGTCTCGGCGGCGGCCGTGACGGCGCCGTGAACGGCGTCGAGATCACGTCCACCGACGGCTCGGTTCGCCACGTGCGCAAGGCCACCCAGCATCCGATCGCCGCCGGCGACATCGTCCGCATCATGAGCGGCGGCGGCGGCGGCTGGGGACCGCCCGCCGAGCGCGACCGCGACGCCGTCCGTCGTGACGTTCGCGAGGGCTACGTGTCGGCCGAAGCGGCCCGGCGCGATTACGACGTGCGCGTCGACGGAGCCTGAGAATGGCCGTTCGCGCCCTCCGCTGCGGCACCCTGTTCGACGGCACCGGAGCGGCGCCCATCCGCGACGCCCTGGTGGTGGTGACCGACGGACGCATCACGAGCGTCGGGCCGGCCGGGAGCCGGGCCGACGCCACGGGGATGGAGACGCTCGATCTCAGCGGCCGGTTCGTGATGCCGGGCCTGATCGACTGCCACAGCCACGCGTCGATCGTGCCGGGCCAGGGCGACCAGCTCGGCCAGCTCTGTCGCGGGCCGGTGCCGCAGGCGCTCGCCGCCACGCGAAACCTCCGCCGGGATCTTGCGGCGGGCACGACGACGATGCGCGTCATGGGCGAGGAGCATTTCGTCGACGTGGACGTGCGCGACGCCATCGAGGCCGGAGTCATCGCCGGCCCCCGGCTGCTCGTGGCCGGCCGCGGCCTGGCCGCCAACAACGCGCACGGACGCGCGCTGGCGAGCTACGACGGAGTCGACGACGTCCGCCGCGGCGCCCGCGAAAATCTGCGCCGCGGCGCCAACCACGTGAAGATCTTCGTGACGGGCGGCGTGAGCTCGCCCGGTCCCACCCCGACGGCGAGCGCGTACACGCGCGAGGAGATCCGCGCCGCCGTGGAGGAAGCCGACCGCGTGGGCACCTACGCCGCGGCGCACGCGCATGGCGGGCCGGGCCTGCAGCTCGCGGTCCGCGAGGGCGTGCGGACGATCGAGCACGGGGCGCTGGCCACCGACGAAGACATCGCGCTGATGATCGAGCGCGGGGTCTGGCTGATCTGCACGTTCGGGATCTTCATGCATCCCACCGGGATCGAGCAGGGCGACGGCCACCGGCCGGCCATCATGGACAAGGTCCACCGGGCCCGCCGCGTCGTGGCGGACAACTTTCCCCGGCACCTTGCCTCGGGCGTGCGCTTCGCATGCGGCACCGACAGCATGCACGGGCTGATGCCCTTCGAGCTGCAAACGCTCGTCCGCTTCGGCGTGCCGCCGGCGGACGCGCTGCTGGCAGCCACCCGCTGGGGCGCCGAGGCCTGCCGCATCGACGACGAGGTGGGCACGCTCCAGCCCGGCAAGCGCGCCGATCTGATCGCGCTGGACGGCGACCCGCTGAAGGACATGGCGGCCCTGACGCGCGTGAGCCTGGTCATGAAGGATGGCGTCATCTACGACGGTGCCCACGGGGGATAGACCATGAGCGACCACGACCCGCACAACGTCCCGTTCGCCGACCCGATCGACGGCCGCTCCGGTCTCACGCGCCGCGCGTGGCTCGCCCGCGCGGCCGGCGCCGGCGTGGGCCTCGCCGGCCACGGCCCGCTCACCGCCTTCGCGCAGGGAGCCCCCCGGCGGGGCGGGACCCTTCGCGTCGCCACCGTCGACAAGCCGGTGAACATGGATCCGGGCTACGCGCAGCTCTACTCGTCACTGCAGATCTACCAGAACGTCTACAACAAGCTCGCCTACGTGGACGAGGCGGGCCAGTTCATCCCGGGGCTCGCGAGATCGTGGAAGCAGGAGAACGAAAAGACCTGGCTCTTCGACCTCGTCGATAACGCCGTGTTCCACAACGGCGAGCCGTTCACGGCCCAGGACGTCGTGTTCACCTTCACCCGGCTGCTCGACGCCAAGAACAAGCTCCCGATGCGCATCTTCTTCTCGCCGGTGGAAGGGGTGGAGGCCGTGGGGTCGCATCAGGTCCGCTTCCATCTCGCCCGGCCGTTCGGGCCCCTGCTCGCGATGCTGACCCAGGCCACGGAGATCGTGAACGAAAAGGCGCTCAAGGAGAAGGACCCCAAGCTGTTCCCGATCGGAACAGGACCCTATCGGTTCGTGGAGTGGGTGAAGGACGATCACGTCACCCTCGAACGCTGGGACAAGTACTTCCGCCCCGGGCGTCCGTACCTCGATCGCATCATCTTCTCGGCCCCGGCCGACGACACGGTGCGGCTCACGGGGTTGCAGACCGGCCGCTTCAACTGGATCCAGACCGTGCCGCCGCAGCGCATCCTCGAGCTGGAGCGGGGCCGGGACCCCAAGGCCTCGCCCGGCCGGCCGTACCTGCCGTTCTTCCTCATGCTCAATGCGAGCAAGCCACCGTTCAACGATCGGCGGCTGCGTCAGGCCATCGCGTGGACGCTCGATCGTGCGGAGATCGTCAAGCTCGTCTACTTCGGCAGCCACGTGCCGACGGCGGAGCCGACGCCGGAACCGAGCCCGTGGGCCACCGGCGTGAACGTCCACAAGGGCGGGCCCGACCTCGCCCGCGCCCGGCAGCTGCTGAGCGACGCGGGCGCCGGCGGTGGCCTCACGCTGACCTATCTGGTGAAGTCCCAGGTCCCGGTGCTGGTGAAGACGGGCGAGATCCTGCGCGAGCAGCTCAAGAAGGTCGGCATCACGCTCGAGGTGCAACCGCTCGAGTCGGGCCAGTACTTCGAGGCGCTGGTCGGCAAGAAGTTCGACATCGCCGGTGCCTGGTGGAGCGTGACGGTGGACCCCGACATGTTCTACTCGCCGCTGCAACACTCCGCGTCTCCGTGGAACTTCTCGGGCTTCAAATCCGAGGAGGCCGACAAGCGCATCGACGCGTTCCGGTTCACGCCCAGCCCGGTCACCCGCAAGAAGATGTACCCCGACCTGGTGCGCTGGTTCCAGGAGGAAGGCTCCCTGATCGTGTTCAGCAACGAGATCCAGCGCTACTGGATGAAGCCGAACGTCCACGGCTCCGTGCCGCTGTCGTCGCTGGAGCTGAGGTTCGAGGACAGCTGGATCGCCTGAGGCGCGATGTCCTCGCCGTGGATCTACGCGGCGCGACGGCTCCTCCTCGCCGTCCCGCTGCTCCTGGGCATGAGCATCCTCGTGTTCGGGCTCATGCGGCTCGTACCGGGCGACCCCGCGGTGGTCATCCTCGGCTACAAGGCCACGCCCGACGGCGTGCGGGCGCTGCGCGAAGCGTGGCACCTCGACGAGCCGTTGCCGCACCAGTACCTTCGCTGGCTGGCCGGGCTCCTGCGGGGGGACTTCGGGCTGGACTTCCGGCAGAACGAGCCCATCGGGCGGATGATCCTCGATCGCCTGCCCGTCACGCTCGAACTGACGCTGCTGGCGGCCGCCGGCACCGCGCTGATCGGCATCCCGCTCGGCCTGCTGGGCGGCGCGCAGCGCCGGGGGTTTGCTGACCGCGCCACGTTCGCGATCGGCCTCGTCGGCGTCTCCATCCCAGACTTCTGGCTCGGCATCATGCTGATCCTGGGCCTCTCGCTGGGCGCCGGGCTCCTGCCCTCCGGCGGCTTCGTCCCGATCGCCGAGAGTCCCCTCGAGAACCTGCAGCACCTCGTGTTGCCGGCGCTGACGCTGGCCCTGAGCCGTGCCGCCGTGCTGGGACGGCTCAGCCGCGCCGCGGTCCTCGACGTCGCGCAGCGGGGCTTCGTGCAATTCGCGCGAGCCAAGGGCCTGGCCGAGCACGCCGTCCTCTTTCGCCACGTCCTGCCCAACGCCGCCATCCCGATCGTCACAGTGCTCGGCCTGCAGGTCGGGTACATGCTCGGCGGCGCGATCGTCGTGGAGATGATTTTCACGCTCCCCGGCGTGGGTCGCATGACCCTCGACGCCGTGCTCGAGCGCAACTATCCGGTGGTGCAGAGCACGGTCCTGGTCATCGGGGCGATGTTCATGCTCGTGAACCTGGCGACGGACATCCTCTACGGGGTCATCGATCCCCGGGTGCGGCGGCGGTGACGCGCGCCTGGGTGCCCCTGGTGGGCCTCGCGATCGTGGGGGTGCTCGCGCTCGCCGCCCTGCTCGCGCCGAGCTTGCCGCTCGGCAGCCCCACCGACATCTCGAAGGATCTCGCCCTGCGCGGGCCCACGGCGGCCGAGCCGTTCGGCCGCGACGACCTCGGGCGCAGCGTGCTCAGCCGGGTGATCCATGCCTACCGCATCTCACTCGGCGTGGCCGTGACGGCCGCATTGCTGGCGGTGCTGATTGGCGGGCCGCTCGGGCTCGTCGCGGGCTACGCCGAGGGGCTGCCCGACCAGCTCATCATGCGCCCGCTCGACGTCCTCATGGCGTTCCCGGCCGTGCTGCTCGCCATCGCGCTCATGAGCGTCTTCGGCACGGGCGCCGTTCTTCTCGCCAGCGCCTTGGCCGTGGTCTACACCCCCGTGATGGCACGGGTGGTGCGGGCGGCGGTCCTGGCCACCAAGGTCGAGGTCTACGTGGACGGCGCCCGGGCGCTCGGCGCCACCGTGCCACGCCTCGTGCTGACCCACATCCTGCCCAACGCGGCGACACCGATGCTGGTCCAGACCTCGGTGCTGATGGCGATCGGGATCCTGATCGAAGCCGCGCTGTCGTTCCTCGGCGTTGGCGTCCGCCCGCCCACCCCGTCGCTCGGCCTGATGCTCGCGGATGGCCGCGGCTTCATGCTGCAGGCTCCGTGGATGGTAATCTTCCCCGGCCTGGCGGTCATGCTGGCGGTGCTCGGATTCAACATGCTGGCCGATGGCCTGCGCGACTGGCTCGACCCCCACCAGGGGGCCGGGCGCTGACGTTTGCAAGGCTTCGCGTGACCCGACTCTTTGCTGCAAGGCTCGCTTGATGTCTTCGGGCTCTCGAGGGCTGGGTGCGCCTTCGCTTCCAGTTGGCCGCGTCCGACCCGATGAGCGCCGTCATCGGCGCCGTCGGCCGCCTCACCGACACGACTGAACGCCTCCGCGCAGAGCCGATCACGCACGTCCCCTTTGATCCGTGCCTGGGGATGCGGCAAGACGATGAACGGATAGCGATCGGAGTTTCCGAGCAGCACGCCCCTTCCCCACCGGGCGGACGGGCCACCGTCCGGAATCACATGCCAGGCGACATCCGCAGTCAGAGGCTGACCGATACGAGGTCCGAGGTAATCCAGCGAAACGGACAGACGTTGAAGTAGTTCATCTGTGCCAGGTCACGGCCATATCGAGCCAGGAGCACATGCGCCGCCCTGCCGAATCGCTCCTTGCGGATGTGCGCAATGTCCGTGTCGTCAGGAGGATCATGGTGCGGTTGGTGTCCCCGCCCGTCATTGCCCCAGTTCAGACCGAGGAGGAGCTCACGGCCCGGGCGCAGCGGGAGCGCGCACACACTCCAGGCCCACACTTCTCCCTCCGCCTCTTGACGCCGGCGGACGGGACTCCGGTCGAACGCCGCGGCCACCGCGTCACGGAGGAGGCAAAACAGCGCGACGTCGTCCGCGTCCTGTCGTGACACGTTCTGCGCCTCCAACCGATTGGGAAGCCATCGCTCAGCGCCGGTCGTACTCGTCGTGACGGCGCCACCAGAGGCCCTTCTCGTTGCGTCCTCTGGGGGCGCGGTCGAGCCACTGGTACATGCCCCAGAGGGCGTCCACTCCGCGCGAATAGGCGGAATAGGTGTGGTACACGACGCCGTCCTCGAGGACGAACGCGCTCACGCCCGGCCTCTCGCGCATGTACGTGGCCACGTCGGTTCCGGCGCTGGCCGCGAACGCGACCGGCCCTTCGTCCGTCGCTTTCCCGGCCGGCGGGGCCTGCAACGCCGGCTCGCGCCGGTAGTTGTAGTCGATGCCTCCCTCGCGCTGTTGCTCCTGAGTGAACCCGACGCTGAAGTCGGTGTTGAAGTCGCTGACCGACGATGACGCCCAGGGAAACGTCCACCCCATGCGCCGCTTGTACGCCTGGAGCTGCGCGAGAGGCGCCCGCGACACCGCCCAGAGCATCACGTCGTGGTTGGCCAGGTGGACGGCAAACCCGTTGAAGCCGTCCGCGATCGCCGAGCAGGACGGGCAGCCCGCCTTGTAGTCGGGGCCGAACATGAAGTGGTAGACGAGGAGCTGCGAGCGCCCTCTGAAGAGGTCGGCCATCGAGGCCCCTCCCTCGTCGGTCTCGAATCGGTACTCCTTGTCGACCCGGACCCACGGCAGCTCCTGCCGTCGCCGCGCCAGCTCGTCGCTGCGCCGCGTGAGCTCCTTCTCCGCCTCGAGCAGCTCGAGCCGGGCTGCGAGCCACTCTTTACGTGTCCCCGTCACGTGCTTCGTCATCGCTCTTGTCTCCTTCTTTTCGCAGACGGCCGACTCAGCCGCCGATCGTCTTCCGGATGCTGCCGAAATGCTCGTCGATGTGGCCGAGGAGGGCACCCTTGACCATCTCCTCGGCGCTCATCGGGGGCATCCCCGTGAACACGGTGCCGGTCTTCGCGAGCTCGGCATCGGAGAAGCCACGTACGGCCGCGGCCGCCGCCGCGGCTCCCTTCTTATGGAGCGCGATCGTCTCCGCCTTCGTGCAGCCGGCGAACTCCTTGGCATGCTGGGCGTTCATCTCGTCTAGCATCTGGCGGGTGAAGTGCGGCAGCGCCTGGCCGGCGGCGATCGTCTTGATGATGCGGGTGATCGGCTCGTAGCTGCTGGCGACGTGGTGCGCCGTCGCCGCGACCGTCCACTTCTCGGCGGGTGTCGTCTTCTTCCAGTCGGCATCGCTCAGCTTCTCGAGAAGAGCCGTGGCCTCCTCCACCTTGGCCTCGAACTGCTTGGCGAACACTTCTCCCTTGGCTTCCATGGTGTCCTCCCTGGTTTGCTCTTCACTGTATGCGCCCGCTCTCGCGGGCCCGGTTTATCGCCGCAGTCCTTTGATCTTCTCGGCCAGGATGCCGGTGAAGTGCTTCCAGCCCTCCTCGTGGCCGCGGCCCCGCTCGTCGTCGGGGAGCCCGGTGTGCGTCAACACCAGGTCGGTGGCGTCGCGGGACGGCGTCATCTCGATGGTCACCCGGGACTCGAGCCCACGCGTCGCTTCCGACATCCAGGCGAATTCCAGCAGGCGCGGGCGCTCCACGCGCACGTAGCGGCAGTAGTGCGCCCACAGGCGGCCGGCATGGTCGGCCTCCCAGTACCAGAGCTCGTCGACCGCGGCCTTGCGGAGAATGGCGCGGTGCGGCTCGAACCAGCGCCTGAACAGGTCGGGATCAGCCCACGCGTCGAAGACCTCTTCCGGCGAGGCTTGGATCCGGCGAGGGACCGTGATCCGGAGAGTGGGGCTCGGGCTCGTTCCGGCAGTGGGCATCGTCAATCTCGCTTTCTGTTCGTTGTGAGGAATGCTTCGAGCTTGTCGAGGCGGTCGCCCCAGAACCGCTCGTAGCGCGAGGCCCAGCCCGCGATGCGCCGGATCGGCTCAGGATCGAGCGCGATCTGGTGCTCGCGGCCTGCCCGCGTGCGCCGCACCA
>QHRW01000100.1 GCA_003220265.1 Candidatus Rokuibacteriota bacterium | reverse complement strand
GGCCAGCTTCGGCCGCAGGTCCGCGATGAGCTGGTCGACGGGCTTGCGCTGGTCGCGGGGCTTGAGCCGGACGAAGATCCGGCCGTTGTTCGAGATCACGCTGGTGCCGCTGGCGCCGATGAACGACATGAACTGCTCGACGTAGGGCTGCTGGGCGACGACGTCGGCCACCGCCCGCTGGTGGACCATCATGGAATCGAACGACACGTCCTGGGCCGCCTCGGTGAACGCGAAGATCGTCCCGTTGTCCTCCGTCGGAATGAAGCCCTTGGGGATGACCCTGAAGAGGTAGGCGGTCAGCGCGAAGGTGACGACCAGCACGACCATGGTGAAGCGGCCGTGGCGCAGCGTCCACTTGAGCGAGCCGTCGTACACCCGCAGCATGCCGTCGAAGACGCGCTCGGAGGCCTGGTAGAGCCGGTTGCCGCCGCCGTGGGGCGGGCGCAGGAAGCGGCTGCACAGCATCGGCGTCAGCGTCAGCGACACGATCCCGGAGACGATGACGGCGGCCCCGATGACCACCGCGAACTCGTGCAGCAGCCGGCCCACCACCCCGCCCATGAAGAGGACGGGGATGAAGACAGCGGCCAGCGAGATCGTCATCGACAGGATGGTGAAGCCGATCTCGCGCGAGCCGTGGAGGGCGGCCTCCATGCGCGACTCGCCCGCCTCCATCCGGCGCACGATGTTCTCCAGCATGACGACGGCGTCGTCGACGACGAAGCCGACGCACAGCGTGAGGGCCATCAGCGAGATGATGTCGATCGTATAGCCCAGTCCGTACATGACGCCGAAGGTGCCGACGATGGACAGCGGCACCGCCAGGCTGGGGATCAGCGTGGCCGACACGTTACGCAGGAAGAGGAAGATCACCAGCACGACGAGGGCGATGGTGAGCAGCAGCGTGAACTGCACGTCGTGCACCGACTCCCGGATGGCCACCGAACGGTCGTACACGACGTTGAGGCCGACCGCGGCCGGCAGCTGCGCGCGGAACACCGGCAGCAGGGCCAGCACGGCGTCGACCACCTCGATGGTGTTCGTCCCCGGCTGGCGCTGGATGGCCAGCACCACCGCGCGGTCGTTGTTGAACCACGAGGCGACCTTGTCGGTCTGCACGCCGTCGATGACGCGTCCGACCTCCTCCAGCCGCACCGGCGAGCCGTTGCGATAGGCCACGATGAGCGGCCGGTAGGCGGCCGCGTCGGTGAGTTGAGCGTTGGACTGGATGTTGACGGCCTGGTAGGGACCCGACAGCAGGCCGGTCGGCTTCTTCACGTTGCCGCGCGCCACCGCCTGCTCGACCTCGTCGATGCCGATGCCGCGCGCGGCCAGAGCCCGCGGGTCCACCTGCACGCGTACCGCGTACTTCTGCGAGCCGAAGATCGTCACCTGGGCCACGCCGTTGATGGTGGAGATGCGCTGGGCCAGGTTGGTCTGGGCGTACTCGTCCACGGTGTAGAGCGGCAGCGTCGGGGAGCTGAGCGCCATGTACAGCACCGGCTGGTCGGCCGGGTTCACCTTCTGGAAGCTGGGCGGCGTCGGCATGCCGGGCGGCAGCAGCGGGGCGGCCTTGGTGATGGCCGACTGCACGTCCTGGGCGGCGGCGTCGATGTTGCGGCTGAGCGTGAACTGGATCGTGATGTTCGTGATGCCGAGCGCGCTCGTCGACGTCATCTGGTCGATGCCGGCGATCGTGGTGAATTGCTTTTCCAGCGGCGTGGCGACCGCCGAGGCCATCGTCTCCGGGCTCGCGCCGGGCAGCTGGGCCGTGACCAGAATGGTCGGGAAGTCGACGTTGGGCAGGTCGCTCACCGGCAGCCGGCTGTAGGCCATGATGCCGAAGATCAGCACCGCCGCCATCAGCAGTGTGGTGAGAACCGGACGGCGGATGAACAGCGCGGGATTCATGACGCCTTCGCCGGCTTGACCTCTACGCGCGTGCCCGGCACCAAACGCAGTTGGCCGTCGGTGACGACGCGCTCGCCGCCCTGGAGGCCCTGCTCGATCACCGACTCGCGGGCCAGCCGGCGCCCGACCTTGACCGGGCGCGACTCCACCGTCGAGTCGGCCTTGATCACGAACACGAACGGGCCCTGCTGCCCGGCCTGCACGGCCTGGGTCGGCACCACCACCGCGCGCGCCGTCGTCAGCGTGAGTGCCACGTCCACGTACTGGCCCGGCCACAGCGCGTTGTCGCTGTTGGCGAAGGTGGCCTTCAGCTGGATGGTGCCGGTGGTCGGATCGACCGTGTTGTTCATGAACGTCACGGCGCCGGCGGCGGCCGGCTGCTTCGCGTCGGGCATCGCTTCGACCTTCAGGGTGCCGTCGGCGCGGTACTTCTTGATGGCGGTCAGGTGCTGCTGGGGCACCGCGAACGACACGTAGATGGGCCGGATCTGCGCGATGACGACCAGCGGGTTGTCCTCGTTGGACTTGAGCACGTTGCCGGCCTGGACGAGCAGGTTGCCGGTGCGCCCGTCCATCGACGCCCGGATGGTCGTGTAGGCGAGCTGCAGGCGCGCCGTCTCCACCGCCGCCTCGTCGGACTGGATGACCGCGCGGGCGTTGTCGACCATGGCCTCGGCCGCGCGCGTAGAGGCGCGCGCGTTGTCCACCGCGGCGCGGTCGGCCTGCACGGTAGCCTGCATGCTGGCCATCGCCGTGCGGACCTGGTCGTATTGCTCGCGGGCGACCAGCTCTTTTTCCACGAGCGTGGCGTACCGCTTTTCCTGGACCTTGGCCGTCTCCATCTGGGCCATGTCGCGCTCGAGGTTGGCCTCCGTCTGCAGCACCTCGGCCTGGCGCTGGGCCTGCGCGGCCTCCATCTGGCGGAGCTGGGCGCGGTCCTTGGCCACGTTGGCCTCGGCCTGGCGGAGGGCGGCCTGCAGCGGGCGCGGATCGATCGTGAACAGCAGCGCGCCCTTCTTGACATCCTGGCCCTCGGTGAAGTGCACCTCGTCGATCTGGCCGGCCACCTGCGACTTCACGCCGACCGTCGTGTAGGCCTGCACGGTGCCGACGGTGGTGACCTGCACGGGCACCAACCGCTGCTCGGCGAGCGCGGCGCCGACGGGGACGGCCGGGGCCTGGGGCGGCCGTGCCTGGGCGCCGCTCTGGCTCTCCGAGCAGCCGGCCAGCGCGAGCGCGGCGAGGGCGACGCCGGCGACGAGGCGGCGGCTCATGCCCTGGCCGCCTCGGTGGCCGCGTCGACGAGCGCTTCGAGTCCCTTGATGACGCGCTGCCGATCGTCGAGCGTCATCCGGCGCAGGACGCCCTGCACGCCGCGCATCTGCAAGCCGCGCAGCTCCTGCACCAGCGCGCGGCCCGCCCGCGTCAGCTCCAGCACGTAGGCGCGGCGGTCCACGGGATCGTCGGTGCGGTTCAGGAACTGCTTTTCCTCGAGGCGATCGACGATGTGAGTCACGGCGGGCAGCGTGACGCCGAACGCTTTGCCCACGTCACCCATGTGGCAGCCGGTGTGGTCGGCGACGTAGAAGAGCACCTGCGACTGGGCATAGGTGAGGTCGAGCTCGGAGGCGCGCTGCCACAGGATCTGGCGGAACGTGGTGCTGCCCAGGGCATTCAGCAAATCGAGCAGGCGCTGGGCCTCCTCGACGCGCCGGCGGGAGCGCGAAGGCGGCATGGCCCTCAGATCCTACAGCCGTCTAATAGTTTAGTCAATTAAGCTTCCCGCCGGCGCCCGTCCTCAGGCCGGCAGCCTGTCGCCGTCGGGCGGCGCCGCCACCTCGAACGCGTTGACCACACCCGACAGCATCGCGAAGTAGTTGGCGGCCGCCGTCAGCTCGAGCAGCCACTGCACGCCGTGGCGCTGCAGCAGCGCGTCGAAGACCGCCTGGTCCGCGCGGTTCGTGCGCATGAGCTGGCGCACGTAGGTGACGATGTCGCGCTCGTCGGCGCCCAGCCGCGCGGGATCGCCCTTGGCGCGCAGGAGATCGATCACCTCGTCCTTGAGACCGTTGCGGCGTGCGGCCGCGACCTGGGCCGCCCACACGTAGGCCGCCTCGCGCTCGCGCACGGCCGCCAGGATGGCCACGGAGCGCAGCGGCGCCGCCACCACGCTGTCGTCGCGGAAGAACGTCACGAGCGGCAGGATCCGCTCGGCGAGCTTCGGGCTGTGGAGCAGCATGCTGAAGGGACCGCGGACGTTGCCGAAGACGCCGACGACGGCGTCGACCACGGCGTGGTGCTCGGCGGGAACGTCGGCCTTGCCAGTGATGGGGGCGACGCGAGGCATGGCGGGCTCCTTTCTACGATGCGTTCAGGTGCACGATCGCGTAGAGCCGCGGCTGGTCACCGATCACGCGCGTGACGTGGCCACGGCCGGTCAGGTCTTCGGCCAGCACGATGTCGCCGGGGCCGACGCGCACGACGGTGCCGTCGCCCACTTCGATCTCGGCGGTGCCGGAGAGCGAGATCGAGTATTGCCGGCGCGGCGCGCAATGCCAGTCGAGCACGTAGCCGGGCGGCGCCACGCGAAAGGCGATGCCACTGGCCGGCTGCAGCGGCGTGCCCTCGCCGTACGCGCCTTCGAGATCGGTGAACGGCTTCAGCGCCAGCGGCTCCTCGGCGACGTGGGACTCGCCATCGGTGCCGCTGTACACGCGCCAGATCTTGGGCATGGGCGTCCTCCTCAGCCGATCTTCACGCCGTACTTGTCGAGGGTGTCGTCGCGCAGCTCGAGGCCGAGCCCCGGCGCCTCCGGCACCGCCATGAAGCCGTCGACGATGGCCGGACGCTCGCGGAAGAGCTCGAACCACAGCGGGTCGCGCGTGGGATCGGCGAACGACTCCAGGATGAAGCCGGTCGGGCTCGCGGCCACCGCGTGCACGTGGATCTGCGGATCGTGATGCGCGGCCAGCGGCACCTGGTAGAGCTCGGCCATGACGGCGGCCTTGCGCCACGTGGTCAGCCCGCCCGCCCACGTCGAGTCGATGATGAGGTAATCGACCAGGCCCTCGGCCAGCATGGTGCGCAGCCCGAAGGGGCTGTACTCCGTCTCGCCGGCGGCGATCGGGATGTCGGTCTCGGCCTTCAGCCGCGCCAGCGTGCGTCGCTCGTCGTACCAGGGCATCGGGTCCTCGAGCCAGAAGATGTCGTGCTCGGCGCAGAGCGCCGCCGCGCGCAGGGCCGTCGGCAGGCTCCAGCCCTGGTTGGCGTCGAGCATGATGGCCACGTCCTTGCCCACGGCCCTGCGGATGACACCCACGCGCGCGGCGTCGGCCTCCGGCGTCAAGCCGCCCACCTTCACCTTGATCGTGCGATAGCCCTGCTCGACGTACATCGCGGCCTCGCGCACGAGGTCGTCGGGGCGCTCGCCGTCGCGGTAGTAGAAGCCCGTCACGTACGCGGGCACGCGGCGGCGGAGCGCGCCGCCCAGCAGCGCCCACACCGGGCGGTCGATCGCCTTGCCCTTGAGGTCCCACAGCGCGATGTCGATGGCGCTCATCGCGGTCACCAGGGGCCGCTGCTGACGCGCGAGCGTGGGGATGCCGCGCACGCTCGTGTAGGTCAGCGCGAACAGGTCCTGCCAGATGCGCTCGACGTCGAACGGGTCCTGCCCCACGACCAGCGGCGTCACCGCGTCCACGATCGTGCGCACGCTGCGCAGGCCCTCGGGGCCCTGCTGGAAGAGGAACGGCCCGTGCGCCTCCCCGATGCCGACGAGCCCGGCGTCCGTGGTGAGCTTGACGATCACCTCGCTCACGCTGGTGATCGTGTGCGTGGAGGTGCGGACCGCCTGGGGCAGCGGCGCCGAGAGGAAGTAGGTGTCGAGCCTCGTGACCTTCATGCGAGCCCGCATGATACCCTACCGGGCGCGCGAATCGCCGTCGCAGGAGGACACGCCATGGACGCCCGGGACTTGTTCCTCGATCAGCACGCCGCCGTGCACTCCGCCGCCGTCGGCGGCAACAAGATGTCGGCCGCCGAGCGGACGTTCGGCGGCCTCACCGACGACCAGATGCGCGTGCGCCCGCGCGAGGACCTGAACTCGATCGCGTGGGTCATGTTTCACATCGCGCGCGCCGAGGACATCTTCGTGAATCCCGTGCTGGGCGGACGGCCGCAGGTCTTCGACGACGCGTGGCTCAAGCGCCTGGGCGTCACGCGCCGTGATTTCGGCATCGGCATGACGAGCCCCGAGGTGACGGAGCTCACGCGCCAGGTCGAGCTCGGCGCGCTTCGCGAGTATCGCGATGCCGTCGGCAAGCGCACGCGCGAGGTCGTCAGCGGCTTCAAGCCCCAGGACTGGGAGGGCCAGACCACGGCCGAGGCCGTCCAGAGCGCCGCCGAGCAGGGCGCGTTCGGCGCGCGGGCGGAGATGCTGGTGAAGGTGTTCACGGGCCGGCCGCGCGCGGCGCTGCTGAGCGGCATCGCGCTCTTCCACTGCTCCGGCCACCTGGGCGAAGCCACCACCGTCCGCAGCGCGGGCGGGTTCGGGACTGGCGTGTAGGGGGGCCTGCGTTCGTCGCACCCCGGCGAAGCCGTGGCGCTCCTCTATGCGCGGTAATGAGTCGCGTAGGCGCGGCGACAATGCTCGCGGAGATCGGTCTCGTCGACGTCGTGGCCGGCGAAGCGCGCGGTCGAGACGTCGGCGAGATCGAGGGCCGGCGCGCCGTCGAGGATCCACTCCGCCATCGCCTCGCCGAGCGCCGGTGAGACGCTGAGCCCGCCCACGCAGCAGCCACTCATCACCCACGCGCCGGCCACGCCCGGCAAGGGCCCGACCAGGTAGCGGTCGTCCGTCGTCAGCGTCGGCAGTCCGCCGCGATGCTCGGCCACGCGGATGCCCGGATCCTCGAAGATCGGGAACTGCTCGCGCACGCTGCGGGCCAGCCGCCACAGCACCTCGATGTCGAGCGGCAGGTTGGCGATGTCGAACGACGGCGACAGCGTGGAGGTATCCACCTGCAACGGGTCGGCCTCGTACCCGCCCAGCATCAGGCCCCCGCGCTCGTGGCGGACGTAGACGTTGGCGTCGATGACGCGGGCGATCGGAAAGTGCGGGCCCACGCCGGCGATGGGCTCCGTGATCAGGAGCTGATGCCGCGTGGGGACGACGGGCAGCGGCCCGCCGAGCGCGGTGGCGATGAGCCGGGCCCACGCGCCGGCCGCGTCCACCACGATGCGCGTGGCGATCGTGCCGCCGGGCGTGCGCACGCCTTCCACGCCGCGCGGGCCGATGTCGAAGCCCGTGGCCGGCGTGTGGGGCAAGAGCACGGCGCCGAGCTTCTCGGCCGCGCGGCAGTACCCGATCGGCAGCTCCGAGGGCTCCACGTTGCAGTCGGTCGGACTCCAGGTGACGGCCACGATGCCGCGCTCGCCCAGGATCGGCAGCCGGCGGCGCGCCTCGGCGACGCTGACGAGCTCGATGGGCACGCCGGCGTCCGCCCCGCGTACCACCTCGCGCGCGAGCTGCTCGGCGTCGCGATCCGTGCGGGCGATCTTGAGCGCGCCGCTCTGGGTGAAGCGCAACGTCTGCCCCGTCTCGGCCGTGAACGCGGCCAGCTTGGCCACGGCGCGCTGGGCGAGCTTCGTGAGCGCGGGCGTGGCGCGCACCTGGCTCGAGAGGCCGGCGGCGCGCGGCGAGGTCTGCGAGGCGAGCGCGGCGCGCTCGAGGACGGCCACACGCACCCCGCGCTGCGCCAGGTGATAGGCGACACTGGCGCCGAAGGCGCCGGAGCCGACGACCACGACGTCGGCGGCGGCGATCACCGCGGCTGCGCCACCTGCGTGAGGGCCGGGGCCACCTCCGTCGCGAACATCCGCATCGAGCGCAGCGCCAGCGGCGTCGGCAGCCCGGGCAGCGCCATCAGCAGCAGCACGCGCTGGTAGCCGGTGACCTCCAGGTATTGCTGGAGGCCGTCGCGGACCTCGGCGGGCGTGCCGATCAGCGCCCAGCCGTCGGCGAGATAATCGGCGAACGCGCGCAGGCGCAGCAGCGAGCGATCGAAGGAGTTCGGCACCGAGCCTCCCGTGGCGTCCGAGCGCAGGCGCGCCATCTTGTGCTGGTAGCCCATGAAGGGCGGTTCGGTCGCCCGCAGCGCCTCGTCGCGGGCGGGGGCCACGTGCACGACCCGCATGCCCCAGCCCTGCCGCTCGAGCGCGTCGATGTCGGCCTCCGAGCGCCCAGCCGCGCGCGAGGCCTCGCGATACACGGCGCGCCGGCGCTGCAGCGCGTCCACCGGCACGAAGAACGACGAGAGCATGGGCAGGCCCAGGCGCGCGGCCGACAGCACGCTGTCCTCGCTGTTGCACGCGATGTAGAGCGGCGGGTGCGGACGCTGCGCCGGCCGCGGGCGCACGTGCACCCGCTCGGCCGAGTGGAACTGGCCGGCGAAGTCGAAGGGCGCGCCCGTCCAGCAGTCGCGCATCAGCGCGATACCCTCCTCGATCCGCAGACGCGCATCCGCCCGCTCGGAGCGGAAGGTCTGATAGTCCTGCAGCGTGCCACCGCGCCCGATGCCCACGTCGAGGCGCCCGCCGCTGACCACGTCGAGCACGGCGAGCTGCTCGGCGAGATCGATCGGGTGGTGCAGCGGCAGGAGGCTCACGCCCATGCCGAGGCGCAGGCGGGAGGTGCGCGCGGCCACGAACGCGGCCAGCACCTGCGGCGCCGGGCAGAGGCCGTAGTCGTTGAAGTGGTGCTCGGCGATCCACACGGACTGGTAGCCGAGCGACTCGGCGGCGAGCATCTGCTGCACGTCGGAGTCGTAGACCGCCGACTCGCTCCACTGCTCGTCCCGCTGCATCAGGAAGAAGAGACCGAAGTCCATGGCGGTCCTCTCAGACACGAACGACGATCTTGCCCACCTGCGCGTCGGACTCCATGAACTTGATGGCCGCCGGCAGCTCGTCGAACGTAAAGGCCTTGTCGACGACGGGCCGCAGCCGCCCGTCCGCGAGGAACGGCAGCACGTCCTTGACGAACCCGCGCACGGTCTCGGCCCGCTGCCCCGCCGTGCGAAACCGGTTGCTCACGCCGAACACCGTCAGCCGCTTGCCGTGCAGCGCCTCGAGATCCAGCGTGGCGCTGAGCACGCGATCCATGTGACCCACGGTGGCCAGCCGTCCCTCGAAGGCCAGTGACTTGACGCACTCGGCGAAGACGGAGCCGCCCACGTTGTTGACGACGAGGTTGACACCCTTGCCGTCGGTGGCCTTGAGGACGGCGTCGTGGAAGTCGGCGGCCCGCGTGCGGATGCCGACGTCCAGGCCCAGCTTCTCCAGTCGCGCGAGCTTGTCGGACGAGCCCGAGGTGCCGATGACGCGCGCGCCCAGCGCCTTGGCGGTCTGCAGCGCCGCGACGCCGACGCCCGAGGAGACGCCGGTGACGAGCAGCCACTGGCCGGCCGCGAGATGGCCCTGCGCCACGAGCATGTCGTAGACGACCAGGAAGACCAGCGGCGTCGCCGCGGCCTCCTCCCAGCCGAGGCCGGCCGGCACGCGCATGGCCTCGCGCGCGTCCATCACGGAGTGCTCGGCGAAGCCGCCCGCGCAGCGGCCCATCACGCGATCGCCGGCGGCGAAGCCGGTGACGGCGTCGCCGGCCTTCGTCACCTCGCCCGCGCACTCGCCGCCACCGGGCTTGGCGGCCGCGCCGGGCTTGCCGCCCAGCAGCTCGCCCCGATTCAGCGACGTGGCGCGCACGCGCACCAGCAGCTCACCCGCCTTGGGCTCGGGCGTGGTCGTCTCGCGCAGCTCGACTCCGGTGGCGCCGGGACCGGGCGTGATCCACCAGGCCTTCATGCGCCGTCCTCCCCACCGAGGAAAGGACGTCCCCACTGGTCCTCGTACACGACGTCCTTCAGCGGCCCGCGACCGACCGGGCCGAAATGCCCCATCGGATAGCCGATCGGCAGGATCGCGTACGAGTGCACGCCGGGCGGCAGGCCCAGCGCGGCCTCGGTCTCCTTTTCATAGAGGAGGTGGCGCGTGGTGAGCGTGGCGCCGAGCCCGAGCGCGCGCGCCGCCAGCAGCATGTTCTGCACGGCCGGGTAGACCGACGCGCCCGACCAGCGCGTGGGCGCCGTGGCTTCCTCGATGCACGCGACGATCCACACCGGCGCCTCGTGGAAGTGGTTGGTCAGGTACTCGACGGCCGCGTGCTGCCGCGTGTAGGCCTCGCGCGTGACGCCGGGCGGCGGCGCGCTCTTGAGATAGCGCGGGCCGATCACCTCGTCGAACGCGCGCTTGTAGAAGGCCTGCACCTTCCGCTTGATCGTCGGATCCTTGAGCACCAGGAAGCGCCAGCGCTGCGTGTTGCCGCCGTTCGGCGCGCACACGCCGGCCTGGATGATCTTGCGGATGAGCGCATCGGGCACCGGGTCGGGCTTCAGCCGTCGCATCGCGCGCATCGTGTGAATGATCTCGAAGACGTCCTTCGTGTCCGCCATGCCGGGCCTCCCGGGGAGAGAGATTACTCTACTGTCGTTGTGTCCGCCCGGCCTCCAGGCTAGCATTCGTGCCACCCGTGATCTCGCGACGAACCCTGTACACGGCGCGAACCGCGCTCTGGATCACGTGCGGCTGGGTCGCTGCGGCGCTGCTGGTGCACTGGATCGTGCGGCGCGTGCCCACGCATCTCGCGCGCGAGCTCGCGGCCGCCGCCACCGGCGCCGTCATGGGCCTCGGCAGCGCCTGGTTCGAGCTTCGCCTCCTGCCGCGGCTGGTGCGGAGCCTGGCGATGGGCGGACTGCTCCTCGTGCGCACCTTCTTCTACGTCACCCTCTGCGCCGTCGCCATTCACGCCGTGACGATGCCCCTGCTGGGGCTGGCCGAGCACGGCGGCGTGCTGGGTTACTTCCGCTCCGGGCAGTATCGCGACTTCGTGGGCGGCGGCCGCTTCGTGCTGGCGCTGGTGATCCTCACGCTGGTCAGCTTCGTCATCAACGTCGTGCGGCAGCTCAACCGGATGCTGGGGCCGGGCACGCTGATGAACCTCCTGCTGGGCCGCTATCATCGCCCCGTCGCCGAGGACCGCATCTTCATGTTCCTCGACCTCACGGACTCGACGGCGATCGCCGAGAGGCTGGGGCCGCTGCGCTTCAACGACTTCAAGAACGATTTCTTCCACGACATCGCCGAGCCCGTGCTGGAGACCCGCGGCCAGATCTACCAGTACGTCGGCGACGAGGCGGTGGTGACGTGGACGGTCGATCGCGGCCTGCGCCAGGGGAACTGCCTGCGCTGCGTCTTCCTCGTGAGCGAGCGCATTCACGAGCGGCGCGCGCGCTACCTCGAGCGTTATGGCATCGTGCCCGCGTTCAAGGCCGGCCTGCACGGCGGGCCGGTTGTCACCGCCGAGATCGGCGACATCAAGAAGGACATCGTCCACAGCGGCGACACCGTCAACACGGCCGCGCGCGTCGAGGCGCAGTGTCGCCCGCTGGAGCGTCGCGTGCTGGTCTCGGACGCGCTCCTGCGCTGGTGCCCCGTGCCGCCCGACCTCGAGCTCGAGGACATGGGCGAGCGCGAGCTCCGCGGCAAGGCCGAGGCGCTCCGCCTCTACAGCCTTCGCGCCCGGCCGTAGAGGGGCGCCTACACCCCGTTCACGACGTGCAGGCGCGTGCCGCGGGCGAAGGCCTCCACCGTGGCGATGGCGATGCGCAGCATGTTGGCAGAGGCTTCGCGCGTGTTGTAGCCGATGTGCGGGGTGATCAGCACGTTGGGCAGCGTGCGAAGGACGTAGCCCGCGGGCGGCGGCTCCGTTTCGTGCACATCGAAGGCGGCGCCGCGGATGCGCCCGGCGCGGAGCAGCTCCACCAGCGCCTCGTTGTCCACCAGCTTGGCGCGCGCGGTGTTGACGAACCACGCCTCCGGCTTCATGCGCTCCAGCAGCGCGCGCGTGATCAGCCCCTGCGACTCCGGCGTGTAGGCCAGGTGCAGGCTCACGACGTCGGCCGTGGCGAAGACCTCCTCGAGCGAGACGAGCGTCACGCCGTGGCGCGCGCGGTCCGGGGAGGGCCGCCGCGTCCAGGCGAGCAGCCGCATGCCGAGCCCCGCGCCCAGCCGCGCCATCTCCATCCCGATCGGCCCCAGCCCCACCAGCCCCAGCGTTTTCCCGCGCAGCTCCATGCCCTGGAAGCGGCCGGGCTCCCAGCGCCCCTCGCGCGCGCTCAGGAAGGCGTGGCCGACGTGGCGCGTGAGCGCCAGCATCATGGCCAGCGCGTGCTCGGCCACCGAGGTGGCGCCGTAGTCCGGCGTGTAGGCGACGGCGATCCCCCGGCGCGTGGCCTCGGCGACGTCGATGCAGCTGTTGTAGCCGATGCCGAGAAAGCTGATGAAGCGCAGCCGCTCGCAGGCGCGCAGGACCTCGGCGTTCATCTCGGAGTAGTCGAGCACCACGGCTTCCGCCGGCCGCAGCCGCTCGATCAGCGTGGCCTTGTCCGGCGGCGGGCCGTCGTAGAAGTCCACCGGCCCCAGCGCGCGCAACGGATCGAGGTCGGAGGGGTGCTGCACGCAGCCGGCGCCGTCGGGAAACACGATTCGCATGGCGCAGATGTTGTACCGTACTGACCGCCGTGTCCACCGTCTCGGACGCACGTCTCGCCGCGCTCCGCGCCTGCTGGCATCCCGTCGCCTACGGAGTCGACGTCACGGCCGCGCCCCGCGCGACGACGCTGCTCGACGAGCCGCTCGCCCTCTGGCGCGACGCCCGCGGCGCCGCGCACGCCTTTCGCGACGCGTGCGTGCACCGCGGCACGGCGCTGTCGCTCGGCCGCGTCGAGGGCGACGAGATCGTCTGCGCCTATCACGGCTGGCGCTACCGCGCCGACGGCGCGTGCACGGCGATTCCCCAGCTCGCCGAGCCCACGCGCGTGCCGGCCCGCGCCCGCGCCGTCGCCTATTCAACCGTGGAGCGCTACGGCATCATCTGGGTCGCGCTCGAGGCGCCCCGCTGGCCGCTGCCCGACGTCCCCGAGCTGGAGGCCGGCGCGTGGCGGACGGTGCGGACGGGACCGTTCGCGTGGGCGTGCGACGCCTCGCGCCAGGTCGAGAACTTCACCGACTTCGGCCACTTCGCGTTCGTGCACCCCGGGCTGCTCGGTGATCCCGACCACGCCGTCGTCGCCCCCTACGAGGTGAGCACCGACGGCCACGTCGTGCGCTACGCCTACGGCCGGCCCGACGCGCCCAACACCGAGGCATTCCCGGTCCACCTGCCCTACACGATCGTCGAGCACATCGACTGGGCCGGAGCCGACGGGCTCGTCTACTTCTTCGCCTCGCAGCCGGGCGCCGCCGACGCTTGCATCGGCTACTGCCTGGTCGCGCGCAACTACAACCTCGAGCAGCCCGACGAGGTGATCCAGGCCTTCGAGCGGACGATCTTCGCCCAGGACCAACGCGTGGTGGAGTCGCAGCGGCCCGAGCGCGTGCCGTTCGACCTGGCCGACGAGCTCCACCTCACCTTCGATGCCGTGGCGGTGGCGTATCGGCGCGCCATGCGCGCGCACGGCTTCGCGTGACCGTCGCCGCCTTCCGCGTGCGCAGCTTCCGCTTCCAGTGGTCGGCCGATCTCCTGACCGCGTGGGCCTCGGAGATGGAAGCGGTGATCCTCGGCTGGTACGTCATCACGCAGACGGGCTCGGTGCTGCTGCTGACGGTCTTCGGCTCCCTGCAGTTCTTCGGCACGCTGGCGGCGCCGATGTTCGGCGTGCTCAGCGATCGCCTCGGCGGACGCGTGCTGCTCTGCGCGATGCGCGCCATCTACGCCACGCTGGGCGCGCTCGTCATGGTGCTCGCCGTGACCGGATGGCTGACGCCGGCGTGGGTGCTGGCCGTGGCCGCGCTCACGGGGTTCGTCCGTCCCAACGACCTCGTCATGCGCAACGCGCTCATCGGCGAGACGATCCCGCCCGCGCACCTGGTGGGCGCGCTCGGCCTGTCGCGCGCCACCATGGACTCCGCGCGCGTGGGCGGCGCGCTGGCCGGCGCCGGGCTCTCCACCGTGCTCGGTCTCGGCCTCACGTACGCCTTCGTCACCGCGTTCTACCTGGCCGGCCTCGCGCTCACCTTCGGGATCCCGCGCCGCGCGCTGGTGGACGATCCGGCCGCGGCGCCGCGCCCCGCCTCGCCCGGGCGTGAGCTGAAGGCCGGCCTCGTGCGCGTGCTCACCACGCCCGAGCTGCTCGCGCTGATGTGGCTGGCCTTCCTCATCAACCTGACGGCGTATCCCGCCTCGGGCGGGCTCCTGCCGTACGTGGCCCAGCGCGTCTATCACGTGGGCGCGACCGGCCTCGGCTGGCTCGTCGCGAGCTTCGCCTTCGGCGGACTGCTGGCGTCGCTCACCATGGTGCTGACGGGCGGCACGCGCCGGCCCGAGCGCGCCACGTTCGTGTTCACCGCCGTCTGGTACACCGTGCTCCTCGGCTTCGGCCACATGCAGACGCTCGGCGCCGGCCTGCTCACGCTGCTGGTCGCGGGCTTCGTGCAAAACGTGGCGATGATCTCGATGACGGCCAGCCTGCTGGCCGCCGCCGGCAACGAGTTCCGCGGGCGTGTGATGGGCGTGCGCACGCTGGCCGTGTACGGGCTGCCGCTCGGGCTGATGGCCGCGGGCTTCCTCATCGAGCGCATCGGCTATCCGGCCACGATCACGGCCTCCGCGGCCCTCGGCCTGGCGCTCACGCTGCTCATCGCCGCCCGCCGGCGCGGCCGGTGGCAACGGAGGGCCTTTGGGGCTACAGTCGTCGCCACCGATGATTGAGGTCCACCCGCTGGGGCCGCAGATCGGCGTCGAGGTCCGGGGGGTCGACGTCCGGACGCTCGACGACGCCGGCTTCGCCACGCTCTACCGGGCGTGGCTCGATCACAACGTGCTCGTCGTACCGGGCCAGGTGCTGACGATCGACGAGTTCCTGCGCTACAGCCGCCGCTTCGGCGTGATCCACCCGCACCCTTCGAAGAGCACGCGGCACCCGGAGTATCCCGAGATCACCTTGCTGGGCGTCAACAAGTTCGGGGCCGACGGCCAGCTCGACATAGCCATCTACCGGCGCGGGGCCGAGGGCTGGCACACCGACGGCGCGTACGACGAGGAGCCCTTCAAGGCCACGCAGCTCTACGCGCTGGCCGTGCCGAGCACGGGCGGCGACACGTTCTTTGCGAGCATGTACGCCGCCTACGACGCGCTGCCGCCGCGCCTGAAGCAGCGCCTGGAGGGCCGCATCGGCGCCTTCACCTACGGCGGCCGCCGCAAGGCGACGGCGCTCCTGAACGCCGAGGACCGCGAGTGGACGCCGGTCTTGCATCCCATCGTGCGCGTCCATCCCGAGACCGGGCGCAAGGGTCTCTACTTCGATCCGGGGAAGATCCTGGCCATCGAGGGCGTGGACGCGGCGGAGAGCGACGCGCTCATCGACGAGCTCACCGAGCGCATGATTCAGCCCGATGGCCAGTACCGCCACCGCTGGCGCAAGGGCGACATCGTCATCTGGGACAACCGTTGCTCGTACCACAAGGCGGCCGGCGACTACCCGCCCGAGGAAGACCGCATCCACTGGCGCGTGTCGATCAAGGAGCGTCCACGATGATCCAGCTTGCCGGACTCGGCCACGTCCTGCTGCGCGTGCTCGATCTCGAGCGCGCCAAGACGTTCTACTCGATGCTGGGCTTCCGCGTCCTCGAGGAGGACCCCGAGCACGGCGGCACGTTCATGGCGCTGCCCGGCCAGAGCCACGCCATCGACCTCTTCGCGGTGAAGGACGCCGAGGCCGCCCGCCGCCAGACGCCGGGCGTGCGCGGGCTCGGTCACATCGCGTTTCGCGTGGACAGCGAGGCGGCCCTGCAGGAGGCCTACGCCACGCTGCGCGAGCGCGGCGTGGAGATCACGCGGACGATCGATCACGTGAGCCAGAAGAGCATCTACTTCGACGATCCCGACGGCAACACGCTGGAGATCTACTACGAGCTGCCGAACGCGCTGGAGATCTTCGCCCGCGGCCGCGAGGACCGCGACGTGCCCCTCGCCCTCGACCGCTGACCACGACGGCCGCGCGCTGGCGCTCGCTTCACACGCAGAGCGTCGATGTGGTCCTTGCCGAGCCGGGGCTTATGGAACGTGGAGCGCCATTACTGTCGCAATTCCTTTTGGTCCTGCCCCGATCAGCTACGCTGGGTTCTCGTTCGGAAGGACAAAGTAGATGGCGCGGCCTGAATCGTCGGGCATCGGCGAACGCTCGAGCGGCTGCTCCAGGCAAATATCGTTCATGGCACCGGAGCGCACGATGAAGACGTTCTCACTCCATTGGGGCAGCGGTGTCGTCGAAGAGGAAGCCCAGATCGAGACGCCGTACCACCGCCCGACCATCCAGCTGCTGAAGTTCACCGAGGGCAAGGCCAAGGGCTCGTACGAGCTGCGCTTCTGCACCTACGACCATCGGGGCCGGTTCCAGCGCATGCCGCTGATCGTCGACGCGCGCGAGCTCGCGCCGCTGCGCAAGGCCCTGAAGAGAACGCCGAAGCTCCGCAAGCTGCTCGCGCAGTTGCTCGCGTGAGGATCGAGGCAACACAGGAACGGCAGGTCGTGTGGGAGGTCCTCGCCCAGTTCTGGGTCGACACGTCGCTGTTTCCTCCGCGATGGCTGGCCCGAGCTTCGCGGACGGGTTGCGCGGCGACTCGCCGCGCCTATTCGGCCTTGAACAAGCGCTCGTCGTAGAGGGCGCCCGAGATCGGGCCGAGCGCGTCGCGGAAGCGGCGCGTGGCCTCGGCCATCGAGTGCGCCTCGGCCGCGCTCGCGTCCTTCCAGATCTCGACGACGGTGAAGTGGTTGGGGCGGTTGGTCTGCTGGACGACCTCGAAGCGCACGTTGCCGGCGCTGGCGCGGCCGGCCTCGCCCAGCGCCTTGACGGCGGCGAGGCCGTCCTCCTTGCGCGGCGGAATGACGTCGACGTGCGTCACCACCACCACGGCGTCGCCGGTGGCGCCGGGGCCGAGCGGGCCGAGCGAGACACCGAGGTGCACGCGCTCGTCGAGCGGCGCATTGCGGATGGCCTGGATCCGCTCGCGCATCTGCGCGGCGCTCGGCGACTTGCCGTGCGCCTCGAAGGCTTTCTGGTCCTTCCACGCTTCCAGGATCACGAGCTGGTGCGGCTGGCCGAGACGGCTCGCCAACTCGCAGCGCAGGTTACCCTCCTCGCCGCGCGTCGCGTCGCGATAACGGCGCAGCGCAGCCACGCCGTCGGCGCGCGACGTGGGCATCACCTCGACGTAGGTCACGGCGTAGATGACGGCGTCGACGCCCGGCAGCACCTGGGCCCGGGCGTCGACCACGCCGAGCGCCACCATCGCGAGGGCGACAACGAAGACCCACGCGAACGCCATGCCGTCGGTCGTCACCCGCGAGCTAGGCCTTGATCCCGAGCAGCGCGGCGGCGGTGCCGCCCAGCATCGCGATCTTGTCGGCATCGCTGAGACCCGGCGTGCCCAGGATGTGATCGACCGACGTGCTCGTCCACGGGAACGGATAGTCCGTGCCCATGACGACCTGGCCGGGGCCCGCCTCGGCAGCCAGGTGACGCAGCGCCTCGGGCGTGAAGACGATCGAGTCGTAGTACATCTGGCGCACGTACTCGGTCGGCCGCTTCTTCAGCGTCCTGGTCTGGCGCTGCGGGAAGGTCGTCTGCACGGCGTCGGACCGATTCATGTACGACGGAAGGTAGCCACCGCCGTGCGCCGCGCAGATCTTGAGCCCGGGGAACTGATCGAGCGTGCCCTCGAAGATCA
>QHRW01000184.1 GCA_003220265.1 Candidatus Rokuibacteriota bacterium | reverse complement strand
GATGCGTGCTTCCGACGTCACCAGCCATTCGCTGGCCCTCCTTTCACTGCGCTGGAACCAGTTGCTGCAGCAGGTAAAGGGTACGAAGAATCCTCCGATCACCGTGGTTACGGGGTTCGCAGGGCCGGCCGCACCGACCTTCCCGATACGCTCGTGCGGCTTCGGCGGCCGCGCCGCTCGAACGCGGCGGCTGACCAATGTCGACGCGTAGCGATGCAGAGCGCGGTCATGAAGTCGATCACGATGGTCGCTGACGCCGGCGTCGGGCGAGCTCGGTTCTCGGACTGTGTGACGGTTGGTCCATAATGGCCCTCATGGATGACAGCGCGAAGCTCGTCGATTCGTTGCGCGAGCTGCTCGACGAGGGGCGCGACGACGCGCTCGCCGCGCGGCTGCCCGAGGCGCACGCGGCGGACGTCGCGCGGCTGCTGGCCGAGGCGCCGCAGGAGCGTCGGGTTCCGCTGTTCCGGCTGCTGACGCGCGAGCAGGCCGGCGAGGTCCTGCCGGAGCTCGACGACCAGACGCTGCTCGACCTCGTGCAGGCCCTCGAGGAGAAGGAGGTCTCGCAGGTCCTCGACACGATGACGCCCGACCGGGCGGCCGACGTCGTGGAGGAGCTGCCCAGCGAGCAGGCCGAGTCGATCCTCGACCTGATGCAGGCCGAGAAGTCGGAGGAGGTCCAGGAGCTCCTCGACTACCCGGACGAGACGGCGGGCCGCCTCATGTCGCCCAACGTCGTGGCCGTGCACGACTCGGCCTCGGTGGCGCAGGCCATGTCGGACATCCGCAAGATGGCGCCCGAGGGCGGCAGCTTCGAGGTGTTCGTGATCGACGCCCATCGCCACCTGGTCGGCGTGATCCCGCTGCGCCGCCTGCTCACGGCCGACCCGGCCAGCGCGGTGAGCGTCATCGCCAACGCCGACGTGGTGACCGTGGCGCCGGAGACCGACCAGGAAGAGGTCGCGCGCATCGTCGCCAAGTACGACCTGGTGGCGATCCCCGTCGTGGACCGGGCCAACCGCCTGCTCGGCACCATCAGCGTGGAGGACGTCCTCGACATCGTGGGCCACGAGGCCTCGGAGGACATCTTCCGCCTGGCCGGCTCCGACGCCGCCGAGCTGGACCGGCGCTCGCCCCGTCGCATCGCGCTCATGCGCCTGCCCTGGATCCTCGCCACGCTGCTCATCGAGCTGGGCGCCGGCGTCGTGATCCACTACTACGATGAAACGCTGAGCCGGGTGATCCTGCTGGCGTCGTTCATGCCGGTCATCCAGGCCATCTCGGGCAACACCGGCCTGCAGTCGGTCACGATGGTCGTGCGCGGGCTCGCCACCGGGCACATCCAGCTCCAGCGCTGGTGGGAGCCGCTCTGGCGTCAGATCCAGACGACGAGCATCATCGGCGCGGTGTGCGGCGTGCTGATCGGCGCCATCGGCGCCGTCTGGCACGGCACGGGGCTCTTCGGCATCGTCGTGGGCGTGTCGATGTTCGTCTCGGTGAACCTCTCGGGACTGGCGGGCACGGGGATCCCGATGCTGTCCAAGCGGCTGGGCTTCGACCCCGCCCTCACCGCCGGCCCGTTCGAGACGGCGCTGCAGGACGTCATCGGGGTGACGATCTTCCTGTCGCTGGCGACCGCACTCCTGCGCTGGCTGGCGTGAAACAGGACGGCGGCCCGGGGCCGCCGTCCGCGCACCTCACGACTTCTTGGCGTCGGCGGGCTTGGTCTCGCTCTTCGGCTCCTCGCTGCCGCCTTCCGCCACGCCCTTCTTGAACTCGTTCATCGACCGGCCCAGCGACCGCGCCAGCTCCGGCAGCTTGCTGCCGCCGAAGAGCACCAGCGCGATCACCAGGATGATCATCAACTCCTGAGATCCAAGACCGAACATGGTGCAACTCCCCTTGGGAGGGGGCCCTCTTTGGGAAGGGGCACCCTAGGAGGGTTCCCCTCTTCCCCTCCTTATTTAGTTGATTACCGCTCAGCGCCGCCGCGTCACGGGACGGTGCGGCTTCTGCGTCGGCCCGCGGCGCCGCCAGCGACGCGGCGGCCGTTCCACCTTGATCTCGGTCAGCACCCATGCCCCGCCTGTCGCCGACGGCACCCAGACCAGTCGATAGACTTCTCCGCCGTCGCCGTTGTACGTGGCCGAGTTCTCCATGATCTGACCTCCCTCCGAAAATGGCGCCGGCCGCCCAGGGGCGCGAACCGGACGTCGTGGACGCTCTCGACCGGAGGTGCTTAGGCTTGGGGAGGCGCGCGCGAGGTGGTGCGTGGGAGCGGACGACTGACGACCGCCGGCACGACCGGGACGCCGGCCAGCAGGGTGCTGGCCGGAGTGAGCGGAACGACGACCACGGGGACGATGCCGGGCGTGTTGTCGAGGAGGATGGCGACTTCGTCGCCGTCGCCGTTGTCGTAGACGCCGGCGATCCACGTGGGATCCGGCACGATCGTGGCCCCGACGACGGGGCCCAGGAACAGCGCGAGCGCGACCAGCAGGAGCAGGGCGCGGCGGCGGTCCATGAAGGGCATCCTAGTCCGCCGGCCCGGCATCGTCAAACCCTTCGGCTCTGCGCAGCTCGGCGGCCGGCGCCCTCAGGATTCGGCGCGCACGGGAGACCATGCCGAACACGATCAGCGTGAGCCCGAAGGCGCACACGACGGTAGCGCCGGTGGGCAGGTCGAGCGCGGCCGAGGCGACCATGCCGAGCACGCTGACGCCGGTGCCGAACGCCCAGCCGACGAGCAGCCGCGTTCCCACCGACCCGCCGAGGATCACGGCGGCCAGCGCCGGCACGATGAGGTAGGAGAACACCAGCAGGACGCCGCCGATGCGCACCGAGCTGGCGACCACGACGCCGAACGAGGCATAGAAGAGGAGGTCCCAGAGCCGCACGCGCCACCCCTGGGCGTAGGCGGCGTCGGGATCCGTCGAGATGAGGAAGAACGGCTTGCGGCAGAGCCAGTGGAGCGTTCCCACGAGGGCGTAGAGCACGGCCACCTTGCCGACCTCGAACGGCGTGACCGAGAGCAGGTTGCCCACGAGCATGCCGCGCACCTGCTCGGCGCCGTGGGCCGAGCGATCGGCGACCAGCACGGCCGCGGCCGAGGACACCGCATACACGACGCCGATGACGGCTTCCTGCGAGACGTGGCGCCGCCGGCTGCGCGTGAGCGCGAGCACCACTGCGCCCACCAGCGTCGCCCCCAGGGCATAGGCGTAGGACTGCCACATCTCGATCTCGTAGCCGACCAGGAAGGCGACGGTGGCGCCGAGCGCGGCGATCTGGGCCATGGCGATGTCCACGAACACGACCTCGCGCGCGAGCACGTGGACGCCGAGGTAGGCGTGGATGCCGGTGAGGACCAGGCACATGAGGAACGGCGCCCACAGGATGGCGACGAGATCTGTCAGCATCGGGCGCCTATCGCAACGCCTGGGCCAGCGTGGTGATGTTGTAGTCGATGGCCGCGATGTAGTTGTCGGCGCCCTTGACGGCGCCCACGGCGGACGCCATCACGAAGGCCTTGGCCCCCGCCTCCTCGGCCACGCGATTGGCCAGCTTCACGTCGTTCCAGGGCTCGACGAGGATGGCCTTGATCTTCTGCTCCTTCATCTCGCGAATGACGTTGACCAGGTGCTGCGGCGAGGGCGGAATCCCCGGCCGGTCCTCGAGCGCCGCCGCCTGGATCAGGCCGAACCGGGTCAGGAAGTAGATGTAGACGGGATGGAAGACGACCAC
>QHRW01000099.1 GCA_003220265.1 Candidatus Rokuibacteriota bacterium | reverse complement strand
CCGTCGATCATCTCCCGCCCGGCGGCGAGGCCGCGGCGTGCGTGGTGAGCGCCGGCGGCGCGCGCATCGTCTACAGCGGCGACACGCGCCCGTGCGAGGCGCTCGTCGAAGCCGCGCGCGGCGCGGATTTGCTCATCCACGAGGTCGGCGGGACCGACGCACGCGCCGAGCTACTTCATCGCGTGGGCCACTCGACCGCGGCCGACGCCGGACGCGTAGCGGCGAAAGCCGGCGTGCGCGCGCTCGCGATGTTTCATACACCCGCGCCGATATGGGTCTCGCCGGAGGACATGCTCGCCGAAGCGCGCCGTCACGCGCCAGGTGTGGAGGTGTTCCTCAGCGAGGATGGAATGCGCTGGGAACCATGAGCGGCAGAGCCACTTGCTGTGGGACCCACTCGAACAAGCGGTCCAGTCGAGCGACATCAGCACGCCGCGCGATCGAGATCGTCCCACGGTTGGCGCGGCGCCATCGAATGCCAAGCACGTCACAGGCCCACGTGAAGCCGGTGGCGGCAGCCATCGGAGTCGAGGCAGCCGCGAGCAAACTCTGCCGGGCAGCGCTCGACGATGTCGCGCTGCCAGCCATCGAGCACGATCACGCGCTCCTGTTTCCGTCCTGGGCCGTGTTGCGGAAAGAGACGCGGCCAGTCGTTGGAATATGCGTTGACGATGACCATGGCGCCCTTGCGCCGGAAGCCGACCGGATGACCCGGACGCAGTGTGCGAATCGCGCGTGCCGCCTTCGCGATGACGACATGATCGTTGCGATGCCGATAGACGTGAAGCCGATAGGTGCGGGGGCTGCGGTTGATGTACCCGTCGCCGAGATACAGGCCGAGGAGATAGCTATAGTCGTTGAAGCAGCGCCGCGGGACCGGGTAGTGATACGGCCCGAAGGATGGTAGGGGCGGCAGGATTCGAACCTGCACGTCCTTTCGGACAATGGGGTTTAAGCCCATCGCGGCTGACCAAAGTTACGCCACGCCCCCGCACCATCCACTCGAACTACGACTACGCTAAGCCCGGCCTCCTGCCAATGTCCAATGATTCAGACAGCGACGCGCGACGGATCCAGGCGACGAACGGCTGGAGGCGCCGGGCGGATTCGAACCGCCGAATAACGGATTTGCAGTCCGCTGCCTTACCACTTGGCTACGGCGCCGCGAGCCGGGCAAAAAAAATTGCTGGAGCGGGAAACGGGATTCGAACCCGCGACCCCGACCTTGGCAAGGTCGTGCTCTACCACTGAGCTATTCCCGCAAACCAGCGCCAGATTGTACCACGCCAAGTAAACCGCTCGCCCGCCCGTCAGGGCGCGTCTTCGCGCAGGGCGGCGGCGGCGTCCTCGGGCGGCACGGGGTTGATGAAGAAGCCGCTGCCCCACTCGTAGCCCGCCACGTTCGTGAGCTTGGGAATGATCTCGAGGTGCCAGTGGAAGTGCTCGAGCGCGCCGTCGCGCAGCGGCGCCGTGTGCAGCATGAAATTGAAGGGCGGGCCGTTGAGCACACGATCCATGCGCCGCAGGAACTCGCCGAGCAGCTCGGCCAGTCCCCGCAGCTCCTCCACGCCGGTCTCCTCGAACGAGGAGCGATGGCGCGTCGGCAGGATCCACGTCTCGAAGGGAAAGCGCGGCGCGAAGGGTGACAGCGCCACGAAGCCGTTGGCCTCCAGGACGACGCGCTTCTTCCGGCTCCGCCGCTCCTGGCGCACGATGTCGCACCAGACGCAGCGCTCCTTCAGCTCGTAGTAGCGGCTGGAGCCGTTCAGCTCCTCGCTGACCATGATCGGGATGATCGGCGTGGCGATGAGCTGCGAGTGCGGATGCTCGAGCGAGGCGCCGGCGGCGGCGCCGTGGTTCTTGAAGACCAGGATGTACTCGAAGCGCGGATCCTTCTTGAGATCCACCATCCGCTCGCGATAGGCCAGCAGCACGTCGGCGACGGCGTCGGCCGAGATCGTGGCCAGCGAGGCGTCGTGGGTGGGCGTCTCGATGACGACCTCGTGGGCGCCGACGCCGTTCATCTGGTCGTAGAGGCCCTCGCCCGAGGGCTCCAGCTCGCCCTCGATGCGCAGCGCCGGAAACTTGTTGGGCACGACGCGCAGCGACCAGCCGGGCTCGTTGGCCACCGAGTCGGCGCTGCGGATGCTGAGGATCTCGGGCGGTGTCTTGGTCTCGTTGCCCGGGCAGAACACGCAGTTGCTGCCGCGCGCGCGCACGGGCTCGATGGTGAAATCGGACGGGCGCCGGCCGCGCTCGGTGGAGATGATGACCCACCGGCCCACCACCGGATCCTTGCGCAGCTCAGGCATTCCGCTCTCCCACGCTCGCGTCCTCGCGCGTCGCCACGCGCCCGAGCAGCGAGGCCAGTGCTTCAGCGGGCGACTTGCCCTCGAACAGCACCGCGGCCACCTCGCGCGCGATCGGCAGCGCGACACCGTGCCGCTCGGCCAGCGCCAGCGCGGCGCGCACCGTGGGCACGCCTTCCGCCACCATGCGCGTGGCGTGCTGCGCGCGCTCGCGCGACTCGCCGCGGCCCAGCGCCATGCCGAACGCTCGATTGCGCGACAGCGTGCCGGTGGACGTCAGCACCAGGTCCCCGAGCCCCGCCAGCCCGGCCAGCGTCGCCGGCTCGCCGCCCATCGCCGCCGCCAGGCGCGTGATCTCGGCCAGGCCGCGCGTGACCAGCGCCGCCCGCGCGTTCTCCCCGAGGCCGAGGCCGTCGGCGATCCCCGTGGCCAGCGCGATCACGTTCTTCAGCGCGCCGCCGACCTCCACGCCGACCACGTCGCCGTTGGTGTAGAGCCGGAACTCGCGCGAGCCGAGCTGCCGCTGCAGCTCGGCCGCCAGCTCGGCGTCATTCGAGGCGATCACCGCAGCGGTCGGCCGCGCCAGCGCCACCTCGCGCGCGAACGTGGGCCCCGAGAGCACCGCCACCGGCGCGTCCGGCCAGCGCTCGGCGACGAGCTCGCTCATCCGCCGGTGGCGGGCGGGCTCGAACCCCTTCGTCGCCGATATAACGGGCGCCGACACGTCGCCCAGCCGCGCCAGCGTGGCGCCGAAGAACTCCGACGGCACGGCGACGATCAGCAGCGTGGCGGCCTCGACCGCCCGGGCGACGTCCGTGGTGGCCTCGACGCCGGGCGGCAAGTCAACGTCCGCGAGGTACCACGGGTTCCGGCGGCCGGTCCGGATGGCGTCGACGACCTCGGCGCTGCGGGCGCAGAGCCGGACCCCGGCTCCCCCGCGAGCCAGGTGGACGGCCAGCGCCGTCCCCCAGCTCCCCGCCCCGACCACGGTAATTATTGTAACGGCCCTCGCGCGCCGGTCACGCCGTCGACTTCTGCCCCAGCCGGGACTCCGTGCCGGCGCGCAGCCGCGCGATGTTGGCGTGGTGGCGTCCCACGACGATGAGCGCCACGGCCACGGCGGCGATCACCGAGGCACGGGGATAGCCGAGGAGGGCGGCCCCGAGCGGCACGCACAGGGCGCCCAGCAGCGAGCCCAGGGACACGAAGCGCGACGTCGCGACGACGGCCACGAAGACGGGCAGCGCGGCCAGCGTCGCCCACGGCACCAGGCGCAGCAGCGCGCCCAGCCCCGTCGCCACGCCCTTGCCGCCGCGGAAGCCGAGGAAGACCGACCAGCAATTGCCGACGACCGCGGCCACGGTGGCCAGCGCGACGGCCACCGGATCGCCCTGGGTGAAGCGGGCCGCCAGCGCGACGGCCACGTAACCCTTCAGCACGTCGCCGAGCAGCGTGACGATGGCGGGCAGGCGGCCGAGGGTGCGCAGCACGTTCGTGGCGCCGATGGTGCCGCTGCCGTGGCGGCGGATGTCGCTCACCCCGAACGCGCGCGCCACGAGCCAGCCGATCGGGACGGCGCCGATGAGGTAGGCGCCCACGATGGCCGCGATCACGACCAGCGTTGCTCTTCCGGCACGATGGCGCGGTAGTCCGCCTTGCGGAAGAACCGGTAGAAGTAGTCGACGGCGGAGACGACGGTGAGGGCCAGGGCCGCCCACAGCGTCACGGTGGCCACCACGTGGAACGTCGGCGAGATGAGGCCCTTCTCGAGGATGAGCATCGTGATGGCCATGTACTGGCTGGCCGTCTTCCACTTGGCCAGCCGCGAGGCGGGCACGATCACGCCCACGCCGGCCGCCACCGCGCGCAGGCCGGTCACCGCCAGCTCGCGGCCGATGATGACCACCACGATCCACGCGGCGATCTTGTCGATGGTCAGCAGCGAGACGAGCGCCGCCGCCACCAGCAGCTTGTCGGCGATGGGATCGAGCAGCGTGCCGAGCGTCGTCACCTGGTTGCGGCGCCGGGCCACGACGCCATCGAGCCAGTCGGTAAACGAGGCCGCCACGAAGATGGCGGCGGCGATCAGCGCGTGGACGCGGGACGAGGAGATGAGGAACAGGATGAGCAGCGGCGTGGCGACGATCCGCGTGATCGTGATTCCGATCGGCAAGTTCACGGCGTCGCCCCAGCGGATTCGAGCCATTGGTCGTGCCATTATCCGGAAGGGGAAACGATCTTGTCAACGTTGGCGCGATAGATCGGGACCAGGGCGAACGTGTCCAGCGTCAGGCACGCCTCGAGGTCGGCCCCCCGCCCGCGATTGCCCAGGCGCCGGGCCCAGGGGGAGTCCTGGGCCAGCCGCAGCAGGTCCTTGGCGTAGGGCCGGGCCCGGCCGGCCAGCTCCTCGGCCTCCGGACCGACCTCCGCGTGCGGGCGCGCGGCCCGCACCTGCTCGACGATGAGACCGGCGCACACCTCGTCCTCGAGCGAGCGCCGGCCGGAATCGCCCGAGCAGGCGATCACGAGCCGGCGCCCGGCCGCGACCGCCCAGGCCGCCGCGGCGCTGGCGTTGACGAACGCCGCCACGCCGATCGCGGCGGCCGCCCGCACGGCGAGCAGCGCGCCGGTGCCGTTGCTCGTCGTCAGGAACACCGTCCGCCCGCCCACGCGCTCCCGCGTGAACTCCAGCGGCGAGTTGCCGAGGTGAAAGCCCTCCAGGGGATCGCCATGGCGCTCGCCGGCCACCAGTGCGCCGGGGACGGCGGCGGCGCGGCGGCGCGCCTCGTCGGGATCGCCCACGGGCACCACGCCGGCGCAGCCGTTGGCCAGCGCGGTGATGATGCTCGTCGAGGCGCGCAGCACGTCGATGACCAGCGCCGAGGTTCCGGCCAGGGTCGTGGAGGCCAGCGAGGCCGGCGTGACGGCCACGTCGACTCTCACAGCCTTTACGGCCGACTGTCGCGGAGCGAGCGGATCTTGAGCCGCAGGGCGTTGAGGTTGATGAAGCCCTCGGCGTCGCGCTGGCGGTAGACGGTGTCGGCCTCGAAGGTGGCGAAGTCCGTCCGGTAGAGCGAGCGCGGCGAGCGGCGGCCCGCCACGATGAGGTTGCCCTTGTAGAGCTTGAGGCGCGCGGTGCCGGTCACGTCCTGCACGCACTCGTCCATGAACTTCTGCAGGGCCTGCCGCTCGGGCGAGAACCAGAACCCGTAGTAGATCATCTCCGCGTAGCGCGTCACCAGCGAGTCGCGCAGATGCAGCACCTCGCGGTCGAGCGTGATCGACTCCAGCGCGCGGCGCGCCGCGACCAGGATGGTACCGCCCGGCGTCTCGTAGCAGCCGCGCGACTTCATGCCGACGAAGCGGTTCTCGACGAGGTCCACGCGCCCGATGCCGTGCTCGGCGCCGATCCGGTTCACGCGCTCGAGCAACGCCACCGGTCCCAGCCGCGTGCCGTCCACGGCCACCGGGTTGCCGGCCTCGAACTCGACTTCCACGTAGACCGGAACATCGGGAGCCGACTCGGGTGATTGAGTAAGCAAGTACATCTTGTCCGGTGGTTCGGCCCACGGGTCCTCGAGAATCCCTCCTTCATATGAGATGTGGAACAGGTTGCGGTCCATGCTGTACGGGCGCTCGGCGGTGACGGGCACCGGGATGTCGTGCTTCTTGGCAAACTCGATCAGCGAGGTGCGCGAGTTCAGCTCCCATTCGCGCCAGGGCGCGATCACCTTGAGATCGGGCGCCAGCGCGGCGTACGTCAGCTCGAAGCGCACCTGGTCGTTGCCCTTGCCGGTGGCGCCGTGGGCGACGGCGTCGGCGCGCTCCTTGCGCGCGACCTCCACCTGGGCCTGGGCGATGAGCGGCCGCGCGATCGAGGTGCCGAGCAGGTAGGAGCTCTCGTAGACGGCGGCGCCCCGCAGCATCGGGAAGATGAAGTCGCGCACGAACGTCTCGCGCAGGTCCACGATGTGCACGGCGCCCGCGCCGGTCTTCTTGGCCTTGTCGCGCACGGGGATCAGCTCTTCGCCCTGGCCGAGGTCGGCGCAGAAGGCCACCACCTCGCAGCGGTACTTCTCGATCAGCCAGCGCAGGATCACCGAGGTGTCGAGGCCGCCGGAGTACGCGAGGACGACCTTCTTGACGTCCTTGACGTCAGGCATCGTCGAGCGAGCCTCCCAGCAGCTCGAAGATCACGGCCTTCTGCGCGTGCAGCCGGTTCTCGGACTGGTCGAGCACGATCGAGCGCGGCCCGTCGAGCACGGCGTCGGTGATCTCCTCACCCCGATGGGCCGGCAGGCAGTGCATGACCAGCGCCGAGGGCTTGGCGAAGCCGAGCAGGCGCTCGCTGAGCTGGTAGCGCGAGAAAGCCTCGCGACGCTTCTCCCGCTCGGCCTCCTGCCCCATGCTGACCCACACGTCGGTATAGAGGACGTCGGCGCCGGTGGCCGCCTCGCGCGCGTCGGTCGTCACCTGCAGCCGCCCGCCCAGCGCGCGCACCTGCGCCTGCACGCCGGCGTCCGGCTCGTAGCCCGGCGGGCAGGCGACGACCATCGAGGCGCCGACCAGCGCGCCCGCCAGCATCATCGAGTGGCAGACGTTGTTGCCGTCGCCGATCCAGGCCATCCGCATGGAGGCGAGATCGACGCCGCGCTCCCACAAGGTGAAGTAGTCGGCCAGCGCCTGGCATGGATGCTCGAAGTCGCTGAGCCCGTTGATCACGGGAATGCTCGCGTGCGTGGCCAGCCCCTGGACCGTCGCGTGGGCGAACACGCGGGCCGCGATGCCGTCCACCCAGCGCGAGAGATTGCGCGCCACGTCGGGCACGGTCTCGCGCGTGCCGAGCCCGATCTCGTTGCCGGAGAGGTACACGGCGCGGCCGCCGAGCTGCACGATGCCCACCTCGAACGTCACCCGCGTGCGCAGCGACGGCTTCTCGAAGATCAGCGCCAGCGAGCGGCCGGCCAGCGGCGCGGCCCGGCGTCCGGCCTTCCAGCGCTGCTTGAGGTCGGCGGCCAGCGTGAAGAGGCGGAAGAGCCGCTCGCGCGAGAGGTCGCCGACCGAGAGGAGGTCCTTCACCTGGCGTCCCTGGCGAGCGCGTCGCCGAGGATGGCCAGCGCCCGCGCGCAGTCGGCCGATTCGACGATCAGCGGCGGCGCCAGGCGCACGACCTTCTCGCCCGCGCTCAGCAGCAGCAGGCCGGCCTCACGGCAGGCGTCCACCACCGGGCCGGCCGGGCGCGTGAGCTCCGCGCCGATCAGCAACCCCTGCCCGCGCACCTGCGTGATCACCGGCAGCTTCTTCTGCATCGCGCGCAGGCCGTCCATCAGCTCGTGCCCGGTGCGGGCGGCACGGTCCGGGATCTTGTCGCCGATGATCGTCGTCAGCGTCGCCAGCGCCACCGAGGTGACGAAGGGAGAGCCCGCGAACGTCGAGCCGTGCGTGCCGGCCGTGAGGGCGGCCGCCACGTGCTCGCGGCAGAGCATGGCGCCGATCGGAATGCCGTTGGCGAGCGCCTTGGCCAGCGTCATCACGTCGGGCTCGATACCGGAGTGCTCGTAGCCCCACAGCCGGCCGGTGCGGCCCACGCCCGTCTGGATCTCGTCCAGGATCAGCAGCGCGCCCGACTCGTCGCAGAGCTTGCGCAAGCCCCGCAGGTAGCCGTCGTCGGGGACGTTCACGCCGCCCTCGCCCTGGATCGGCTCCACGAGGATGGCCGCCGTGCGGCTGTCCATCGCGCGCTCCATCGCGCGCAGGTCGTTGTAGGGCACGTGCTTGAAGCCGGGCATCAGCGGCTCGAAGCCGTGCTGGTACTTGGGCTGACCCGTGGCCGTCACGGTCGCCAGCGTGCGGCCGTGGAACGAGTTGTGCGTGGCGATGATCTCGTAGCGGTCGTCGGCGAACCGCTCCTTGGCGTACTTGCGCGCCACCTTGAAGGCGGCCTCGTTGGCCTCCGCGCCCGAGTTGCAGAAGAACACGCGGTCGGCGAACGAGTGCTCCACCAGCAGCTTGGCCAGGTGCACCTGCGGCGCGGTGTTGAAGATGTTGGAGACGTGCAGCAGCGTGGCCGCCGCCTCCCGGATCGCCCCCGTCACGACTGGATGGCAGTGCCCGAGCGACGTGACCGCGATCCCGGAGGTGAAGTCGAGATACTCCTTCCCATCCGAGTCCCACACCCGCGTCCCCTCGCCTCGTACGAGGACGATGGGCGTCCGGCCGTAATTGGGGGTGTGGTATTTCGCCGACCACTCAAGCAGTGCCTTCGTGTCCATGGCCACCTCTAATACCACGCTTTCGAGCGCCGGCTTTGCCGGCGCAATCGATGCCTCGGGGGAGGCAGCCCCGAGCACGCCGCCAGGCGCGCGAGGGGCGTCGGAAGGGGGGCGAAGCCCCCCTCCGAGCTAAAGAAGGATCTCCGTGCCGACCCCTTCGCGCGTGAAGAGCTCGAGCAGGATCGCGTGGGGGACGCGGCCGTCGATGATGTGGGCCTTGGCGGTGCCGCCGTGCAGCGCGCGCAGCGCGGACTCCACCTTGGGCAGCATGCCGCCGTCGATCACGCCGGTCTGCATCAGCCGCTCGGCCTCCTTGCGCGACAGCGTGCTGATGAGCCGGCCGTCGGTGCCCTTGATCCCCTGCACGTCGGTCAGGTGGATGAGCTTCTCGGCGCCGAGGGCGGCCGCCACCTCGCCCGCCACCAGGTCGGCGTTGATGTTGTAGGTCTCACCGCGGACGCCCACGCCGACCGGGGCGATGACCGGCACGAACCCCTGGCCCTCGAGCAACCGGATCGGCTCGATGTTGACGTGCTCGACCGAGCCCACCAGGCCGATGTCGATCTCCTCGCCACTGGCCGTGCGGTGCAGCCGCTTCTGCGCGCGGAGCAGGTCACCGTCCTTGCCGGAGAGCCCCACCGCACGGCCGCCGTGGTGGTTGATCAGGCCGACGATCTCCTTGTTGATCTTGCCGACCAGCACCATCTCCACGATCTCGACCGTCTCGGCGTCCGTCACCCGCATGCCGCCCACGAACTGCGGCTCCTTGCCCAGCTTCTTCATGAGCGCGCCGATCTGCGGGCCGCCGCCGTGGACGATCACGGGACTGATGCCGACCAGGTGGAGCAGGATGACGTCGAGCGCGAACTGCGCCTTGAGGTCCGCCTGCTCCATGGCGGCGCCGCCGTACTTGATGACCACCGATTTCCCGCGGAACTCCCGGATGTACGGCAGTGCCTCCAGCAGGATCTCGACGCGGTGATTGCCGCCGACGACGCTCACAGGATGTACCTCGACAGGTCCTGGTCGCGCGTGACGTCGCTCAGCCGCTGCTGCACGTACTCGGCGTCGATGGTCAGCTCCTTGCCCGGCATCTCCGGGGCCTGGAACGAGATCTCCTCCAGCAGCCGCTCCATGATCGTGTACAGCCGCCGCGCCCCGATGTTCTCCGTGCTCGTGTTCACCTGCATGGCGATCTCGGCGATGGCCTCGACCGCCTCCGGCAGGAAGCGCAGCGTCACACTCTCCGTCCGCAGCAGCTCCACGTACTGGCGGATCAGGGCGTTTTCGGGCTCGGTCAGAATGCGGATGAAATCCTCCCGCGTCAAGGGCTCCAGCTCGACCCGGATCGGAAACCGCCCCTGCAGCTCGGGGATCAGGTCGGCCGGCTTGGCCACGTGGAAGGCCCCCGCCGCGATGAAGAGCACGTGGTCGGTGCGCACGATGCCGTACTTGGTGGTCACGGCCGACCCCTCGACGATGGGCAGCAGGTCGCGCTGCACCCCCTCCCGCGAGACGTCGGGCCCGTGGCCGCCCTCGCGTCCGGCCACCTTGTCGAGCTCGTCCAGGAAGATGATGCCGGAGTTCTCCACCCGACGGACGGCCTGGGCGATGACCTCCTCCATGTCGACCAGCTTCTGCGCCTCCTCCTGGGCCAGGAGCTTGCGCGCCTCGGCCACCCGCACGCGGCGGCGCCTGGTCTTGGTGGGCATGACGTTCGAGAGCATGTCCTTGAGCTGGATGCCCATCTCCTCCATGCCCTGGCCGGAGAAGATCTCGACGAGCGGCATCGTCTGCGCCTGCGTCTCCAGCTCCACGATGCGGTCGTCGAGGCGCCCGGCCCGCAGCTGCGCGCGCAGCTTCTCCAGCGTGCTCTCGCGCGAGGCGTCGGGCGAAACCTGCTCCAGCGAGCCGCTGCTGAAGGGCTCGGCGCTGCGGTGCGGCAGCAGCAGGTCGAGCAGCCGGTCCTCGGCCTGGCGCTCGGCCTTCTCCTGAACCTGCGACATCAGCTCGGCCTTCACCATGCTCACCGACTGCTCGGTGAGATCGCGCACCATCGACTCCACGTCGCGTCCGACGTAGCCGACCTCCGTGTACTTGGAGGCCTCCACCTTGATGAACGGCGCCTGCGCCAGCTTTGCCAGCCGCCGCGCCACCTCGGTTTTGCCGACGCCGGTGGGGCCGATCATGATGATGTTCTTCGGCGCCACCTCGTCGCGCAGCTCGGCGGGCAGCATCTGCCGCCGCCAGCGGTTGCGCAGCGCGATGGCCACGGCGCGCTTGGCCCGGTGCTGCCCGACGATGTAGCGGTCCAGCTCGGCCACGATCTGGGCCGGCGTGAGTCCGGTCGGCGCGGGCCTCGTCACAGGACCTCCACCGAGATCTGGGCGTTGGTGTAGATGCAGAGGTCGGCGGCAATCCGCATCGCCTCCGTCACGATGGCCTTGACGTCGAGCTGAGCGTGGGCCACGAGGGCGCGCGCGGCCGCCAGCGCGAAGGGACCGCCGGAGCCGATGCCGATGAGACCGTCGTCGGGCTCGATGACGTCGCCGTTGCCCGAGACGATGAAGGAATGCTCGCGATCCGCCACGGCCAGCAGCGCCTCCAGCCGCCGCAGCACGCGATCGGTCCGCCAGTCCTTGGCCAGCTCCACCGTGGCCCGCGCGAGGTTGCCGCGGTGCTCCTCCAGCTTGGCCTCGAACCGCCCGAAGAGCGTGAAGGCATCCGCCGCCGCGCCCGCGAATCCCGCCAGGACGGTGTCGTGATGGAGCTTGCGCACCTTGCGCGCGCCGGCCTTCACGACCGTGTTGCCGATCGTCACCTGGCCATCGCCGGCGATGGCCACCTGGCCGCGATACCGGACACAGAGGACGGTGGTGGCGTGAAACTGCTCGAGCATGCTCAGACCTGCTTGGCGCGGGGATGAGCCTTGTCGTAGATCTTCATCAGCTGGTCGGCCCCGACGTGGGTATAGCGCTGGGTGGTGGACAGGCGGCTGTGGCCGAGCAGCTCCTGGATCGCGCGCAGGTCGGCGCCGCCGTCGAGCAGGTGCGTGGCGAACGTGTGGCGCAGCGTGTGCGGGCTGACCCGCCGCGTGATGCCGGCCGCGCGCGCCGAGCGCCGGACGATCGTGTGCACCGAGCGCGTGGTGAGCCGCCCGCCCTGCGCGTTGGTGAACACCGCGCCGCCACCCTCGCCGCGCTCACCCAGCCACGCCTCCAGCGCCCGGGCGGCGTGCCCGCCGTACGGCACGATGCGCTCCTTGCGTCCCTTGCCGAGCACGCGCACGGTGCGCTCGTCGCGATCGACGTCGTCGAGGTCGAGCCCGGCCAGCTCGGACACGCGCAGGCCGGTGGCGTAGAGCATTTCCAGGATCGCCACGTCGCGCGCGCGGCTGGCGCCGCCGACGGCGCGGCCGTCCACGAGCTGGGTGGCCTCGTCGATCGGCAGGAAGCTGACCAGCCGGCGCGGCTGGCGCGGGGTGCGCGCCTCGCGCGCGGGATTGGCCTCGACGACGCCGCGGCGCACCAGGAAGCGAAAGCAGCTTCGCACCGCGGCCAGCTTGCGGCCGACGGAGGCGGCGGCGAGGCCGCGCGCGTGCAGCGCGGCCAGCCACGCGCGAACGGCGCGGAGATCCGCGGCGGCGAGGTCGGCGATACCGCGCGCGGCGAGGAAGCGCTGGAAATCCGTCAGGTCGTTGGCGTAGCTGCGGAGGGTGTGCGCCGAGGCGTTGCGCTCGACCGCGAGGTGGCGCAGGAACGCTGCCTGCGGATCCGTCATGCCACCGTGATCTCGGCCTCGCGGCTGAAATCACACCCCTCGCGCCAGCACTTCTGCGTGCGCCGGCCGCGGGCCACGCGCTCGGTGAGGAACGGCGCCGCGCACTTGGGGCACGGCTCCTGCACCGGCCGCTGCCACAGCACGAACTTGCAGTCGGGATAGGCCGAGCAGCCGAAAAACGTCCGGCCCTTGCGCGAGCGGCGCTCGACGATCTGCCCCTTGTGGCACTCCGGGCACTCGATGCCGAGCGTGATCGGCTTGGTGGTCTTGCACTCGGGATAGCCCGAGCACGCGATGAACTTACCGAAGCGCCCGTGCTTGATGACCATCGGCCGCTCGCACGTCGGGCACTTCTCGTCGGTGGGCTCGTCCTCCGGACGCTCGCTGCCCGGCAGGTTCTTCTTGTACTTGCACTCGGGATAGGCCGAGCACGCGATGAACTTGCCGAAGCGGCCCCACCGCTCCTTGAGCGGCTCGCCGCACTCCGGGCACGCCTCGCCGGTCTCCACGCCGCCCTTGAGCTCCGGCATCCCCTTCTCGGCGGCCTTGAGGTCCTTCTGGAACGGCGTATAGAAGTCCTGCACGGCGTCGGACCACTTGAGCTCGCCCTCTTCGACCTTGTCGAGCTCCCCCTCCATCTGGGCGGTGAACTCGACGTCCATGATGTCCTTGAAGAAGGGCATCAAGAGGTCGGTGACCTCGATGCCGAGCTGCGTGGGCGACAGCGTCCGCCGCTCGCGGTGGACGTAGCCGCGATCGTTGATGATCGTGCCCAGGATCGACGCGTAGGTGGACGGCCGCCCGATGCCGTCCTCCTCCAGCTTCTTGATCAGCGAGGCCTCGGTGAACCGCGGCGGCGCCTGCGTGAAGTGCTGCTTGGGGTCGAGACCGAGCACGCCCAGCACCTCGCCCTCCTCCAGCGGCGGGATCGCGCTCTCGGCGTCCTCCTCGATCGACGGGTCCTCGTCCTCGCGGCTCTCCACGTAGATCGCCGTGAAGCCCTTGAACTTCATCGTCTGGCCCTGCGCCCGGAACACGGTGGGACCCGCCTCGAT
>QHRW01000002.1 GCA_003220265.1 Candidatus Rokuibacteriota bacterium | reverse complement strand
TCGCCGAAGACGTGCGGCGCGAGAGCGGGCTCGACTTCGCGGTGCGGATGGGCCTGAACTCCGGCGAGGTCGTCGTGGGGCGGATCGGCGACGACCTGCGCATGGACTACACCGCGCAGGGACACGTCGTCGGGCTCGCCGCCCGGGTGCAGCAACTGGCACCCCCGGGCGGCATCACGGTGACCGACCAGACCGCGCACCTGGCCGCGGGCTTCTTCGACTTCCTGGACCGCGGCGAACAGAGTCTCAAGGGCGCCAGCGGTCGCGTGCGCGTGTTCGAGCTGCGGGGCCCGGGCCAGATCCGGAGCCGCCTCGAGAGCTCCCGGGCGCGCGGCTTCTCGCGCTTCGTCGGCCGCGAGCGCGAGCTGGCTTCGCTCGAGAGGTCGCTGCGCGAGGCGCAGTCAGGTCGACCGAAAGTCGTGCTGGTTTCCGCGGAGCCGGGCGCGGGAAAGAGCCGCCTCTGTCACGAGCTCGTCGAGCGCGCCCGCGGCGTGGCGCTTCACCATGCTCGCGCGCTCTCCCACGGACGCATGGTTCCTTTTCACGTGATGGTCGCGCTTGCGCGCAGTCTCTTCGGTGTCGGCGAAGGCGCGTCACCTCCTGACGTCCGGAACGCCGTGAGACGCGCTCTCGGCAACGCCACGCCCGACCCGATCGCCCTGGATTTCTGGCTCGAGCTTCTCGGAGTGTCCGATCACGTTCCTGCTCCTTCAGGACTCCATCCGGAAGACCGGCGCACGCGTCTTTTCCGGTCACTGCTCGAGCTGATCCAGGCTCGCGCTCGGCGCGAGCTCACGTTGCTCTGGATCGAGGACCTGCACTGGCTCGACCCCGCGAGCGAAATGGCGCTGGAGATGCTGACCGAGCGTCTCCTGGCCCCGGAGTCAGCCGGGAGCAGGATCATGCTGCTCGCGACCACGCGGCCAGAGTATCGGCCCGGGTGGTCCTCACGGGTCGAGAATCTCTCGCTGGCGCCGCTCGGCCTTCAGGATTTCCGGACGTTGCTCGACGACTGGCTCGGATCCGACGACATGCTCGCGCCCCTGCGGGCCCGGATCGAGGCCCGGACCGGCGGCAATCCGCTCTTCGTCGAGGAGATGATTCGCTCGCTCGTCGAGCGTGGCGTGCTGCGTGGTGAACGCGGCGCCTACGGACTGGCCGCCCCGAGCGAGGAGATCACCCTGCCCGAGACCGTTCAGACCGTCCTCGCCTCCCGCATCGATCGGCTCGCGGACCGCGACAAGGACGTGCTCCAGGCCGCGGCCGTGGTCGGGCGAGACGTGCCAGTGGAGCTGCTGCGCGCCGTGGTCGAGCTGCCCGCGCCCGAGCTCGCCGCGTCGCTCGAGCGCCTTGCGACAGCCGAGCTTCTCGGTCCCGCCGAGTCTCCGGGTGAGTATGCCTTCCGCCATCCCCTCGCGCAGGAGGTCGCCTACCGCACACAGCTTCTGGATCGCCGGCGCGGGACCCACGCCGCCATCGCGCGAGCCTTGCTCGCGATCCACAAATCTGATGCGGCTGCGCACGCCGCCCTCCTCGCCCATCACTTCGACGAGGCCGGCGAGCGCCTGGAGGCGGCACGTTGGCACGAGCAGGCGGGCCGACGCATTGCACGCAGTGACCCGGCGGATGGGGTGAGACACTGCCGTCGGGTCACCACGCTCCTCGCCGCCGTTCCGGAGTCCCGCGAGACCCTGATGCTCGAGCTCACCTCGCGCATCGCGCTGCTCGAGATCGGCCGCATCGCCGGAATCGAGGCGCGTGAGGCGCGGGGCCTCTTCGACGAGGCGCGCATCGTTGCCGAGCGACTTGCCGACAGGGCAGGCCATGCGTTCCTGCTCACGTCCTACGGACGACTGTGCGGGCTCGCAGGCGACGTGGAGCAGTACCTCGCATGCGCGGAGCGCGCGACGGAGCTCGCGGAAGGATCCGACGCCGTGTTCGAGTTCGAGATGCGCTCGGTGCTGGCCCACGCTCAGCTTGCGGTCGGCCGCCTCGCTCCCGCCCGTGCGACCGCCGAGCGTGCTCTGACCGAGGTCACGCAGGTGGCCGGACTGCGCGAGGCGCTCGGGCGTTCCACCGCACCTGGCTTGTGCCGCGTCTGGTGGGCGCTGGCGAGCGCACATCTCGGGCGCACGGCCGAGGCTGAGGCCGCCCTGGAAACACTCCTCGCCGAGGAGAGCGAGCGCGCACTCCAGGCCCTCTACGGAACGCACGCCATCCTGTGCGAGGTGCTGCGCCTGCGGGGGGATCTGCCCGGCGCGCTCGCCCACGGCCGCCGTGCCGTCGAGCTCGCGGAAGAGGGCGGAAGCGTGCTCTCTCGGGTGGAGGCCGCGGCGTTTCTCGGCGCCGCGCAGCTCGCGGACGGCGACCTCCCCGCGGCCACGCGGGTGCTCGAGCCGGCGCTCGCGCTCGCTCGTGGTCGGCACACCGCGCTGTGGTACGAGCCGCGCATCCTCGCGACGCTCGCGGACGCGAAGCTGGCCGCCGGCGACCGCTCGGGAGCCCGCTCGCTCCTCTCCGAGGCGCGTGAGCTCGTCGATCGGGGGCGAGGCTGGCGGCTTGGCGCCTTCGATGTCGCGCTGGCCTGGGTCCGCCTCTTGGCTTCGGAGCCCGCCGCCGACCGCACCGCGATCGAGAGCGCGCTCGAGTCCCTGGACGCCCTCGCGGCCGAGCTGGGCTCCGTTCCGTATCGGCGCCTCGCTGCGCTCGAGCGCGCACGCCTCGCTACTTAACCCTATAATTCGAGCGCGGCCGGCGGGCTATGATGCCCCGATCGAGGAGCTCGCCCGCGAGGAGAATGCGATGAAGTTCATGTTCACGATCTACCACGACCAGAGCGTGATGGACGCGATGCCCGAGAAGGAGATGCAGGCTCTCGTCGACTCCGCGATCGAGTACGCCGAGGAGATCCGACGCAGTGGCCACTACGTCGCCTCGGACGCGCTGCAGCGGACCGAGACGGCCCGGACCATCCGCGTCCGCGGCGGCAAGATCTCCACCACCGTCGGGCCCTTTGCCGAGACAAAGGAGCAGCTCGGTGGGTTCTTCGTCCTCGAGGCCAAGGACATGGACGAGGCCTGCGCGATCGCCGCGAGGTTCCCACCGGCGCGCGTCGCGGTCATCGAGGTCCGGCCGGTCCAGGAGCTGAAGCACTCTCGTGATCGGCGCGGTCTACCGAGCTGAATCGCGCGGTGAAATGACTTTCGGAACCGTCCCGCCGATCGTCTCACGCCCCTGATCGAAGGTCTGTGGCGTACGGTATCTTTGTGTTACCCGCAGGGCACCTTTAGAGCCCCTCAAGCCCGCGGGGTTGACATCCGATCGCTGACAAGGCGGCCGTGTCTGGACGCCCGATTTGTCAGGCGGGCACCCCGCGCTCCCCGATGCCGACGGCTATGTCACCGTCTTTTCTTGAGAGTTTTTTGGCACCCCGGGTGCACGCAGTCCGCGCGGGCCCTCGACTGGACTTCCTGAAACTTCAGGATGAGAGGTGCCATGACGATTCAGCTGGCCAACGAACGCGGATTCAGCCTCACCGATCTGATCGCCACGATCGGTCTCATCGGCGTGCTGTCCACGCTGTCGGTCCCGAACATGCTCAAGTATTGGCAGAACTCCAAGGTGAACGCCGGCGCCCACGAGTTCGCCGCCGTCTTGACGCGTGCACGGACGCTCGCGGTCACCCGCAATACTGCGGTCTGCGTCCAAGTGGCGGCGACGACCGTGACGCTGCATCTCGTCGACTGCGCCGGCACACAGTGGGCAGGACCGGGAACAGATAGCAACGGCGTGATTCGACTCTCGAACAATCTGCAGATCGGCGGTGGAGCGACCGCGACGTTCACGAGCTTCGGGAGCGCGGTTCCAACGGCGACGTTCACGGTGACCGATCCCAAGACGGGCCTGTCCCGGAGCGTCGGCGTCAACGCCACGGGAAGGGTGACGGTCCAATGAACGCGCACGGCGGGAACGAGGCCGGGTTCACGCTGGCCGAGGTTCTGGTGGCGACGCTGATCATCGTCATCGGCCTCACGGCGGTCGCGACGGGCTTCCAGTTCGGCGCGGCCGGTATCGCGACCGGGCGGAGCGAAACCATCGCCGTCTTCCTTGCTGAGCAGCGGCTGGAGCAGCTCAAGGCGGTCGCGCTCGTCAACTTCAACGGGCCGTGGCCATCGGGGCCGTCGCTGGCGGCGGGCACCACGACTGAGTTCTGCCAGACCAGCGACATCGGGACGACCGGGACGAATTGTCAGGGCGGCGCCATCAGCGGAACCACGTCGTACACCCGGACGACGGTCATCACCGACAGTCCGGGGGGAAGCGGCTGCACCGGCGTGGCACCCTTGATCTGTAAACGAATCCGCGTCAGCGTCAGTTATCGACCCGTGACCAGCCGCGGCGATCTGAGCCAGCTCCGCAAGGTCGATCTCTTCAGCCAGGTGGCTCCGAGGAACTGACATGCGGCGATCGCAAGCGATGCTGCGTGACGACGCGGGCTTTACCCTCGCCGAGTTACTCATTGCCTGTGCGCTCATCGGCTTCGTCATGTCGGGCCTCTACGCCCTCCTCGCGTCCGGACAGCAGATGTACCTGACGGGAACGAACCAGATGGACGCCCAGCAGACATTGCGGCTGGCCGTCCAACGCATCACCGCCGAGGTCCGCGATGCGGGCTATTGCCCCACGTGCGGGACGGGGTCCCCGGCCATCACGCCGTTCTCGGCCATCACCAGCGCCAACGCGACCGGGTTCACGATCCAGAACGACTGGGACGCTTCCTGGAACGGTGCCGCCGGCATCAACACGGCCAGCGCCGTGAATTACGTGGTCCTCAACAACAACGGGACCACGACGACGACGCAGCGAGGCGAACAGAGCATCTACGCCTTCAGCGCCGGGATCCTCACCCGGCAGGAGATCGGCATCGATGCCGCGCCGGTCGTCCTCGCCAGCAACCTCGCCGCCTTGACATTCACCTATCTGGATCGCAACGGCACGGTGCTGACGACGCCCGTCTCCGCGATCCAGGAGGGCAGGATCCGAACGATCGTCATCAAGGCAGTGGGACAACCCCAGGTGCAGCCCTCGACGTTCCAGGCGGGCAGGGTGCAGGTCGCCATGACGGATACCGTCCGCCTCCGGAACCGGGCCCCGTGACAAGGGGCCGAGGACTCGACGATGCTGACGTGGCCAAGACCCCTGGACAACGAGCACGGCGTGGCAATGATCCTCTCCCTCATGATGCTGCTGGCCCTGACCGGCTTGGTGGTGGCGTTTCTGGCCGCCAGCGCTCTGGAGCCTCAGATCTCGCGCAACGTGGCCGACGCCGCGCGGGCGCGCTACCTCGCCGAGACCGGCATCGAGAGCGGCTTCAACCTCCTCGTGAACACGTCTGACGGCTCGCAGTCTTTCACGTCGGCCCTCGCCGGCGCGACCGCCACCGCCCCCTGGGTGACGCTGATCAACTCCGGGACGCTGGCCAATGTCACCACCGGGGGCGCCGCCGCGGAGACCACCTTCGCCGGCACCTACACCGTATCGGTGCGCAACGACTCCCAGGCCGGCGATCCGACGCTCACCGGCCAGAGCAACGCGGGGGAGACGCTGACCACCGACGCGAACAAGATCGTCGTCATGCGCTCGATTGGCGCGTTCAATGGCGCCACCAAGACCCTCGAGGTCGTCGTGAAGCGGCAGCCACTCCCGCCGTTCCCCGGGGCCGTGAACATCCCTGGTCTCCAGTCCGACACCTTCATCAACAAGACGAGCTTCACCATCGACGGACGTGACTATAGCTGCGCGTCGAACTGCGACACCCAGTCGAACTGGGTGCTCAGCGGCGGCGCCGCCAAATACGGCATCGCGACGAACACTGGCACCCAGACCAACATCGGCCGGACCTACGAGGCCAACGTCGAGAGCGCCGTGTCCGGCTCCAGCAGCAAACTGGCGTCAATCACCGGCAGGAGCCAGACCGGCTCCGGGACCACGACGGGACTGAATACCATCGCCCCCGACAGCTCCCTGAATTCGACGATCTTGCAGCAATACCTCGACGCCGTGAAGAGCTTCCCTGGCACGACGATCTTGCAGTCGACCCAGGCCTGCCCGATGCAGCTCACCGGCGGCGGGACGCCGACCAATACGCCGACGCTCACCAACGGCTGCACCGGCGCCACCGGCGTGAACCAAACGCTGAATCTTGGGTCCCGCACCGATCCCCGGCTCGTCTACTTCAAGGGCGACACGGATCCGAGCTCGCTCTTCACGGGACTGACGTTGAACAGCGGCATCAAGGGGGCCGGCATCCTGGTCATCGAGGACGGCGACGTCAAGAACTTGGGTAATTTCACCTGGGACGGCGTCGTCATCGTGACCGGCCACTACGTCGGCTCGGGCTTCATGAGCGGCAGCAACACGACGGTCCGCGGGGCGTTCGTCTCGAGCGAGGTCGAGGGCAGCGAGAACCCTGGCTACGAGTTCTACCTGGATGCGCTCGCGTCGAACTTCCTCATCCAGAGCAGCCAGCAGATGCTCGACCTGGTCCAGCTCACGAGGGGTACGCATACCCTGACGAACCTGCGCGAGTACTAAGCCGTGCGCCTACTCTTTCTCATCGCCGCCCTCGGACTTACGCTGGCGGCATGCCAGCGCTCGTCACCTCCGCTCCTGAGCTCGGCTGGCTCGCTCGCCGGGCAGCTGACGGCCGAGGGCGACGCGCTCATGGCTCAGGGGGACTACGAGCGCGCCGCCGTCAAGTATCAGAGCGTACTGAACGAGGCGCCCAACGAGATCGCCATCCGGTATGCGTTGGCGGTGGCGCTGTCCTACACGACGCGCCGGGACGAGACGATTCACCAGTTCAAGATCGTGGTGAGCCGCGGCGCGCCGAGTTCTGCCGAAGTCAAGGCGGCGCGCGAGTGGCTGGCCGGCGCCAACGTGCTCGAGGAGACGAGCATCTCGGTCATACCGAGCATCGCCCAGGCGGAAGGCGGAGTCGGCAAGGCCGGCCGTGTCGTGGGCCGGATCCAGTGGCACGACATCGATCCCCACGAGCGGATGGCGCGCATCACTGTCAGTCTCACGGGTGAGGACGTCGCGACACGGAACGTTACGGTGACCAGGCCCTTCAAGATCGGCTATCCGTACGAGTTCCGTAACATTCCTCCTGGGTCGTATCGGCTCCTGGCTGAGGTCGGCGGGACGCCAATGTGGGACATGAAGATCGACGTCAGCGCCGACAATGACACGGCCCTCGACCTCACCGAGGCGAACAGCACAGTCCCCAAGGACTTCGATCCCACCCGTAGCTGATCACCTCCGGCCCGGGCGGCTGACCCAGGCCGCGCTGGGAAGGTGCAGCCCTCTTTCGTTTTCCCGCGAGGTCAGGACGTCCCTGTGCAGAGATTGCTAACCATTTCCCGTGACCTAAAGGTTCATGTGGGCATGAGCCACGCCCCGGTGGCGACGGCTGCGGACGCGAGCCGAGGTCGGCGAACACCGAGTGCCTGAGCCGGCAGGCGATACGCCGCAAGGATTTCGGACACACTGAGCGTCGTTGAACCAACGGCGGCCGGCGCGCCCGGCAGCATCGCCCAGCGATTCATGGTGAGCGGAGGGCCCCGTGCATCTCCCCGGCGTTGCTCTTGCAATGCGCACCATTCGTTGCGGCTGACCGGTAGGAGGTTCAGGCATGAGCTGGAGAATTCTGCGCCGCTGGGGGCTCATTGTCGCCATTGTCACGCTGGCCGGATGGCCCACGGCTGGCGCTGCGCAGTCCGCGACCGGACACGCGAGAGCGGTGGAAACGACGGTTCTCGGGAGCACGACGGTCCTGTCCGACACCGGGACCCTCTCGGGTAGCGATGATGCCCTGCAAGCGTCCCAGGTGACGGGGGCCGTCCCCTCGGTGCTCACCGCCGAGGCTCTCCACGCAACGACGATCGGCTCGCCGGATCAGACGGCCTCCGAGGCGTCGCTCGCGGTCCTGCGTCTGACCGTCGCTGGGTTCGGGATATCCGCCGGGTTCGTCATGGCGCGGGCGGGGGCGGTTCTGGGCGGGGGGAGCACTGGCGATACGAGCATCGATGGCCTTTCGATCAATGGCGCGCCGATCACCGTGACGGGGGAGCCGAACCAGACGATCCCCCTTCTCGGCGGCCGTGTCGTCATCAATGAACAACAGGCGATTTTCCCGAGCGGGATGGCCGTCAATGCTCTCCATGTCGTGATCGATGGCGTCGCCGACGTGGTGATCGCCTCGGCGATGGCTGGTATCTGATGCGCCCCCTGGCGAGCGGAGTGAGATCCATGCGCGGGATCATTCTCAGTGCGGTGTTAGCCCTCCTGGTCGTCCTCGGCCAACCGGTCGGCGCCAGCATCGTCGTCGGGGACACCGTTCCCTGCGACTTCGTGACGGGCGGTGGCTTCATCGTGGGCTCCGGCTCCCCGACCTCTTCCCTGGCTGCCGGGGCCAAGGCGAATTTCGCCGTCGGAGGCGGCGTCAGGAACGGCGAATTCTGGGGCCATCTGGAGTACAACGACCACAGCAAGAACCCGCCGATGCAGGTGCACGGGACGGCCGTGACCGGCTACTTCCTGGGAACGGACACCAGCAAGCCCAATGATCGCGTGATCACGGGCACTGCCCGGGTCAATGGCGTCGACGGTTTCACATATATGGTCGAGGTGAACGACGTTAGGGAGCCGGGCCGGGGCATCGACGAATTTTCGATCGAGCTGCTCGACGCGAACGGAGCCGAAATATACGCGGCGGGATTCACATATGGCGACGGTCCCATCGCCGGTGGCAATATCCAGCTGCACCCGGGTAACGGTTCCAGCACCCCGCCTGCGGGGTTCACCTGCGCGTGAGATCGGGACCAGGACGATCCGGCTATGGGACGCGGGCAGCCTGAGCGGGGGCGGGATGCCCGTCAACCGTAGCTACGGCGGCTCGCTGGCGCTCGTACCAGCGGGACATTAACTCCATCGCTAGCCATGCTGCCGAGCAGCCGACCAAGAGCGATACACGGCCCGTCCCCCAACCCCACCGGTCCACGATCCAGGCGAACACCGTCGGGGAAGCGGCATTCACCACTAGCACGGGCGTGGCGATCAAGCCGAGCACGGTGCCATACCGTTTGGCGCCGAATAGCGCGAGCGGAACCGCGCCCCGGACAATCGTGATCACGCCTTGCGACGCGCCCAGGAGCAGCGTGAACGCGACGACCAGCGGCACGCTGCTAGTGCCCACCAGCAGTAGAGCGAGCGCGGGAGGCAGGATGCCGATCGCGATGCGGCCTACGGTCATCGCGCGCAGGTTCCGTCCGAAGACGATCTCGACCACGCGGCCACCGAACTGCGCCACCCCCTTCAACGAGGCAACCCACACCGCCGCCGCCGTCGCCAGGCCGGCAGCCTCCAGCAGCGGAACGAGCTGCACGGAGATGACTCCGAAGACGAAGCCGTTGAGCGACATGATGAGGGCGAAGAGGCCCATGGCGACCGAGCGCGCGCGGCCCTCGAGCGGTGGCCCGTCCACCGACGTGGTGGCGGCGCCGGCCGGACTGGCAGCATGCGCGTCGGTCTCGCGCCGGGCCAGCCCCCACCAGTGCAGCGGCAGGCACACCACCAGGTTGATGAGCGAGAACAGGACGAGGGTCTGTCGCCAGCCGACCTGGCCCTCGAGCGCGTGGCCAACAACCCAGAACACGGACGAGGCGAACGCCCCGAACAGCGTCAGGGAGGAGATCGCCTTCCGCCCGCGCGAGGGGGCCACCTGCACGAGGGCGGCGAACGCCGCGTCGTACAGGCAGAGCCGCATGCCGAGGCCGAGGAGCACCCAGACCGCTAGGTACGCCACCTTGCCGTCGACGTGCGCGAGAGCGAACAGGCCGGCGGACACCAGCACCGTGCCAACCGACATCACGGTGCGCGCACCGCGGCGGTCGATGGCGCGGCCCACCCAGCTCGACACCACGCCCATGGCGAGTAGAGCGACGGTGAAGCCCAAAAATACGAAGCCCCGGCTCCAGCCGGTGTCCTGGCTGATGGGGCCCGCCAGCACGCCGAGACAGTAGTAGCTCGTGCCCCAGGCGGTGATCTGAGTGATACCAAGCGCGAGGACGGCGCCCACCATGGGGTCGCTGAGCCGCGTGCGCGCACTCATCGTCATACGGGTCGGACGGCTCCGGGGGGTGAGTAGGAGTCCTCCAATCGTTCGGGCCTCTTTCGACGCGGTCGCTGCTCCATCGCCACGCTGATCGTACAGCTATTGCCTCTTGTACCTGGCGCCGACTCGTATAAACGAAAGGGGTTAGCGGCCGCTGCGTCCGCTAACCCCTCGCCGCCCGAGCGATACAGCTTTCAGCCGGCGGCGCGAGCCCGGCGCTTCTTCTGCTTCTTCTTGAAGGCGGCGCGCTTGCGCGCGGTCTTCCTGCGATTCCTCTCGCGCATGGCAGTCTCCTATCCGCTGGGCCAGCTGGGGCAGTGCTCAGTGGCTGTCGGGCTTACGGCAGTACATGTGCAGCGTCGGCAGCTTACCATCGTTCAACGTCGAGGACGACGCCGCCCGCCTCGCGTTACAGACGCACACGCCAGCTCCGATCGGCGTGGTCAACACCCGCCGGTGGAGTCCCGAGCGGTTCGAGCAGCGCCCCGTCGCTACCACCGACCCCGACGCAGAGGCTCCACCCGTCCGTCGCGCGTTCCGCGTCCACGCGGACGAAGTGCGAGGGACCAGAGCACAGCACTCCTGACTCGGCGCAGATCTCCACCTTGCCGTCCGCGTCGTTGGTCGTCACCACCCGGACAGGATGGTTCCAGTCGTAATCCGCCAGGCCCGCGTTCGCGAACGGCATCGGCGCGTAGAGACCGGACGACACGATCTGCCACGCGATCACTTCGACGCCGCCGGCGCGCAGCTCCAGTTTCGAGAACGACGACAGATGCAAGTCGCCACTGACGAACACGACGTGCGGGATCTCCTCGCGTCGGCCCGGGCGCTGCCGCGATGGATGCCGCGCGCGAGCAGCCCCTTGCCCGTGCCCGTCTCCCCCTCGATGAGCAGTGGCGGCAAGCGTCGCCCGGCGTGCTGGCTGCGCAGCAGCTGCGCGATCTTCGCCCGAAGACCGCGCACAGCAGGACTCTCGCCGAGCAGCTCTGGCAGGAGAGCCATCAGGGTGCCGTATCTTACTCCACCCGCAGACCAAATGGGGCGGGCCCCTGCCCTCTGGCCCCCGGGCGGCCACTTGCTGGCGGCTCGGGCCGGTTCACGATCCGCGCGTTGCGAGACGGTCACGGTTCCACGCGGGGCGTAGGCGTCACCGTCAGCACGCCGGCGGGCGCGGGCCGGACCCGGTGACTTTACGTTGAACACGTCAGAGGTGAGCTCCTCGCCTGGCCCCAGGTCGGCGAAGAACGAGTCGAGCGGGCGGCGATCGATGACGATGGAGTGACACCACGATCGCATCCGTCGGTTCGCGCTCACGCTGCCGCAGTCGTGCGAGAGACGACATGCCACGTCGGACGGAAAGACGCTGTCGCACAGGCTGTGAAGATCGCCATGAACGCCTCCCAGCGGGAGCATCTGTTGCCGGCGGCTCGGGCTTCCCGCCGTTGTGGCCTCGGCGAAGGGCAAGGGCCGCGCCATACGTCGAGCGTCGGAACTTCCCGCACTTACGCTCGGGGCGCGCTGGTCAACTGGTCAGTTCGCCGGTCAGCCGGATCACGAGCACGGGCGAGCCACAACACTTCCGTGAATCCCCGCGACTCGCCACGTCCAGGGCGCGCGTGTGCAAAAACCAGTCGTACCATTGGACGTGGTAGTCGAGAGGAGTCGCAGCGGGAGGGAGCCGTGGATGCCATCCGAGCGTGAGAAGATGCTGGCGGGCGCCCTCTACGATCCGCTCGACCCTGAACTCGTCGCCGGCCGGGAGCGCGCCCGCGACCTGTGCCAGGCCCTGAACGCGACGCGCGAAGGCGAGGCCGACGCGCGCCGGGCCATTTTGCGCGAGCTGTTCGGCCAAGGCGGCGACACGGTCTGGATGCAGCCGCCGTTCTTCTGCGACTACGGGACGAACATTGAGCTCGGCGAGCGGGTGTTCTTCAACTTCAACTGCGTCGTACTCGACGTCTGCCGCGTGCGGATCGGTGACTACACGCTCTTCGGGCCGGGCGTGCAAATCCTCACGCCCGTGCACCCGATGAACGCCGAGCTGCGGCGACGCGAGGAGTACGGGAAGCCCATCGAAATCGGAGCGGACGTGTGGGTCGGCGGCGCGGCGCTCATCCTGCCGGGCGTCCGGATCGGGTCCCGGACCGTCATCGGCGCCGGCAGCGTCGTCACGCGGGACGTGCCGGACGGAGTGTTCGCCGCGGGGAACCCCTGCCGAGTCATCCGGGAGATCACCGAGTAAGCGCTCGACATGCCCGCCGCATCCGTCCGCGCGCGCGGTTCGCCGGCCGCGGCCTCGCCATCGTCTTTTCCACCGTCACCAACACTCTCAGTCACTCCGTTTCTTCGCGCGCGGCGAGACAATCGGCCTGCTGATAGACGATCACCGGAGCCACCGCCTCCTTTGCTACTCTGTCGCCCCGAGGGCCCCCGCCTCGCGGCGGCACGCGGGCCGTGCCGAACCCATCAGGGAGGAACGTGATGAGCGAGCCGAGATTCACGACGTTGACGCCGGAAACGATGACCGCCGATCAGCAGCGCGTGGCCGACGCGATCCAGTCGGGCCCGCGCGGCGCCGGCCTGCGCGGTCCCTTCAATGCGCTTCTGCGAAGCCCCGAGCTCTGCGATCTCGTCCAGCGACTCGGCGCCTTCGTGCGGTTCGGGACCTCGATCCCGCCGCGACTGAACGAGATGGCCATCATCATGGCCGGTCGCAAGTGGACGGCGCAGTACGAGTTCTACGCGCATCGCCGGCTCGCCCTCGAGGCAGGATTGAGCCCCGCCATCGCCGATGCCATCGCGGCGAACCAGCGCCCCGCGAGCATGGCCAAGGACGAGGAAACCGTCTACGGCTTCGTCTCGGAGCTGCTGGCGACGGGCAGCGTCTCGGACGGGACGTTCCAGCGCGTCAAGGACGCCTTCGGCGAGCGCGGTGTCGTCGATCTCGTCGGTGCCGTCGGCTACTACAGCCTGGTGTCGATGACGCTGAATGTCGCGCAGGTGCCACTGCCGGCCGGAGTCACGCCGCCGCTGAAGTAGGCGGGAGTCCACGATGGGCCACGCCATCGAAGAGCTCGCGCACTTCATCGCCGGCACGCCGTGGGAAGGGATCCCCAAGTCCGTCCGCGAGCATGCCAAGCTCGTAGTGCTCGACACGGTTGGTGTGATTCTCGCCGGCTCGATCCAGCCCGAAGTCGCTGCCGTCCGTGCGCGACTGACCGCGACCGGCGGCCATGGCGCAACGATCTATGCCGCGGGAGCGCCAAC
>QHRW01000001.1 GCA_003220265.1 Candidatus Rokuibacteriota bacterium | reverse complement strand
GCGTGTGACGCCTACGTGCGCGCAGAGCCGCCGGCCGGGCCCTGCCTCTTCGAGTACGGCGCCACGTTCCCCGACTTCCTCGCAGCGTTTCCGGCCTGTCGCCAACTCGCGTACCTGCCGGACGTCGCGCGGCTCGAGTGGGCGATGAACGTGGCGCTGCACGCCGCCGACGCGACTCCGCTCACCACGGAGACGGCACGCGCGCTATCGGCCGGCACGCTGGAGAGCGCGCGGCTGGCGCTGCACCCGTCGGTCACGCTGCTCGCCTCACCCTGGCCGGTGGACGCGCTCTGGCGCGCGAATCAGCCCGGCGGCGACGGTGTTGTCGATCTCGACGCCGGCGCCGTCGATCTGCAGATCTGGCGCCGGGGCGACGACGTCGCGTTCCGTGCGCTTGCGCCGGCGGCAGCCGCCTTCCGCCGCGCGCTGGCGGACGGCGGCACGCTGACAGTCGCCGCGCGCGCCGCACTCGACGCCGAGCCCGGCGCGGACCTCGCGGCGCTCCTGCGCGAGGCGCTGGATGACGAGGTCCTGTTAGACTGCACGCGATGATGAGCGATGAGCACCTGCTGCTGAAAGACGCAGCAGGAGGAGACGCCAGCGCGCTCGAGGCGCTGATGAGCCGGTACGGCAGCCGCGTGTACCGCCTGGCCCACGGCATCACGCGCAATTCGGCCGACGCCGAGGAGATCGTGCAGGACGTGTTTCTCCAGATGGTGCGCAAGGGAGGAGCCTTCGAGGGCCGCGCGGCCCTCGGGAGCTGGATCTATCGCGTGACCACCAACGTCGCGCTCAACAAGCGCCGCGGCAAGCGCCGCGAGGTCGAGACGTCACTGGAGGAGTGCCTGCCCGCGTGGGAAGCCGACGGCCACCGCTCGGGGCCGCGCGCGTTCCTGGTGGCCGACTGGTCCGGGCGTCCGGACGCCGAGCTCCTGTCCGGCGAGGCGCGGCGGATCCTCGAGGAGGCGATCGACCGCTTGCCCGAGCACTACCGCGCCGTGCTGATCCTCAAGGACGTCGAGGAGCTGACCAATGAAGACGTTGCGGCCAGCATCGGCGACTCCGTCTCCGCGGTGAAGACGCGGCTGCATCGAGCCCGCATGGCGCTGCGCGAGCTGCTCACCCGACGGCTCGGGCCACAGACATGATGACCTGTCGCGACGTCAACGGACTCCTGGTCGACTACGTGGACGGCGCGCTGCCGCCCGAGGTGGCGGCCGCCGTCGAGCGCCACCTGGCCAGTTGTGAGCCGTGCCGGGCCTACCTCGCCACGTATCGGAAAACGCGGGCGCTGGGTGCGCAAGCCGCCCGCGTGGAGATCCCCGACGAGATGAGGACCCGGCTCCGGCAGTTCCTGCTGGAGCGCGCCGGCTAGGCCGCCTGGCGCCCCGCCTTCCCGCGGAAGGCCTCGAAGCGCTCCTCCATCTGCTCGCCGAGGGCCTCGAGCTCCTCCTTGCCGAGCTTCTGGGCCACCTTGAACATCTCTTTCTCTTCCTCGTCGGCGTGGTGCTCGACGAGCTCGGAGAGCACGGTCATCTTGGCCTCGAACCGCTCGTCCGCGGGATCGACCTGCGGCAGCTCGGCCAGCACCAGCTTGACCACGTGGTGCTCCTCGAACGCCTCCAGGACCATCTCCTCGGCCTTCTGGGTCTCGAGACCCCGCACGGCCGGGTAGAACATCTCCTCCTCGATGGCCGTGTGGCCTTCGAGGGCGATCGAGATCTCGTTCATGAGGCGCCGGCGCTCGCGCGCCCCCTCGGTATTCTCGATCTTCTTGAACAGCGCCTTCACTTCCTTGTGCTGCTTCTTGAGCAGATCAGTCGCCTTCATCTGTGCACCTCCCGGGCCTGGACATAGCAAAACCGTTGCCCACGGCCGGTCAGGTGTTACACAGGCTCGCTAGCGCCCGCGGAAGACGGGCTCGCGCTTGTCGACGAAGGCCTTGGCGGCTTCCTTGTGGTCCTCGGTGAAGCCCGTGCGGGTGTGGTGCCACGCCTCGAGGTCGAGCGAGTCCTTCAGCGTGCCGGCCTCGGCGGCGTTCATGTTGCGCTTCATGTAGCGCAGGGCCACGCGGGGACCGTGGGCGAGCCGGGTCGCCAGCGTCCGCGTCTCCTCTTCCAGCCGCGCGTCGGGCACCACGCGGTTCACGAGCCCGAGCGCCAGCGCCTGGGCGGCGTCGAGGATCTCGGCGGTATAGTAGAGCTCGCGCGCCTTGGCGGTGCCGACGAGCTGGGTGAGGAACCAGGAGCCGCCGAAGTCGCCGGAGTAGCCGACGCGGGCGAACGCGGTGGCGAAGCGGGCGGTGTCGCTGGCGACCCGCAGGTCGCAGGCCATGGCCAGCGAGAGCCCGGCGCCGGCGGCGGCGCCGCGCACCATGGCGATCGCCGGCTTGGGCATCTCGTGCAGCCAGCGCGAGACTTCCATCTTCGCCCGCAGGCCCTGCGCCTTGTCCTCCAGCGTGTCGCCGCCGAACTCGCGCCCCTCGGCCATGGCCTTGACGTCGCCGCCGGCGCAGAAGCCGCGGCCGGCGCCGGTGAGGATCACGACACCGACGCTCGCGTCGTCGGCCAGGCGCGGCAGCGCCTCCAGCAAGGCGTCCAGCATCGGGCCCGACATCGCGTTGAGGCGATCCGGACGATTGAGTGTGAGCGTGGCGACGCCGTCCTTGACGGATTCGAGCAGGTCCTGGGTCATGGCGGGCCTCCGGGGCGAAGTATACTCGCCGCCAATGAGCTTCACGCGCGAGCTGTGGGCCTCGATGGCGCCGATCTACGGGGCGATCCTGCGCCATCCGTTCCTGGCCGGCCTCACCGACGGCTCGCTCCCACGCGCGTCCTTCGTCTTCTACGCCGTGCAGGACGCGCTCTACCTGAGAGAGTTCGCGCGCTCGCTGGCGCTGGCCGCGGCGCGCGCGCCCGAGGACGACTGGATCATCATGTTCAGCGACCACGCGGCGAGCGCGCTGCGCGTGGAGCGCGCGCTCCACGAGGGTTTCTTCAAGGAGCTCGGTCTCTCGCCGGCGGAGGTCGCCGCCACGCCGCTGGCGCCCACGAACCTCGCCTACACGAGCTACCTGCTCGCGGTGGCCTACGGCGCGCCGTATCACGAGGCGCTCGCCGCGCTGCTGCCGTGCTACTGGATCTACTGGGAAGTCGGCAAGACGCTCGAGCGCGCGGGCTCGCCGGATCCGCTCTACGCGCGCTGGATCGCCACCTACGCGTCCGAGGAATTCGGCGCAGTCGTGCGCGCGGTGCTCGCGGCGACGGACACCGTGGCGGCGCGGCTGCAGCCGGGCGAGCGCGCGGCGATGCAGCGCCACGTGCTGACGACCAGCCGCTACGAGTGGATGTTCTGGGACATGGGCTGGCGCCGCGAGGCCTGGCCGCTCTGAGCGCCGTTCTGGCACCGCGGGTGTCGCCTCGCCGACACTCGCGCCGCTGGTCAACATCGATCAAGCGCTGATTTTTCGCTTCGTTCGAGCGCACCGGGCCGTGGCACCCCCTTTGCCTCAAACGGCGTCAGGGATTTTCCTGAATCCGGGGGTTCCGGCTATGCGAGACACCGTCCTTCGAGTGCACCACTGGCTCATCCTGATCGGCGGCCTCGTGTACGGCGCGATCTACACGGGCCTGCTCGATATTCGTGGCATCGTCGTGGCGCTCGCCAATCAGCCTGAAGTCGCCAAGGCGTTCGGCGATCCGAACTTCGGACGCGCGGATGCGTTCATCCTGCTCTTCTCCACGCTGTTCCTCGGGCCGCTGGCGCTGCTGCTCGGCGTGCTGGTGCTGATCTTCGTGCTCGCGGTCTTCGGCGGCTTCCTGCTGCCGGTCGTGCGCTGGCTTCACCTGCCCGACTGGTGCGCCACCGCGCTCGTGCTGGCCGGCGTCATGGCCGCCGTGGGGTTGAACTCCGAGTTGTGGATGCCGCGCTCGCTGTGGTTCCTGGGGCTGCTGGCGCGCGCCTGCCGGATCGTCGCGGCCGTCTGATTCGTCAGCCCTTCTTGGTCAGGCGCGCCCGCTCGCGCTCGAAGCCCGGGAGGATCGCCTTGATGAAGGCGTTGCGGAGCACGCCGACGAGCGTCTCCCACGTGCTGGCCTTGGGATTCTCCAGCGGTCCGGCGATCGGGGCCACCGTCGCCACGTCCTTCGTCGAGCGATTCTTCAGCACCTTGCCGGCGATGTCGATCGCCTTTTCCTTGATCTTCTGGCCGAGCTTCTTGTCCTGGTCCTGGTCCTTGTCGTAGACGTCGAGGTCCTTGAAGAGCGGCTTCACGTAGCCGTCGATGCGGCCGTTCTTGACCTTGACCTCCGAGTAGACCGAGAAGACCCCGCTGGCCACGTCGAACTTGGCTTGCGCGCGCAGCAGGTCGTTCATCTTCTTCATGTCCGTGTTCTCGATGCGCGCGTTGAGATCGAAGTCGGGCCCGTTGATCTCGGGCCGGAACGTGGCGCTCACCAGCGTCTGGCCGCTGCCCTGGAAGAGCCCGGTGAGCCGCGCGGTCGCCGTGCCCTCGGTACGCTGGTTGGTGAAGTTCTCCACGACGAGATCGGTGTCCGCCATGAAGACCCGATAGTGCGGGTTGGCCTCCTGGTTCACGAACCCCAGCGTGGCGCCCGTCATGCTGATGCGGCGCGCTTTCAGGAGGACGCCGGGCTTGTTGCTGGCCTCCTTGGCCGCCTCCTTGGTCGTTTGCGCCGCCTGCTTCACCGGCTGCGCCGTCTTCTTGCGGTATGCGTAGTCGCCGTGAAGCCCGTCCACGCGAACCTCCTCGAGGTCCACGATGGCGATGGTCGGCGAGTACTCGATGTTGCCGCGCCCGCCGAAGGTCCCGCGCTCCAGCGCGAAGCCGTAGCGGGCGGCGATCGGCTTGAAGTAATCGAGCGCCACCTTCTGCAGGTCGAGGCGCCCCTTGACGCCGGCAAACGGCTCGCGCAGGAAGTCGGCGTGACCCTCGACGGCCAGGCGGCCGTCGTCGAAGACCACCGCGTCGAGCTCCAGCGGCGATGGGTACTCGTTGGGCTCCGACTTGACGTTGCGGATGTTGCGCACCGAGGCGTTGATGGCCTTCAGGGTGAGCGGGCGCGCCTGCCCGGCGTCCACGTAAGTCGCCGAGCCGTTACGGATCCGGAACTCGTTGATCTTGAGCGGATACATGGCCTGCACCGCGGACTGCCAGCCGTGCTCCTTGACCGGGGTTGGATCCTCGAGCTCCTTCACGAAGTGCGTGCGATCCATGTAGATCACCGGCTGGTCCAGCAGGAAGTCGGCGACCAGACGGCCGTGGATGAGCGCCGTCCACTGCACGCTCGCCGACAGGTGGGTGAACTTCATGACGGGCGGATCGGGATGCGCGTCCTGCCGGAAGATCACGTCGTAGAAGTCGATCGAGAAGCCGAACGGATGGAAGTTGAGCTTGCCGATCTGCGCGGTGTACCCCTTCATCCCCGCGTTCATCTGCTTTTCGGTGTACCGGCGGATCGGCTCGTCCAGGAAGAACGCGACCACGACGGCCAGCACCACGATGACCGCGACGACACCCAGTGCGACCTTCCACCGTGTACGCATGGCTCCGACCGACCAAAACAGCAACCGGAGTGCCAACGAGCATGGACTCAGCCTGCCGTGGCCCGGCGTCGCACCAGGAGCGCGAAACCCGTGGCCGCCAGCGCCAGCACGAGCACGCCGGGCAGCACCCCGGTGTGACGCGCCGTGAGAATTCCGGACACCAGGGGCCCCAGGCACATCCCGCCGTCAACCGCCACGCGGTAGAGAGCCGTCCGCCACGCCACCTGGGCGGGCGGCGTGACCATCCGGAGGATGCCGAGCGGCAGCGTCCAGCCGGCCATGCTGAATCCGAACAGCGCGCAGCCGACGGCCATCAGCGGCAGCGAGCCGAAGGCCACCAGCGCCACGGCCGCGGCGAAGACGAGCAGCACGCCGCCGAGCACCGGCGGCAACCCCCGGCGATCGGCGAGTGCGCCGAGCGGCAGCAGCGCGAGGACGTCCACCACCTGGCCCAGCATCAGCAAGCGCGCGATGCCCGCCCGATCGAGCCCGAACTCCCGGCTGCCGCGCACCGGAATGACGAACTGCTCGACCGTCGCGTAGCTGAGGGCGATCGCCGCCCCCGCCGCGCCCCCAAGCAGCGCCAGCGACGGCAGGCCCCGGGCGCTCGCCGGCGCCGATGCCTCGGCGCTCGCGCCGGCGCTACGCGCGAACAAGGGACGCGCGCCGGCGGTCTCGGCGCGCGGCAATGCGCGCAGCAAGGCCGGCAGCAGCGCCAGCGTCAGCAGGACCGGCGCACAGGTGATCAGGAGCGCCGCATTCCACGGCACGGCCCCCGGCAGCAGCGCGACCAGCCCGGCGCCGCTCAGGACGCCGATCATCGCCGACAGCTCGACGGCGGCCAGCGCGGAGGCCAGCCCAGGGCCCGCGCGATATCGCAAGACGGCCGTGAGGGCCGCGAGCGTGGCGAGCGTATGGCCCGCGCCCATCAGGACACGCCCCAGCAGCAGCACGCCGAAGCCGTCCGCGCTGCCGACGAGCAGCGCCCCCGACAGCACGGCCAGCGGCGCCAGCCACAGCGCGCGGGCCAGGTGATACGTGATGAAGAGCCCGACCGGCACGTCGGCGAGCATGCGCGCGAACCCGAAGGCGCCGGCGACGGCGCCGAGTTGCCAGTCGGCGAGCCCAGCGGACGCGCCCAGCTCGGGAAGGAGCGCGGGGAAAGCGCCGATCGAGACCGTGTTGGCGCCGGTCGCAGCGCACAGCAAGACGATCAGCCGACGTGCTGGCATGCCGTTTGTAGGAATGGGCCTATCGGACGCGAACTCACACGAAGGAGAAGTCGATGCCACCGAGAGGTGTCAAGAGTCGGAAGCGCTCGCGTCAGTACAAAAAGGTACTGAAGTCGATCAAGGGCTCGGGCCGCTACAAGGGCCGCCAGAAGGAAGTGGCGGCGCGCATCGTCAACAAGACCCGCCGCAAGAAGGGCGAGACCAAGAGCCGCCGCCGCAGCTCGCGCGGCCGCAGCCAGAGCCACCGCAAGGCGGCCTGAGCATTCTCACGGCGTCACGGCCGCCCGCGCCCGGCCGTGCGCCGGCTGCTCGGCGCGCAGCGTGTCGGGATTGGCGCCCGCCTGCACCGCGAGATGGTAGGTGAGGAGCTGCAGCGGCACCACGGCCGCGATCGGCGACAGCAGCTCGGGCACCGACGGGAGCGCGATCGTCTCCGCGGCGAGGGCGCCGATCTCCCGGTCGTCCTCGGCCACGAGCGCCACGATGGCGGCGCCGATGCCCGACGCCACCCGCGCGACGTCCACGCAGCGGGCGCGTGTCGGCCCCGGCGGCGCGATCAGGATGAGCACGTCGTCCGCCTCCACCGCGGCCCACGGACCGTGGAGGAACTGCTCGGCGTTGAGCCCGACCGCCGGGATCCACGCGGCCTCGTTGAGCTTCAACGCCGCTTCGAGCGCCGTCGCCGTGTTGGGCCCGGCGCCCACCACCCAGTATTGACGGCGGCCGCCGAAGCGCGTGGCGAGATCTTCCCACGCTTCCTGGCCCAGCAGCAGCGCGAGCTGATCGGGCAGCGCGTCCATCTGGCGGCCCAACTCGTCGTCGTGGCCGACCGCCGCCGCCAGCGCGGCCAGCATCGCCAGCGCCGTCGTGTAGCTCACCGTGTGGCAGCCCGAGGCTTCGAGGTCCACCGTACGCAGCACGTGATCGGCGCCGGGCGGGGCCGCGGCGCCCTTGCCCAGCACCGCGACGGCGGGCCCGCCGTGCGATTTGGCGCGCGCGACGACGGCGGCGATATTCGGATTGCCGCCGCGGTGGCTGATGGCCACGACCGCGGCGCCGTCGCCGAGATCCGGCCAGGAGTGCGCGAGCTCGAACGCGTGAGCCGCGCGGGCGCGCGCGCCGAGTCGCCCCGTGCCCGCAAAGAGCAGCTCGGCGACGAGCGCCGCGTGCCATGACGCGCCGATGCCGGTCAACCACACGTGCGGCGCCGGCGCCAGCTTCGCCGCCGCCGCCGCGATCTCCGCCCCCTGCCCCCTCGTCACCAGCCGCAACGCTCCCGGCTGCGCGTAGATCGCATCATGCATGTGATACGGATGCCCCGCCCGCGACACAGACATCGACCATAGTCCCCCGACGTTGGATTCCCAACGACCATACACCAACCAAGCGGAAAAACCCCGGAAGGCTCCAACGGGGCCGCGATACAGCAGAGGGCTCCGGCGCGCGCCCAGTCAGACGTCCGAAAGCGGGTGAGGCGCGGCGGCGAGACGGGGTCAGCTGCGAGGCGGCGAGGGCGCGCGCCGACCGAGGCGTACTCCGAGTACGCCGCAGGGAGCGCCCCGCCCTCGCCAACGAAGCAGATGGCTCCGTATCGGCAGATGGCCCCGTATCGGCGCCGCGAGGAAACTAGGCGATTTTACGCAGCCCTGTGCCGAAGCCGAACTCGCGCTGATAGTCCTGCCCTCGCTCCCACCCATGGCGAAACGCCGGCGCCTCGCACGCATCGAGATGACGGGCGCGCAGGTCAGGCAGCGCTTGCTCCCAGGTGCGGCCGCGGTGCGCCGGACTCAGCGCGGCCTCGAAGCCGCGACGGAAGAGCGCCTCGTCGCGATCGAACGCGGCGATACCGCCCTCGTAGTGCTCCTGCTCGGCGCTGCGCAGGCCCACCCACCAGCGCTCGCGCGCCGTGTCGATGCCTTCGGCGCCGGCCGCGTCGAGCACCTCCCGTGCGCGCGCGGCGAGCGTGTCGTCCTCGAGCAACGCGATCAGCACCGAGCGGCCGCGCCGCAGCGCGTCCTCGTAGAGGAACAGGTCGTCGTGCGGGATCCCTGCCACCAGCGACTCCTCCAGCGTCGCGCCCACGGCGGCGCCGCCGGCGCCGAAGAGCAGCGCACCGATGATGCCGGAGGCGATGATCGGGCCGATACCCGGGATCATCATCGTCACCGCCGCGCCGAGTGGAAAGCCGATGGCCGCGCCGGTGCCCGCGCCGACGACGGCGCCGATGGCCTTGCCGACGCCGGGCCGCTCGCCATCGTCGACCGGCACCGCCTTGTGCGGGTCGACGCCCGGCGAGAGCAGCGTGATGCGGTCACGCGGGATCCCGAGGGCCTCGAGCTGGGCGGCGGCGCGCTCGGCGGCGCCGCGGGTGGCAAAGATGCCGGCAACGGTTTGCATGGCGGAAGCCTCCTGTCGGAATGGGGAGCAATGGCGATGCCAGCACGCGCGCTGGCGGCCCTTGCACGACGGCCGGGGCCGTGCCACCATCCCCACCGCTCGCCGTCAGTCGCCGACAGGGAGGACCGCCATGACGCTCGATCGCCGGACATTCCTCACCGGAACCGCCGCGCTCGCCGCGACCACCGTCGCCGCCCCGTACGTGCACGCGCAGAAGCACGGGGGCACGCTGCGCTTCGTGCCGCACGCCGATCTCAAGATTCTCGATCCGATCTGGACGACGGCGTACATCACGCGCAACCACGCCTACATGATCTTCGACACCCTGTTCGCGCTCGACGAGCAGCTCAGACTGCAGCCGCAGATGGTGGACAAGTACACGGTCAGCAAGGACGCGATGAAGTACTCGTTCACCCTGCGCGACGGGCTCAAGTTCCACGACGGGACGCCGGTCACCGCCGAGGACTGCGTGGCCTCGCTCAAGCGCTGGGGCGCCCGGGATGCCGTGGGCAAGCTCATGATGCCGGCGCTGTCGAAGATGGCCCCGGTGGACAAGAAGACGTTCGTCATCGAGCTGGAGACGCCGTTCGGCCTCGTGCTGGACGCGCTGGGCCGCCCCTCGGCCAGTCCGTCCTTCATCATGCCGGCCCGCCTGGCCGCCACCGACCCCAACGACCAGGTCAAGGAGGTGATCGGCTCCGGGCCGTTCAAGTTCTCCAAGGACGAGTGGCAGCCGGGCAATCGTGTGGTCTATGTGCGCAACGCGGATTACGTGCCGCGCAAGGAGAAGCCGAGCGGCGCCGCCGGCGGCAAGCAGGCCCTGGTGGACCGCGTCGAGTGGCGCTACATCCCCGACCCCGCCACCGCCGGCGCCGCGCTGGAGGCCGGCGAGGTGGACTACTGGGAGAACGTGCCGCACGACTTCGCGCCGCGCCTCGAGAAGAACGCCAACATCAGCGTGTTCGTCCCCGACCCCAAGGGCAACCAGGGCATCCTGCGCCCCAATCACCTGCACCCGCCGTTCAACAACAAGAAGGCGCGGCAGGCGCTGCTGCTGGCCGTGGACCAGAAGAACTACATGCAGGCCGTCATCGGCAACGAGAAGTACTACAAGGCCTGCCCCAGCGTGTTCATGTGCGGCGTGCCCTACGAGACGGCGGCAGGGGCGCCAAAGCCCGACCTGGAGCGCGCGCGCCAGCTCTTCAAGGAGTCGGGCTACGACGGCCGGCCCATCGTCGTCATGGATCCCACCGATACGCCGTACGCCCACGCACCGGCCCTCGTCACCACCGAGGTGCTGCGCTCGCTCGGCGCCACCGTGGACCTGCAGGCCATGGACTGGTCCACGATGGTCGCGCGCCGCGCGAAGAAGGAGGCGCCGGCCCAGGGCGGCTGGAACATCTTCCACACGTGGTCGACGTCCTTCGACACCATGACGCCGGTGACCTCCTCGGTCCTCACCGGCAGCGGCGACAAGGCCTGGTTCGGCTGGCCCACCAACGAGGCGATCGAGAAGCTGCGCGCCGACTTCGCGCGGGAGACCGACCCCGCCAAGCGCAAGGCCATCGCCGAGAAGGTCCAGGTGTCGGCGTACGACGAGGTGCCCTACGTGCCCTGGGGCCAGTTCGTGGTGCCGGGCGCCTATCGCAAGAATGTGAAGGGAGTGCTGCAGTTCGGGGCGACGCTGCTGTGGAACATCAGCGTCTGATGCGAACGATCACGGTCGGCGGCGCCCAGCTGGGGCCGATCGCGCGCGACGAGAGTCGCGCCGCGGTCGTGATGCGTCTCATCGTGATGCTGCGGGAGGCGCGCGCCCGCGACTGCGATCTCGTCGTGTTCCCCGAGCTGGCGCTCACGACGTTCTTCCCGCGCTGGTTCATGACCCTGCCGGCCGAGATCGACGCGTTCTTCGAGTCGGAGATGCCGGGGCGCGACACCAAGCCGCTGTTCGACGAGGCGCGCCGCCTCGGCCTCGCCTTCTGCCTGGGCTACGCCGAGCTGGCCGAGGAGGGCGCGACCACCAAGCACTACAACACGTCGATCCTGGTGGACGCGGCCGGGCGCCTCGTCGGCAAGTACCGCAAGATCCACCTGCCCGGCCACGTCGAGCACGAGCCCGCGCGACCGTTCCAGCACCTCGAGAAGCGCTACTTCGACGTGGGCAACCTGGGCTTCGGCGTCTGGCGGCTGCTCGGCGGTCTCGTCGGCATGTGCATCTGCAACGACCGCCGCTGGCCCGAGACGTATCGCGTGATGGGGCTGCAAGGCGTGGAGATGGTGCTGCTGGGTTACAACACGCCGGTCCACCACCCGCCGGCGCCCGAGCACGACCTGCTGGCCAACTTCCACAACCGCCTCGCGATGCAGGCCGGCGCCTACCAGAACGCCACGTGGGTGGTGGGCGTCGCCAAGTGCGGGCGCGAGGAGGGCGTGGACCAGATCGGCCAGAGCCAGATCATCGCGCCGTCGGGCGAGACCGTGGCCATGGCCGCGACGCTGGGCGACGAGCTGATCGTGGCGCGCTGCGATCTGGATCTCTGCCGCTCGTACAAGACCACCGTGTTCGACTTCGCGCGCCACCGCCGGCCGGAGCACTACCGGCTGATCGTGGATCGAACGGGCCCGCTCCCGCCCGCCTGACCTACTTCAGCGTCGCCGTGTGCCGTGCGCCGCGTCGAGCACCGCTCTCAGGTGGACGTCGGGCACGTCGAGCGGCAGCACGCAGCCGGGGCCCAGGATCACGCCGACGCCGTCGGTCTGAGCGAGCGCGTCCGTCACCTCGGCGGTGATCGCGGTCACCGGCCCGCGCTTGAGGGTGGTCGCCTCACCCAGCCCGCCGACGAGGGCGCCGCTCGGCCGACGGCGCTTGGCCTCGGCCAGCGTCGGCGCCGTCCGGCGGTCGTGCCAGTTCACGGCGTGGGCCGGCAGGCCGGCCGCGGCATCGAAGTAGACGTCCTTGCCGTGCACGTGCAGCAGCGTGAACGCCGAGGCGCCGTGGAAGGCCTCGACCACGCGGCGAGCGTACGGCACATCCCAGCGCGCGTGCGCCTCGGCGGACATCACCTCGGGCGAGGCCGCCTGCGTCGCGAAGAAGATGCCGTCGGCGCCCGCCTCCAGCGCGGCGCGCGCGTGCCGCGCGGTCGTCTCGGTGATCGCCTCCAGCGCGGCGGCGACCGCGTCCGGCGCCGAGGCCAGGTCCTCGTGCAAGCGGTCGCCGGCCAGCTTGCGCGCGATCGTCAGCGGTGAGAACGCCGTGTGCAGGATGGGCGCGTCGTCCGCGCGTCCCTTGCGGATGCGCTGCACGGCCTCGAGCTCGCGGCCGAGCGCGCCGGCGCCGGGATCGAGGGGCCGGATGCGCGCCCAGTCGGCGCGCGTCTTCACCGCGTGCTCGGTGCACTGCTTGGCGCCGTTGGGCGAGCCGAGATAGGCGACGCGGCAGCCCCAGTCCTCTACGCAGTAGACGCCGCTCGACATCACCTTGATGAGGTCGAGATCCCATCGCCGGTGGAAGGCCAGCATCGCCTCCGCGAGGCCCTCGGCCGTGTGATCCACGTCCGGCGCGTGGCGCCAGAACGCGACGGGTGGACGATCGACGGCACGACGGGCGACGGCGGCCAGCACGCGCTCACGCTTGGTCATGGCGCGCAGGCTACCACGCGAAAATTACGCGGCGCGGGCGAGCAGCGCCTTCAGCTTGTGCAGCAGCTCGGCGAGCAGATGGCGCTTGGGCTTGAGCTGGTCCGTAAGGCCGAACTCCACGCGCCCGCCCTCCGGCGCCTCGAGACCCTCGGTGTCCTTGTTCGCCTGCAGCCGCTCGGGATCGACGCCCGCGTCCTTCACCGTCGACCGCACGGCGGCCAGGCGGTCCTTCGCGAGGCGGTGGGCCGCGGTCTCCGACGGTGGCGTGTCGGCGGCCACCGCAGCGACGACCGCCTCCATCGTCGCCGGCGCCGCACGCCCCGGAAACTGCTCGGCGAACACGCGCTCGGCCGCGGCCGTGATCGGCACGCCGCGCTCGCGCGCGGCGCGCTCGATCTTCTCTCGCGCCTCGTCCTGCTTGAGCGCGTCGAGATCGCCGACGGTGATGACCGGCGTGATGATCATCCGGCTGTCGGGCATGTGCTGCAGGAACTCCACGACGCGGCGGACCTGGTCACGGCCGGCCGCCGTGGGCGCCGCGCGACCGGGCTCGAAGCTCGCCGGGTCCACCGTGATGTCGGCGATCTTCGAGTCGCGCGTCAAGTGCACGCGGCCGATCCAGCTCACGGGCAGCGTGATCGTCTTGACGGCGATGGCGCGCACGGCGCCCCAGATCGCCTCCTTCAGCTCGAAGCGCGGATCGTCGAGGCGGCCGCCGACCGGCAGCGTGAGGGCAATCTCGCCGCGGCGGTCCTTCATCAGCGCCACGACGAGGCCGAGCGGCAGCCCGATCCGGTCGCGCGCCTCGTCGTGGGCGCCGGCCCGCTCGACCTTCAGCCGCACGAGGCGCACGTCGTTGCGCGCCTCCATCGCCTCGCCGCGCACGCGCGCGCGCAGGTCGAGGAACAGGCGGCCGTCGCGCGCGCTCCACGCCACGTAGCGCTCGAGGTAGGGGTTCACGCGCGGCACCGTGAAATCGCGCAGGCGGGCCTCCAGGTCCGCGGCGAGCGGTCCGCCGAAGGCGGCCACGGTGCCCGTCAGCTCGAAGGCGCCGGTCGGTCCCACGCGGCTCTTGAGGCGCACGCGCGCCGGCCGCGAGGCCGCCGTGGTGAGATCGGCTACGTCGACGTCGAGGGCGGAGAGCTCCTCGGCGTAGGCCGGGCTCACCGTACGATCGACGAAGCGCGCGGCGCCCTGGCTCACGACGATGCGGCCAACCTCTAGGGACGGCGCTTCGCGCCCCGGGGCCGGCGCTTCGCGCACCGGCGCCTCGATGCTCGCGGAGGGCGAGTCGTCCCCGCGGCCCGCGGCCGGACGGCCCTTCTCGATGGCGCGGCCGGCGAACAGGTCGCGCACCGGCAGCCGTCCGTCGGCCGTGCGCTCCATCGAGACGATCGGCCGCTCGAGGCGCACGCGCCCCACGCGCACGCGGCTTTCTGGCCAGTCGGCGGCGATGTCCGCGACCTCCGCGCGCGGCACGGACACGATGGGACCCGCCTCGCTGGCGACGGCGGCCTGCGTCAGCTCGGCGCGCCCACGGACACTGGCCGCGAGGGGATCGAGACGCGACAGCGTCACCTGCAGCTCGGCGCTGCCGCGCCCGGCGATCTTCACGGGATAGCCGAGATACGGCTGATAGGGGGCGAGATCCGCGCCGCGCAGCGCCAGTCGCAGGTCAGCGGTGACGGGATCGGCGTTCACCGTGCCGCGCGCGTCCAGCGTGCCGCCGCCGGGCGCCCGCGCCGTCAGCCGCACCGGCGCCGCACCCCGCCACGGCCACGCGACGTCGGAAACGACGAGCTGGACGGCGCCGACATCGGCCTGGGCGGCGGGCTTCACCGCGGCGTCGCGCCACTGGAGCGCGCCGTCCTCGACACGCGCCTCCCGCACCGTCACATGGATCGCCGGCGCGGCGGGCGGCGACGCCGTCGTGGACGCCACTGTCGTGGACGACGCCGCTGGCCGCGCGCTCGCGTCGCTCACGCCCGGCGCGTCGGGCCGCAGCAAGTCCACGAGACGCAGCCGCCCCGCCGCGTCACGCTCGACCCGCGCCGACGGCCGCCGCACGACCACGCGATCGACGACGAGCTGCGCGGGCCACTCCCACGCGAGGCCGCTCGCCTCGATGCGTTCGATCGTGGCCGGCGTGTGGTCGCCGTCGTGGACGGCGAGCCGCGCGAGGCTGGCCGTCCCGTTCGCCCGCGCGGAGAGTGCGCCCTCGAGCCGCGCGGTGATCGAAAGATCGGCGGCGGCGGTGCCGGTGACCCGGCCGGCCGCCGGCAGGAACTGTGACCATGGCGCGAGCTCGGTCCCGGTGAGCCGCACGCGCACCTGCGCGGCGGCCGGCTGAAGCTGCGCCGTGCCGCGGACGTCGAGCTGGCCACCACCCGGCACGCGCGAGACCACCGCGATGCGCGCGGGCGTCGTCACCGGCCACGTCACCTGCTCCGCGGTCGCCCGCAGGCCGTCGATCTCGTAGCGGCGCGCCGGCATCACGCGGCGATCGAAGAGGCTGGCGCGGCCGGCCAGCTCGAGCCGTGCGAGACGGAGCGAGCCGGGGTTCACCGTGCCGGTGCCGAGGGCGAGATCCCTGAGCGTCAGGGTTGCCGCCGGCGTGGTGACGACGGGCTCGGTGCGTCCTGGCCGTACCAGGACCGCGTCGGCGAGCCGTACGTCGCCATCGACGTGCATGCCCTCGCGCGCATCCAGGCGGAGTGCGATCGTCGCGCCGAGACGGCCGCGGTCCACGGTGAGCTGCGCGTCGGGCGGCGTGTAGAGGCGGGCCAGCGCCAGGTCGAGGTTGGCGACGTCCATCGACGCCTGGAAATGGATCGGGTAGAGTCGCACGTCGGTCATCGTCAGCGCGACGGGTGAGCCCGCCGTCACCGACGAGCCGGTGGCCGTGCCGCCGCTTCGCCGCGTGGAGAGGTTGCGCGCGTCGATCTCGATGCGCTCCGAGCGCCACGTGCGCTGCGGGCTGAGCACGCGGTCTTCCAGCGTCACGGTGCCGCGCGTGACGACGAAGCGATCGAGCGTGACGTCGAGCGGCCGGCCGGACGTCTTCCCGGAGCGCGCCACGAGGTCGGAGATGTTGAACTCCTGGGGGCCCGTGCGCACGACGTTGACGGTGGAGTCGGCGATGGTCAGGTCGCGGATCCAGACGTGACCGGCCAGGAGCGACGGCAGGTGCAGGCGGACGTCGAAGCGACCGAAGGTCGCCAGCGTGCTCGTGCCGTCGCGGTCGAGGACGCGCGCGCCGTGCACGGCCACGTGGCCGCGGCGCAATTCGACGTCCACGCGGTCGATGCTCACCGTCCGCCCGGTCATCGCCTGCAGCCGGTTGATCGCGACGCGCCGCGCGATCCCCGACAGACCGCCGGCGCCGAGCGTCAGCGCGACGCCGGTGAGGACCAGGACGACCGCGATCGCGAGCCAGAGGTATCGCCGGCGCATGGCTCCTCCTCAAGAGGGGGGAAGATGACTGCAAGCCACGCGCCGTGCAGATGCGAAGGCCGATTTCGCCCGTGTTGACAGCCCCCTGCGCCCTCTCTATCGTCTGGCGCGATGGAGCGCGGACTCCGCTCGTACGTCCTGCGCCGGCTGGGCTTCGCCGCGCTCATGCTCGTGGGCGTGTCGATGATCCTCTTCGCGATCATGCGGCTGGCGCCCGGCGGGCCCGAGGCCGTGCTGATCGGCGGCGAGTTCTCCGCGGAGGCCGCCGCGCAGATCCGGCAGCGCCTGGGGCTCGATCGCCCGCTCGCCCTGCAGTACGTGACGTGGGCGGGCGCGGCCGTTCGCGGCGACCTCGGCCGCTCGTTCAAGACCGGCGATCCCGTCGCGAGCCTCATCGCCGATCGGCTGGGGCCGACGCTGCAGCTCACGGGCGGCGCGCTGCTCTTCGCGGTCGTGGTGGCCGTTCCCCTCGGCGTGCTGGCGGCGGTCCGCCGCGGCACGGCGTGGGACACGCTGGGCTCGGCCGTCGCGCTCTTCGGCGTGTCGTTTCCCAGCTTCTGGCTCGGCATCATGCTGATCCTGCTCTTCTCGGACGCGCTGCCGTGGCTGCCGCCGTCCGGCCTGGCCGAGTACGGCCGCGAGGGCGATCTGCTCTCGCGCGCGCGGCACGCCGTGCTGCCGACGCTGACGCTCGGCCTCATCCAGATGGCGGCCGTGATGCGCTTCACGCGCTCGAGCCTGCTGGAGGTGCTGCGGCAAGACTACGTGCGCACGGCGCGCGCCAAGGGCCTGGCGGACGCCCGGGTCGTGTGGCGGCACGCGCTCCGCAACGCGCTCATCCCGGTCGTGACCGTGGTGGGACTCTCGCTGCCCACGCTGGTCGGCGGCGCGGTGCTGACGGAGACCGTGTTTGCGTGGCCGGGCATCGGCCGGCTGGCGGTGGGCGCCGTGTTCGAGCGCGACTATCCGGTGATCATGGGCGTGAACCTCATCGTGGGGGCCGTCGTGATCGCCGCCAATCTCCTGACCGACCTCGCCTACACCGTCATCGACCCGCGGATCTCCTACCAGTGAGCGACTCCGCGCTCGTCCGCTTGCTGGCTCACCGCCGCGCGATGATCGGCGCCGCGGCGGTCCTCCTCATGTTGGCGGCCGGCGTGCTCGCGCCGTCGCTGGCACCCTACAGCTACTCGACCCAGTCGCTGACGCAGCGGCTGCAGCCGCCGGGGCCCGCGCACTGGCTCGGCACCGACGGCTTCGGGCGCGACGTGCTCAGCCGCGTGATGTGGGGCAGCCGCGTGTCGCTCCAGATCGGCTTCGCCGCCACCGCGCTCTCGCTCGTCGTGGGCACCGTGCTGGGCGGCGCCGCCGGCTACTTCGGCCGCGCCGCCGACCACGCCATCATGCGCGTGGCCGACGCGTTCCTGTCGGTGCCGGCGCTGTTCTTGATCCTCGTCGTGGTGGCGCTCTTCGGCGCGAGCCTCCTCAACACCGCCCTCGTCATCGCCCTGGTGACGTGGGCGCCGGCGGCGCGCGTGGTCCGGGCCGAGTGCCTGGCCCTGCGCACGCGCGACTTCGTGCACGCGGCCGTGGCACTCGGCGCCGGCCACGCGCGCATCCTCGGCCGGCACCTGCTGCTCAACGCGCTGCCGGTCATCGTCGTCCAGGCCAGCCTCATGCTGGGCCAGACGATCCTCATCGAATCGGGCCTGAGCTATCTGGGCCTGGGCGCCCAGCCGCCGCTGCCGAGCTGGGGCAACATGGTCGTGGAAGGGCGCCAGTTCCTCGCCTCGGCGTGGTGGATCGCGGCCTTTCCCGGCCTGGCCATCTTCTTCACCGTGCTCGGCTTCAACCTGTTCGGCGACGGCCTGCGCGACGCGTTCGATCCCGCGCTGCGCGGCGCCTCGTGAGGGGAGAACGCACCGTGATCCAGTCGATCGTGCTCGCCGCGCTCGTCGTCGCACTCACACTGACCGGTCTGCGGCCGGCTGCGGCAGCCGGCCGCGACATGGTCGTCGGCCTCAGCGGCGACGCCACCTCGCTCAACCCCATCATCGCCACCGACAGCATGTCGTACATCGTCGAGTGGCCCGTGTTCGACAGCCTCCTCGAGCTGGACCAGAGCCTCAACGTGAAGCCGCTGCTGGCGGAGTCGTGGGAGACCTCGCGCGATGGCCTCACGTACACGTTCAAGCTCAAGAAGGGCGTGACGTGGCACGACGGCAAGCCGTTCACGGCGCGCGACGTGGCCTTCACGTTCTACTCCGTGCTCGATCCCAAGGTGACCACGCCGCATCGCGCCTACTTCGACGCGCTGGCCGGCTTCCCCGAGCTGACGGCCAAGGAGAATCCCAAGCGGCCCGAGGAGCTCGCGGTGCGGCCGATCGAGGTCGTGGACGATCACACGGTGCGCTTCCGGCTGCGCTATCCGTCCGGCTCGTTCCTCGCCGTGCTGGTCAACCCGCGCGCCGGCATCGTGCCCGAGCACCTGCTCAAGGGCGCCGACCTCAATACGGCCGAGTTCAACCGCAAGCCCGTGGGCACCGGGCCCTTCAAGTTCGTGGAGTGGCGTCGGGGCGAGCGGATCGTGATGGAGGCCAACGACAAGTACCACGGCGGCCGGCCGGCGCTGAACCGGCTGATCTTCCGGATCATCCCCGATGGCGTCGTGCTGGTCCAGGAGCTGCGCGCCGGCGGCGTGGACCTGATGGAGAACCCACCGCTGACGGAAGTGGCGCGCCTCAAGCAGACGGCCGGGCTCAAGGTACTCGTGGCCGACAACACGTCGTACACGTACTTCGGCTGGCGGCAGGACCTGGTGCCGTTCAACGACGTGCGCGTACGACGCGCCCTCAACCACGCGATCGACGTGCCCAGCATCATCAAGGAGGTGCTGCAGGGCTACGCCGCGCTCTCGGCCGGCCAGTTCTCGCCGAGCTCCTGGGCCTACGACGCCTCGGTGAAGCCGTATGCCTACGACCCGGCCCGCGCCAAGGCGCTGCTGGCCGAGGCGGGCTTCAAGCCGGGCGCCGATGGCGTCCTCGTCAAGGACGGCAAGCCGTTCAGCTTCTCGATCCGGCACGACGTGGCCAACCCGACGGTGAAGGACACCGCCGTGATCGTGCAGGAGTACCTGAAGCGCGTCGGCGTCGACGCGCGGCTGGAGCCGCTCGACTGGCCGACGTTCGTCAAGAAGCTCTTCGCCTCGGAGTTCGAGGGCATCGTGGTGAACTGGACGAATCACCACGATCCCGATCCGTTCGCGTACACGATCTGGCATTCCAGCCAGTGGAAGGGCCGCAACTTCGCCCACTACAAGAACGCGCGCGTGGACGAGCTGCTGGAGCAGGCGCGGCGCACCGCCGTCGTGGCCGAGCGCAAGAAGGCCTACGCCGAGTTCTCGAAAGTGCTGATGGAGGACGCCCCGTACGTCTTCCTCTATTTTCCGCAGCAGGTCTACGTGACGCGGCAGGGCTACGAGGGGTTCGTGGCGATTCCCACGTTCGCCGGCGTCTACCAGTCGCTCAAGGCGGTGCGCTGGACCGGAAAGTAGCGGCGAGCGCGCGCACGAACGCCTCGCGCTCCTCGACGTGCGGGGAATGACCGCTGGCCTCGAACACGGCCAGCGTGGAATGCGGGACCAGGCGGTGGACCTCCTCCGCCTGGTCGACGGGGCAGATCCAGTCGTGGCGCCCCACGGCCACGAGCGTCGGGCATCTGATGCGGGAGAGCTCGCCGCGACAGTCGTAGCGGGCGTACTCGTGGGCGATGATGAACTGGCGGACGGCCAGGCGGTAGCGGATCTCCGAGCGCGCCGCGAGGCTCGCGACGGCCAGGCGCTCGTCGAAGAAGTACAGCGCGCGGATCGTGTCAAACGCCCTCCGGAAGCTGTCGTCGTCCGTGAGCGAGCCGTCCCAGAGCGCGCGATAGGCCGCCCACTGCGCGGGCGTCGCGCGCCGCTTCGCGTTCACCTCGGCGCGAGCCATGAAGTCGCGGCTGGCGGAGGCGCCGACCACGGCCAGCGCCCGCACCGAGTCCGGGTAGCGCGCGGCGTACATCAGGCCGAGAAACCCGCCCCAGCTGATGCCGAGCACGAGCACCGGCCCGAGCCCGAGCGCCTGGCGCACGCCCTCGACGTCCGCCACGAGCTGATCCTGCGTGCACTCCCTCACGTCCACCCACTCCGAGCGCCCGTGCCCGCGGTGGTCGTAGAGCACCAGCCGCAGGCCGAGCGCCTCGGCCAGCGGCGCGAGACTGCGGCTGAGACCCGACGCGTCGGTCCCCGGCCCGCCGTGCAAGCTGAGGCATGGCGCGCCGTCGCCGATGGTTTCGTAGAACAGCGTCGTGCCGTTGACCGCAAGCTCCATCGTCAGCGGAGCCTCGCACGCGGATCCAGGAGGTCGCGCAGGGCGTCGCCGATCATGTTGAGCGCCAGCACGATCACGAAGATGGCCAGGCCGGGCAGCAGCGCCACGTGCGGGCTCAGCACCACGAACTGGCGGCCGGTGGCGAGCATGCTGCCCCAGTCCGCCGTCGGCGGCTGCGTGCCGAGGCCGAGGAAGGAAAGGCCGGCCGTGGCGAGGATCTTCACGCCGACGTCGAGGCTGAAGGCCACGATCACCGGCGAGAGCAGGTGTGGCAGGATATGGCGGCCCAGGATCACGGGGTCGCCGGCGCCGAGCGCGCGCGCCGCCTCCACGAACTCGCGCTCGCGCAGGGCCAGCACGACGCTGCGCACCAGGCGCGTGTAGAGCGGGAACCCGACGATCGCGATGGCGATCATCGCGTTGCGCAGCCCGGGGCCGAGGCCGCCCACGATGGCGATGGCCAGCAGGATGTAGGGAAACGCCATCAGGATGTCGGTCAGCCGCATGACGAGCGTCTCGATCCATCCCGTGTAGAAGCCGCCGAGGATCCCGAGCGCCACGCCGATGAGCATCGAGGCGGCCGCCGTCGCCACGCCCGCCAGCAGCGACACGCGGGCTCCCCACACCAGGCGCGCGAGGAGATCGCGGCCGAACTCGTCGGTGCCGAGCGCGTGGCCGGACGACAGCGGCGGGCGCAGGCGATTCGGCGTGTCCACGGTGTCGGGATCGAGCAGCGGCAGCCACGGCGCCAGGGCGGCGGCCAGCACGGCGGCGATCAGCACGCCGGCGGCGACGATCGCCACGACGTTGCGACGGCGCGCGAGGGCCGGCGCGCGCGTCTCCGAGCGCAGCGGACGTCCCACGGTGGTCGAGGAGCGCCACGGCTCCGCCGCGGCGCTCCGAGTGGTGGGGGGTGGGGGGGCCATGTCGGGGCCCTCACTCCTCCCACGGTGGTCGAGGAGCGCCACGGCTCCGCCGGGGCGCTGCGAGTGATGGGGGTGTGGGGGCCATATCGAGGCCCTCACTCATACCGAATGCGCGGATCGAGCCAGGCGTAGAGCAGGTCCACGCCCAGGTTCACGAGGGCGAAGCTGAGCGCGACGACCAGCACGCAGCCCTGCACGAGCGGGAAGTCGCGGGCGAGGATCCCCTGCACCATCAGCGTGCCCACGCCGGGCCACGCGAACACTGTCTCGGTGAGGACGGCGCCGCCGAGCAGGTAGCCGGCCTGCACACCGATCACGGTGACGATGGGAATGAGCGCGTTCTTCAGACCGTGGCGCAGCACCACGAAGCGCTCGGCCACGCCCTTGGCGCGCGCCGTGCGGATGTAGTCCTGGCCGAGCGTCTCCAGCATCGTGCTGCGCGTGAGGCGGGCGACGATCGTGACCGACGCCGCCGCCAGCGTGAGCGCCGGCAGCACGAGGTGGGCGGCGAGGTCGCCGGCCCCACCGCCGCCGTAGGGCGCGAACATGCCGGAGGCCGGCAGCCAACCGAGCCAGAGCGCGAAGATCACCATCAGCACGATGCCCAGCCAGAACGACGGCATGCTGGCGCCGAACAGCGAGGCCGCCGCGCTGAAGCGATCGAGCCGCGAGCGCGGCCACGCCGCTGAGGCCACGCCGAGCCCGAGACCGAGGGTGGTCGAGAGCACGAGCGCGGTGCCCGTGAGCAGCAGCGTGGCCTTCAAGCGCTGGAGCACCTCGGGCAGCACCGGCCGCTTCATCCACAACGAGCGGCCGAGGTCGCCGCGAACGACATGGCCGAGCCAGTGCACGTACTGCACGTGCAGCGGCTCGTCGAGGCCCATCTGGGCGCGCAGGCGCGCGAGGTCTTCCTTCGTGGCCTGCGAGCCGAGCATGATCTCCGCCGGGTCCCCCGGCGAGAGATGAAGGACCAGGAAGATCACGATCGACACTCCCGCCAGGACCGGCACCAGCAACAGGAGCCGGCGGGCGAGGTAACGCCTCACTTCAGCGAGATCGTCTCGACGCGCAGGTCGAAGCTCGGATGGAGCTTGAAGCCCTGCACGCGCCTGGCATGGGCGGCCGTCTGGATCTCGTGGTCGACGAAGATCCACGGCGCGTCGTCGACGAGGATGCGCTGGGCCTGGCGGTAGAGGTCGGCGCGCTTCTTCTCGTCGGTGGTCAGCCGCGCCTGGTGGAGCAGCTCGTCGAACTTCTCGTTCCGGTAGAGCGCGCGGTTGGGGCCGTTGGGCGTCCACTGGCTCGAGTGCAGCAGCGGGTACATCACCATGTCGGGGTCCTCGTTGCCCGCCATCCACGACAGCGCGAACAGCTCCTGCTCCTTGGTGCGCAGCTTGGCGAGATAGGCGCCCCACTCCATCGTCTGCAGCGTCACGTTGATGCCGACCGCCTTGAGGTTGGACTGGATGACCGTCGACATCGCCACCGGCGACTGCATCCCCGAGCCGGACTCCGGCACCCACAGCGTGGTGGTGAAGCCGGACGGATAGCCGGCCTCGCCCAGCAGCTTCTTCGCGCGCTCCGGGTCGTAGGGATAGGGCTTGAGCGCGGTGTCCGCCCCCCACGTCTTCGGCAGCACGGGCCCGGCCGACAGCGAGCCGGTGCCCTTGAGGACGTCGCGCACGATGGCGTCCTTGTTGACCGCGTAGTTCATGGCCTGGCGCACGCGCTTGTCGTCGAAGGGCTTCTTCTGGTTGTTGATGCCGAGGTACCAGACGTGCGCGCCCACCTGCTTGAGCAGCGTCACCTTGCCGCTCGACTCGAGCTGGCCCACGTAGTCGGGCGGCGTGCCCACGATGAGATCGAGGGCGCCGGTGAGCAATTCCGTGAGGCGCGCCTGGTCCTCGACGATGGGGCGATAGATCACGCGCTCGATCTTCGCCGGCCCGCGCCAGTAGCCCGGGTTCTTCTCCAGCACCACCTTCTGCCCGCGCTCCCACGCGACGAACTTGAAGGGCCCGGTGCCGATGGGGTTCGAGGGATAGTCGGCGCCGAACTTCTTCACGGCGCTCGGGCTCACCACGGAGGCGGCGCCGGCGGTGAGCACGGCGAGGAAGGAGGCGCGCGGCTCCTTCAGCACGAACTCGACGGTGAGCGGATCGACGACCTCGACCGCCTTCACGTTGCCGAAGAAGTAGTTGGCGAAGGGATACTTGCCGACCTTGGCGGCCGGGTGCTCGGGATTGATCTGCCGCTCGATGGAGAACTTCACGGCCTCGGCGTTGAATGGCGTGCCGTCGTGGAAGGCGACGCCCTTGCGCAGCTTGAACGTGTAGTGCAGACCGTCCTTCGATACCGTCCACGACTCGGCCAGCCCCGGCACGATGTGCGTGCTCTCGTCGGGAAACGTCACGAGCGTCTCGACGATGCGGCGGCCCACGCGATTGGAGTTGAGGTCCGTCACCTGCGCGGGATCGAGGTTGACTGGCTCGGCCACCAGGCCGACCACCAGGGTGCCCGCGGGCTGCGCGCCGGCGGACGTCACGAGGCCGATCACCAGTAGCGCGAGCGCGAGCCCCGTCATCACCCCGAGCTTCGTCGTGTTGAATCGCATCGTGGCCTCCTCGGGCATTTTGCCTGATCGCGAGCGGGGCCAAGGTAGCCCAAGACGTGGCCACCGCGGGGAAAAATTTTCCGTGAACCCGTCGCGCGCCGCCGCTCGTCTCAAGGCGCAGAAGGAGGACAAGACGATGACGATGTTCAAGACGTTCGCGGCCGCGCTGAGCGCGGTGTTCGTGACGCTGGTGACGGTCGGCACGCTGCCGGCGTTCGCCGCCAACGTGGGCGACGCGCAGGCGCCACGCGCCAGCGTGAACGCGCGCACCGACGACCTGCAGGCTCCCCGCGGTGAGCTCCGCGCCAGCACCGACGACGCCCAGGCACCGCGCGGTGATTTCCGGGCAAGCACGGACGACGCGCAGGCGCCGCGCGGTGATCTCCACGCGCGTACCGACGACTTGCAGGCGCCCCGCGGTCAGGACGCACAGGCGCCGGCCACGCAGGACGACGCGCAGGCGCCCCGCGGCCTGCAGTCCTAACGCTCGCCGAGGCAGCGGGGGGCCGTCGCCGGCCCCCCGTGCTTCACCCCCCCAGCGCTCGCAGGACACCGCCCCACAACGCGCCCGCCTCGATGTTGCCGGGATCGTTCCCGGGCTGGCGCCGCACGGCGGTGTGCACCATCACGAGGCGGCTCGTCGGATCGACGTAGATCGACTGTCCGCGCACGCCGAGCAGCACGAACATCCGTCGCTCGCCGGGCACGATCCACACCTGGTAGCCGTAGCCGAAGAAGGACGTGGCGACGCGCGGACGCAGGTGCGGCTGCTCCGGGCTCACGGTGGTCGCCGCCAGAAGCCACTCGGCCGGGATGATCTGCCGTCCACGCCAGCGCCCATCATGGGCAAGGAGCAGGCCGAGCCGCGCCCAGTCGCGCAGCACCGCGTTGACACAGCAGTACGTCGATTCCTGGCCCGTGTCGTCGACGAGCCACGTGGCATCGGCCTCGGCGCCGATCGGCTGCCAGATCTTCTCCTCGAGGTACGCGCTCACCGGCCGCCCGGTGGCGCCGCGCAGCACCAGGCCGAGGATCTCGGTCTCGACCGAGGCGTACGAGAACCGCGTGCCCCCGGGCTGCTCGCGCTCGTTGAATGGGCGGACGGCCTCGAGGCCGCCGGGCTTCGTCTGCAGGAAGGTACGGCGTGCGAGCTCGGCGACGTCGTCGTCGCCGGTGTACTTCTCGACGAACTTCACCCCCGACGACATCTGCAGCAGGTGACGCAGCGACGTGCGGCCGTACTCCGTTCCCGTCAGCGCCGGCACGTAGCGCTCGGCCGGATCGTCCACCGACCGGATTCGCTGCTCGGCGATCGCGATGCCGACCAGCATCGAGGTCACGGTCTTGGCCATCGACCACGAGGTCAGCCGATGCCGGTCGTTGCGACCGTACTGGTAGCGCTCCACGAGGATCGTGTCGTCACGCGCGATCAGCAGGCCCGTGGTCGGATGACGCGTCAGGTAATCGTCGAGGGTCCGGGTCGTCTCCTGGAACCGGTACGTGATGGCGGGCTCGCTGCTCGCGCGCGCCAGCGGCGACGGGTGAGCGGCGCGGCGGATGACGTGGGCCTGGAAGATCTCGTCGAGATGGCTGTGCGAGCCCACCAGGTACGGGAGCCGGAAGAACGTCGAGCGGTTCCCGATCGGATAGCCGTGCGCCGCGCCGTGCGCCTCGGCCTCGAACCCGCTGGCGGCGAAGCGCGGCGCCGCACCGCCGGGGGCGGCCTCGCGCGGCGCCGGCGGCGACGCACAGCCGGCCACACCCAGGAGCAGCACGCAGGCCATCGTCATGATCGGGCGCATCGCGACCTCCCCTCGTCCCGCGGGAACGGCGCGAAACTAGCGCCGCCGCCGTCGCCTCGTCAAGATGCTGCGGATCAGGCACGCACGTCCAGGAGTTCGCGCAGCCCGTCACCGACGAGGTTGATGGCCAGCACCGTGGCGGCCAGGAACAGGCCGGGGAAGAGGATGATCCAGAAGGCCAGCTGCACGTAGGTCTTGCCCTCGGCCATGATGTTGCCCCACGACGGGATGTGCGGCGGCGTGCCGGCGCCGAGGAACGACAGGTACGCCTCGAAGAGGATCGCGGAGGCGCAGATGTACGTGGCCTGCACGACGAGCGGCGCCACCAGGGCGGGGAGCACATAGCGGACCAGGATGCGCGGCGTGCCCACGCCGAGCGCGCGCGCCGCCTCCACCATCGTGTGCTCGCGCAGGGAGAGGACCGAGCCGCGCACCAGGCGGATCACGCGCGGGATCTCCGGAATCACGAGCGCGATGACGACGTTGCGCGCGCTCCCGCGCAGCATCGCCATCAGGGCCAGCGCCAGCAGGATGGCGGGAATCGCCATGAGGCCGTCCATCACGCGCATCATGACGGCGTCGAGCCGGCGATAGAAGCCGATGACGAGGCCCAGCGTGGTGCCGAGAGCCAGGCTGAGCACGGCCACGCAAGCGCCGACCACCAGCGAGATGCGCGCGCCGTAGAGCGTGCGCGTGTAGACGTCCGAACCACCGCGCGGCCGACGGCGGCTGCAGCCGCTGCGCGGGCCTCATCTGGAGCGGGTCGCCCGTCCCCCACCACGGCGCGAGCACACCGCTGAGCACGACGAGGACCAGCACCACGATCCCCGCCGTGAACATCGGCTGGCGCGTGACGAGACGCCTGAGCCGCGCGGCCAGCCCCGCCGCCGCCGCGCGGTCCTCAGCCAGCGACGGTGGGCGCTCGAGATCAGCGACGCGAACCGACACGGGATCCCGTCACGCGGCCGGCGAGCGCGGCCTCGTCCTTCCACTCGAGCAGGTAGACGAACTCCACCCGCTCGTGCGCCCGGCTTTCCCACATGTCGACGATGCGCAAGCCGTGCCGCCGCATCAGGCGCGCCGCATGATCGCGAAACCGCGCGTGGAACGCCCCCTTGTTCTTCTCGAAGATCTCGTAGATCCGCAGCTCTGGTGGATCATTCTTCGTGGGGGGCCCCGAAACGGCCCCCCACCCCCCCAACGTTCGGGCGCCCCGGCGCAGCCGTGGCGCCCCTCTGTTTCGCGCTTAGTTCGTGGGGGGCCCCGAAATGGCCCCCACCCCCCCAACGTTCGGGGCGCCCCGGCGGAGCCATGGCGCCCCTCTGTTTCGCGCTCTGTTTCGCCCTTAGTACCTTATCCGTGGGTCCAGGACGACGTAGAGGACGTCGACCACGAGGTTGATGAGCACGTAGACGCCGGAGACGACGAGAAGGACGCCCTGGATCACCGGGTAGTCGCGCCGCACGATGGCGTCTACCGTCAGGCGGCCCAGGCCGGGCAGCGCGAAGACGCTCTCGGTCACCACGGCGCCGCCGATCAGCAGCGCGAAGCCGATGCCGATGATGGTCACTACCGGCAGCGAGGCGTTCTTCAGCGCATGGCGGATGAGCACCCAGCGCGGCGCCAGGCCCTTGGCGAAGGCCGTGCGGATGTAGTCCTCTTCCAGCACGCCCAGCATGCTGGCGCGGGTCATGCGCGCGATGAGCGCCATGTAGACGAGCGACAGCGTCAGCGCCGGCAGGATCAGGTGGCTGAAGAACGGCCACAGCCCGCTCGCCATCGGGAGATAGCCCTGGACCGGCAGCCAGCCGGCCGTGATCGCGAAGACGTAGACGAGGATGAAGCCGAGCCAGAACGTCGGCATCGAGAACCCCGAGACGGCGAATACCATGACCGCGCGATCGATCCACGAGCCGCGCCGCCAGGCCGCCACCACGCCGGCCGGCACCCCGATGCCCACGCTGATGAGCATGGCGAACAGGGTCAGCCAGATGGTGGTGGCCGCGCGCTGGCCGATCAGCGTGGCCACGGGCAACCCCGAGAAGATCGACGTGCCGAGATCCCCGCGGACGATGCGGCCGAGCCAGATCCCCACCTGGACGTGGAAGGGCTGGTCCAGGCCGAGCCGCGTGCGGATGCGCGCGATGTCGTCACCGGTGGCGTAGTCGCCGGCGATGATGACGGCGGGATCGCCCGGCGTCACGTGGAGCAGCGCGAAGACGGCGAGCGCCACGACCACCATCACGGGAATCGTGGCCACCAACCGGCGGAGGATCTCGGCCAGCATGGCCCGCTCCAGCGTCAGGCGATCGACACGTTCCAGAACAGCGGCGCGATGAACTTCAGGATGCCGTTCACGTTCTTGCGGAACGCGGTGGGCTGCATCCATTCGCCCCACGGCACGTAGGCCACCTCGTCGAGCGCGACCTTCTGGACCTCCTCGGCGAGCTGCTTGCGGCGCGGCTGATCGGTGGCGCGCACGAAGTCGGTGATGAGCTTCTCGAGCTGCGGGATCTCCGGCCAGCCGAACCAGGCGCCCGGCCCCGCGCCCGACACGCCGAAGTGCACGGCCGGGTGCATGACGTCGGCCGCCATCCACCACGTATGCAGCACGTTCCAGCCGCCCTTGTCCGGAGGATCCTTCTTCGCGCGCACGGCCAGGCCCGTCGACCAGTCCATCGCCTTGAGATCCACATTGAAGCCGGCCGCCGTCATCAGCTCGCGCGTGACGAGGGCCGCCGCGTTCAGAAATCCGATGTCGGTGATGTGCACGACCGTCACCGGCCGGCCGTCGTAGCCCGACTCCTTCACGAGCTGCCGGGCGCGCTCCATGTTCTGCCGGTCGAGCCCCTCGGCGCCGGCCTTGCTCGCGTAGGGGCCGGCGCAGGCGAACACGCTCGCGCACGTGCGGAAATACTTGGAGACACCGATGGCGGCCTGCAGGTACGTCTCCTGGCTCATCATGTGCAGCAGCGCCTGCCGCGCCTTCTTGTTGTTGAAGGGCGGGTGCAGGTGATTGGGCCGCAGCCAGCCCTGCGTGCCGAGCGCGTCGGGCAGGAAGGTCGACAGCGCCGAGTTCTGCTCGACCTTGGCGATGAAGTCGATCGGCGGGATCTCCCACCAGTCGATCTCGCCCGCCGCCAGCGCGGCCGCCGCGGTGGCCGCGTCCGGCATGTAGCGCCACACGACCTTGTCGAGATGGACCCGCCGCGGAACGTAGTCGGCGTGCTTGACGTAGACGACCTGGTTGCCCGGCTGCCACTCGTCCTTCACGAAGCGGAACGGCCCCGAGCCCACGATCTCCTTGATCTGCTCGTCGGCGGACGTGGCCGCGATGCGGGCCGGCATCATGAACGGCACGTTGCTCGACGGCTTGCCGAGCGCCTCCAGCACGGGCCCGAACTTCTCGCCGAGCTCCAGCGTGAACGTCTTGCGGTCGGCGGCGGCCAGCCTGGGGCCATGCGCCGCCAGCAGGCGCCCGAAGCGGTCCTTCTTCATCCAGCGCTTGAGCGACTCCACGCAATCCTCGGCGACGACGGGCTGGCCGTCGTGCCACTTGAGCCCGTCGCGCAGCGTGAAGCTGTACTTCATGCCGTCGCGCGAGACGCTGTGCCTGTCCACCATCTGCGGGCGCACCTGCAGCTTCTCGTCGGTGCCGAAGAGCGTGTCGTACACGAGGTAGCTGTGGTTGCGCGTGATGTAGGCCGTCGTCCACACGGGGTCGAGGATCTTCAGATCGGCCTGGGCCACGAAGCGGAGCGTGCCGCCGGCCTTCTGCGCGTGGACCGACGGGGCGGCGAGGGCGGCGGCGGTGGCCGTGGCGCCGGCGAGGAACTGGCGGCGGTCGAGCTGCGTCATCTCGGCGTCCCTCCTGCGAGGCGTGAGCGCTGTGCCGGGCGAGCGTGCAGTGGCGCCGATAGTAGCACGCCGCGCCGCGGCAGGGTTCGAGTGGCGGCTGCGAAATCCCTCAGGTACACTGCGGGTGTCTGGTCGAGCGGCCCATCAGGGTCCCATCGTGCATCAGACCGCGTCGCCGGTAGGGTCTTCCGCGTGCTGGGACGTGCAGTGGAGCGGAAGGTCTTGAAGGAGACGCGTTCATGGCTCAGAAACTTTTCGTCGGTGGTCTCCCCTTCGCCACGTCCAACGAGCAGCTTCGCGACCTCTTCGCCGAGGTTGGTGAGGTGGCATCCGCGACCGTGGTGACCGATCGTGACACGGGCCGCTCGCGCGGCTTCGGCTTCGTCGAGATGGCGACGCCCGAGGCTGCCGACGAGGCGATCAATCGCCTCAACGGTCGCGACTTCGAGGGGCGCCGGCTCCAGGTCGAGAAGGCCAAGGCCTCGCCCGCGGGCGGCGGCCGGCCGGCTCGCTCGGGTGGCGGCGGCGGCTTCGGTCGGAGCGGCGGCCGCTGGTAAGCGCTCGCTGGTAACAACGTACAGGGGACCGGGGTGACCCGGTCCCCTGTGGCGTTTGTCGCCTACTTCTTCTCCTGCGCCACGGCGGCCTCGGCCGCCTGGAACCCGATCTTGCTGTGCGTGCCGTCGCAGAAGGGCTTCTTCACGGACCCGCCGCAGCGGCACAGCGCGATCCGCGGCTGCCCGCCGGTGTCGATCTTGTTGCCGTTGACGTCGACGAGCTCCACGTCGCCCTCCACGAGATAGGGGCCATTGGGTCGGATGGTGATCTTCACCGCCATGCGCGTCCTCCCTGCCGCAGAGTTGAAATCCGGCTCACGATAGCACGGCGGTACACTGGGGACCGGATGCGCGCCCCCGGAGACATCCTTCTCATCGCGTGTTACGAGCTGGGCCACCAGCCGCTCGCCGTGGCCTGGCCCGCGGCATTCCTCGAGCGCGCCGGCTATCGTCCTTTCGTCCTCGACCTGTCCGTCGAGCCACTCGACGCGGAGAAGGTCGCGCGCGCTCGCCTGATCGCCGTGTCGGTCCCCATGCACACGGCGTTGCGCCTCGGCGTGACAGTCGCCGCGAAGATTCGCGAGATGAACCCGAGCGCCCACGTCTGCTTCTACGGTCACTACGCTGCCCTGAACGCCGCCGAGCTCCTCGACACCTGCGCCAACAGCGTCCTGGCTGGAGAAATGGAAGCCCAGCTCGTCGATCTCGTGGGCGAGATGGAGGCGGCTCACGCGACATCGCAGGCGGTGCCCGGCTCGGCCGCGCCCGCCGCCGCCTCGCGCGCCGTCCTCGGCAAGCTCGCCTTTCCCCTGCCGGCGCGCAGCGCGCTGCCGTCGCTGAAGAAGTACGCGCGCATGGAGCGCGATGGCCGGCAGGAGATCGCCGCGTATGTCGAGGCGAGCCGGGGATGCAAGCACGTGTGCCGCCACTGCCCGATCCCACCGGTCTACGGCGGCCGGTTCTTCGTGGTGCCGGTGGAGACCGTGCTCGCCGACGTGCGCCAGCAGGTGGCCGCCGGCGCCGCCCACGTGACGTTCGGCGATCCCGACTTCCTCAACGGCCCACGCCACGCGCTGGCGGTGGCGCGCGCGCTGCACGCCGAGTTTCCGGCGGTGACGTTCGACTTCACGGCCAAGGTCGAGCACCTGATGCGCGAGCGCGCGCACCTCGCCGAGCTCGCCGCGCTCGGCTGCGCCTTCGTGGTGTCCGCGGCGGAGTCGCTCGACGACCGCGTCCTCGGTTATCTCGCCAAGGGCCACACGCGCGCGGACCTCGTGGCGGCGCTGCGGGCGACGCGGGCGGCGGGGATCGCGCTCCGGCCCACGTGGGTCGCCTTCACGCCATGGACGACCCTCGAGGGGTATCGCGAGTGGCTCGACTTCCTGGCCGGGGAGGCCCTCGTCGATCACGTCGATCCGGTCCAGTACGGCATCCGCCTCCTGGTGCCGCCCGGCTCGCTGCTCCTGGAGCTGCCCGAGATGCAGTGTCACCTGGGCGAGAAGGTGCCCGGCGGCTTCCACTATCGCTGGACCCATCCCGATCCGCGCGTGGATCGCCTCGCCAGCGACGTGGCGGCGCTGGTGGCCGACGCCGCCGAGCGCGACGAGGACGCCGCCGTGACCTTCGAGCGCGTGCGCGCGCTGGCGGCGGCCGCCGCGGGCGTGGCGCCGCCACCGCCCCTGGCGCTGCCGCCCGATCGCCGCCGACCGCCGCGGCTCACCGAGCCGTGGTTCTGCTGAGCCGAGCCCACCCAGGGCCAGTTGGCCCTGTCTCTCACTGAAGGGGAACCCTCGCAGGGTTCCCCCGTCCCCTTTTGATTGAAGGGGAACCCTAGAAGGGTTCCCCCTTCCCCTCCCTTGGCCGGCGCCCGATCTGCGAGTAAACTACCGGTTTAGAGGTGATGCCATGAGCGATGATCTGAAGGGCCGGGTGCAGGAGCTGATCGACACGATGATCAACCCGGCCGTCGCCGGGCACGGTGGGTTCGTCGAGCTGATCGACGTCCAGGACAACCGCGTCTATCTCCAGATGGGCGGCGGCTGCCAGGGCTGCGGCGCGGCGGACATCACGCTCAAGTCGGGCATCGAGCGCCTGATCAAGGAAGAGATCCCGGAAGTGGCCGAAGTCCTCGACACCACCGACCACTCCTCGGGCACCAACCCCTACTACCAGGCCGGCAAGGCGTAGCCGCGCCGGCGATATCGTCGTGCAGCGGCTGCTGCTGCTCCTGCCGACGACGACGTACCGCACGCACGACTTCCTCGATGCCGCCCGCACGCTGGGCGTCGAGGTCGTCTGTGCCTCCGACGAGCCCAGCACCTTCGAGGCTCACGCCCCCGACAATCTCCTGACGCTCGACTTCGCCGATCCCGACGCCGCCGCCGCCAAGGTGGCCGCGCTCGCGGACCGTCGCCCGCTGTCAGCGGTGGTCGGCGTGGACGATCTAACGGCGGTGGCCGCCGCCGCCATCGCCGAGCGGCTGGGGCTGCGTGCCAGCGGACGGGCCGCCGTGGCGGCGGCGCGCGACAAGTACCAGATGCGCCAGTGCCTGGCCGCTGCGGGTGTGCCGATCCCGCGCTTCCGGCGGATCGCGCTGAAGGACGATCCGTTCCTGGCCGCGCGCGGCGTGGAGTTTCCCTGCGTGCTCAAGCCGCTGGCGCTGTCGGCCAGCCGCGGCGTGATCCGCGCCAACAACGTCGATCAGTTCATCGCGGCGTTCCGTCGCATCGTCGCCCTGCTCGCGCGTGACGACGTGGAGGCCAGCGGCGACGCGGCGCAATTCCTCCTGGCCGAGGAGTACCTGCCCGGCATCGAGGTCGCGCTGGAAGGCCTGCTGATCGGCGGCACCTTCCACGCGCTGGCGCTCTTCGACAAGCCCGATCCGCTGGAGGGCCCCTTCTTCGAGGAGACGATCTACGTCACGCCCTCGCGGCTGCCCGCGGCGACGCAGGCGGCAATCGAGCGCGTCAGCGCCGACGCCTGCGCGGCGCTGGGGCTCGGCGAGGGCCCGGTGCACGCCGAGCTGCGGGTGAACAACGACGGGCCGTGGGTTCTGGAGGTGGCCGCCCGCTCCATCGGCGGTCTCTGCTCGCGCACCCTGCGCTTCGGCACCGGCATGACGCTGGAGGAGATCATCCTGCGTCACGCCCTCGGCTGGCCGATCGCCTCGCTGGCGCGCGAGCGCCGGCCGGCGGGCGTGATGATGATTCCGATCCCGCGCGCCGGCCGCCTGGCCGCCGTGCGCGGCACCGAGGCGGCCGGGGCGGTGGCCGGCGTCGAGGAGGTCGCGATCACGGCGCACGTCGGCCAGGACGTCGTGCCGTTGCCCGAGGGCTGGCAGTATCTCGGTTTCATCTTCGCGCGCGCCGAGACGCCGGCCGCCGTCGAGGCCGCGCTCCGCGACGCGCACGCCCGCCTTTCCTTCGAGATCGCGTAGTTCGAGATCGCCTCGGCCGCTGCTTCGTACGATTTTCACTCGCAGCGGCTGCCGCTCGGGGGCCTCGTTTTTGCTCCTCGCCACCGGAGCAGTTCGATCCCCGAAGGAGGACCCATGAAGAAGGTCATCTTTGCGTTCTTGGTCGCGGTCATCGGTCTGGCCCCGGCACTGGCCGCCGCGCAGGCGGCTGGTGGTGCAAGTGGTACTGGCGCTGCCGGCGGCGCGTCCGGCGCCGCGGGTGCGGGCACGTCCGGCACCGGCACGTCCGGCGCCGGCACGTCCGGCGCAGGCACGTCCGGCACCACCGGGACCGGCGGTTCGACGGGCGTCAGCGGCAGCAGCACCGGCACATCGGGCAGCGATACGACGAGCGGCACCGGCGCCTCCGCCCCGAGCGGCTCGTCCTCCTCCGATCGTGGCAGCGCGCCCTCGGCGAGCCCGTCCTCGGGCACCTCGAGTGGCGTGTCGTCCGGCAGCTCGGACTCGATGGCGCAGTTCACGACGCAGGCCGACTGCGAGAAGGCCGGCGGCAAGTGGAGCACGGTCGGAAACAAGTGCTCGGTGAAGGACAAGGAGACGACGAAGTAGTCGCGAAGGGCGTGGATCAGCGATCTGGCGGGGTATTCCTCGCCAGATCGCCCACGAGCCGGGCGAGCTCGTCCAGCCTGATCGGCTTCGTCATGTAGGCATTGAACCCCGCCTCGAGGGCGGCGGCCGCCGCGAACTCCTCGTAATAGGCCGTGATCGCGATGGCGGGAATCCGGCTCCCGCGCTCCGGCGGCAGCGTGCGCATGCGCCGCATGAACTGCAGCCCATCCACTCCCGGCATGGACAGGTCGCAGATGAACACGGTGGGCACGAACTCGGCGAGATCGGCCAGGGCCTGGTCGGCCGACTGGTAGACCGTGACCATGGCCGCGCAGTGGATGAGCACCTCGCTCACCATCGTGCGGGTGTCGCAGTTGTCCTCGATCAGGAAGACGTGGATCCCGGCGAGGTCGGGCCAGGGCGACGGGGCGCGAGGCGCGGCGGCGTTCTTTCGCTCCTCGTCCTGCTTTTCCACAGTTGCCCCCGACTCGAAGGCCTTCAAGTTCAGGGCCACACCGATCCTACGTAATTCTACCTAGATGCGACTCAGGGTAACTGAGTGCACCGGCGGCCGGTTGCCACCTCTGCGAAAATCATTTCCCTTGCCGCCAGCCGCGGCGACGTATCTATTTATAGTCGCCGCTGGCGGGAGCCGGCCTAGCGCGTGACGGCTGCCGTGGGCAGCAGGGGGCAGCCGGGCGGCGAGACGGCCAGCTTCTTCTCGATGATCCCCGTGGCGTAGCGCTCGAGGTAGTGGGTGATCGTCTCCACGCGGATCTTCACCGAGCCGGCCGGCTTGGTGGAGTCCAGGTCCTGGAACGAGAAGAACAGCGTGCCCGAGCGCTCGACGATCTGCTGGACCGGCGTGTAGGTCGGCTGGTCCATCCCGCACTCGTAGGACGACATCCGGATGACGCAGGCGATCCAGGGGATCCGCGCGGCCACCTTGGCGCCCCACAGGATCTCGTTGGTGTTGCTGGAGTAGGACGACTGCCACACGTCGTTGATGTCGAACGCCGACTTGATGTGGCCGGCCTTGATGTCGTCGCCGAACGCCCAGTCCATGAGGTCCTGGTCGATGGGGAAGTACTGCATCCAGAGGATCGGGTAGCCATAGGCCTGGATGTCCACCTCGATCTCGTGGCCGATGCCGGGATCCATGTGGTACGGCCGCGCCACCACCATGAGGCAGGCGCGGTTCTCCCGCGCGCACCACTCGAGCACCTCGCGGCCCTTCCGCCGCAGCTTCTCGTTGAAGGCGGTCAGGGCCTTGTAGCCGGCGTCCACCGCGCGGGCCATCTCCTCGCGGGTGAGGCCCGGCAGCGCGTCCTTCATCCCTTCCCAGAGCTGCTTGGGCACCAGCAACGGCTCGTCGAGCGACACGAACGGCGTGACGTACTTGATGCCGGCCTCGGCGAAGACGTCGGACTCCTTGAGGAAGCCCGCCTTGATGTTCTCCGGCGCCGCCATCACCCGCGGGCACGTCAACGTCTTGGCCACGTGGCCGCTCAGGAACGAGGGCAGCGTGTAGATCATCGGGGAGAGCAGGATGTCGAGCTTCTGCTTCTGGCCGAAGACCAGCTCGCCGTAGTGCCCGGACATGCACTTGACCGGGTAGCAGCAGTCCACGGTGCCGCGGCCCTTGCCGAACTGACGTCCCTGCTCCTCGGAGGTGTCCGAGGAGAAGATGATGTTGCGCTGATCGAAGCCGAGCGCGCCGAGGAGACCCATCCAGAACTGATGGGTGTTCCAGAGGTTCAGGACGCGGGGGATCCCGACCCGGAGCTTACTCCGCGACGGCGGCGGCGCTGACCCGGCGGAACCCGTCCTTCCGAACCATTTCGGCAACGTTAGGGTACTCACGCTTGACCTCCTCGAGCTTGGCCTTCACCACCCGCATCTCGTTGACGTCCTCGACGAGGCCCTTGGGACACGAGTTGCCGCTGATGACGCGCTCGTAGCCCTCCGCCAGCTTCAGCTTGCTCCACGAGCGGCCCTTGCCGCCGGGGAGCGCCACGTCGATGAAGGTGCGGGTGCAGTTGATCGGACACCACTTGCAGACCGTCTCGGCGCTGGTCGTGGTCGTGTAGGTGAGGCCGGCGATGGTGGCGAAGCCGCGGAAGGTCGAGGCCGTGCCGTTCTTGCGCCAGTCGGCCGCGCACAGCGCGGCGCCGATGGCCCCGGCCTCGCCGGAGTACGGATGCAGCACGACCTCGGCTTCCGGCACTTTGCCGCGAATGAAATCGACCTGCGCCTTCACCACCGCCATGTTGCGGTGCGTCCCGCCCTGGAGCACGAACTTGCGGCCGGCCGCGCGGAGATTCTGCAGCTGCCCGGCGTAGACCCACACGTTGATGGGCAGCACCGCGGCCAGCGCGGCCATGATCTCCTCGGCCGACCAGCCCTTGCGCTGCTGGTTCACGATGTCCGACTGGAGAAACACACCGCAGCCCATGGCCAGCGTCGGCATCGCCTTGGCCTCGAACGCGCGGTCGGCGTAGGTCTCGAGCGGGATGTTGTACCGCTCGGCCACGCCCTGCAGGAAGGCCCCATTGCCCGACGAGCACTGCGAGTTCAGCCGGAAGTCGGCGACGGTGCCCTGGCGCAGGATCATGATCTTGACGTCGGTGCCGCCCACGTCGCAGATCACGTCGGCATCGGGATAGAAGTGCAGCGCGGCCGTGGCGTGGGCCACCGTCTCCACGACGCCGACGTCGGCGCCCAGCACGTCCTTGAGCAGGTCCTTGCCGTAGCCCGTCAGCGCGAGCCCGCCGATGTCGCGGAAGCCCGCCTCGTCCACCTGGCGGAAGAGCGACTGCGCGTCCTCGATCGGGTTGCCCTTGGAGATCGCGTAGCAGGAGAAGAGCAGCTCGCGGTTCTCGGAGAGCACGACGGCCTTGGCCGTGGTGGAGCCGAAGTCGCAGCCGATGAGGACGGTGCCCACGTGGGCCTCGCGGGCCGCGTCGCAGCTCGGTGCCGGCTTGACGTACTCGCTCACGAACGTCGCCAGGTCACCCTGCCCGCTCACGAGCCCGCGCGCGCCGTTCTTGGCCTTCTCCTGGTGCTGGCCTTCCTTCACCCACCACTCGACCTTCTCGCGGCCGAGATAGACGCCGACCTCCGGCTTCTCACCCTGGCCGATCTCGATGCAGCCGAGGCAGGCGTAGTAGAGCGCCTCCTTCGGCACGACGATGCAGTCCTCGAGGGAGCGGCCCGCCGGCAGCTCGACCTTGCGCTGCGTCCACAGCTTGCCCAGGTGGTACCGCCACGCCTCCTGCAGCCCCTTGAAGAAGAGGTTGGGGCCGCCCAGCAGCAGCACTTCCGGCAGCGGCGTGTTGCCCTTGGTGAGCGTGGCCAGGTTCTGGTAGACGACCGCCTCGAAGAGGCTGGCGATGATCTCCTCGACCGGCACGCCGGTCTTCACCAGCGTGTTGGCGTCGGTCTCGGCGAAGATGCCGCACTTGGACGAGACCTTGTGCAGGCTCATGTTGGCGTACGGCATGTCGGCCAGCCGCTCGCTGGCCACCTGCAGCTTGCGCGCGGTCTTCTCGATGAAGGTGCCGGTGCCGCCGCTGCAGGCCGACTGCATGTAGACCTGCTTCGATTTCCCGGTGCCCGTCGCCGTGAAGAAGATCGTCTTCATGTCCTCGCCGCCGATCTCGGACACGAAGCG
>QHRW01000015.1 GCA_003220265.1 Candidatus Rokuibacteriota bacterium | reverse complement strand
TGACGCCGAACGGGATGACCGACGGCGAGTGGTTGTGCACGATCGACTTCACGTCGGGCCGCGCGCGGTAGATCTCGCCGTGGATGAAGCGCTCGAGATAGCTGGTGCGCCCGCGCGCATCGACGGCGTTCGAGTCGAGGTCGTACTCCATGACGTCGGCCGCCGTGACCAGCTCCGGAGCGATCGAGCGCGACATGAGATAGCGCTGGGGATCGCCGGGGTGCCGCACGCTCACGTGGCCGTAGCCGTCCACCACGCCCTGGTCAGCGAGGATGCGGTTGGCGGCCACGAGGTCGTCGATCAGCCCGGGATCGACGGGCCCGGCCGACGTTGGGGCCGTCTGCGCGGTCGTCACGCGGGCGATCATCGCATGGGCGAGGGCGGCGGCGCCGGCGAGGACGACGTGGCGGCGCGTGGTGATCAGCATGGATTCCCTCCTCACGCGCGGCGGGGCCGGCGCGTTTCCAGTGAGCGGCGCAGATCTTCGAGCGCGGCGACGAAGGCGTCGAGCGCCGGCGTCCGAGGCTTGTCGCGGCGGCGCACCAGGCCGATCTGGCGCTCGAGCGGCGGCGTGAGCCGCAGCGCGGCCAGCGTGCGGTCGCGCACCTCGCCCTTCACCGAGAACCACGAGGTGATCGACAGCCCCAGGCCTGCCTCGACCAGCTTCTTGATGGCCTCCGTGTTGCCGAGCTCCATCGGCGAGCGCGGCGCCACGCCGGCCCGATGAAACCAGCCGTCGATGACCCGGCGCAGCGTGGCGCCCGCCTCGAACAGGATGAGCGGATGACCGGCCAGCGTGCGCGCGTCCACCGCACGCGTGCGGCGCAAGGCAGACTCGGCGGGGGCAATCGCTACGAGCTCATCGCGAAAGAAGGGCGCGACGGCCAGCTCGCGGTCGCGGACCGGCAGGCTCACGATGCCGACGTCGAGCTCGTTGGCGACGATGGCGCGCGTGATCTCGGAGGCGTTGCCGGTGACGATGACGACCTCCGTCTCGGGGTAGCGCGCGCGGAAGCGCCGCAGCGCGGGCGGCAGCAGGTAGATGCTGATCGACGCGCTGGTGCCGAGCCGCACGCGTCCGGCCACCACGCCGCGCAGCTCCTGCACGCGCTCGACACCGGCCTCCAGCTCGCGCAGCGCGCGATCGGCGTGGGCCAGCAGCAGCTCGCCGGCCCGCGTGGGGAACGCGCGCTTGCCCACGCGCTCGAGCAGCGAGAGGCCGAGCGCCTGCTCGAGGTGGCGCACCTGCATGCTGACGGCGGGCTGGGTGAGGTTGAGCGCCTGCGCCGCGCGCGAGAAGGAGCCGTGGCGCGCGATGGCCTGCAGCGTGCGCAGGTGCGTGACCTGGAGGTCCATCGGCAAAAAATACGTGATCGTCAGCATCAAAACAATTGATTTCCCTGATGCTGGCCGGGCCGGATCATCACGCCATGGAGAACAACTTCTACGCGCTGGAGATGTTGACGGCCGAGCGGCTCACCGAGGCGCGGCTGGCGGCCCGGCGCCGCGACCTGCTGGCGCAGGCCCGCGCGCGACGCCGTCCCCTCCGCGCCCGCCTCGGCGTGGCGCTCATCGCGCTGGGAGAGTGGCTTCGTCGCGACCCCCGGCCCGTCCCCCAGCCCGCGTGATCCGGCCGGCCACGCCGTCCGATAACGCGGCGATCGCCGCCATCTGGAACCGCGAGGTGCTGGAGACGGCGGCGACCACCGACACCGAGCCGCGCACCCTCGGGGCGCAGCAGGCCTGGCTGGCGGCGCACGGCCCGGCGCACCCGGTGATCGTCGCCGTCGAGGACGGCGAGGTCGTCGCCTTCGGCGCGCTCTCGCCCTACCGGCCCAAGCCGTCCTACGCACGCACGGTCGAGGACTCCGTCTACGTGAAGGAGGGCTGGCGCGGCAAGGGGCTGGGCGGCCTCGTGCTCGACCACCTGCTCGCCCTGGCGCGCGCGCACGGCCACCGCTCGGTGATCGCGCGCATCACGGCGGTGAACGAGCCGTCGCTGACGCTGCACGAGCGTCACGGCTTCGCGCGCGTCGGGCACGAATACCAGGTCGCGCTGAAGCACGGAATCTGGCTGGACGTGGTGACCCTGCAGGCCGTACTGATGAGGTAGTGTCCCCGTCCGACCGCGGATCGCCCCGGCGCGCGCTGCTCGCCTGTGTCGCGCTGACCTTCGTCCTTCACGCAGCCTCCTACGTGCTCAACACGCAGCTCCCGCTCCACCTGCTCACCCTGGGCGGCAGCCACGCGCACATCGGCTGGCTGTTCGGCGTCACCACGACGGTGGGGCTGCTGCTGCGCCCGCAGGTGGGCGGGTGGACCGATCGCTTCGGCGCGCGGACGGTGATGCTGCCGGGCGGCGTCGCGCTCGTCCTCACCACGCTCGTGCTGCCGCTGGCCGACCGGCCGCTCACCGTCATCGCCCTGATGGTCGGGCTCGGCGTCGCCAACGCGCTGATCTCGACCACGGCCAGCATCGTGGTGGCCAACGAGAGCCCGGGGGACCGGCGCGGCGAGTGGCTCAGCTTCTTCTACGTCTTCTCCTCCGCCGGCGTCGCGCTGGGGCCCCCGCTCGGCTTCGCGCTGGCCGAGCGCGGCGGCATCCGGCTGGCGTTCGCTGTCACGATCGCGCTGAGCCTCGTCACCACCGCGCTCGTGTTCACCCTGCGCGCGGGGTCCGGCCCGCCCGCCGCCGCGCGCGCCGGCGGGTTGCCGTGGAGCCGCCACGCCCTGCCCGCCTCGCTGGTGCTGATCATCATCACCATGGGCCACGCCACCGTGTACGCGTTCCTGCCCCTGCACGCCGCCGCCGCCGGCCTCGGCACCGCCGGCTGGTTCTTCCCGCTGATGTCCGGCTTCACGATCGCCTGCCGCCTGGTGCTGCGCCGGGCGTCCGACCGCGCCGGGCGCGTGCCGGTCCTGATCCCCGCCATCGCCCTCCTCGCGCTCGGCAACACGATGCTGGCGACGCCGCCCACGCGGCTGTCGCTGGTGATCGCCGCCGCGCTCCTCGGCAGCGGCAACTCGATGCTCTATCCCACGCTCATCGCGCTCGTGGTCGATCGCACGCCGCTGGCCGAGCGCGGCCGCGCGATCGGTACGCTGTCCGGCGCCTGGGACGTCGGCGTCGCCGTCGGCGCGCCGCTGATCGCCGCGCTCGTCCAGGCCCGGGGCTTCGCCTCCGGCTTCCTCGCCTCCGCCGTCGTGACCGCGCTGGGCCTGGGAATGCTGCTCCTGACCGAGCGTCTTCGCCGGCAGCCGACGTAGACTGTCCGGGTGGGCGATCCGCCGCCGTCACGCGTGCCCGGGGCTCTGCGCGCGTTCGCCCATCGCGACTTCCGGCTCTTCTTCTGCGGCCAGGGCGTATCGCTGATCGGCACGTGGATGCAGTCGGTCGCGCAGTCCTGGCTCGTCCTCGAGCTGACGAACTCGCCGTTCCGCCTGGGACTGGTGGGCACGCTGCAGTTCGCGCCCGTCCTCTTCCTGTCGTTCTTCGCCGGCGCGCTCGCCGATCGGCTGCCCAAGCGGCGCCTGCTGATCGCGACGCAGTCGCTGATGTGCGCGCAGGCGCTCGTGCTGGCCGCGCTCGTCACCCGCGGCCACGTCCAGTACTGGCACGTGGCGCTCATGGCGGCCGTCTACGGCCTCGCCAACACGGTGGACATGCCGACGCGCCAGGCCTTCATCGTGGAGATGGTCGGGCGCGAGTCGCTGCGCAGCGCGATCGCGCTCAACTCGACGCTGTTCAACGGCGCGCGCGTGGTGGGCCCGGCGCTGGCCGGTCTCGTCATCGCGCGCTGGGGCACCGGGCTCGCGTTCTTCTTCAACGGCGTGTCGTTCCTGGCGGTGATCGCGGCGCTGGCGATGCTGCACGCCTCCGGCCGCCCGCGCCCGAGCAGCGGGCGCTCGCTGCGCGACGAGATCGCTGAGGGCCTGACCTACGCGCTGCGCACGCCGCGCATCGCGTTCGTGCTGAGCCTGGTGCTGTGCGTGAGCGCGTTCTTCTTCAACTACAACACGCTGGTGCCGCTGCTGGCGCGCGACATCCTCCACCAGGACGCCCACGGCTTCGGCCTGCTCATGACCGCGGTGGGCGGCGGTGCCGTGGCCGGCGCCATCGCGCTGGCCTCGCTGGGCACCGAGCGGCCGCCCGCCACGGTGCTCGTCGGCTCCGCGGTGGCGCTGGGCGTGGCCACGATATTGGTGGCCGGCGTCTCGCGGTTCGGCGTCGCCATGGCGCTGCTGACCGTGATGGGCTTCTGCGGCATGGTGTTCATGACGGGCGCCAACACGACTGTGCAGCTCACCGTGCCCGACGAGCTGCGCGGGCGCGTGATGGCCCTGCACACGCTGATGTTCGCCGGCATGACGCCCTTCGGCGCGTTCCTCGTCGGCACCGTGACCGAGGCGCTGGGGGCCCGCGCCGGCTTCCTCGTCACCGGCGCCGGCGGCCTCGTCTCCGTCGTCGCCGTCTCGCTGTGGTGGCGCTGGTACCGCCGTCGGAGGTAAAACTACGAGCCATGCCCGAGCCGACCCGGATCGTCGTCCGTGACACGCCCGTCGACCTGCTGCGCGACGGCAGCGGCCCGCCGCTGCTCTTTCTCCACGGCGCCGGCGGCGGCGGGCGCTGGCTGACGTTCCAGCAGCGGCTCGCCGAGCGGTTCGACGTGCTGGCGCCGAGCCATCCGGGGCACGCCGGCTCGCCCACCGCCGAGTGGATCGAGCACATCTCGGACCTCGCGTTCCACTACCTCGATCTCCTGGACACGCTCGGCCTGGAGCGCGTGCACCTGGCCGGTGCCTCGTTCGGCGGCTGGATCGCCGCCGAGATGGCCACGATGGCGTCGTCGCGCCTGGAGTCCCTGGTGCTCATCGATCCGGTGGGGATCAAGGTCGAGGGCTGGATCTATCCGTTCCTCTTCGGGATGGAGCTGCCGCAGATCGTCGCCACGGTCTTCCACAACCCGATGGCCGCGCTGGCGCTGGCGCCGCCCGACATGTCGATCGACACCCTCGCGCTGCTCTACCGGCAGAACACGGCGCTCGCGCGCGTGGGCTGGAACCCGTATCTCTACAATCCGCTGCTGCGCCGGCGGCTGGCCCGCATCGCCACCCCCACGCTGCTGGTGTGGGGCGCCCACGATCGCCTGGCGCCGCTCGTGTGCGCGGAGGCGTGGCGCAAGGAGATCGCCGGCGCCACGCTGCGCGTCTTCGACGAGTCGGGCCACGTGCCGCACCTGGAGGAGCCCGACGCCGTGGCGGCGGCGGTGACCGAGTTCTGTCGTACACGAAAGGGGACGCGGTGAAGTTCTACTACTTCCACCTGATGCCGTACGTGATGGACCACGACGAGCCCTCGTCGTGGGTGACGCTGTCCAACCGCCACTACGACCCGGCCGTCGGCCACACGCTCTATCACCAGTACCTCGACCAGCTGGAGTTCGCGGAGGCGCTCGGCTGGGACGGCATCTGCGTCAACGAGCACCACCAGAACTGCTACGGCACCATGCCCAGCCCCAACGTCATGGCCGCCATGCTGGTGCGGCGCACCTCGCGCGCGAAGATCGCCATCCTCGGCAACGGCCTGCCGCTGCGCGAGAACCCGCTGCGCATTGCCGAGGAGATCGCCATGCTCGACGTGGTCTCCGGCGGCCGCATCGTGTCGGGCTTCGTGCGCGGCATCGGCGCCGAGTACTACTCGACGGCCGTCAACCCCACGCACTCGCGCGAGCGCTTCTACGAGGCGGCCGACCTCATCCTGCGCGCGTGGACGGAGCCCGGCCCGTTCGCCTTCGACGGCAAGTTCTACCGCTACCCGTTCGTGAACCCGTGGCCGCGCCCGCTGCAGCAGCCGCACCCGCCCGTGTGGTGTCCCTCGCAGGGCTCGAGCGAGACGGTGGAATGGGCGGCGCGCCGCCGCTTCCCGTACCTGATGGTGTTCACGCCGCTCGAGCGCATCGCCCAGATCTACGGCGAGTACCGCGAGGCGTGCGAGCGCCACGGCTACACCGCCAGCCCGTACCAGCTCACCGTCAACCTGCCCATCTGCGTCGCCGAGAACGACCGCAAGGCGGAGGCGATCGCGCGCGCGCACGCGCTGTGGGTCTACCACGTGGGCCTGCGGATGCTGCCGCCCTACTGGCAGCCGCCGGGCTACACCACGGAGGCGTCGCTCAAGCGGCTGCTGGCCACGCGCGGCAAGATGCCGACCGAGCTCACCTACGAGGATCTCGAGGAGGGCGGCTACATCATCTGCGGCAGCCCGGCCACCGTACGCGACAAGCTGCGCGTGTTCTCCGACGAGCTGAAAGCCGGCATCGTGTGCTCCGGCATGAACGGCGGCAGCCACGAGGCGACGCTCGAGATGATGCAGATGTTCTCCGAGGAGGTCATGCCGCACTTCCGCGAGGACGCCGGCGTGGACGAGACGGTAGGGGTCGGCCGCTCATAGCGCCGTCATGGGAGACGTCGGCCGCTTCTACGACGATCTCGCCCCGCTTTACCACCTCGTGTACGAGGATTGGGAGGCGAGCGTCGTGCGCCAGGGCGGTGCCCTGGCCTCCCTCATCGCCGAGCGATGGGGCGCGGGCGCTCGCGTCGTCCTCGACGGCTCGCTCGGCATCGGCACCCAGGCGCTCGGACTGCTCGGGCGAGGCTTCCAGGTGATCGCCTCGGACCTCTCGCACGGTGCCGTCCAGCGCGCGAGGCGAGAGGCGATGGCACGCGGACTCCGGCTGCCGGCGGTCGTCGCCGACTTTCGAGCCCTCGCCGCGCGCGCCGAGTGCGCGGACGTGGTGCTCATCGCCGACAATGCGCTGCCGCACCTGCAGACCGAGGCCGACATCATGACGGCGCTCCGCGAATGCTTGCGCTGCACGCGGCCGGGCGGCGGCTGCCTGATCACGCTCCGGGACTACGGGATACCGCCGCCGGCGGGAACCGTCGAGCGGCGGCCGTACGGCGAACGATCGTGGAAGGGCCGACGGTACGATGTTCGTCAGGTGTGGACGTGGCATGGAGCTCGCTATGACCTTGCTTTCGAGATCGCGCCGCTGGACGGCGATGCCCCCGAGCGGGCCACCGTCCTGACGACCAGCTACCTGGCGATCGCCGTCGCACAGGTCGTCACGCTCATGCGCCAGGCCGGCTTCGACGACGTCGAGCGGATCGATGGACGCTTTTTCCAGCCGATCGTCGCCGGCACCCGCCCCCGGGAGCCCTGACGATGTCGCGGCCGAGCATGCAGATCCGCGTCGGCACCTCGGGCTGGAACTATCCCGAGTGGAAGGGCTCGTTCTATCCGGCCGACATGAAGCCGGCCGGGATGCTCGCCTACTACGCCGCGCGCTTCGCGACGGTCGAGGTGAACAACACGTTCTACCGGATGCCGACCCAGAAGGCGGTGGACGGCTGGGCGGCCGCCGTGCCGGCGCCCTTCGTGTTCGTGCTCAAGGCGCCGCAGCGGATCACCCACTTCGCCCGGCTGCGCGACGTGGACGAGCCCGTGCGCGTCTTCTGCGACGTCGCGCGCACGCTCGGGCCCCGGCTGGGGCCGCTGCTCTTCCAGCTCCCGCCGAACTTCAAGGTGGACACGGGCCGGCTGGCCGATCTGCTCGCGCTGCTGCCGCCCGACGTGCGCGCGGCCTTCGAGTTCCGCAACGCGACGTGGTTCACCGACGAGGTCTACACGCGCCTGGCCGGCCGGAACGCCGCGCTCTGTATCGCCGACAACGACAATGGCGCCACGCCGGCCGTGGCCACCGCCGACTGGGGCTACCTGCGCCTGCGCGCCACGGGCTACTCGGACGACGACTTGCGCGCGTGGCTGGCCACCATGCGGCGCATCGGCGCCCACTGGCGCGACGCGTTCGTCTTCTTCAAGCACGAGGACAAGGGCACCGGGCCCGCGCTGGGCGCACGACTGATGGAGCTCCTGTAGGATGGCGGCATGACGCCCGAGACGCTGCTCGATCGGCTCGTGGGGCTGTTCCCGGAGTTCGCCGCCCACTGGGACGAGCCCGACAACGAGGCCCGTGACGAGGACGGTTCCTTCTCGCTCGAGGACGCCTTCGCCGAGTTCAGCCAGTACTTCCGCGAGCACTACGAGGAGCTGCCCGCCGAGCGCGTGCAGGGGCTGGCCTGGCTGCTGCTGGAATGCATGGCCGATCCCGAGTCCGACCTCGACGACGCGGCCACCAGCGGCTTTCTCGAGAATGTCGCGGCCGAGCGCTTTCACGACGACTTCGAGCGCTACCTGATCGGCCGTCCGCTGGAGTTCTACGCCCAGTGGAGTCAGGGCTTCTGACCCTGGAGCGTTTGTTCTTCGGTCTGGGCGCGCTCTCTGCTCTGCTCGCCGTGGCCGCCGGCGCCTTCGGCGCCCACGCGCTGCGCGAGCGGCTCTCGCCCGACATGCTGGCGGTGTTCGAGACCGGCGCGCGCTACCAGATGTATCACGCGCTCGCGCTCCTGGCGGTCGCCTGGGCCGCGGGCCGCTGGCCCGGCTCCGCCGCCGTCGCGGCCGGCTGGCTCTTCGTCGCCGGCACGCTCGTCTTCTGCGGCAGCCTCTACCTGCTCACGCTCACCGGCCAGCGCTGGCTGGGCGCCATCACGCCGCTCGGTGGGCTCGCCTTCATCGCCGGCTGGGCGGCGCTGGCGTGGGCCGTGCTGCGCGGCTGAACTGCGCCAATGACGTATCCAGCAAGATACGGCCGAAGATTGGTTGACATGCGAACACGATGTCCGTAGCGTCAGCCCGAATGGCGACCGGGAGTCTCTACTTCCACTCGCCCTGCTTCGACGGAATCGTCTCCGCCGTCCTCAGCGCTGAACTGCTGGAGCGCGTCCACGACTGGCTGCCACTCGAGCCTCGAGCCGTCAACTACGAGGTGCGAGAGCAGTGGCTGGCGCGGACACTCGGCGAGTCAACGGCCATCGTCGACTTTCTCTATCATCCTCAGGCGAAATTCTGGGCGGATCATCACGGGACGGCCTTCCTCAACGAAACGCTGCGGGCCGAGTTCGCAGTACGTCGCGATCCGTTCTTGATCTACGACGCGGCCGCTTCGTCATGCGCCATCTTGCTATGGCGGCGGTTCGGCCCCGACCTCCGGCGAGCCGGACGAGACTTCGACGAGCTGGTGCGCTGGGCCGACAAGATCGATGCGGCACGGTATGACTCAGTCGAGGAGGCGATGGTATCAACGGACCCGGCGCTGCGGATCACGCTCGCGTTGAGCCTCGGTGACGCCGGTGACCTTCCGGAACGACTGGTGTCGGCACTGCGTACAGCACCGCTCGAGCAGGTCGCGGCGTGGCCGGAGATCCACAAGCGGTTCGAGCGCGGTCGCGACTTGCGAGAGCGCGGGCTCGAGCGCTTCAAGCGAGCGGCGAGTCTGGCGGCGGACGGCATCGTGGTCTTCGATGTGGACGCCGCCGACACACTGGTGAGCCGCTACGCGCCCTTCTTCTTCTTTCCCGAGGCGCGCTACTCGGCCGGGATCGTTCGCGGCGCCAGCGGAGCCAAGATCACCGCGATGCGCAATCCCTGGCGCGAGTTCACGCCGGCGCCGTTGGGCCACATCGCTTCGACCCTCGGCGGGGGTGGTCATCAGCGGGTTGGCTCGATCGCCCTCAGCCGCGAGCGCGCCAGCACGGCCGTCGATCTTCTGGAGCGCTTGCTGGCGCAGATCCGGGCGTTCGAGCAGGACCGCGCTCAGCGCGCGCGATGATCGACCGCTTCAATTTCTACGACGTTTACGGCTACGTGCTGCCGGGGCTCGCGGCGCTCGGCGTCGGTTGGTTTCCCTTCTGGTTGCTGGCGACTCGCGATCTGCCGGCCGGATGGTCGTCGGCGTTGTTCGGCGTCGTCGTTGCCTATCTCCTCGGCCACGTCCTCAAGCCTCTGGCGACCACTGCGCTGCCGCGCGATGAGCCGTCCGTCACGATGCTCGACGACAACACGTTCCCCGAGGAGATGCGGATCCTGTTGCTGGCCGCCATCCACCGGCGGCTTGGCATCCCGATCGGGACCGCCGACGCGACCGAGAGGACACGCCGCCAGGCGGCTTTCTTTGCGTGCCGCAGCGCCCTGCTGCAGAGCGACGCCGGGTCGTATGCCGAGCAGTTCGAGGCGTTGTATGTAGCCTGCCGCGGCGGCGCGTTCGTCAGCATCCTCGCCGCCTTCTACTGGTGCGGCTGGCCGATCGGCCGGTACTGGCCTGACGCCGCTGGCGTTGTCGCGCCGTGGGTCACCGCACTCCTCATGCTTGCGGTGCTCATCACGTCGGCGTGGGCCCGGATTTTCAGGCTCGAAAAAGCGCCATCGGTAGTGTCCAAGGCGCTCCTCTGGCTCGCCGCCGCGCTGCTCCTGCCGGCGGGCGCCGCGCTGGGCGCGCAATCCGCCAGCGTCCCCGATACCGCCGGCCTCCTGACGCTGGCGACCGCCAGCCTCGCGGCGCTGTTCTTCGCGAGCCGCTTCTACGAGGCCTATCGCGAGTTCGCACGGCAATTCGCACAGACCGTGTACCGGGACTTCTACGTCCAGAGCCGTACGCTGGCCGAGCGCGGGGCGTAGCCGCGACACTCAGTCCTTCAGCGCGCCGGCCACCAGGCCGCGCACGAGCCAGCGCTGCAGCGCGATCACGATGACGACCGGCGGCAGGCTGGCCAGGATCGACGCCGCCGCGATGTCGCCCCAGGGGATCTCGAACACCCCGGGGAAGAGCGCGAGCGCGACAGGCACGGTGCGGCTGGCCTCGGTGGCCGTGAACGTGTAGGCGAAGAGGAACTCGTTCCATGCCGCCAGGAACGTGAGCAGCGCGGCCGAGGCCACGCCCGGCGCCACCAGCGGCAGGACAACCAAGCGCAGGACCGTCAACCGCCCCGCGCCGTCGAGAAACGCCGCCTCCTCGAGCTGGATCGGGATCTCGCGGATGAAGCCGGCCAGCAGCCAGATCAGGAGCGGCAGCGCGAACGACGTGTTGGCCAGCACGAGTGCCGTCCACGTGTCGCGCAGGCCCAGCGCGCGCAGCAGCAGGTAGAGCGGGCTCACGGTCGTGATCTGCGGGAATGCCGTGCTGGCGATGACGACGAGCAGCAGCAGGTTCTTGGCGGGGATCGGCAGCCGCGCCAGCGCGTAGGCGGCCGGCAGGCCGAGCGCCAGGGCCAGGAGCGTGGTCAGCGAGGCCACGCCCACGCTGTTGCCGAGCGCGCGCGGCATCACGCTCTTCTCGGCCACGGCGCGGTAGTGCAGGAGCGTCGGCGCCGACGGCAGCACGCTGCCGGTCGCCAGCAGCTCGGTGTCGGGGGTGAACGACGTGCGCACCTGCCAGAAGTACGGCACCGCCCACGCCGCCAGCATCACGAGGATCATCACGTCCCACGCGTGGACGCGCCGTCTCACGCCGTCGCCGCCTCGCCGCGCAGCGCGCGCAGGTACGCCCAGGCGACGAGCATCACGAGGGCGAAGATGACGCAGCCGACGGCCGCGCCGAAGCCGAGCTGCAGCGTCTGGAAGAGGCTGCGATAGGCGTACACCGTCAGCGTCTCGGTGGTGGAGGCGGGCCCGCCGCCCGTGAGCACGAACATCAGGTCGAACGCGCGCAGCGCGTCGAGCGTGCGGAACAGGAGCGCGATGAGCAAGATGGGGCGCAGCAGCGGCAGCGTCACGTAGGCGAGCGTGGCGCCACGGCCGGCGCCGTCCACGCGCGCGGCCTCGTAGACCTCGGGGGCGATGGTCAGCAAACGCGCGTAGCAGAGCAACGCCACGAACGGCATCGTGCGCCAGACGTCCGCGGCAATCAGCCCGGGCAGCGCGAGCCTCGGATCACCCAGCCAGTTGAACGCGTGGCCGCCGAGGATCACGTTCACCAGCCCCGCCGACGGATGGTAGAGCCACTCGAACAGCTTCGCGGTGACCACCGAGGGCAGCGCCCACGCCAGCAGCAGCAGCGAGAGCGCGAGGCGGCGGCCGGCGCGCTGGCGCTGGAGCGCGAGCGCGACGGCGAGGCCGAGCGCCAGCTCCAGTCCGACCGAGACGGCCGTGAAGACGAGCGTCACGCGGCCCGCGTTCCAGAAGCGCGCGTCGCCGGCGAGGAACGCGTAGTGCTCGAGGCCCACGAAGCGCGCGATGCCGAAGATCGGGACGCGCTGCTGGAGCGAGAGCCACAGCACCCAGAGGCCCGGGTACACGGTGAGGGCGGCCAGCGCGAGCAAGGCCGGCGAGACGAAGGCGAGTCCCGCCAGCCGGTCGGCGCGCTCGCGCGCCGTCACCGGAGGCCGCTCAGCATGTACTCGAGGCGACGCCGCGCGTAGCTCACCGCCTGCGCCGGCGTCTTCACGCCGACCAGGGCCGCCGAGAACTCCGGCTGCACGGTGGTGGACAGCATGAGGTAGTAGGGCGTCACCGGGCGCGGCCGGGCCACCAGCGCAAGCGCATGAAAGCGCGGCATGTGGGGATGCGCCGCCACGGCCGCCGGATCGCGATAGAGATCGACGCGCGTCGGATAGAGCGCGACGCCGGCCGCGGTGATCGCGCGCTGGCCCTCGGCGCCCGCCAGGAAGCGGACCAGCGCCACCGCCGCCTCGGCGTGTCGCGTGCGGCGGTTGACGGCGAGATGAAATCCCCCGGTGGCGCCGACGCCGGCGGCGCCGGCGACGTGGCCCGGCAGCGGCGCGATGCCCACGCGGCCGCGCACTGGTGAGCCGGCCGCCTCGAAGAGATCCATCGCGTACGGCCACGAGCGCAGGAACACCGCGCGGCCGTCGCCGAACGGGCGGCGCGTCAGCTCCTCGTCGCCGGCGGTCACCCACGCCGGGCTCACGCCGCTTTCGAGGAGCCCGCGCATGAAGCCCAGCGCGGCCGCGGCGCGCTCGGGCTCGGGCAGCACACGGTCGTGCTCGTCGAGCAGCGCGGTGCCACTCGCCCAGAAATGCTCCAGCACGTTCACGACCAGGCCTTCGTACTGCTTGCCCTGCCACAGCACACCATCCAGCTTGGGATCCCGCTCGCCCGCGCGGATGCGCTGCGCCTGCTCGACGAGCTCCTCCCACGTGCGCGGCGGCGCGAGGTGGTACTTCGCGAGCAGGTCGGCGCGGTAGTAGAGAACGCCGACGTTCATGTTCCACGGCAGCCCCCACACGCGGCCGTTCCAGACGGAGGCGGCGGCCGCCGCCGGGAAGTGCGGCGCCAGCTCGCCGCGGGTGACCCACGGCGAGAGGTCGAGCAGCCAGCCGGCCTGCGCGAACTCCGGCACCCAGATGAGGTCGAGCAGCAGCACGTCGAAGGCCGGCGTGGCGCCGTCCAGGTTGATCACGTAGAACTGGTGCTGCTCGTCGCTGGTCCACGTGAGCGGCTCGCTGCGCACGGTGACGCCGGGATTCCGGCGCTCGAACTCGCGCAGGAGGCCGGGGATGGGATCGAGCGGGCCGAGGATCTTGGCGTGCTTGAAGACGATCGTGGCGGGCGCGGCTCCGCGCGGCGGCTCGGTGCACCCGGCGAGCGCGACGAGCGCGGCGAGGACGAGCGCCGCGCCCCGCATCAGCGCAGCAGCCGCGGCAGCCGCTCGCCGAAGATCGCCGCGCCGAGACGGAACGCCTCCGCCAGCGTCAGCGCGGCGCCGGCGGCCCGGCTCCCCTCCCACCACTCGCGCGCGTGCTCTTCCGACCGGAAGAAGTTCAAGGTGTGTCAGAGGGCGGTGCACGCCTTGCCGCGAAGGTCCTCGCGCTTGCCCACCCAGGCCATCACTCCGGCGGCGCCGGCGGGCCCCTGGGGGCTGACGTCGAGGCGCAGCGGCGCGGCGCAGTGATGGCAGCGCGTGCGAACCTGGACGGCCTCACCCAGCATCGCCGCGATGCCGAGGGCGTCGATGGCGCAGCACGCCCACCGCTCGCGCCCGCCCGACAGCCCCATGACGAACGCCGTCGGCGTGCCGGACCACGGATAGGCGAGGACCACGCGGCCGTCCTGGACGTAGACGAGGTCCCGGGCGTCCAGCTCCGCCACGACGCCGGCCGGATGCGACAGGCTCGCCACCTCGATGGGCCCGCCGTCGGCGACGAACCGCGCCAGGATGTCGCGCAGCGCCGCGCGGGCCGCCGCGCCGATCGATTCGCGCTCCTTCCAGCGCGCCTCGAAGTCGGCGTCGGCCATCAGGTCGGCCGCGGTCCGGACGGGGAAGGCCGGGGTCATCGCCCCTGACATACCACGCCCGCGGCGCTCACGGCGCCTCGTTCACGCGCGCCAGCGCCGCGGCGATGTCGACGCCGGCGCCCAGCACCGGCGCCATCGGGTCGCCGTCCGCCTCGAGCCGCGCGCGCAGCGTGCGGATCGTGAAGCGGCGCGGATCGAGGCGCGCCGTCACCTCCGGCCAGTGAAGCGGGCACGAGACGGGCGCGCCCGGCAGCGGCCGCACGGAGAACGGCGCCACGATCGTCTGGCCCTGACCGTTCTGGCCGTAGTCGACGTACACCTTGCCCTCGCGCAGGCGGATCATCCGCGCGATCGTCGAGATCTCCGGCAGCGCCTCCACGGCCAGCGTGGCCAGCAGGTTGGCGAACGTGCGCGTCTCGTCGTAGGTGTAGCGCGCGGCCAGCGGCAGCAGGACGTGCAGGCCGGTCGCGCCGGACGTCTTCGGATAGCTCGGCAGCTCGAGCCGCTCCAGGATGGCGCGCAGCGCGAGCGCCACCTTGACGACGTCGGTGAACGGCGCGCCCTTGGGATCGAGGTCCAGCACGAGCCAGTCGGGCCGCTCGAGCGAGCCCACGCGCGAGGCCCAGAGGTGCAGCGGGATCGTCCCCGTGTTGGCCACGTAGCGCAGCGCGTCCACGCTGTCCACGATGAAGTAGTCGATCTCGCGCTCGACGCCCTTGGCCCAGATGCGCTCCGTGCGCACCCACTCCGGCGCCCACGTCGGCGCGTCCTTCTGGTAGAACGACTTGCCCTTGATGCCGTCGGGGTAGCGCGTCAGCACCAGCGGCCGCTCGGCGAGATACGGCAAGAGCCACGGCGCCACGCCCTCGTAGTAGGCGATGAGATCGGATTTCGTGTAGCCCTCGTCGGGCCAGAAGATTTTCTTCGGGTTCGTGAGCGTCACCTGACGATCGGGCGCCTCGGCGCTCGGAGCCGCCGGCCGCGGCGGCTTCGTCTTGAGTGGTTTCTTCGCGGGCCGCGGCGGCTTCGCCGCGCTCTCTGCCGGCGGGCGCAGCCCCGTCTCACGACGGCACTCCGTCGGCGGCTTGTCGTCTCGAAGCCCGAGGAATGCGGGGTGGCGAATGCCACCTTCGTCGGTCCACTCGGAAAACCGCACTTCGCACACGAGGCGGGGTTCCACCCAGTGATGGCCGCGGCCCGTCGGCGTGCCTGCCGCGAACGGCGACGTCGTGCGCGCCAGCGGCTGCAGCACGTCCGACAAGCGCCGCAGCAAGGCCTCGTCGAAGCCGGTGCCGACCTTGGCGACGTAGACGAGGCGATCGCCCTCGTACACGCCGAGATGCAGCGCGCCGAACCAGCCGCGCGTGCCCTGCGGATCGGTCCAGCCGCCGATGACGAACTCCTGGCGCAGGTGGCACTTGATCTTGAGCCAGTCGCGCGTGCGGCCGCCGACGTAGCGGCTGTCGGCGCGCTTGGCGATGATGCCTTCCAGCCGCTGCTCGGCGGCCGCCTCGTAGAAGGCCTCGCCGCGGCCCTCCACGTGGGCGCCGTAGTGAATCACGCCGCGGGCGGGCACGGAGAGCGCCAGGCACGCCTTGCGCTGGGTCAGCGGCGCCTCGCGCAGGTCGCGGCCGTCGAGCGCGAGCGCGTCGAAGAAGATCGCGCTCACCGGCACCGTGGAGCGGGCGCGCTCGACGTCGGGCGGCCGGGTCAGGTGCATGCGGTTCTGCAGGCGCTGGAACGACGGGCGCCCCTGCTCGTCGAGCGCCACCACCTCGCCGTCCAGCACGAATCGCTGCAACGGCAGCGCCCGCAGCGCGGTGACGACTTCCGGGTAGCGCGCGGTGAACACCTGGCCGGCGCGCCCATACAGCTCGACGCGCTCGCCGTCGCGGGCCGCCAGCACGCGCACGCCGTCGTACTTGATCTCGTAGAGCCACGCCGGATCGGCGAATGCGCGCTCGGCAAGCGAGGCCAGCATGACGGGCTGCCGCGCTCCGTCGACCGCCCGCGCCGGCGCTTTCAGCCGCGCGAGCTCTGCCCGCAGCGTGTCGAGCCGCGAGGAGCCAGCGCGGACGTCCTCGACCGTGAGGCCGGAGAGCACGGACTCGGGAAACTGCTCGGTCGGCTCGTCGCCGCCGGCGAAGGCGTCCGCCTTCTTGAGCATCAGCCACTCGTTGCTCTTGCCGCTCATGCGCGCCAGCGTCCAGCGCCCGCGCAGCTTCACGCCGAAGAGCTCGACCTCGAGCCGCCCGGAGGCAAGCTGCGCGTCCGGCGCGCCGTCCTTCACCAGGCGATACCAGCCGCGATCCCAGACGATGACCGCGCCGGCGCCGTAGTTGCCCTCGGGGATGATGCCCTCGAAGTCGGCATACTCGAACGGATGGTCCTCGACGTGGACCGCGAGCCGCTTCTCCTCGGCCTTCATCGAGGGGCCCTTGGGTACCGCCCAGCTCTTCAGCACGCCGTCCATCTCCAGGCGAACGTCGTAGTGCAGCCGCCGGGCGGCGTGCTTCTGGACGACGAACAGGCGGCCGTCGCCGGCACGCTGCGCGCCGAACGGCTCGGGCGTGCGCTCCGGGTCGCGCTTCTTCCGGTAGGCGTCGAGGGGGGCAGGCACAATCCCTAGGATATTCCGGGTTTGGCGCCCGCGGGGCCCGCCGCGTGCTATCGTTCGAATCTGCCAAACGGAGAGCATGGAGGAGATGGAGGGGAAGGGGGAACCCTTCCAGGGTGCCCCTTCAATAAGAGGCCCCTTCAATAAAGGAGACTTTAGATGCCGCCGCACTCGCTGGGCTCGGGGACGATCTCGTTCGGACTGGTCTCGATCCCGGTCCGCCTTTACACGGCGGCGTCCTCCGCCAACGTCGCCTTCAACCAGCTCCACGCGCCGTGCGGCTCGCGCATCAAGCAGCAGACCTTCTGCCCCAAGTGCAACAAGACCGTCGAGCGCGCCGAGCTCACGCGCGGCTACGAGTTCGCCAAGGAGCAGTACGTGCGCGTGGCCGACGAGGAGCTGAAGGCGCTCGAGGGCGAGGCCTCCAAGATCATCGACATCGCCGAGTTCGTGCCGCTCGAGCAGGTCGATCCGATCTACTTCGAGAAGACCTACTACCTCGGCCCCGACAAGGGCGGCGAGAAGCCGTATCGCCTCCTGTCCGACGCGATGGAGAAGGCCGGCCAGGTCGCGCTCGCCAAGTACGTCATGCGCGGCAAGGAGAGCCTGGTCCTCATCCGCGCCGCGCAGAGCGGGCTCATGCTGCACACGATGTACTTCGCCGACGAGGTGCGCGACTTCGGCGAGATCGACAAGGGCGACACGGCCAAGATCCGCGAGGGCGAGCTCGACCTCGCGCTGCAGCTCATCAACGGCCTCGCCGGCGAGACGTTCTCCCCCGCCCGCTACACGGACGAGTACCGCCATCGCGTGCTCGAGATGATCAACAAGAAGGTCGAGGGCCAGGAGATCACGATCGCCGAGCCCGCCGCCCCCCGCGCCCAGGTGATCGACCTGATGGAAGCACTCAAGGAAAGTCTCGCCAAGCGCGGACTGTCCGCCGAGGACGCCGCCGCCAAGAAGCCGCCGGCCAAGACGGGTGCTGCGCCCGCCGCGAAGGCCAAGGCCGCCGCGGTGCCGAAGAAGGCCCAGGCCGGCCGCAAGTAGCGAGTCCATCAGGGCGGCGCCAGTCCTCTCCAACGTTCGATAGGCGATGGAGCCGCTCCAGGTGGGCAACATTCTCATCACGGGTGACCGCCTCGCCGAGATGGACGAGGGTCGCGTCGTCGTCAGCGTTCCCCGAGCCGACGTTCGTGAGTCCTCTTCATCCCCGGTGGCGTCTGGCTTCTCTGGGCCAGCCGGCGAGCAGGGCCCGGCCACGCTTCAGAGTGGGGCCGGCGAGCGGGGATTCGAGCTGCACCGCCAAAGGTGAAGACTCTGCGGGACGGCTGTCGTCGAGCGATCGGCGGCCGCGAGGGCTTTCCATGGCGCACGCGTCGGCAGGCGGTCGTAGACTTTTGACCGCGTGATCGCCCCGCTGCTCTCCGTTCTGCTCCTCGCCGTCGTTGTCGCCGCCGAGGCGGCGCCGCCTTCGAATGTGGCCTATCGCAAGATAGACGTTCACGACACGGTCACCGGCGAGCGCTTTCCCGTCGCGCTCTGGTATCCGACCCCTGTCGTGCCCGCTCCACTCTTCCTGACCGCGTCTCTGTCGGCGTGCGGGTTACCGGCGATGCTGTGTCGGCTGATGGCGTTCGAGATGCCGGTCGCCCCGAACGCTCCGCCGGCTGACGGCGCGTTCGGGCTGATCGTCATCTCGCACGGCGCCGCTGGGCTCGCCCTGAATCACTGGGACCTGGCGATGGCGCTCGCCTCGCACGGCTACGTCGTCGCCGCACCGGCGCACCCACGCGGCAAGGGCAACGACATCTCCGGTGACATCGTGTGGATCGGGCGGCCGAAGCAAGTCTCTCGCGTGATCGACGCGGTCCTGGCGGACACGAGCCTCGGACCGCGCCTGCAGCGCGGACGTGTCGGCGTCGTGGGCCACTCCAACGGCGGCTACACGGCGCTGGCGACCGCCGGCGCTCTCCCGACACCGCTCGCCATCATGGAGCACTGCGGACGGCATGCCGCCGACGACCCCAAGTTCTGTTCCTACGGTGGCGCGGCCACGCGGGAGGCCACCGCGCGCGGCGGGGCGATTCCAGACGTTCGTGATCCGCGGGTGCGGGCGATCGTCCTTCTCGCGCCGAACGCTCTGCCCTTCACCGACGAGGCGCTCGGCAAGGTCTCGGTGCCGGTCCGTCTCTATGCCGCGGAGCGTGACGACCTCACCCTCGTGCGGTATCACGCCGAGCGCCTCGCGAGGGCGCTGCCGCGCGACCGGGAATACGTCGTCGTCCGTGGGGCCGGGCATTTCTCGTTCGTCGCCGGCTTCCCCACGCTGCTGAAGCTCCTCGCGGGCGAGGCCGCGCGGGATCCGGAGGGCTTCGATCGCGACGCGCTGCACGAGACAATGAACCGGGAGATCGTCGACTTCTTCGATCGCAAGCTGCCCGTCAGGCCGTAGCGTCTAGCCGCCCTTCAAGCGCGGGTCGAGCAGATCGCGCAGGCCGTCGCCGAGCATGTTGAAGCCGAAGACGGCGAGCGAGAGCGCGACGGCGGGCCAGATGGCCAGCCATGGCGCCTGGTACATGTGGTCGAGGCCGGCCAGCGACAGCATGCCGCCCCAGGTCGGATAAGGCGGCGGCACCCCCAGACCGAGGAACGAGAGGCTCGCCTCGGTCAGGATCACCGTCGAGAGGCCGGTCGTGGCCACCACGATGATCGTCGGCATCACGTTGGGCAGGATGTGGCGGGCGGCGATCGCCAGGTGGCCCGAGCCCATGGCGCGGGCGCTCTCGATGTAGGTGTGCTCCTTGATGCCGAGCGCCACCCCGCGCACGACGCGCGAGTTCTGGATGCCGAAGGCCACGCCGAGCACGATCGTGATGTTCCACACGCTGGGGCCCAGCAGGGACATGATCGACATGAGCAGCAGCAGCGGCGGAAAGGCCATCCATGCGTCCACGCCGCGCTGCACGAGCATGTCCACCCGGCCGCCGAAATACGCCGACAGGATGCCGATCGTCGTGGCCAGCACGCTGCCGACCAGCACCGCGCCGAAGCCGACGTAGAGCGAGATCCGCGCGCCGTAGATCAGCCGCGTGAGCACGTCGCGGCCGAGCTGGTCCGTGCCCAGCCAGTGCGACCGGTTCATCGCGATGAAGCGCTCCAGCAGGCTGGTCTGGCTGAAGCCGTAGGGCGAGATCCACTCCGCGCCCACGGCGGCCGCCAGCATGACGACGACGATGGCGCCGCCCATGGTGCCGAGCGGCTTGCGCCGCACCATCTGCACCCACACGTCGAGGTACCACGGCCGCGTCCGCGCGGGCGCGCGGCGGGCGAGCGCGACGTCGGCGGGCGCGGTGGCGATGCTCATCAGCGATACCGGATGCGCGGATCGAGAAAGGCGTACGAGAGGTCGATGGCCAGGTTCAGGCCCACCACCATCGCCGCGATGATCAGGTTCACCGACTGCACGACCGGGTAGTCGAGCTTGTTGAGCGCCTCGAAGAAGAAGAGGCCCACGCCGGGCAGCCGGAAGATCGACTCGATGATGACGGAGCCGCCGATGTAGAGCGGCATCTGCAAGCCGATCAGGCTGATGACCGGGATCATCGCGTTCTTCAGCGCGTGGCGCAGCACGATCGTGCGCTCGCTCAGGCCCTTCGACCACGCCGTGCGGATGTACTCCTGGCGGAGGACGTCGAGCAGGGCCGAGCGCATGATGCGCATGATCGGGCCCGCGCGCGTCACGCCGAAGACGAGCGCGGGCACCAGCATGATCTTGAGGTTCTGCAGCGGATCGACGCTGAAGGCCACGTACGTGTAGACCGGCGTCCACTTGAAGTAGATCGACGGCACCACGACCACCACCACGGCGAGACCGAAGAACGGCACCGACAGCGCCAGGATCGACAGCACGCGGCCGACGTAGTCCAGCGCGGTGTCCTGGCGCACCGCCGCCACGATCCCCACCGCGATGCCGATGACCACGGAGACGAGGACCGTCAGGAGCGCGAGCTCCAGCGTCACCGGGAAGCGGCGCACGAACTCGTCGAGGATGGGCTGGCGCGTCCAGTACGAGCGGCCGAAGTCGCCGCGGAGCACGACGTTGCCGATCCACTCGAGGTACTGCACGTGGACGGGCCGGTCGAGCCCCAGGTCGTGGCGGAGCGCGGCCAGCGTGGGCGCGTAGGCGTGGCCCTCCACCATGCGGGTGGCCACGTCGCCCGGCATCATGCGCATGAGCGCAAAGACCAGCACGCTGACGACGAACAGCGTGGGCACCGCCAGCGCCACCCGCCGCACGACGTACTGCTTCATCTCACTTGTCGAACCACGTGTAGACCAGGCGCATGCCGAGGCCATAGCCGTCGTGGTGCTTGAAGCCCTTCACGTACGGCGGATGCGAGACGTACTGGGGCCACTGCGGCACGTAGACGTAGTAGGCCTTGTCGGCGAGATAGCGCTGGATGTCGTCCACGATCTGCTTGCGCTTCTTGGGCTCCATCTCGCGGCGCTGGGCCACCAGCATCCTGGTGAGCTCGGCGTCCGCCACGCGGCTCAGGTTGGTGGGCAGCTCGGGATAGAAGCGGCCGAAGAGGAAGTCGTCCACCTCGGTGAACGGCGTGGACGGCCCCATCGCCATCCTCTCGTACTTGCCGAGCGCGGTCGTCGAGATGTACTTGCCGTACTCCTCCGGCTTCAGCTCGACGGTGATCCCCACCTTGCCGAGGTTGTCCGCGGCCAGCTCGTAGTAGGAGCGCCACGGCACCACGTAGCCCGGCCAGTGGAACAGCGGCGTGCTCAGGCTCTTCTGTCCGGCCTCGGCCAGCAGCTTCTTCGACTCCGCGGGATCGTAGCCCACGAGGTACTTGGCCTTGGCCGCATCGATCTTGGAGGCGTCGAGCTTCCAGTCCTTGAGCGCGCACGGCACGGGGCCGGCGTCCACGCAGCCCTCGCCGAAGAGGAGCGCGTCGTTCCAGGCCTTGCGGTCGATGGCCAGCGAGATGGCGCGGCGGACGCGGATGTCGTTGAACGGCGGCTGGTCCGTGCGCATGTAGATGAAGCCCTGGCCGATCACCTGATGGGACACGACGGACAGCTCGGGGTTCGTCTTCTGGACGGACTTGGCCTCGTCGGGGCTGAGCCAGCCCCAGATGTGCGGCAGCTCGACCTTGCCGGCGCGCAGGAGCGACACGCGGGCGGCCGAGTCCGGCGTGATCTCGATGACCACGCCGTCGAGGTAGGGCAGCCCCTTCATGAAGTACGTCGGATTGCGCTCGAAGACGACGCGCACGCCCTTGTCGTAGGACTTCAGCACGAACGGCCCGGTGCCGATGACGGCGTCCGGATGGTTGAAGTCCTTGAACTTGTCCTCGGCCTCGCGCGGCAGGATCGCGCAGAAGGACGGGTTGGCCAGGTGGTTGAGGAAGGGCGCGAACGGCTCCTTGAGCGCGATGCGCACCGTGTGCTTGTCCACGACGTCGATGGCCTGCACCGGCTCGAAGCGCTCCTTGAAGCCGGACTTCGCCATGAAGCGCTCGAGCGAGTACTTGACGTCGTCGGCCACCAGCTCGCGGCCGTTCACGGGCGGCTTGTTGTGGAAGTGGATGCCCTTGCGCAGGCTGAACGTGTAGACCTTGCCGTCCTTGGAGACCGTCCACTTCTCGGCCAGGTCGGGCAGGATCGCGAAGTCGGCGGGATGTTTCTGCTCGGGCCCGTTGGGGAAGCGCACGAGCTGGCTATACGCGAGGCTGACGTAGGAGTGCGTGAGGAAGCTGATCGAGAGATGCGGGTCGAGCCCGGGCGCCTCGCGCTCGGCGATGCGCAGCACGCCGCCGCGCTTCGGGGTCTGGGCCTCGGCGCCGGGAATCGCGAGGGCGAGCAGGAGCAGCAGGGAGAGCGCGGCGAGAGCGACACGACGGGCCATCAGGGCCTCCTCAGAGGGTGCGGGCTACGAGTGCGCCATTCTAGCCGAGCGCTCCGGAGTGGACGGCGCGGATTTCCACCTCGCCGCCGTCGACCACGTCGAGCATCCGGAGCGCGACGGGCGCCAGCTCGGCGCCGCGGCCATCGCCCGCGAGCACCGCGTCCACCCACGCGCGCAGCGGCGCTCCGCGCGGGTTGACCAGCTCCACGACGCCACCGGCGGCCACGCCCAGCGCGGTCGCGGTGGCGGCGTCCAGGCGCACCGCGCGGCCACGCTCGGTGTCGAGGCCGGCCGCCGCAGTCACGCGAACGCGCCGGCGTGCGCCGGCCAGCGCCTGGCGCCGCGTCATTGTCGCCGCCGCGTCGATCGCGCCGTTCGCGAGCACGACGCCATAGATCGACGCCGCGGCCGCCGGCGTCACGTAGCCCTCGGCGAGGTCCGCGGCCACCAGCGCCGGATCGCGGGCGAGCGGATCGCCGAAGCCGCCGCCGCCCGAGCTCTCCATCATCAAGACGTCGTCGCGCTCGATCGGGAAGGCGCTCACCTTGCCCGGCAGCGGCGAGGGCGCGATCTCGCGACCGGCGCGCGTCAGGTAGAACCGGTTGGTGGCGCCGGCCGCGCCGCCGCACACGCCGAACGGCGGCAGCACCGCCTTCTCGGCCAGCACCGACAGCCGCGTGTGCGGCGTCAGGATTCGCACCGCCCGCGTGAGGCCCAGCCCGCCGCGCCAGCGGCCGGGACCCCCGGAGTCCTCGCGCAGCGACGTCGCTTCCACCCGCACGGGATAGCGTTGCTCGATGGCCTCGATCGGCTGCAGCGTCGTCATGTCGCTCTCGGTCCACGCGCGCACGGTGTTGCTGCCGTCGCCGCCGTCGAAGCCGCCGGTGCCGCCCGCCGGGTACTCGTAGAAGATGAACGTCTCGCCCGGGTGGCGCGGGTCGGGCCCGCCGACGTAGCAGTGATTGCCGCCGCCCTTGAGATCGCCGGCCACGCGGCCGTCGAGCGCCTGGGCCAGCGCGCCCATCACCGCGGTCTCCACGCAGTACTTCACCTCGACCATGCCGCCGCAGGGCGCCGGGGGGTCGGCGTTGACGATGGTGCCGCGCGGGGTGATGACCGTGAGCGGACGGAAGGCGCCGGAGTTCACGTCGCTGCCGGGATCGAGGAACGCCTTGATGATGGTGAAGGCGCCGGTCGGCGCCATCGCGGGCCCGACGTTCGTCGGCCCCGCCGTCTGCGGCGACGTACCCGTCAGGTCCACGGTGATCGCCTCGCCGGCGATGGCGACGCGCGCGCGCACGGTCAGGGGCTCGAGCCGCTCGCGGCCGCTCTCGAGGTGCGCCTCGTAGACGTACTCGCCGTCGGGCAGCGCGGCGATCGCGCGGCGCATGCGTCCCTCGGCGCGATCCATCAGCTCGGCGACCGCCGCGCGCACGGTGACGGCGCCATACTTGACGGCCAATCCATCCACGCGCTCGGCGGCCTTGCGGCAAGTGCCGACCATCGCCTGGAAATCGCCGCGCCGCTCGCGCGGCCCGCGCATGTTGGCGAAGATCAGCTCGAGCGCGGCCTCGTTCGGCCGCCCGCGATCCACGATGCGGATGGGCGGGATGCGCACGCCTTCCTGGAAGATCTCCGTGGCGCCGCCGGACAGACTCCCCGGACTCATCCCACCGACATCGCCCCAGTGAGCGCGCACGACGGGGAAGATGAACATCCGGCCGTCGGCGAAGAGCGGATAGATGAGCGCGACGTCGTTGAGGTGCGTGCCGCCCGTGTACGGATCGTTGTGCAGGAACATGTCGCCGGGGTGGATGTCGTCGCCGAACGTCTCGCGCACGGCCTTCATCGACCAGCCGATGGGCACGATGTGCAGCGGATGGTCCTGGCCCTTGGACATGGCGACGATCTGCGCCTCGCCGTCCATCAGCACGCACGAGAAATCCTCGCCCTCGTAGAGGATCGAGGAATACGCCGTGCGCACCAGCGTCACGCGCATCTCGCGCACGCAGGAGACGAGCGTCTCGCGGATGACTTCCAGCGTGATCGGATCGATCACGGCCGCGCGAGCCTCAGGTTGCCGAGCGGGTCCATGGCGCCACTCCAGCCCGGCGGCACCACGGTGGTGGCGCCGAACTCCTCGACGATGGCCGGCCCCGCGAGCTCGGCGCTCTCGGGCAGCCGCTCGCGCTCCCACACGGGGCAGTCGTGCGCCGCGCCGTCGAACCAGACGCGGCGGCGCTCGATCAGCGCGGTCGCCATCGAGGCGTGCGGCGCGCGGTGCCGCTCGGCCGCCGGCTTGGCGACGAGCCCGTAGGCGCTCAGCCGCGCATTCACCAGCTCGATCGTCGCGCTCGGGTCGGCGTGACCGTACATCGCGCGATGGCGCTCGTGGAAGGTCGCGCCCACCGCGTCCAGCCCGTCGCCGTCGAGCTCGAGGTTGAGCTCGAAGGCCTGGCCGCGATAGCGCAGGTCGAGCGAGCGCCGCAGGCGCTGCTCGCCGGCGCCGAAGCCGTCCAGCTCGAGCTGGCGGCGGGCGCCGCTCTCCATGTCGGCGAAGAGGTCGGCCAGCAGCGTCCACCGCTCGGCCAGCGGTCCCACGCGCGTGCGCACGTCGTCGTGCTTGATGTCGGAGGCCAGCAGCCCCAGCGCCGAGAAGTTCCCCGGATGGCGGGGGACGAGCACGCGCGGGATGCCGATCTCGTCGGCGAGCGCGCTGGCGTGCATCGGCCCGGCGCCGCCGAAGGCCACCAGCGTGAAGTCGCGCGGATCGTGGCCGCGCTGGATCGAGATCTCGCGGATGGCGGAGGTCATGCGCGCCACCGCGATGCGCACGATGCCCTCGGCCAGCGCTTCCACGCCGAGCCGGCCGCCCATCCGCCGCGCGAGATCCGCGACGGCCGTCCGGGCGCGCGTGGCGTCGAGCGCGATGCTGCCGCCCAGGCGGCGCGTGGTGCCGATGCGGCCGAGGACGACGTTGGCGTCGGTCACGGTCGGCTCCGTCCCGCCGAGCCCGTAGGCCGCCGGGCCCGGCATCGCGCCGGCGCTGAGGGGCCCCACCTGCAGGCTGCCGTCGAGGTCGAGCCAGGCCAGCGAGCCGCCGCCGGCGCCGACCGTGTGCATATCGATCTGCGGGACCTTCACCGGGAACGCGCCCACCATGGCGTCGGAGGTCGTCAGCGGCGAGAGATCGCGCACGAGGCAGACGTCGGTCGACGTGCCGCCCATGTCGTAGGTGATGAGGTCGCGCACGCCGAGGCTCGCGCCGACGAAGCACGCCTGACTCACGCCGCCGGCCGGGCCCGAGAAGATCGTCTTGATCGGCAGCCGCCGCGCCGTCTCGGTCGTCATCATGCCGCCGCTGGACGCCACCGTGAGCACGCCGTGCGCGTAGCCCGTCGCGCGCAGCCGCTCCTCCAGTCCGCTCAGGTAGCCGTCCATCAGCGGCTGCAGGTACGCGTTGAGCACCGTCGTCGAGAATCGCTCGAACTCGCGGTACTCCGCGACGACGTCGGCCGAGCACGAGACCGGCACGCCGGGACAGCGGCCCTTGGCGGCGTCGGCGATGGTCCGCTCGTGCGTCGGATTCAGGTACGCGTGGAGCAGGCACACCGCGATGGCCTCGGCGCCGGCCGCGGACGCGGCCTCCAGCGCGCGCTCCACGCTGCCGGAGTCGAGCGTCGTCAGCACGGAGCCGTCGGCGGCCAGCCGCTCGACGACCTCGAAGCGATGCTTGCGCTCGACGACGGGCTTGGGCCGCACGAACGTCGGCACGAACAGCGCCGGAATGTTGCGCTTGGTGCGCCCGATCTCGATGAGGTCCCTGAAGCCCGCCGTCGTCAGGATCGCGACGCGCGCCCCTCTCCGTTCGAGCACCGTGTTGGTCCCCACCGTGGTGCCGTGCACGAGCCGCCGCACGTCGCGCGCGGCGATGCCGAGCGCGTCCAGCCCCGCCAAAACGGCCTCTGCTTCGTGCCGCGGCCGCGACGGCACCTTGGTGACGACGACGCGCCCCGTGGCCTCGTCGACGGCCGTGAGATCGGTGAACGTGCCGCCGACGTCGATCCCGACGATGAACATGGCGCGGATGATACATTACGAAATGTAACTGCCCCGCCGCGAAGAGGTGATCCGATGTCCCGAGCGGGTGCGCCCACCGTCCTCATCGCCGGAGCCGGGCCGACCGGGCTCGTGCTGGCCCTCTGGCTCACGCGACTGGGCGTCGGTGTTCGCCTCGTCGACAAGGCCGCGGAGCCCGGCACGACCTCGCGCGCGCTGGCCGTGCAGACGCGCACCCTCGAGCTCTACCAGCCGCTCGGCCTGGCCGCGGCCGTGATCGAGCGCGGCGTCCGGGTCGTCGCGGTGAACTTCTGGGTCGGCGCCAGGCGCGTGGCGCGCGCGGTCTTCGGCGACGGCGGCGTCGGGCTCAGTCCGTTTCCCTACGCCGTCATCTTTCCCCAGGACGAGCACGAGCGGCTGCTGATCGACCGGCTACGCGACGCCGGCGTGACTGTCGAGCGCCCCGTGGCGCTCGTTGGCGTCGAGGACCACGGCGATGGCGTGCGCGCGCGGCTGCGCCGCGCCGATGGCAGCGACGAGCTCTTCGACGCCGCGTGCGTCGCCGGCTGCGACGGCGCGTCGTCCACGCTGCGCGAGGCGCTCGCCATCGGTTTCCCCGGTGGCACCTACGAGCACCTCTTCTACGTCGCCGACGTCGAGGCGCGTGCGCCGGCCAACGACGGCCAGCTCCACGGCACCCTCGACGAGGCGGAGTTCCTGCTGGCGTTCCCGCTGAAGGGGGAGCGGCGTGTCCGCCTGATCGGGATCGTCCGCGACGAGGCCGCCACGCGGGGCCACGGCCTGACGTGGGACGACGTCGGCAAGGACGTCATCGCCCGCATGGGCATCGCGGTGGAGCGGGTGAACTGGTTCTCGACCTACCATGTGCATCATCGGGTCGCCGATCGCTTCCGCAAGGGCCGTGCGTTCCTGCTGGGGGACGCCGCCCACATCCACAGCCCGGTGGGCGGCCAAGGTATGAACACCGGCATCGGGGACGCCGTGAACCTCGCGTGGAAGCTTGCGGACGTGCTCCACGGCCGGGCGCCCGCCTCGCTGCTCGACAGCTACGAGTCCGAGCGCATCGCCTTCGCCCGGCGCCTGGTGGCGACCACCGATCGGGCCTTCACAGTGGTCACCAGCCAGGGTCCGCTCGCGCGCTTCGTGCGCAGAAGGCTGGTGCCCGCGCTGATCCCGCTTGTCTTCCGCACCAGGTCCGCGCGCCGGCTCATGTTTCGCATCATCTCGCAGACGGGCGTGAGCTATCGCGAGAGCCCGCTCAGCGCGGGCCGGGCCGGGCGCGTGCACGGCGGTGACCGGCTGCCGTGGGTGGAGGCCGCCAACAACTTCGCACCGCTCGACGCCCTCGCATGGCAGGTCCACGTCTATGGCGACGCCACGCCCGAGATCGAGCCGGCGTGCCGCGAGCGGCATCTGGCGCTGCACGTCTTTCCGTGGCGGCCGGCGATGCGGCGCGCGGGGCTCCGGCGCAACGCGCTGTACCTGGTGCGCCCCGATGGCTACGTCGCGCTGGCCGATCGTGAGCCGAGCGTGTCGAGGCTGACGCGCTATCTCGACGAGCACCTCGCCCGCGATCGCGCCGAGCACGCGGCGCCGACCGCGCGCCGGATCGCCTGATCGAGTACAGTACCGGCATGACGACCAACCCCGACGCCATCAAGCACCTGTGGACGCACAAGACCCAGGATCACGGCTGGCTCGCCGACGAGGATCTCGTCGTGGATCGCGCCGAGGGCGTCTGGGTGTGGACCGAGAAGGGCACCAAGCTGCTGGACGGCTTCGCCGGGCTGGCCGTCGTCAACGCAGGTCACGGGCGGCGCGAGATCGCGGAGGCGATCGCCGAGCAGACCGTGCGCCTGGCCTACTACCCGACCACGCGCCAGTTCTCCAACCGGCCCGCCGCCGAGCTGGCCGCCAAGCTGGCCACGCTGACGCCCGGTGATCTCGACTACACGATGTTCGCGGTCAGCGGCTCGGAGGCCAACGAGCGCGCGATGCAGATGGCGCGGCACTACTGGCTGGCCAAGGGCAAGAGCAACAAGCACAAGGTGATCTCGCTGGAAGGCGGCTACCACGGCGCCACCGTCGGGACGTTCGCCATCTGCGGCCTGCCGCACATGACGCAGGCCTACGCGCCGCTGCAGCCGGCCGGCTTCGCGAAGGTGAAGCCGCCCTACCCGTTCCGCGACCGCGGCACCGGCACCGACGCCGAGCTGGTGGAGCGCCGCGCGCGCGAGCTGCGCGAAGCGATCGAGAAGGAAGGGCCGGACACGGTCTCGGCCGTGATCATGGAGCCGGTGATCTCCTCGGGCGGCTTCGTCATGCCGCCCATCGGCTGGCTCACGGCCGTGCGCAAGATCTGCGACGACCTCGAAGTGCTGATGATCGCCGACGAGGTCATCACGGGCTTCGGCCGCACGGGCCGCTGGTTCGCGGTGGAGCACGACGGCGTGGTGCCCGACATCATGTCGGTCGCGAAAGGCATCACGTCCGGCTACATCCCGCTCTCGGCCGCGATCGCCCGCCGCAAGCTGGCCGATGCGTTCCCCGAGGACGCCAAGCAGGAGAACGTTCATCCCAACACGTACGCCGCGCATCCGGTGGCGTGCGCGGCCGGGCTGGCGAACCTCAAGATCATGGAGAAGGACAACCTCGTGGCGAACGCCGAGGCGATGGGTGGGCGCCTGCTCGAGGGCCTGCAGCACGCCGTCGGCAAGAAGACGATCGTCGGCGAGGTGCGCGGCCGCGGCCTCATGGTGTGCGCGGAGCTCGTCAAGCCCGATGGCTCCGGCCAGCCGCTGGACGGCGCCGAGGTGGCCAAGCTCGACCGCAAGGCCTGGGACCGCGGCGCGATCGTCTACGCGCGCGGCCAGGTCGTCCGCCTGGCGCCGCCCCTGTGCATCACGCGCGACGAGGTCGACAAGCTGGTGGACATCGTCGCCGCGAGCATCGGCGAGCTGGAGAACGAGCTGACGCGGTAGCGCTACTGCCGCGGCCGTGCTTTGAATCCGGCCGCGGAGAGGAACTCCTTGACCCCGAGGCCACCGCGCCAGTGGAACCAGACGGGGCCATCGGCCGGCTCGAAGGACAGGTCGAGACGCAGGAACGGGCAGCACCGGCGCTCCAGCAGCAGCCACTCGAAGCTGTCGCGCACGGTCGCGGGGTCCGGATCGAGACACGCGGCATAGCCATCCGAGGTTTCCCGAACCTCGCGAAACTGCGCCGCCACGCGAGCGGCCAGGCCTGCCCTCCGTGTGCGCTCGTCCGCGGTGAGCGCGCCGAGATCGCAAGCGAGCGGGGGTCGTGCCTCGCTCATGGCATCGCCGCCTCCGTGCAGACGCTATCACGTTCCGGCGGCGTGCCTCGGGTACAATGGGCTCGAACCGGAGGCGACATGCCGCGAACGGTCCTCGAGCCCCGCTTCCAGGTCGAGCACCTGTCGATTCTCGACAGCGACGGCAATCTGGATTCGTCCCTCGACCCTGAGATTCCCTCGGCCGAGCTGAAGCGGCTGTACCGCGCCATGCTCCTCGGGCGCCGCCTCGACGAGCGCATGATCCGCCTGCAGCGCCAGGGCCGCATCGGCACCTTCGCGCCGATCAAGGGCCAGGAGGCCTCGCAGGTGGGCGCCGCCGCCACCCTGCGCCGCACGGACTGGATGGTGCCGTCCTTCCGCGAGACCGCGGCGATGCTGCTGCGCGGGTGGCCCATCGAGAAGCTGCTGCTGCTCTTCGCCGGATACCTCGAGGGCGGTCAGCCCGACGAGAGCCAGAACGACCTGCCGATCACCATCCCCGTCGCCACCCAGCTCCCGCACGCCGTGGGGCTCGCCTACGCCGCCCAGTACCGCGGCGACGACGCGGTGGTGATGGCCTTCTGCGGCGACGGCGCGACGTCCGAGGGCGACTTCCACGAGGCGGTGAACTTCGCCGGCGTGTGGCACGTGCCGGCCGTGTTCGTCGTGCAGAACAACCAGTGGGCGATCTCGGTGCCGCTCAAGAAGCAGACGCACTCGCGCACGATCGCGCAGAAGGCGCTGGCCTACGGCATCCCCGGCCTGCAGGTGGACGGTAACGACGTGCTCGCCGTGTACGCGGCGTGCCACGAAGCGGTCGAGCGCGCCCGCGGCGGCGACGGCCCCACGCTGATCGAGTGCGTCACCTATCGGCTCGGCGTGCACACCACCGCCGACGATCCCACCAAGTACCGCACGGCCGAGGAGGTCGAGGCCTGGGAGCGCAAGGACCCGCTGACGCGCTTCACCGCCTACCTCAAGAAGAAGCGGCTGCTGGAGGAGGGCCTGGAGGACGAGGTGGACAAGGAGATCGCCGCCGCCGTCCAGCGCTTCGAGGCGCTGGGCGCCGCCGAGCCGCTGACGATGTTCGAGCACGTCTACGCCGAGCTGCCCGCCCACCTCAAGGCGCAGCGCGAGCAGCTCGCCGGCGCGCTCGGCAACGGCGCCACGCCGCCGGCCGGTGACGACGACCAGGCCTCCCCGCCCATGCGCGGGCAGCGGACGACGAGGCGATAGCCGTGGCCAAGCTCAACATGGTGAAGGCCCTGAACCTCGCGCTGCTCCAGGAGATGGAGCGCGACGAGGACGTGCTGATCCTGGGCGAGGACGTCGGCGTGGACGGCGGCGTCTTCCGCGTGACGGAGGACCTGCACCGGAAGTTCGGCTCCAAGCGCGTGATCGACAGCCCGCTGGCCGAGGCGGCGATCATCGGCGCCGGCGTCGGCATGGCGCTCTACGGCCTCAAGCCCGTGTGCGAGATCCAGTTCTCCGGCTTCGCCTTCCAGTGCTTCCACCAGATCGAGAACCACGTGGCGCGCTACCGGATGCGCTCGCAGGGGCGCTTCCACGTGCCGATGGTGATCCGCATGCCCTACGGCGGCGGCGTGCGCGCGCTCGAGCACCACTCGGAATCCGAGGAGCAGTTCTACGCCCACATCCCGGGACTGAAGATGGTCATCCCCTCGGCGCCGCGCAACGCGCGCGCCCTGCTGGTGAGCGCCATCCGCGACCCCGACCCGGTGATCTTCTTCGAGCACAAGGGCCTCTACCACGCCGCCAAGGAGGACGTGCCCGACGAGATCGAGACGCTGCCGATCGGCCGCGCCCAGGTCGTGCGCGAGGGCCGCGACCTGACGCTGATCGCCTACGGCGCGATGGTGCGGCTGGCCCGCGAGGCGGCCGACACGCTGGCCGAGGAGGACGGGGCGGAGTGCGAGGTGATCGACCTGCTCACGGTGGCGCCGCTCGATCGTGACACGCTGGTGGCCTCCGTGCAGAAGACCGGCCGCGCCGTGATCGTCCACGAGGCGCCGCGCAGCTTCGGCCCCGGCGCCGAGATCGCCACCTCGATCATGGACGGGGCGTTCCTCTCGCTCGAGGCGCCCATCGCGCGGGTGACGTCGTGGGACGTCCCCTTCCCCGGCTTTGCCCGCGAGAAGGGCAACGTCCCCGACGTCGCGCGTGTGCTGAGCGCCGCCCGCGCGACCCTGGAGTTCTAGCGCCCCAGGATCTTCTGCGCGGTGTTATAGGCTTCGCGGAAGCCCTGCACCGCCTGCTGGAAGCGTCCCGCTCTCAGATCCGCCATCGCGTCGTCGAACGCCTTCTGGGCCTGCCGCAGCTTCGGATCATTGGGCGACGCCGCGCGGGCTGCCGTCAGCGCGGCCAGCGCCATGTCACGCGCCGCCGCCGCCGCGAGCGCATCCGCCTTGTCGCCGAACATCTGGCCCACGAGCGCGCCGATCGTCGCCGCGGAGGACGCGACCTGCGCGCGCAGCGCCTGGTTCTCCGCGGTGAGCGTGGTGACCTGACCCTGCAGCGCCGTGGTCTGCGCCGTCAGCGTGCTCACTTGCCCCTGGAGCGCGGTGTTCTGCGCCGTCAGCGTGCTGACCTGGCCCTGGAGCGCCGTGTTCTGCGCGGTCAACGTGTTCACCTGGCCCTGCAGCGTGTTCACTTGCCCCTGGAGCGCGGTGTTCTGCGCCGTCAACGTGCTGACCTGGCCCTGGAGCGCGGTGTTCTGCGCGCCCAGCGTGCCCACCTGACCTTGCAGCGCGGTGTTCTGGGCCGTCAGCGTGTTGACCTGGCCTTGCAGCGCGGTGTTCTGCGCGGTCAGCGTGTTCACCTGGCCCTGCAGCGCGGTGTTCTGCGCGGTCAGCGTGTTCACCTGGCCCTGCAGCGCGGTGTTCTGCGAAGTGAGCGTGCTCACCTGGCCCTGGAGCGCGGTGTTCTGGGCCGTCAGCGTGTCGACCTGCGCCTGCAGCGCCGTGGTCTGCGCCGCCAGCGCATCGACCCGCGCCTGCAGCGCCGTCTTCTCGTCGGTGCAAGCGGCGAGCTGGCTCTGCAACGCCGCCTTCTCGCCGGTCAGCGTGGTCACCTGGCTCTGCAGCGCCGCCTTTTCGCCGGTCAGCGTGGTGACTTGCCCCTGCAGCGTGGTGACTTGACTCTGTAGCGCCGTCTTCTCGTCGGTGCAGGCGGCGAGCTGACTCTGCAGCACCGCCTTCTCCCCGGTGAGCGTGGTCACCTGGCTCTGCAGCGCCGTGTTCTGGTCGGTGAGCGAGCGCACCTGGTCGCTCAGGCTGGCGATCTGCGAGTCACGCGCGCTGAGATCGGCCTGGCACTGGTTGTAGCGCGCGTTCGCCGTGCTGAGGTCGCTCTGGCAGGCCGCCAGCGCCGCCCGCGCGCTGGCCAGCGCCGCGTCGAGCTCGGACGTGTCACACGTGGCCACGCCGTCGGTGACGAAGAGCCCGAAGGCCGCCGGCGCCGCCCCGGTGGGGACGCTGCCGGTGACGACGTTGGTGGCAACGTCGAGCACATAGAGCACGTTCTCGTCCTCGGCGGCCACGAACAGGCGATCGCCCGCGGGCGCGAAGCCGACGCCGAAGGCGCCCGAGCCGACGAACGGCGAGGCCACCACGCCGTTGGTCGTGGCGTCGATGACCGACACCGTGCCCGAGATCGCGTTGGCCACGTAGACGCGCGCGCCGTCCGGTCGCACGGCGACGCCCTCGGGGAAGAGGCCCACCCGCACCGTCGCCATCACCGTGTGGTCGGAGGTCCGGATCACGGAGAGCGAGTTCGACCCGGAGTTGGCCACGTAGACGCGGGCGCCGGTGGGATCGACGGCGATGCCGAAGGGCTGCCTGCCGACCGTGACCGTCGCGATCACCGTCGCCGTCGTGGTGTCGACCACGGAAACCGTGCCGGAGCCCTGGTTCGTCACGTAGAGCCGCGTCCCCGCCGGGTTGAACGCCAGTCCCAGGGGCCGCAACCCCACCGGGATCGGAGTCCCCAGCACGGTATTGTCCGCGGCATTGATGACGGTCAGCGTGTTGGCGAACTGGTTGGCCGTGTACACGCGTGTCCCGTCCGGGTGCACCGCGATCCCGAAGGGCGCCTCACCGACGAGGACGCTGGCCACGCTGTGGTCGGCCGTGTTGATGACCGACACCGTGTCCGAGCCCCAGTTGGCGACGTACACGCGCGCGCCGTCCGGATGCGCCGCGACGCCGAAGGGGCTGTCGCCGACGGGCACGCTGGTCACGATGGGGTTCGCCGCCGGGGCGATTCTCGGCGCGAGGTCGATCACCGTGACGTTGTCGTCGAAGGAGTTCGTCACGTACGCGTACGGGGCCGCCTGCGCGCCTGTCGCTACACCGAGGAGAATGCCGAGGAAAGTGCCGAGAAATCCACGCGTGCTCATGGGTGCCAGCCCTTGCGGTGGATGGCTCGCAGACGCGGGGCAACTGAGACCGGGCCTGCGAGCGTCCCCGGTGAGCACCGGGGCCCGGTCGCACGCGTGCGGTGCGAATCAGGTGCCACCCCCTAAAGGGCCGTCGAATCGTGCGACGGCTTGAGACGACTCGACACGCGTGCCGGATGGTCTCGTGCGTCTGACAGAAACCGTCATGCGCGCGGCTCGCGCTGGAAGACTTGCGTACAATGGGGACGCCATGGCGCGCTCATTCGTCCTGCCCGATCTCGGCGAAGGTCTCACCGAGGCCGAGATCCGTCAGGTGCTCGTGCGCGAGGGCGACGTCGTGCGCGAAGACGCGCCGCTGCTCGAGGTGGAGACCGACAAGGCGACGGTCGAGATCCCCTCGCCGATGGCCGGCCGCATCGAGAAGATCCACGTGCAGCCCGGGCAGACCGTCAAGGTCGGCCAGGTCCTCGTCGAGTTCGGTGATGCGGGCGACGGCAAGTCAACGGGCGGCAAGCAAGCGGCGGACACGCTCGATCCCACGCGCAAGCTGGCGCCCGAGCCGACGACCGTCGTTGCCGAGGGCCGCGCACGGCAGGTGCCGACGACCGCCGCTCCCGTCGCGCGGGGCGGGCCGGCGCCGGCCGCGCGCTCTGGTCCGGTTCCCGCGACGCCGTCCACTCGCCGGCTCGCGCGTGAGCTCGGCGTCGATCTGACGGCCGTGCCGGGCAGCGGCCCCGGCGGTCGCGTCACCGACGACGACGTCCGGGCCGCGGCCGGCGGCGGCGCGACGCGCGGGGCGCCGGCGACTGCCCAGCCCGCGCCGGCCGGGCGTGTGGCCGCGCGGCCCTCCGCGCCCGAGCCGCCCGCCGTCGCCAAGCCACTGGCGCGCGTGGGCGTCGAGCCGCCGGCGCTGCCGAAGTTCGAGCAGTGGGGCCCCATCGAGCGCCAGCCGCTGTCGCACCTGCGCCGGACGATCGCCGAGCGCATGACGCTGTCGGCCACGCTGGTGCCGCACGTCACGCACTTCGACCGCGCCGACATCACCGATCTCGACGCGCTCATCCGCCGCAACCTCGAGGCGGCCAAGGGCCGCGGCGTGACGCTGACGCTCACGGCCTTCCTGCTGAAGGCCGCCGCGCTGGCGCTGCTGGAGCACCCGACCTTCAACGCGAGCCTCGATCCCGCCGCCGGCGAGCTGATCCTCAAGCGCTACGTCCACCTCGGGGTGGCCGTCGCGATGGAGCGCGGCCTCATCGTCCCCGTGATGCGCGACGTCGACAAGAAACCGATCATCGAGATCGCGCGTGAGCTGGGCGCGCTCGCTCCTCGCGTGCGCGAGGGCAAGGCCACGCTGGACGACCTGCGCGGCGGCACGTTCACCGTCACCAACATCGGCGCGCTCGGCGGCACCGGGGCGATCCCGATCATCAACTATCCGGAAGTCGCCATCCTCGGCGTGGCGCGCGGCCGCGAGGAGGCCGTCGTGCGCGGCGGCCAGATCGTGCCGCGCCTGCTGCTGCCGCTCTCGCTCACCTTCGACCACCGCGTGGCCGACGGCGCCGACGGCGCCCGCTTCGCCACCGCCATCGTCCAGCGCCTGGAGCAGCCGGACTCGCTGCTGCTGGGGCTCTGAGGCGGCGGGCCACCTCACCATGGTGATGGGCGACCTCGTGCGCGAGGTCGACGTGGCCGTCGTCGGCGGCGGGCCGGGCGGCTACTCGGCGGCGTTCCGGTGCGCCGAGCTGGGGCTGGAGACGGTGGTCGTCGATCTCGACAAGCGCCTCGGCGGCGCCTGCCTCTTCGAGGGCTGCATCCCCTCCAAGGCGCTGCTGCACGTGGCGGCGGTGCTCTCGGAGGCCGAGCGCGCCAAGGAGTTCGGCGTGGACTTCGGCGAGCCGCGCATCTCGCTCGACCCGCTGCGCAAGTGGAAGAGCGAGCGCGTGATCGGCAAGCTGGCGCGCGGGCTGGCCGGCGTGGCCAAAGGCAAGAACGTCGAGGTGATCGGCGGGCGCGCCACCTTCGAGGACGCGCGCAGCGTGCGCATCACCGGCGACGAGCCGCAGAAGATCCGCTTCAAGCACGTGATCCTCGCCACCGGCTCGGCGCCCGCCTCGCTGCCGGGCATCGATCTGAAGACCGAGCGGCTGATGGACTCCACGGCCGCGCTCGACGTGCCGGAGATCCCGGGGCGCCTGTTGGTGATCGGCGGCGGCTACATCGGCCTCGAGCTCGGCCAGGTCTACGCCGCCCTCGGCAGCGCGGTGACCGTGGTCGAGATGCTCGACAGCCTGCTGGCCGGCGCCGACGCCGACCTCGTCCAGCACCTCGCGCGCCGCTGCCAGCGCATGTTCAAGGCCATCCGCCTCTCCACGCGCGTCAGCGCGCTGCGCGACACGGGCGGCGGCATCGAGGCGCGCTTCGGCGAGGGCGAGGCCGAGACGTTCGATCGGGTGCTCGTCGCCGTGGGCCGCACGCCGCGCACGCAGGGGCTGGGCCTCGAGGCCACGCGCGCGCGCGTGACCGAGCGCGGCTTCATCCAGGTGGACGAGCGCGGCCGCACGAGTGACCCGCACGTGTGGGCGGTGGGCGACGTCACCGGCGAGCCGATGCTGGCCCACCGCGCGATGCGCCAGGGCAAGGTGGTCGCCGAGGCCATCGCCGGACGCCCCGCCGCCTTCGACAACGTCGTGGTGCCCGCCGTCGTGTTCACGGATCCCGAGGTGGCGTGGTGCGGTCTCACCGAATCGCAGGCGGCGCGCGAGGGCCGCGCCGTGAAGATCGCCCGGTTCCAGTGGGCGGCCTCCGGGCGCGCGGCGACGCTCGGTCGCAGCGACGGCCTCACCAAGCTGGTGGTCGATCCCGACACCGGCCGGGTGCTCGGCGTCGGCATCGTCGGCCCCGGCGCCGGCGAGCTCATCGCGGAGGGCGCGCTGGCCGTGGAAACGGCCTTGCTGGCCGACGACGTCGCGCTTACCATCCACACGCATCCAACGCTGTCGGAAACCCTGATGGAGGCTGCCGAGACCCTGCTGCGCTGAAGGCCACGGAGAACCGAGGAGGCTTCGCTCATGCGCCGATCGTCCCGCTCCGTCGTCGCCGCACTCTGCTTGCTCACGCTGATCGGCGCCGCGCTGCTCGCCGGCCCCGCCGAGAGCCAGGCGCCCAGATCGGGCGGCACGCTCAAGGTCATGCACCGCGAGGACACGCCGCAGGGCTTCGCGGTCCACGAGACGGCCACGATCTCCACCGTGTGGCCGTCGAGCCCCTGCTTCAACAACCTCGTCTACTTCGATCCGTTCAAGCCCAAGGAGAGCGTGGACACCATCATCGGCGAGCTGGCCGAGAAGTGGTCGTGGCAGGACAACTACCGCAACCTCGTCTTCTTCCTGCGCAAGGACGTGAAGTGGCACGACGGCAAGCCGTTCACCTCGAAGGACGTCAAGTTCACCTTCGACATGGTGCGTGAGGCGCCGGGCGCCGAGGGCAAGCTGCGCCTGAATCCGCGCAAGGACTGGTACGCCAACGTCGACGCCATCGAGGCGCCCGACCCCTACACCGTGGTGTTCCGGCTCAAGCGGCCGCAGCCCTCGCTGCTCGTCATGATGGCTAGCGGCTACTCGCCGGTCTATGCCGCGCACATCCCGCCCGCGCAATACCGCATGACGTGCGTGGGCACCGGGCCGTTCAAGCTCAAGGAGTGGAAGCACGGCGAGTACATCGATTACGTGAAGAACCCCGACTACTTCGTCAAGGGCCGACCGTACCTCGACGGCCTCCGCTACGTGATCGTCAAGGAGCGGGGCACCCGCACAGCCGCGCTGCAGGCGGGTCAGCTCGACGTCGCGATGGCCGGCGAGACGACCAAGGCGGCAGCCGAGCAGATCAAGGCCGCGGTGCCGAAGATCGTGGTAACGCCGGTGGCCACCAACGTCACCGACAACATCATCATGAACGTGAAGAAGCCGCCCTTCGACAATCCCAAGGTGCGGCTGGCCGTCAGCTACGCGATCGACCGCCGCGCCCTCATCCAGGCCGTGCACCAGGGGGCCGCCAGCCTCGGCTCGGCCATGTCGCCGTACGGCGTGTGGGCGCTGCCTGAGAAGGAGCTGCTCGCGCTGCCCGGGTACGGCAAGACGGCCGACATGAAGGCGCAGGCGAAGAAGCTGCTGGCCGAGGCCGGGATCACGCCTCAGAACCCGCTGAAGGTCGAGATGGTCACGCGCAACATCGCCGTCTACGTGGACATGGCCTCGTTCGTCATCAACGAGCTCAAGCAGGTCGGCATCGAGGCGAGCCTCAAGCAGATCGAGACGGCGCAGTGGCACGCCATGGCCACCCGCGGCGACTACCAGATCGGCGCCAACCTCACCGGGCTCGGCCCCGACGACCCCGACGCCAACTTCTACGAGAACTACGGCTGCGGCTCGCCGCGCAACTACAGCGGCTACTGCAACGAGCAGGTCCAGAAGCTGATCGACGCCCAGTCGCAGGAGCTCGATCCCAAGAAGCGCCTGGCCCTGATCGCCCAGATCCAGAAGAAGCTCGAGGACGACGCCGGCCGGCCCGTGCTGGGCTGGCGCCTGGACTACTTCACGGTGTGGCCGCACGTGAAGAACATGGTGCCGCACCAGTCGATCTTCAACTTCGGCCGCTTCCAGGAAGTCTGGCGCGAGTGATTCCATGGGGGCCCAGAAATGGCCCCCCCGATCCCCCCAACGGCTCGGGCCTGTGTCGCGGCCGGCGTGAGATCATGGCGGCCGTGAGGCTCGTGCTCTATGCGAGCGTGCTCGTGGCCGCCGCGCTCCTGGCCAGCCTCGGCAGCTTCTGGCTGGCGGTGCGGCCGCCGCGCCTGGCGATCCCATCGCGCCCCGCCGACTACCGGCTGGCCGTCGAGGACGTCGTCATCCGCGCGGACGACGGCGTGCGGCTGGCCGGCTGGTTCCTGCCGCGCCCGGGCGCGCCCGCCGTCGTGCTCCTGCACGGCTATCCGGCGGAGAAAGCCGACCTGCTGCCGCTCGCCATGGCGCTGGCGCCCGAGTTCGCCACGCTGCTGGTGGATCAGCGCTATTTCGGCCAGAGCGAGGGCGCGGCCACCACGCTGGGTTTTCGCGAGCGCGGCGACCTGCGCCGCGTCCTCGATTTCCTCGACGGCCGCGGCGCGCCGGCCATCGGGGTCTTCGGCTTCTCGCTCGGCGGCGCCGTCGCGCTGCTGACCGCGGCCGAGGATCCGCGCATCCGCGCCATCGCGGCCTATGCGCCGTTCGCCGACCTTCGCACGCTGGGCCGCGAGCTCTACGGCTGGATGTGGCTGGCCCGCTACCCGTTCGTGGAAGCCATGCTGCTGTGGTCGCGCCTGGCCTTCGGCGCCGACATCTCGCGGCCCTCGCCGGCCGAGGCGGCGGCCCGGGTCACGGTGCCGGTGCTGCTCGTGCACAGCCGCCAGGACGAGCAGATTCCCTTCGCCCACGCCGAGCGCCTGCGCGCCGCGCTGGCGCCCAACGGCCGGGCCGAGCTCGAGATCATGGCGCGCGGGCGTCACGGCGAGCTGCCGGCCGGCTTCGAGGGCCGCCTGGCCAGCTTCTTCCGCCGCGCGTTAGCATCACGCACAGGAGGGGTCGAGGGGAACCCTGCGAGGGGTCCCCTCCCAACAGGGGTCGAGGGGAACCCTGCGAGGGGTCCCCTCCCAACAGGGGTCGAGGGGAACCCTGCGAGGGGTCCCCTCCCAACAGGGGTCGAGGGGAACCCTGCGAGGGGTCCCCTCCCAACAGATTCGTGATCATCGGCGTCCCGCGCGAGATCAAGCCCGGCGAGCAGCGCGTGGCGCTGACGCCAGCCGGCGCGCGCGCGCTCGCGGAGGCCGGCCATCGCGTCGTCGTCGAGCGCAATGCCGGCAGCGGCAGCAGCTTCCGCGACGAGGAGTACGCGCGCGAGCAGGCGACCCTGGCGTCGGTGGACGAGGTGTGGGCGCAGGCCGAGATGATCCTCAAGGTCAAGGAGCCGGTGGACGAGGAATACCGGCGCATGCGCTCGGGCCAGATCCTGTTCACGTATCTCCACCTCGCGCCCGCGCCCGAGCTCGCGCGCGCGCTCCAGCAGGCGGACGTCATCGCCATCGCCTACGAGACGGTGCAGCGCGCCGACGGGAGCCTCCCGCTGCTGGCGCCGATGAGCGAGGTGGCCGGCCGCCTGGCCGTGCAGGAGGGCGCGTTCTACCTGGCCAAGGCCCACGGCGGCCGCGGCATCCTCCTGGCCGGCGTGCCCGGCGTGCCGCCCGGCAACGTGGCCGTCCTCGGCGGCGGGATCGTCGGCGTCAACGCCGCCCGCATCGCGCTCGGCCTGGGCGCCGACGTCTCCATCCTCGACATCAACGTCGATCGGCTGCGCGCCGTGGACGACCTCTTCCATGGCCGCGTGATCACGCTGATGTCGAACTCCTTCAACATCGACCAGGTGCTTCGCCGCGCCGACCTGCTCGTCGGCGCCGTGCTCATCACCGGCGCGCGCGCGCCCGTGCTGGTCACGAAGGAGATGATCGGCCACATGAAGGAGGGCTCGGTGATCGTCGACGTCGCCGTGGATCAGGGCGGCAGCGTGGAGACGATCCATCCCACCACGCTGCTCGATCCGACCTACGTCGTCAGCGGCGTCGTCCACTACGGCGTGGCCAACATGCCGGCGCTGGTGCCGCGCACCTCGACCTTCGCGCTGACGAACGCCACGCTGCCCTACGTGCTGGAGCTGGCCGGCCGCGGCGTCGCCCTGGCGGTGCTGAAGAACCCCGCGCTGGGCAAGGGCGTCAACGTCTGGCGCGGCCGCGTCGTGCACCCCGCCGTCGCCCACGCGCTGGGCGAGCGGGCCACGCCGCTCGAGGCGTTGCTGCCTTCGGGCGGCTGAGCTCTCACGTCCACTGGGTGAGCCAGCGCACGAGCGGCTCGAGGCCGCGCGGCGCCAGCAGGGCGGTGACGGCGAGGCCGATGACCGCGCCCCCCAGGTGGCCCTCGTGGCTCACGCCGCCGCGGTGCTTCTGCATGATCAGCACGACGGCGATGACGACATAGCCCAGCATGAACACGGGGCCCGGAATGGGAATCGGCACGAAGAACATCACGACGGACGTGCTCGGATCCAGCACCACCGCCGCCATCAGGATGCCGAACACGCTGCCGCTGGCGCCGAGGCAGCGATAGGTCGGATCCTCCTGGTGCAGCGCGAACACCACCAGGTCGGAGCCGATCCCGGCCACGACGTAGATCAGCACGAAGCGCGCCGGGCCCAGCGCAGCCAGCACGGGGCCGCCGAACGAGTAGAGCGCGAGCATGTTGAACAAGAGGTGCCCGACGCCTCCGTGCGCGAAGTGCGCCAGCAGCATGCCGAGGCCGTTCTCGCCCCGCGCGACCTGGTGCGGGATGAAGAGGAACCGCTCGGAGCGGCCGCCGCCGTCGGGCTGCAGCGCGCGGAATCCGGCGAGGCTCACGAGCACGTTGATGGCGATGAGGACCAGGATGGTCATCGCGCCGCCCGCACCACCGCGAGATAGTCGCGCAGCGCCGCCTGGCCCGCGGCGTCGTCGCCCGTCTCGTTGATGAGCTCCTCCGCCCGGCTCGTCAGCCGGCCGAGGAACTCGGCCTTCACGTCGGCCGCCGCCGTCGCGGTGAGGATCTGGGCGCCGTCCACCTCGATCGCGTGCGGGCCCGTCACCTTGCGCACGAGGTTGGGCAGGAACGCCGGGCACGCGAGCAGCTCGAGGCTCAGCAGGGCGGCGTGGCCGCGGCTCAGCCGCCACGCGCGCCGGCGCCACCAGACGACGGCGACCGCCACGATCGCCGTCGGATAGACGAGCGCGGCCGTGTAGAGGACGGCGGGATCGGGGCCGAGCAGCCGCGTGAGGACCGGGCCCACGACGAACAGGAGCACGAAGGTCCACGCGGCCAGCACCCGCGCCATGCGCAGCGAGCGGCGCAGGGCTTCCAGCGAGCCGAGCGCCGCGCGCAGCGCCGGCTCGCCGCTCCACGGCCGGCCCCACGGCGCCACGAACGCGCCCCGGTGCGGCAGGATCAGCGGCGCGAAAACCAGCACGCGCCCCGCGACGGTGAACGGATAGGCGCTGAAGACCGAGGCGAGCCGGCCGCCGCGCGCTTCGACCAGGAGGAGCTGGCGCGGCGCCAGCAGACGGGCCGAGTCACCGACGTAGAGCGCGAGGGCGACGAGCCAGATCGCAAAGTCGCCCGGGTGGAGCTGATCGACCACCCGGCGTCAGGCGGTGCGGCGCAGACGCCGGAACAGGGCGGCCACGGCCGAGCCGAGCGCGACGACGCCGACCACCACGAACTTCGCGATGGCCTTGCCGAAGCCCGTCTTGGTGGCGACGACGGCGGCGCCACCCAGGACGAGCGCGGCCAGGCCGTACTCGGCCACGCGATCACCGGCGCGGAACTCCGCGTACTTCTCGCCGGGCTGGAAGGCGTAGCCGGCCAGCGCGCTCTTGAACTCGGCGATGTCGCGGTCGAGGTGCTCCGGATCGGACACGAGCGTGGCGTGCACGACGCCGCGGCGGCCGAGCAGGCGGATCGTGTAGTTCACGATCGGGCGGGCGTCATCCTCGCTGCGCAGGCGCATGCCCCACTCGAGCTGCTTCGTGGTCAGGTCGTAGTGCGGCGGCACGTGCCAGCCGACCGTGTAGAGCGGCGGCATGCCGAGGCGCTTGCGCTCCTTGTTGCCGGGCTCGTCGGTGGCCTTCAGAGAGTTGAGCAGCTCGTCCGCGTCGAGCTTCTCGTCGTCCTTCACGTAGCCGCTGTTCTCGAAGTAGAAGACGGCGAACCAGCTCCCGTCGCCGCCGACCAGCGTGTAATGGTTGTCGCGCGGCGGGTTCTGGTTGATCTCGAGGAAGCGCCGGGTGTTGGGTCCATCGAGGAAGGCCTGGCCCTGCGCCACCCTGATGCTGGCCACGGTGCCGATCCGCGCCTCGGCCGGCCCGCGCTGCCACGACAGCGACGCCATCTGCTTCTGCGCAGTGTCACCGTCGGCGGGCGCCTGCGACCATCCGGAAAGCGGTGCGGCAAGCACGCCGAACGCGACGACGCCGACGAGAGCGAGACGGGCCAGGTGGTGAATCATGGGTCCCCCTTCCCACGAGTCGAAGCCAGGCAACGTTCAGGATAGCGGATCGCTCGCCGACGCCCCTAGAACTGCCTTGCCCGTTGTTTTCCGGGGCGTTACAGCAGCTCGAACACCGGGTAGCGGGCCGCGATGGGGATGAACGCGGAGGCCGGTGACGCCGCTTGCACCGGGAAGTAGCGCTGCACGAACCTCCTGAACCGTTCGACGTAGGCGCGCAGCACTTCGGGCTTGTCGGCATCGGCCAGCGGCTGGAGGCGATACGTGTGGCGGCGGCGGCCGACCTTGAGCACGACGGTCTTCGCGACCTCGGCGTTGCGGACCCACTGGGTGCGGCCGCGCGGCGCCACCAGGAACCGGTGGCCGTCCACTTCCACGACGTTCACGGGGGTCGAGCGCACACGGCCGGTCGTGCGACCGCGGACCTGCAAGAGATAGTAGTCGCGCGGTCCAAGCCCGAGCCCCACGAGCAGGCCGAACACCCGGTTGAACAGACGCTCGGCTGCCGTCGGCGCCGCGAACTCGGGCGTCACGTTACGACGGCGCGGAGGCCTCGGGCGGCGAAAGGCGCAGCGGGACGAACGTGCGCTCGACGAACGCACGGGCGCGGCCGGCGTCGACGGCGTTGGCCTCCATGCACGGCGTGGCCTCGGCCAGGATCGCCTCGGGGTCGCCCGACAGCATCCATCTCTTGTAGGTGTCTTCGAACTCGATGCCGAGCCCACGCGCGAACACGGACAGATAGTGCTCGATCGCCAGCGGGGCGCCGGCCTCGAAGCCGCACAGCAGGCGCTGACAGCCGTGATAGATCGTCGCCAGCGTGTCGGCGCCGCCGGCGCGGGCGCGCGCGATCTCGTCGCGCACCATTCCGTTCCACGTCTCGGGGCCGACCTCGCGCTGCACGTCGACCGTGCAGATGCGACCGAAGCGCGGCTCCGGCTCGATCGGCACGAAGGTGAGCCCGGGCACGGCCTCCAGCAGGCGGCGGCCGGCGTCGCCCTCGCGACGGCGCGCGTCGCTCGCCACGTGGCTGTGCAGGGCCACGCGCTGCCGCACCTCGCGCGAGAACGTCAGCCGCGGCAGGTGCTCGACGAGGAACTCCGCGGCCTGGCGAAACGGCACCGGCATCGGCAGGTGCTGGACCTCGTCGTAGAAGTAGATGCACGACGGGCACCACATGACGATCTCGCGGGGCGTGAAGCGCTCGAACAGGCGAATGGTGGCGCGGCTCATGCCCTCGGCGGAGGCCACGTCACCCTGCTTGTGGTGCTGGATGCCGCAGCAGTACGTCGGGCCCCCCACCGCGACGTAGTCGAGACCGAGCCGGTCGAAGATCGCCGTCACCGTGCGCACCATGTGCGAGGTGCGGAGGACGTTGCAGCCGAGATAGAGCACGACGTCGTGGTGCTCGCCCTCGGCCGGCGGCGGCGTCAGCCGCCAGCGCCGGTCCTCGGGCCGCGTGGTGAGGTCGTGCGTGAGCGTGATGTCGCCGAAGTAGCCGCGATAGTCGTAGCTCAACGCCCGTCCTCCGGCAGCACCGCGCGCGTCGCCGCCAGCGCCTCGCGCGCCACGTCGGCGGGATCGCGCTTCCACGCCGCCTCGTTGGGCGCCTCGTAGGAGGCGAAGCCCGGGTAGCCCTTGGCGGCCATCAGCGCGAAGAACTCGCCGAACGCATACGATCCCTGCCCGGGGGGCAGGCGGTCGAGCGCCTTGCCTGGCTCCAGGCCGGTGCGCGGCGGGTCGCTGAACTGCACGTAGGCGATCTCGGCCGGGCTCACGTCCTCCACCTGCTTCAGCGAGGCGCCGCTCCGGCCCAGGTGATAGGTGTCGAGCAGCAGCCCGCAGTGCGGGTGGGCGGCGCGGGCGACGACCTCGCGCACGGCGGCGAGCGTGTTGAGCTGGGCGCACTGCGAGTTGAACTCGAGGGCCAGCCGCACGCCGTGGCGCGCGGCGATGTCGCCCACCTCGCGCACGCTCGACACCGCGCGCGCGATGTCGCCGCGATCCTTGTCCACCGGGCTCATCACCGTCGCGCAGCCGAGCGCGGCGGCCCGCCGGCACTGCTCGTCGAAGACGTCGAGCAAGCGCGTGCGCTCGGCGCCGTCGCTCCACATCCAGCCGAACTCCACGCCGACGCAGGCCACGGGCAGCCCGCTGGCTCGCACGAGGTCGAGCACGGAGTCGGCCGGGTGGCCCGACTCCTCGGCGCGCTTGAAGTCGAGCCGCCGCAGCTCGACGCCGTCCCAGCCGGCCGCGCGCGCGATGCGCAGCGCCTCCGCCAGCGGCGTGGCGTCGAGCGTCCACGTGTGGAGCGCGAGGCGGCGGCGCATCACGCCGCGCCCAGCGTGCGGGCCGCGCGGGGAACGTCGCGCGGCGCCACCCAGAGGATGGCGCCGTAGCGCCCGCTGCCCGCGCAGGCCGCGTCGACCGCCATCACGTTGATCTTGGCGTCGGCGAGCTTCTGCAAGACCTCGGCGACGGCGCCGGGGCGATCGTCGCCGGCGAGCAGGAACGCCTTCTTGGGACCCGTGACCTTCCACTTGGCCTTCTTGGCGGCGGCGCGAAAGGCGGCGCCGTCCTCGGGGATGAAGTCGATCTGGGCGCCACGACCGCTCGGAAATCCGGACAGCGCGAGCAGGTTGACGCCGGCCTGGCGGAGCTCGTTCAGCAACGCGGCGCCGACGCCGGGCTTCTGGGGCACGGTCACGTAGAAGTACTCGACGACGCGCACGCTGTCGGCCATTGACGGCTCCTTCCGCCCCGCCGGACGGACGCCCGGGGACGGGGAGAAAGGTACCACTAAGCCGGACGACGCGCGCTGCGGTCGAGGATTTCCAGGTGGTCGATCATGCGCACGGGGCGGCCAAGGCGCGAGGCTTCGCGCGCGATCGCGCGCACGGCGGCGTCGCGCATCTCGGGCGATGGCGCCCAGCCAGTCAGCTCGACGCGCGGGCGGCCACGCCAGGGGGCCGTCACCACGACCAGCACGCCGGCGCCCGCCAGCGCGGGCTCGCGGGCCAGCGGCTCGGTGAGCGCCTGCTGGAGTGCCGAGGCCTCGTCGTCACGCCGGCTTCGCACGGCGAAAAAGTACAAGCCCGCGAAGCCCGCCGCGCCGATGACGAGCACCAGGCCGATGACCATCATGACCGGCGTCCAGGACAGCGACGACATGCTGGTGTCATCGAGCAATCCGCATGCCGTTGTAGACTGCCTGACGTGAGTGACCGGCCGCGAGCGCTCGAGGGGCTGCGCGTCCTCGACCAGACGCAGGTGATGGCGGGCCCGTTCTGCGCGATGCTGCTGGCGGACATGGGCGCGGACGTCATCAAGATCGAGCCGCCCGGCGGCGAGACGACGCGTGCCATGGATCTCGAGGCCGCGCCCGGCGTGTCGGCGCCGTTCCTGGCGGTGAACCGCAACAAGCGCGGGCTCGTGCTCGACCTCAAGCGCGGCGAGGGCGTGGCCGTGCTGAAGAAGCTCGTGGCGACGGCCGACGTCCTCATCGAGAACTACCGGCCGGGCGTGGCCAGGCGGCTCGGCGTGGACTACGCCACGCTGGCGGCGATCAACCCGCGGCTGATCTACTGCTCGATCTCCGGCTTCGGCCAGACGGGCCCGTACGCCGAGCGCGGCGGCTACGACCTGATCGCGCAGGGCATGAGCGGCATCATGAGCGCCACCGGGAGCGAGGGCGGCGCGCCCGTGAAAGTGGGCGTGCCCATCACCGATCTCGGCGCGGGGCTGTTCGGGCTCTTCGGGATCCTGTGCGCGGTGCGCGCGCGCCGCGTGACCGGCCGCGGCCAGCTCGTGGACACGTCGCTGTTCGAGGCGGGCCTGGCGCTCTCGGCGTGGGAGGCCACCGAGTACTGGTTCACCGGCCAGGTGCCGCGCGGGCTCGGCACCGCGCACCGGCTGAACGCGCCGTACCAGGCCTTCCGCGCGAGCGACGGGCACTTCACCGTGGGCGCCGCCAACCAGAATCTCTTCCCGCGCTTCTGCAAGATCCTCGGCCTCGACCATCTCGTGAGTGACGCGCGCTTCGCCAGCGTCGCCCTCCGCCTGCAGCATCGCGCCGAGCTGGAAGCGCTCATCGAGGCGGTGACGGTGCGCGAGCCGCGCGCGCACTGGCTGGCGCAGTGCGAGGCGGCCGGCGTGCCGGCCGGACCGATCAACAGCGTGCCGGAGGCGCTCGCCGATCCGCACGTGCGCGCGCGCGGCATGGTGCAGACGCTCATGCACCCGGAAGCCGGCCCCGTGAGCGCGCTCGGCAATCCCGTGAAGATGTCGGCCACGCCGCCGCTGCTGGCCGCCGCCGCGCCCACCCTCGGCCAGGACACCGACGCCATCCTGCGCGAGCTCGGCCTGGGCGAGCACGAGATCGAGACGCTCCGTCGCGAGCAGGTCATAGGGTGACGATCCGCTCGGTGCCGGGCCGCACCCCGCGCATCCATCCGGGCGCCTGGGTCGATCCCGCCGCGCTCGTCATCGGCGACGTGGAGCTGGCCGAGGGCGTGAGCATCTGGCCGTTCGCTGTCGTGCGCGGCGACGAGGGCCAGTACATCCGGATCGGCCGCAATAGCAACGTGCAGGACGGCTCCGTCGTGCACGTCACGCCCGAGAGCCCGTGCATCATCGGCGAGGGCGTCACCATCGGTCATCGCTGCGTCGTGCACGCCTGCACGGTCGGCAACAACGTGCGCATCGGAATCGGCGCCGTCGTGCTGACGGGCGCCGTCATCGAGGACAATGCCCAGGTCGGCGCCGGCGCCGTGGTGCCGCCCGGCAAGGTCGTGTCCGCCGGCACGCTGGTGATGGGCGTGCCCGCCAAGCTCGTGCGTCAGATGAACCAGGCGGAGCTCGACGACATCCTGCGCAATTCGCGCGAGTACCTCGAGCTCTGGCAGCGCGAGCACCACGGCGGCGCGTGGAAGGTAGTGCGAGCCGAGGGCGAGGCGAGCAAATAACCCATGGTCGTCGAGTGAAGGCGCTCGAAGGCATCCGCGTGATCGACGTGACGCAGGCGATGGCGGCGCCGTTCTGCACGATGAACCTCGCCGACATGGGCGCCGACGTCATCAAGGTGGAGCCGCCCGGCGGCGAGGACATGCGCCGCGGCGCCGCCAGCAAGAACGGCCACAGCGGAACCTTCCTGGCCATGAACCGCGACAAGCGCGGCATCACGGTGGATCTCAAGCGCCCGGAGGGCGTGGAGATCATCCGCCGGCTCGTGAAGACCGCCGACGTCTTCGTGCAGAACTATCGCCCGGGCGTGGCGGGCCGGCTCGGCGTGGCGTACGAGGACCTGCGCGCCGTCAATCCGCGGCTCGTCTACTGCTCGATCTCCGGCTTCGGCATGACGGGCCCCTACGCGCCGCGCGGCGGCTACGACCTGATCGCGCAGGGCATGAGCGGGATCATGAGCGTGACCGGCGACGAGGACGGCGCGCCGGCCAAGGCCGGGCTGCCCGTCAGCGATCTCTCGGCGGGCCTCTTCGGCGCCTACGGCATCCTCTGCGCGCTGGAAGCGCGCGAGCGCACCGGCGAGGGGCAGCTCGTGGACACGTCCCTGCTGGAGGCGGCCGTCGCGCTCACGGTGTGGGAAGCGACGGAGCACTGGGTGACCCACCGCGCGCCCAGAGCGCTCGGCTCGGCGCATCGGCTGGCCGCGCCGTACCAGGCGCTGCGGGCCAGCGACGGCTGGTTCACGGTGGGCGCCAACAACGACAAGCTGTTCGAGGCCTTCTGCCGGGCGATCGAGCGCCCCGATCTCGCGGCCGATCCCCGCTTCGCGGGCTCGCGCGAGCGCATGCGTCATCGCGCCGCGCTCATCCCGCTGATCGAGAAGACCACGGCGCAGGCGCCGCGCGCCCACTGGCTGGCCCGCCTCGACAAGGCCGGCGTGCCGGCCGGCTCGATCAACACCTATCCGGAGGCGCTCGCCGACCCGCACACGCTGGCCCGCGAGATGGTCGTCGACCTCGTCCATCCCGGCGCCGGCCCCGTCAAGGCGCTCGGCGTCCCGGTCAAGCTCTCCGACACCCCCGGCGCCGTCGATCGTCCCGCGCCGCTCCTGGGCCAGGACAACGCCGCCATCCTCGGCGAGCTGGGCTACACCGAGGCCGAGCAGAAGGGGCTCGCCGAGCAGCGGATCATCTGACCCATCCGACGGCAGCGCCGTTGCAAAGCCTTCCATGCGGGAGGCCCGTCATGAAATCCACGCTGCTGCTCGACCGCGCCGAGCGGACGTTCGTCGTCGTGTTCGACAAGGGCGAGGAGGTCGTGCAGGGCCTCAGCACGTTCGCCAGCCGCGAGAGCCTGCGCGCCAGCCAGATCACCGCCATCGGCGCGCTCAGCGACGTGACGCTCGGCTACTTCGATCGCCAGTCGCGGCAGTACCAGAGGATCGCGCTGCCCGAGCAGGTCGAAGTTCTCTCGCTGCTGGGCGTCGTCACGCTCGATGGCGAGAAGCCCAAGGTCCACGGCCACATCGTGGTCGGCCGCCGCGACGGCAGCACGCGCGGCGGTCACCTGCTCGAGGGCCACGTGTGGCCGACGCTGGAGGTCATCGTCGAGGAGTCGCCGCGGCATCTGCAGCGCCGGCTGGATCCCGAGTCGGGCCTGGCGCTGATCGACCTGGGCGAAGAGGCGCGGGCCGCATAGATCTGCAAGCCCCGACGGCATCGGCCTTGCAAACCTTTGCGGGTGGAGGTGCTCAGTGTTGGCTCTGCCCCAGCGTCTCGAGCGTGTCGAACGTCCGGCCGCGGCTGCGACCGCGACCGCCCAGGCCCGGGCCGTCGTCATCGCCGAGGGCCCGGCCTGGCAGGCCTTCCAGCTCCTTCACTGGGCGTTCGTCGTGATTCCGCTCACCGCCGGCGCCGACAAGTTCTTCAACGTGCTGGCGCCGTGGCATGAATACCTCGCCCCCGCCGTGTCGGACATGCTGGGCCTCAGCGCGCAGCGCATCATGTATACGGTGGGCATCGTCGAGATTCTCGCCGGGCTGCTGGTGGCGTTCGCGCCGCGCCTGGGCGGCTGGCTGGTGGCTCTCTGGCTGTGGGCGATCGTCGCCAACCTCATGCTGATGCCCGGCTTCGTCGACATCGCGCTCCGTGATGCCGCGCTCTCGCTGGGCGCGCTCGCCCTGGCCCGGCTGGCCGTCCAGTACCAGGACGCCGTCGAGCCCCCGCGTAAGCGTCCATAGAGATGGGGGCCCCGAGATGGCCCCCATACCCCCCGGACGCTCGAGCCACCCCGGCGAAGCCGTGGCGGCTCTCGTTAACCCGCTCGCTTGCAGCCCCGAGATGGCCCCCATACCCCCAGACGCTCGAGCCATCCCGGCGAAGCCGTGGCGGCTCTCGTTAACCCGCTCGCTTGCAGCCCCGAGACGGCCCCATACCCCTAGACGGTCGCTTGCAGCCCCGAGAGATGGCCCCATACCACCAGACGCTCGAGCCACCCTGGCGAAGCCGTGGCGGCTCTCGTTAACCCGCCAGCTTGCGGCCGAGTACCTTGGCGATCGACTCGGGCTTGAAGCCGAGCTGGAGGAGCGCCACGCCCTCGTTGAAGTACTCGCGGTAGCGCGCGACGCGCCCGCCGTCGAGCTCGAACACGCTCATGCCGCGAAAGCGCACGCGTCGTCCCGCGCTGCGCGGGACCGCGTCGCTCACGACGTAGCCGAACGTCCACTCCGCGGCGGCCGCGGCAGGCGTCTCGACGACGACGTCCATCCCCCAGGAGTAGTCACGGCCCTCGCGGAACATCCGCGTGAACATCTCGCGCAGCGCGGCCTGGCCGGTGTGAACGCCGAAGAACGTGTCCACGTAGCTGCCGCGCTCGGTGAAGCACGCCAGCAGACCGTCCACGTCCTGCCGGTTGAACGCCTTCTCGAAGTCGCGCACGATGCTCATGGAGGTCCTCCTCGTGTGCGACCCGAGCATGCCATGAGCGAAGCGGAAGCGCTCGACGCCCTGCGGGGCAGCGACCCCGCGCAGATCGCCCGGGCCGAGGCCGCGCTGTGGGCCATGTGGTGCCGCTCGGGCCGTGCCGAGCACGACGCGCTGCTGGTCGAGGGCCTGACGGCGATGGAGCGGCGTGACTTCGCCGGCGCCGTGGCGATCTTCACGCGGCTGGTGGACGCCGCGCCCGACTGGGCCGAGGCGTGGAACAAGCGTGCGACCGCGCGCTACCTGATGCGCGACTTCGCCGGCGCCATCCGCGACTGCGAGGCCACGCTGGCCCGCAAGCCGCACCACTTCGGCGCGCTGTCCGGCCAGGGCCTCTGTCACCTGGCGCTCGAGCAGTACGCACCGGCCGCCGCCCTCTTCCGCCGCGCGCTGGCCGTGCATCCGTCGCTGGCCGCCGTCCGCGCCAATCTGCAGACCGCGCTCACCGAGGTGGTCCGGTACAACTGAGCGCGGGCGGGTGGTAGGCTGGGGCGCCATGACGACCCACGCCGAGCGCCCGAGTCCCGACGCCCTCGCCGCCCTGATGGCCTCCGACACGCCGCACGCCGTGCTCGACCTGCGCGAGCGTGGGGCCTACCAGCGCGGGCACATCTTCCGCACCACCATGCTGCCGCGCCGGGAGCTCGAGTTCCGGCTGCCGGCGCTGGTGCCGTCGCCGGCCGTGCCGATCGCGCTCGTGGACGAGGACGGCGCGCTCGCCGCGCTGGCGCGTCCCACGCTGGCGGCCATGGGCTATCGCGACGTGCGCGTGCTCGACGGCGGTCTCGCCGCCTGGCGCGCGGCCGGACGGCCGCTCGTGCAGGGCGTGAACGTGCCCAGCAAGGTCTTCGGCGAGCAGGCCCTGCACCACTGGAAGACGCCGGAGATCGCGCCCAAGGAGCTGGCGGCCCGCATCGCGCGCGGCGACGACATGGTGATCGTGGACTCGCGCACACCCGAGGAATATCACCGGGCCTGCGTGCCGGGCGCCATCAGCGTGCCGGGCGGCGAGCTCGTGTTCCGCATCCTCGATCTCGTCCAGCGGCCCGAGCAGACGATCGTCGTGCACTGCGGCGGCCGCACGCGCTCCTACATCGGCGCCGAATCGCTGCGCCGAATGGGGCTGCCGAATCCCATCGTCGCGCTCAAGAACGGCACGATGGGGTGGGACCTGGCCGGCCTCACGCTGGAGCGCGGCGCCACCCGGGGCACGCCCGCCGTGTCGCCGCGCAGCCGCGCGGCGGCCGCGCTGGTGGCCAAGCGCGTCGCGGCCGAGGACAACGTCCGCTTCCTCGCGCCGGCCGAGCTGCAGGCGCTGCTGGCCCGGCGCGACGAGCGCGCGGTCTACGTGCTCGACGTGCGCACGCGCGAGGAGTACGGCGCCGGCCACATCGCCGGCGCCGTGTGGTCGCCCGGCGGCCAGACGGTGCAGGCCACCGACGAGTACGTGGCGGTGCGCGCCGGCGCCATCGTGCTCGCGTGCGACGGCTTCGCGCGCGCGACGCTGACCGCGGCCTGGCTCAAGCGCATGGGCTTCCCCGACGTCGCCGTGCTCGCGGGCGGCCTGCCGGCCTGGACCGAGGCGGGCGGCGGCGTGGAGACCGGCCATCCAGCGCCGGCGCCGTTCGGCTACGAGGCCGCGCGTGCGGCCGCGCCGAGCGTGAAGCCCGGCGACCTCGGCGACGCGCTCGTGCTCGACGTGGACACGAGCGACGCCTACGGGCGCGGCCACGTGCCGGGCGCGACGTGGATCTGCTGCAGCCGCCTGGAGTCGACGATCGCCGCGGTGGCGCGCGACCGCGCGCGGCCGATCGTGGTGACGTGCGGCGACGGCCGCGCCTCCACGCTGGCCGCCGCCACGCTGCGCTCGCTCGGCTACGACGCCCGCGTGCTGGAGGGCGGCACGCGCGCGTGGGACGCGGCCGGGCGCCCGCTCGAGAGCGGCGCCACGAAGCTGGCCGACACGCCCGACGACGTCGCGCTGCGGCCGCACGATCACGGGCGGCCGGCGATGGAGGCGTACCTCACCTGGGAAGAGGCGCTCGACGACAAGGGCGTGAGCCCAGTCGACCTGCTCTCGTGGGCGCGGTGATCGAGCCGCTCGTCACGACCGAGTGGCTGGCCAAGGAGCTGGGCGCGGCCGACCTGCGCGTGGTGGACGGCTCCTGGCACATGCCGCAGCTCAAGCGCGACCCGCGCGCGGAGTTCGCGCAGGCGCACATCCCGGGCGCGGTCTTCTTCGACATCGACGCGATCGCCGATCATTCGACGAGCCTGCCGCACATGCTGCCCGACGCCGCGACGTTCGCGCGCGCCGTCGGCGCGCTCGGGATCGGCAGCGGCGATCGCGTGGTGGTCTACGACGTGCGCGGCGTCGTCAGCGCGGCGCGCGTGTGGTGGACGTTCCGCGCCTTCGGCCACGACGCCGTCGCCGTGCTGGATGGCGGCCTGCGCAAGTGGCGCGCGGAGGGGCGCCCGGTCGAGAGCGGCACGCCGGCGCCGGCCGCGCGGCCGTTCGAGGCCGCCGCGCGTCCCGAGCTCGTGCGCGATCTCGAGGCCATGCGCGCGAACCTCGCGAGCCGCGCGGCCCAGGTGCTCGACGCGCGCAGCGCGGGACGCTTCGCGGGCACGGAGCCCGAGCCGCGCGCGGGACTGCGCGGCGGCCACATCCCGGGCAGCCTGAACCTGCCGTACGACACGCTCTACCGCGAGGACGGCACGCTCAAGGCGCCGGCGGAGCTGCGCGCGGCCCTGCAGGGGGCCGGCCTCGATCTCGCCCGGCCCGTCGTGACCACGTGCGGCTCGGGCGTGACCGCCTCGGTGCTGGCGCTGGCGCTCTACCTGGCCGGCCGGCGTGACGTTGCCGTCTACGACGGTTCGTGGTCAGAATGGGGAGGCAGGCCGGATACGCCGATCCAGCCCTGACCCACCCAAGGAGGCCGACCATGGCCTACACCCTCGCGCAGTTCGTCGCCGACCTCGACCGCATCACCCGCGCCGAATCCGATGCCACCGTCATCACCGAGCGCGTCGTCCCTCTGCTCGCCGAGCTCGTCAAGCAGCCCGACGCCATCCCGGCCGAGTACCGCCGCTCGCCCGACGGCCAGCGCGGCCGCTACATGCTCCACCGCGCGCCGCAGTTCAACGTGACCGCCGTCATCTGGCGCCCCGGCGATCGCGCCGGCGCCCACAACCACGAGACGTGGGGCGTGATCGGCGTGATCGACAACGAGATCGAGGAGACGCGCTACCGCATCACGCAGATGGGCGGCGAGCGCGCGCAGCTCGAAAAGCTCGGCGTGACGCGCCACGGGCCGGGCGCCATCTCGCGCCTGACGCCGGGCGACGAGATCCACGCGATGCACAACCCCACGCAGCGCGACACCGTGGAGATCCACGTGTACGGCCGCGACCTCGCCGGCCTCAAGCGCCGCACGTGGTCGGACGACGGCACCGAGAAGCCGCTCGTCAGCCCGAAGTACCTGAACTGCTGACCCCGGCGCGGCGGACGGTCTCGCGAATGAGGGCGATGGTCTCGTCGATGTCGGGCGGCGTGTCGCGGGACCAGGCCAGCGCGTTCTGGACGAGGGGGCGCCAGCGGGGGTCGAGCGTGTCGAGAGCCCAGCGTGCGGCCGTGGGCTTCGTCACGATCGTGCCGTGCTCGAGCGTGTAGAGCATCCGGACCATCGTGAGCACGGCGTAGCACCGATAGAAGCCGCTCCGCAGTCGCGCGGAGCCCTCGAGCATCGGCCGCCACCACTCGCGCAGGATCCCCTCCACGGCCTCACGCAAGTCGGCCGGCGCGACGGGCGCGATGAGCGTGCAGGGCGCGGGCCCGACCAGCGCGACGCCGTGCTCGCGCAGCACGTGGCGATGGATGACCCAGTAACCCGGCTCCGGGCGGATCATCTCCAGGCCGCTCCCGCGATCGATATAAGGATGCGCCGCCGGCCACGGATCGCGGCCACCGAGCGCCGCGCGCGTGATGTACGAGCCCTCCAGCTCCCGCCCCCACCTCGAGGGCTCCCGCGCAAGCCGCTCGTGCAGCGCCCTGAGCGCGCGGAACACGTCGTCCGGCATCTCCTCCGTGATGACCACGACGAAGTCGATGTCGCTCGAGCGGGGGTCGAAATCGCCAATGGCCAGCGAGCCGTCGAGATAGAAGCCGACGAGACGGCTCCCGAGGATCGCCTGCGCGCCCGACAGCAGCGCCCGCAGCAGCGCGTCGACCTCCGGGGGCGGCATCGTCATGCCGAGCGTCGCCGCCACCAGAGCACCAGGAGCGCGAGGCCGGTGAAGCCGGCGGTGCCCTGGACGAAGAACGCGGTGGACACGCCCCAGACCTCGGAGATCGCGCCCACGGAGAAGGCGCCGATCGGGAAGACGCCGCCCCACACGAGCGTGTAGAGGCTCATCACGCGGCCGCGCAGCTCGTCGGGAGCGGTGAGCTGCAGGCGCGTATTGCACGAGGCCACCAGGATCAGCCCGAAGAAGCCCGTCACGAACAGCAGCAGGACGGCGACGGCGACGTGGCGCGCGGCCGACAGCGACAGGAGCCCGCCGAGCGCGATGGTCGCCGCGGTGAGCATCACCGCCAGCGGCGGCTCCGGCGCGCGCAGAAAGCCGACGGTGAGCGCGCCCGCCACCGCCCCCATACCGAGCGCGGCCATGAGGAAGCCGAAGCCCTCGGGGCCCAGGCCCAGGACGTGGCGCGCGAGCAGCGGCACGTACACGGTGAAGTTGAAGACGGTGATGCTGACCACGAACAGCAATCCGAGCACCAGCCGGATCACCGGCGTGCGCGCCGCGTAACGCACCCCCTCGCCGATCTCCTGCAGCATGGTCGTCCCGCGGGGCGCGGCCCGCGCGCGCTCCGGCAGGGTGGCGAGCGCCAGCACGACGCCGAGCAGGCCCGCCGCGTTGATCACGAACGAGGGCACCACGCCGAAGCGGCCGATGAGCATGCCGGCGAGCGCCGGCCCCACGATGCGCGCGCTGTTGAACGCGGCGGAGTTGAGCGCGACGGCGTTGACGAGGTCGGCCTTGCCGACCATCTCGGCCATGAACGACTGGCGCGCCGGCCCATCGAAGGTCTGGGCGAGCCCGGCCAATACGGCGACGACCGCGACGTGCCAGTAGCGCACGGACTTCGACAGCACGAGCGCGGCCAGCACCAGCGCCAGCGCGGCAAGCGTCACCTGCGTGGCCATCAGCAGGCGGCGCTTGGGGACGCGGTCGGCGACGGCGCCCGTGAAGATCGAGAAGAGCAGGATCGGCGCGAACTGGAGCGTGCCGAGGAGGCCCAGCCGCAGCGGCGAGTCGGTGAGCGTGAGGACCAGCCACGACTGGGACACCGTGTGCATCCAGCCGCACACGAGCGCCACCCACTGGGCCAGGAAGAACCGTCGGAAGGCGGTGTGGTTCAGCGCGCGGAGGCCGCTCGGAAAGGTCATGGGCTGCCGTAGAATAGCCGGACCATGAACCAGGCGGGCCACCGATGAAGATCGACCGCGTGGTCGTCCATCCCCTCAGCCTGCCGCTGGCGCAGCCGCTCAAGACCTCGATCCACGACATCCGCTCGGTGGACACGGTGCTGGTGGAGATGCAGGCCAGCGGCGGCGCCGTCGGCCTCGGCTACTGCTTCGCCTTCGGTCCGCGGCGCGCCCGCGCGCTGCAGGCGCTGGTCGAGGACCTGGCCCCGATCTACGAGGGCGCCGAGGCCACCGCCACGCGCGCCTTGTTCGATCGCGCCTGGCGCTCGCTCAACTTCCTCGGCCACGCCGGCGTGGCGGTCATGGCCCTCTGCGCGCTCGACACCGCCTGCTGGGATCTCGCCGCGCAGTCCGCCAACCTGCCGCTCTGGCGCTTTCTCGGCGCCGAGCGCAACCGCGTGCCGGCCTACGCCTCCAGCGGTCTCTGGCTGCATCGCTCGATCGACGAGCTGGTGGCGGAGGCGCGCCGGTTCGTGGCGGCCGGCCATCGGGCGATGAAGATGCGCCTGGGCAAGACGCGCGCGGGCGAGGATCTCGAGCGCGCGCGGGCGCTGCGGGAGGCGCTCGGTCCCGACGTCAAGCTGCTGGCCGACGTCAACCAGGGCTGGGACGAGGCCACGGCTATCCGCACCGGACGGGCCCTGGAGGAGATCGGCCTCTTCTGGCTGGAGGAGCCGCTGCCCTACGAGGACCTCGAGGGGGCGGCGCGCGTGGCGGCGGCGCTCGACACGCCGATCGCCTCCGGTGAGACGGAGTACGGCTGGGTCGGCATGAAGCGCTACCTCGACGCGCGGGCCGCCGACATCCTGATGCCGGACCTGCAGCGCATGGGCGGCGTCACCGGCTACCTGCGCGCCGTCGACCTCTGCGACGCGTATCACACGCCGGTGTCCTCGCATCTCTTCGTGGAGGTCTCCGGCCACGTCGTGGCGGCGGCCTCGCACGCCACACTGCTCGAGCACATGGACTGGTGGCAGGAGCTGTTCGACGACCGGCTCGCCGTCGTCGACGGCCACGTCGTGCTGCCCGATCGGCCGGGCATCGGGGTCGGACTCGACCGCAAGGCGCTGGCGAGATTCCGCGCGTGAAGCTCGGCGATCTGCTGAGCCGCACGGTCGGACTGCGCCGCGCGGCCGCGATCATCTTCGCGCTCGTCGCCGTGCTCCCGCTGCTAGGCGTGCTGCCGCTGCTGCACCAGAGCGGCCTGCTCGCCACGACCCAGGCGCAGGTGGCGCTGCTGCTGGCGGTGGTGCTGGCCGTGCTCGGCTTCGTGCTGCTGCGGCGGCTCACCGACGAGGTCGCCAAGCTGGCCTCGGGGGTGCCGCAGTCGAGCAACGCGGAAGTGCCGGGCCTCGGGCGCGTGACGGAGATCGGCCAGATCGGCGACGCCTTCGCGCGCCTGCTCACCGACCTGCGCGGCTCCACCGAGCGGCTGGAGGACCTGGTCTTCAAGCTGAGCACGCTCAACGAGGTCGTCGAGCTCGCCTCGCGCATCCCGCAGCTGCAAGACCTGCTCTCGCTGGTGCTGGAGCGCACGATGCGGACCGTGCGCGCGACGATCGGCTCCATCATGCTGCTCGATCACGACCGCGGCGTGCTGCGGGTGGTGGCCGGGCGCGGCCTGCCCGACGGCGTCGTCGGCCAGGCCGAGGTGCCGGTCGGCCAGGGCGTGGCCGGCAAGGTCCTTCAGCTCGGCGAGGCGGTGCTGGTGGAGGACATCAGCACCGATCCGCGCTTCGCCCGCCCGAACGACGCCAAGTACGGCTCCGGCGCCTTCATGTGCCTGCCCGTGCGCGTGGAGGACCGGGTGATCGGCGTGGTCAACCTCGCCAAGGCCGCCTCGGCGCCCGCCTCGCCCGCGTTCACGCCGACCGATCTGCAATTCCTCAACACGCTGATGACCCACGTGGCCTACGCCGTCGACAACGCGCGGCTGCTGCAGGAAGCCAACCTCTCGACCAACCGGCTGCGGCGCGCGATGGAGGACCTGCGCACCACGCAGACGCGCGTGGTGGAGGGCGAGACGCTGCGCGCGGTGGGCCAGATGGCCTCGGGCATGGCGCACCACGTGAACAATCTCCTGGCCGTCATCTCGGGGCGCACGCAGCTCCTCCTCGCGCGCATGACACAGCCCGAGATCCGGCGGCCGCTGGAGGTCATCCAGCGGGCGACCTTCGACGCCGCCGACGTGGTCCGGCGCGTGCTCGGCTTCACCGCCGCCCAGCCGGTGGCCGAGCAGGCGGCGGTGGACCTGAACGAGGTCGTGCGCGAGGTGGTGGAGCTCACGCGGCCGCGCTGGCGTGACGAGGCGCAGATGCACGCCCTCGCCCTCGACGTGGCGCTCGAGCTCGGCGAGATCCCGCGCGTGGCCGGCGAGGCGCCGGCGCTGCGCGAGGTGATCATGAACCTGCTCTTCAACGCCATCGACGCCATGCGGGAGAGCGGCCGCATCCGCATCGCCACCTGGGCCGCCGATCACTGGGCCTACTGCTCGGTCACCGACACCGGCGTCGGCATGAGCGACGAGGTGCGGCGCCGCGCCTTCGAGCCCTTCTTCACGACCAAGGGCCCGCAGGGCACCGGGCTCGGCCTCAGCGTCGCCCACGGCATCGTGCAGCGCCACGGCGGCGAGCTGAGCCTGCGCGCCAACGACGGCCGCGGCACCGTGGTGACGATGCGCCTGCCGCAGGCCCTGGCGGCCGCGGCCAGCGCGCCGGTGGAGACGCCGGCGGGGCCGCCGCTGCGCGTGCTCGTCATCGACGACGAGGCGGCGGTGCGCGACGCGCTGGCCGACACGCTGGCCGACGACGGCCACAGCGTGATCCAGGCCGCCACCGGCAAGGACGGGCTCGCGCGCCTGGCCGAGGGCGCGCGCGTCGACGTCGTCATCACCGATCTCGGCATGCCCGACATGACGGGCTGGGACGTCGCCCGCGCCGTGCGCGCGCAGCGGCCCGGCCTGGTCATCGGTCTCGTCACCGGCTGGGCGGTGGCGCTCGAGATGAACGACGACGAGCGCCGGGCCGTCGATTTCGTCATCGCCAAGCCCTACACGGTCGAAGCCCTGCGCACGGCGCTCGCGCGGGTGACGCCCACGGAGGCCCCATGAGTGAGTTCTTCTCCCGACGGCAGTGGCTCGGCGGCGCGGCGCTGGCCGGCGCCGCGGCGGCGGTGGGCGCGGCCGACGCGCAGCCGCGGCCCAGCATCGAGGAGCTCGTGCGCACGGTGAAAGGCGCGCGCGTGTTCGATCTGTCGTTCACGTGGAACGAGCAGTCGCCGGTGCTCAACCTGAACCCGCCCTACTCGTTCGCGCTCAACCGCACGCACCGGATGACGTACGAGATCTTCGGCCAGGTGCCGGGCAGCCGCGTGTCGTGGGCCTCCGACATCATGTACTTCAGCGGGCAGCACGGCTCGCCGACGCTGGACGCCATCGGCCACATCGGCCGCGACCTGAAGCTGCACGGCGGCGTGGACGCCGTGGCCGCCACCGCCACGCCGGGCGGCATCACGCATGGGCTCGGCATCGAGACCTTCCCGATGGATCTCATGCTCAATCGCGCCGTCGTGCTCGACGTGGCGCGCCAGATCGCCGCCGGCCGCCCCGATCCGCTGCCGCCCGGCTTCGAGATCACCGGCGCCCACCTCGATCAGACGGCGAAAGCGCAGGGCGTGGAGGTGAAGCCGGGCGACTCGCTGCTGATCCGCACGGGCTGGGGCCAGTACTTCGGCAAGGACAACGCGCGCTTCCTCGGCGAGCAGTCGCCGGGGCCCGGCCAGGACGCGGCGCGCTGGATCATCGACCACAAGGTCCGGCTGGCCGGCGACGACACGGCGACGTTCGAGAAGCGCCCGGCCGCCTACGGCAAGGAGCTCTTCAGCGTCCACATGATGCTGCTGGCGGATCACGGCATCTACATCATGGAGAACGCCAATCTCGAAGCCCTCGGCGACGCGAAGGTCGGCGTGGCGCTGCTGGTGGTGACGCCGCTCAAGATCCAGGGCGCCTCCGGCTCGCCGCTGCGGGTCCTGGCGCTTGGCTGAGGCGCTCACCGCCGCGCGCTGGGACGAGGAGTACCGCCGCGGGCGGTATCTCGCCGAGCCGCCGGTGGCGTTCGTCGCCACGATCCTCGACGCGCTGGCGGCGCGGCCGGCGCTGAGGGGGCGCGAGGGCCTCTACGTGGGCTGCGGCAACGGCCGCAATTTCCTGCCGCTCGTCGACGCCGGACTCTCGCTGCACGGCCTGGACGTCTCGGCGGCGGCGCTGCAGCAGCTCGCCGGGCGCCGGCCGGACCAGGCCGCGCGGCTGCATCACGCCGACTTCCTCGACTTCACCCCGCCGGCGCCGGTGGCCTACGTCGTCGCCATCCAGGTGCTCCAGCACGGCCGCCGCGCGGACGCCGAGCGCGCGTTCGCGCGCGTGGCCGCGCTGCTGGCGCCGGGCGGGCTCTTCTTCGTGCGCGTCAACTCGGCCTCGACCGAGGTCTATCACCGTCACACCGTCATCGAGCGCGACCTCGACGGCTTCACGGTCGAGTACGAGGACGGCCCCAAGCAGGGCCTCGCCGTGCACTTCTACGGGCGGCGCGAGCTCGACGCGCTTACCGTGCCCGCCTTCCGCTGCGTCGGCACTGCGTCGGAAGACGTCGTGCGCCGGGCGCCGCCCCAGCGGGGCTCGTGGGCGCAGTGGGAAGCGGTGTACGAGCGCGTCTGACGGTCAGCGCGGGCGGGGCGCGGGCGCGGCGTCGGGCTTGGCCTCCTCCACGCGCAGCTCGAGGCGACCGCTGGGCGTCTTGAGCACGACGTGGCGCTCGCCGATGGTTTCGATCACCGACTCGCCCACGGCGTCGCCGACGCGATAGCGCCGCACCTGCCGCAGGGCCGGATCGAAGATGTAGGCGTGCGCCTCGGCGTCGAGCATCACGATGCCGTAGACCAGCGGCCGCGGGGAGGCGCTGCGCGGCGTGGCTCGCGCGGGCGGCTCGATCGCGATCTTCTCGCGCGCGAAGATGATGCGCAGCCCCTCGCGATCCTGCTCGATCGTGTAGATCGCCGGCCGGCGCAGCTCGACCACCAGCCGGGCCACGCCCTTGCGGTACTGGCTGCCGCGCAGCTCGCGCAGCGGATCCTGGACCACCGACACGGCCTTCGTGGTCCAGCGATAGGCGGTGTCGTCGAAGTCGAGGACGAGCCGGTAGGGCTGGTCCATGAGCTCGGCGTGATAGCGCGGGGGACGGCTCAGCCGCACCCACACTTCCACCGCGCCCTCGCGCTCGACGACGGTGGCCTCCGTGAGCGCGCCGAGATCGCCTTGCGCACGCGCGGCATCGGCGCCGGCCAGCAGCGTGACGAGCATCGCCAGGATCCGGAGCGCCCGCACCATCCGTGCGAGCATAGCGCGACGCTCCGCCCCCATGCGAGTTTCGGGATAGCAAGCGATGTCGAGGAGCACCACGGCTTCGCCGGGGTGCTCCGAGCATTCGGGGGTTTGGGGGCCGTTTCGGGGCCCCCATGTAGACAGGCCGGCCAGAACGGCGAGGATCTTAAAGGCCCTCGCGACCTCGATACGGATAGCCGCCGGGGTAACGCCCGGCCGGCGGGCACTTCCCTCGCGATTACGGCAGCGTCAGCGGAATTGCGATCACGCCGAGCGTCTCGCCGCTCTGCGCGTCGACCACCGGCCACCTGAGCGTGACGGAGCCGGTGCCCCGCGGCGCGCGCTCGAAGTAGACGAACCCGCGCGCCGTCCGGCCCGGCGCCAGCACGCCCTCCGGCAGCGCGAGGTCGAGCATGTCGGCGCTGGGCAGCTCCCACGTGCGGTCGGGCTCGACGGTCGGATCGGTGCGCGGATCGGGCCCGGGGTCGTTGAGCGCCCAGCCCGGGCCGGAGCCCTCGCGGGTCGGCCCCAGCGCGAGACCGGCGCGCGGCAGCGCCGCCGGGCCGGGCTCGGCCACGGTCCCGCGGACGTCGCCCGGCAGGACGGCCGCGAGGCGGCCTCCCTGGGCGAGCGCGAGGCCGAACGTCGTCACGTCGAGGCGCACCGGCGCGGCACCGTGGTTGGTGACGCCGACGAGGACGGGCGTCACCACGCGGTCGAGCTGCGACGGCCACCCGCGCCAGGCTCCGACCGCGCCGGCAACCTCGACGCCGCCGGCGGTGGCCGAGACCGTGCGCTCCGGCAGGCCGACGCGTCCGGCACAGCCGGAGAGCAGGAGCGCCACGACCAGCAGAGCCCGGTAAATCACGGACTGGGGCAATGCACGGCCGGTGCCGTCGAGGGATGGTGGAGGGAGGGCGATGTGAGAGCATAGCCGGGATGTTGGCGGACATTCGCGCGTGTCTCGCGCTGCTCTCACCGCAGGCGCGCTGGCGCTGGATGGCGCTGATCCCCGTCACGCTGGCCGCGGCCGTCGCCGAGGCCGTGGGCGCCGGCGCCGCCTTCGGGCTCATCACGATCCTCGGCGATCCGGCCCGCGCGGCCACGCTGCCGGTGGCGGCGTGGATCTATCCGCGCCTGCCGCGCCAGGATCCCGCGGCCGTGATCCTGGTCTTCACGCTGCTGGTCATGGCCTTCTACGTCGCCCGCAACGCGCTGCTGACCGCGGTGGCGTGGACCCAGGAGCAGGCGCTCAACGTCTCCGTGCGCCAGCTCTCGCACCGGCTGCTGGCCGCTTATCTCGGCGCGCCGTACGCCTTCCACTTCCGCCGCAACTCGGCCGGCCTCATCCACCGCGTGACCGACGCCGTGCACACCGTGTTTCGGGGCGTGCTCGGCTCGCTGGTCAGCACGGCCAGCGAGACGCTGGTGGTGGCGGGCATCGTCGTGATCCTCGCGCTGACGGCCCCGGGGATCACGGCCATCGCGGTGGTCGTCGTGGGCGGGCTGCTGCTGCTGCCGCTCACGCTCTCGCGGCACGCCACCGCGCGCTGGGGCCGCGCCGTGCAGGAGCTCGACACCGACATCCTCCAGTCGCTCCAGCAGAGCCTGGGCAGCGTCAAGGAGGTGAAGGTGATCGGACGCGAGAGCTTCTTTCTCTCGCAGTTCGACGACCGCGTCGCGCAGTCCGCGCGGCTGCGCTCGCGCTACGTGGCGGTCGCCGCCTCCCTGCGCATGGGCGTGGAGACGACGTTCGTGTGCGGCCTGCTCGCCGTCAGCCTGCTGCTGACGCTGCGCAGCGGCGCCGCCGCCCTGCCGCTGCTGGGCCTCTTCGCCTATGCCGGCTTCCGCGTCATCCCGGCGGCGAACCGCGTCATGCTGTACGTCACGCAGCTCCGCTACAGCCGCGCGTGGATCCACGACCTGCGCGCCGATCTCACCGCGCTGCCCCCGCCGGCGCCCGTGGACGGAGGCACGGTGGCGCCCATCCGCTTCACGCGCGCCATCGCGCTGGAGCGCGTGTCGTACACGTACGAGGGCGAGCGGGAGCCCGTGCTGGTGGACGTCAGCCTCACCATCGCCAAGGGCGAGTCGCTCGGCGTGGTGGGGCCCTCGGGCGCGGGCAAGAGCACGCTGATCGACGTGCTGCTGGGGCTACTCCCGCCGACGGCCGGGCGCATCACGGTGGACGGCCGCGACATCGCGAGCGCGCTGCGCTCGTGGCAGCGGCACATCGGGTACGTGCCGCAGGAGCCGTTCATCCTGGACGACACGGTTCGCCGCAACGTGGCCTTCGGCCTGCCGGACGCGGACATCGACGATCGGCGGGTGCTGGCCGCGCTTCGCGTGGCCCAGGTGGCCGACGTGGTGGCCGCGCTCCCGCGCGGGCTCGACACGCTGCTGGGCGAGCGCGGCACACGGCTGTCGGGCGGCCAGCGCCAGCGCATCGCGATCGCGCGCGCGCTCTACTACGAGCCGGAGGTGCTCGTCTTCGACGAGGCCACCTCGGCGCTCGACACGCCGACCGAGCGCGAGCTGATCGCCGCCCTGGACGCGCTCCGCGGCGTGAAGACGCTGATCGTGATCGCGCATCGCCTCACCACGGTGCGCCGCTGCGACCGTCTCGCGGTGCTGCGCGACGGGCGCGTGGCCGCCGTCGGCCCCTACGAGGATCTTCTGGATCTTCTCGACGGGGGCGCCGAGATGGCCCCCAAGCCCCCCGACGTCCGCCGCGTCCCCGGCAACCCCTGAGGGCGCCTCATCGCAGGCGGCCCTCCTTGGCGTCGAGGACCGCCGCCCGCACGCCGCGCATGAATTGCTCGGGCGAGAACAGCGGCGCGCGCGCCGCCAGGTGCGCGCGCAGCGCGGCCTCCTGGCCGGGCTCGCGCAGCGTGCGCACGATCTTGGCGATGGCGTCCTCGACCGAGTCGTAGGTGAGCCGGGCGTCGGCCACGATCTCCACCTGGCCGCCGCCGTTGGGCACCCACACGATGCAGCCCGCCCGCACCATCTCGGCGGGCGCCATGCCGAAGTGCTCCTCGAGCATGCCGTGGATGCCGTAGCGCTGGTGGGTCAGCAGGTCGGCCAGCGCGTCGCGCGAGAGGTTCTGGTGGATGGCGAAGCCGGCGGCCCGCGCGCGCGCGGCGATGCGGCGCACGTAGACCCGGTCGTCGGGCGTGCCCACGATGTGCAGCGTGACGCCCGGCATGTGCCGCCGCACGCCCTCCACGATGTCGATCACGCGATCCAGGTTCTTCTCGCGGGACATCCGGCCGATGCAGACGAAGCCGGGCTCGCGAAACTCCCACGGGACCGCGGGGAACTCGCCCGTCACCGGCGGGTAGACCGTGCGCGAGACGAAGCCGTAGCGCCGGTTGGCCAGGCGGCCGGTCCAGTCGGAGTTCACCAGCGTGATGTTGCGGTGCATGCCGGCCGTCGTGAACCGCGCCACCGTGCGGCAGAGCCAGTAGTACATCGGCAGCAGCGCCTTGACGTGATACCAGCGGATGTCGACCTCGGGCCGCGGAAAGACGTTCCACGGATAGTGCACGTACTGGACGCCGACGGTGCCGAAGTCGGCCTCGTTGTTGGCGGTCACCGGCACGTCGTAGTGCGCGCGCAGCCGCTGGGCCATTCGCAGCATGATGGCGGTGCGGAGCAGCGCGAGCGGCAGCGGCAGCGCGTCGACGATGCGCCGCACCGCGGCCGGTACGCGCATGGTGCGAAAGTCACCCGCCTTCAGCGCCGTCCCCCAGAACCGGTTCATCGCCTCCAGATCGATGGCCGTCCAGGTGAGCACGGTCAGCTCGTGCTCGTCCTTGAGGGCTTGCAGCATCCAGGCCGCGACGCCGTTGCCGCCGCCCGGCGGGGACAGCGACGGCTGCAGGAAGAGGATCCGCATCAGCGCAGCTGCATCGTGGCCAGGGCGAGGAGCGCGAGCGCGAGCGAGACGACGTAGAGGAGCAGCACGGCGCCACGGTGGGAGAGGCCGAGCCCGAGCAGCCGGTAGTGGATGTGCTGCTGGTCGGCGGAGAACACGTGCCGGATGCCGAGGTCGCGGGTGCGGCGCACGACGGAGAGCACGGTCTCCGAGATCGGCAGCGCGAAGATCAGCAGCGGCACCGCCACCGCCAGCGCGGTGGCGCCCTTCTGCCAGCCGGTGACGGCCGTCACCGCCAGCACGTAGCCCACCACGAGGCTGCCGGAGTCGCCGAGGAAGATCGTGGCCGGGTTGAAGTTGTAGGGCAGGAAGCCGCACAGCGCGCCGAGCAGCGCCACCAGCAGCAGGCCGCCCTGGCTGTCGCCGCGCGAGATCGACACGGCGGCGCAGGTGGCGGCGGCGATGATCGCGAGCCCCGTGGCCAGCCCGTCGAGGCCGTCCATCAGGTTGAAGGCGTTGGAGAGGCCCACGATCCACAGCATCGTGAGCGGCACGGCCAGCACGCCGAGCGCGTGCGTCGTGCCCAGCAGCGTCACGTGGTCGATGCGCACGCCGAGCGCCACCGCCACGCCGGCGGCCGTCACCTGGCAGCCGAGCTTCACGGCGGGCCGCACCGGCCGGAGGTCGTCGCGCAATCCCACCGCGAAGACGATGAGGCCGCCGAGCAGCGCGGGCAGCCAACCCTCGAGATCGGCCACGGCCACCCAGCCGGCCGCCGTCGCCGCCGCCAGTCCCAGCACGGCGGCGAGCGTCACGCTGACGCCGCCGATGCGGGGGACCGACACCGTGTGGATCTTGCGCGCGCCGGGCACGTCGAGCACACCGAAGCGTTGCCCCAGCGCGCGCACCGCCGGCGTGAGGATCACCGCGAGGATCCCGGAGATGATGAGCAGGGCGAGATAGCTCACCAGCGCCCCGCCATCAGCCGTTCGCAGTCGGCTACGATCCGGGCCGCGGCATCCGGCATCGCCAGGGCGCGGGCGGCCGCGGAGGCCGTCCTCCACGCGGGCCCGTCCAGCAGCGCGACGACGCGCGCGGCCAGCGCCTCGTCGCGCCACTCGGTCTCGCGCACCGCCAGCCCGGCGCCGGCGCCGGCCACCACGGCGGCGTTGGCGGCCTGGTGGTCGCCCGAGGCGTCGCCGAGCGGCACGAGCAGGGACGGCACGCCGGCGGCGGCGGCCTCGGCGATGGTGCCGGCGCCCGAGCGGGCGATGACCAGATCCGCCCAGCGATACGCGCTGGCGATCTCGTCCAGGTACGGCGCCACCGTCGCCTTCACGCCGTGGCGGCGGTAGGCGTGGGCGACGTCGCCGGGCGCGACCTCGCCCGTCTGGTGGAGCGCCTCGACGACGAGGCCGCGGCGCTCGAGGTCGCGCAGCAGCGCCGGCACGCGCGCGGCCAGGAACGCCTCGCCGCGCGTGCTGCTGAGCACGAGCACGCGCGCCGGCCGCTCGCGGTCGGGCGCGGCGCGGCGCTCGCCGGCCAGCGCCGCGATGTCGGCGCGCACGGGATGCCCGGTCAGCACGCGCTTGCGTGCGGAGAAGGCGGGCGCGGTGGCCGCGAAGCCGAGATAGACCCGGTGGGCGACCGGCGCCAGCAGCCGGTTGGCCACGCCGGGCACGACGTTGGCCTCGTGGATCGTCACCCGGGCGCCGAGCGCACGGCCCGCAAGCAGCACGGCCCCCGAGGCGTAGCCGCCGAGGCCGATCACGAGCCGGCTGCCGTGGGCGCGCAGCAGCCGCCGTGCCTGCGCCATCCCGGCGACCACGCGGGGCACCGCCGCCAGCTTGCCGGCGACGCCGACGTTGACGAGCTGCGAGCCGCTGACGGGATCCAGCCGGAAGCCGCGCGCGCCCAGCAGGCGCGTGGCCGGGCCGTCCAGCGCTCCGGCGAAGCGGACGTCGGTGGCCGGATCCAGCGCGTGCCACGCCTCCGCGAGCGCCAGCGCGGGGTAGACGTGACCGGCAGTGGGGCCGACGACGACGAGGACGCGACGCCGTTCAGGCATCGGAAGGGAACAGCCGGCGCGGTATGTTAGGCTCCTCGTGGCTGCGCGAGCGTATGCGAGTAACGACGGTTGTTCTCGGTGACCTGGGGCGCAGTCCCCGCATGCAGTACCACGCCGAAGCGCTGGCGGCCCATCACGTCGACGTCGACGTCGTCGCCTGCGCGGGGAGCGCGCTCCACGCGGAGCTGCGCGACCATCCCCGGATCACCTGCCATCTGCTTCCTCCCGCGCGCGAGCGCGCCTGGCCTCGCGCGTTGCTGCTGCCCGCCGCGGCCGCGCGCGCCGTCGTCCAGGCACTCCGCCTAGTCTGGGTGTTCATGGTCGTGCTACGCAAGCCTGACGTGATCCTCGTCCAGAGCCCCCCGGCAATTCCGACATTGCTTGTAACTGTTGCAGCGGCCCGCCTGCGGGGCGCCCGGCTCGTCATCGACTGGCACAATCTGGCGTGGGCGGTGCTGGCGCTCGGCGTGGGCGCGCGCCACCCGATCGTCGGCCTCGCGCGCTGGTACGAGCGCGCGCTCGGCCGCCGCGCCGACGCGCATCTCGCCGTGTCGGACGCGCTGCGCGAGGCGCTGGCCCAGCGCTGGGGACTGGCGCCGGTCACGGTGCTGCGCGATCGGCCGGCCGCCCGCTTCGCGCCGCTCGCGCCCGAAGCGCGCGAGAGCTGGCGCCGGCGCCTGGCCGACACGCTCGGGCTCGACGACCGCCGCCCGGCGATCGTGGTGAGCCCGACCTCGTGGACGCGTGACGAGGATTTCGATGTGCTGCTCGAGGCCGTGCGGCGCTGCGAGGCCCTGGTGGCCGGGCGCCCGTTTCCCGACGTGCTCGTGCTGCTCACCGGCCGCGGCGCGCGCCGCGCCGGATTCGAGGCGGCCGCCGCCGCGCTGCCCGGTCGTCGCATCCCCGACCTCGGCCTCTGCCTGCATCGCTCCGCGTCGGGGCTCGACCTGCCGATGAAGATCGCCGACATGCAGGGCGCCGGGCTGCCCGTGTGCGCGCTCGACTACGGCCCGTGTCTCGACGAGATGCTGCGCCACGACGACACGGGCCTGCGCTTCGCCGACGCCGGCGCGCTGGCCCGCCAGTGGGTGGATCTGCTGGCGCGGTTTCCGGCCACGCCGTGGCTCGATCGGCTGCGCGCCAACGTGCTGAAGGCGCGCGAGGTGACGTGGCGCGCCGGGTGGGACGCCGAGGCGCGCGAGGTGCTGCTCGCGCATGCGTGAGCGCCTGGCCGCGCGCGCCCACGTGGGCCTGCTCGCGCTGATCGTGCTGACCGCGTTCCTGGCCCGCACCGTCTTTCTCTGGCGCGCGGTGTTCACCGGCGAGGGCGTGAACTACCAGGACAGCGATGCCTGGTACCACATGCGCCTCATCGAGAACCTCACGCACAACTTCCCCCATCGCGCCAACGTCGATCCCTACCTCGGCGCGCCGGCGCCGACGGTGGCGGTGCCGCTGCTCTTCGATCTCTTCGTCGGCGCCGTGGTGCTCGTGCTCGGCCTCGGCGCGCCGTCGCCGCGCACGATCGAGGTGGTGGGCGCGCTGACGCCGCCGATCCTCGGCGCGCTCACCGTGCTGCCCGTCTACTTCATCGGTCAGCGGCTGTTCGACCGCCGCGCGGGCCTGCTGGCCGCGGCGCTGCTCGCCATCGCGCCGGGCCAGCTCCTGGCGCGCTCGGTGCTGGGCTTCACCGACCATCACGTGGCGGAGGCACTGCTGACGTCGCTGACGATCCTGGCCGCGGTGATGGCGCTGCAGGCAGAGACTCTGCGCACGCGGCTGCTGCGCGGCGGGCTCACCGGCGTCATGCTCAGCGCCTATCTCATGGCGTGGAGCGGCGGCGCCCTGCTCGTGTTCGTGCTGTGCGCGTGGGGCGTCGTGCAGTACGTGCTCGACGACGCGCGTCGCGAGGCGGAGGATCGGGTGGCGCCGGTGCTGCTCCCCGCGCTGGGCGTCGCGCTGCTCACGCTGCTGAGTCTTCAAGATCGCACGCTCTGGCGCTTCGCCGTCCAGATGACGTCGGTGGCCGCCGCGCTCGGCCTGATCGGCGCGCTCGCGGGGGGCCATCGCCTCCTGCGGGCACTCGGGACGCCACGCGGCGCGCTCGTGGCGGCCCTCGTCGTGCTCAGCGTGGGGGGCGTGGTGGCCTTTCGCCTCGCCGCGCCCGGGCTGTCCGCGCAGATCCTCACCGACCTGCAGCGCTTCCGTCCCAGCAGCACCGCGTTCACGGTGAGCGAGATCCGCCCGCTGCTCTTCATGACGGGCACGGCCTCGCTGTGGGTGCCGTTCGCGGTGTTCGGCCCGCCGTTCTTCATCGCGCTCGGCGCGCTCGGCTGGCTCGGCGGGCGGGCGGCGCGCACCGCGAAGCCGCCGCTGGTGCTGCTGGTCGTGTGGAGCGCGCTGATGTACGCGGCCACGCTGGGCCAGAACCGCTTCGGCTACTACCTGAACCTCAACATGGCGCTGCTGACGGGGTGGGCCTGCAGCGCGATGCTCGCGTGGGCGTGGTCGGCCCCCGCGCGCCGCCCGCCGCGCTCGCGCGCCGACGCGCGCCGCGCGCGGACACGCAACACCGGCGATCCCGACGCCCCGCGTCTCTGGCTGCAGATCGTGGCCGTCGTGGTGCTCGTCGCGATCGTGATGGTGCCGAGCGCGCTGCTGGCCCGGCCCATGGCCGCCAACAACCTGGGGCTCGCCGAGGGCTATCGCGTCTCGCTCGAGTGGCTGCGCGACAACACGCCGGAGCCCTTCGCCGCGAACGACTACTACTTCGCGCGCTACCGTCCGGGGGAAACGCTGGGCGCTTCCTACACGGTGATGACGTGGTGGGACTACGGCTACGAGATCATCCGGCTCGCGCGCCGCGTGCCGGTGGCCAACCCGACGCAAGCCGGCGCGGAGACGGCCGGCCGCTTCTTCACCGCCACCGACGAGGGCGAGGCGGTCAAGATCCTCGACGACACGCGCACGCGCTACGTCATTGCGCACGCCGAGGTGCCGATCCTGCCGCGCGGCGACGTCGTGCAGGGCAAGTTCGAGACGATGGTGTGGTGGGCCGGCAAGAACGTGGGCCGCTACTGGGAGACGTTTCTCACCAAGGATCCCAAGAGCGGTCAGCTCGGCCCGCTCGTGCTGTTCCATCCGGAGTACTACCAGACGCTGATGGTGCGGCTGTACGTCTACCGTGGCGGGCCCTACGTCCCCAACGACACGACGTACGTGGTGACGTACCGCGATCACGCGAACGGCGACGGCACCACGACCAAGGAGATCCTCGAGTCGCGCCGCTTCAAGACCTACGAGGGCGCCGCCGGCTACCTCGATCGCCAGGGTCACACGGGGCGGGTCATCGTCGGGCTCAATCCCAAGGAGTCGCCGGTGCCGATCGAGGCCCTCACGCGCTTCCGGCTGATCCACGAATCGCCGGGCGCCACGCCCGCCGTGCGCGTGTTCGAGTACCTGGGCTACAGGTCCTAGCCCGCGCGGGCCAGCGCCGCCAGCACGGTCTCCATTCGACCGCCGAAGGCCCGGCGCGAAAAATTGTCGCGGACGTGGACCCAACCGGCTTCGCCCATCCGTCGCGCGGCGGCCGGATCGCCGAGCACGCGCGCCAGCGCGGTGGCGAATGCGTCGGAGGTGGGCGAGGCGAGCCAGCCCGTCTCGCCGTCGACGATTGTCTCGGTCGGCCCGCCGCGGTTGACGGCGACCACCGGGCGCGCCGCCGCCATGGCTTCCAGCGGCACGATCCCGAAGTGCTCGGCCAGCGGCGTGTAGACCACGCAGGCCGCGCGCGCGAGCAACGCGCGGCGCTCGGCATCGCTCGGTGAGCGCGCCAGCGTGACCTGGCGCTCCAGTCCGAGCCGGGCCGCGCGCGCCTCGAGCTCGGCGCCGAGCGCGCGCGTCTCGGCCAGCCGCGCGTCGAAATGGCCGGCCAGCACGAGCCGCACGCCCGCGAACGCCGGCCCCGGCATCCGCTCGCGCAGCGCGCCGAGGGCGTCGACGGCCAGCCCGAGGTTCTTCGTGGGATCGAATCGGTTGACCGACAGGATCAGCGGCTCACCCGCCGGCGGCGCCGGCGGCGCCGCGCCCACCTCGACGCCGGGATGGACGACGTCGAACGCCGCGGCGTCGAGACGGGGAAACGTCACCTGCACCACCGAGGCCGTGAACCGGCTGTTGACCAGCACACGATCGGCGGCGGCGAGCCCGCGCTCCTCCAGGCGATCCAGCGGCGCGCGGTAGAGCGCGTAGAGCCCGCGCCGGCGCGGCGCCAGCAGCAGGTCGGGAAAGTGGCAGTAGCAGGCGACCGGCGCGCGGATCAGACGGCGCAGCAGCGGGATGACGTGGGGCACGAGGTCGACGACGACGACGTCGGGCGCCGGCCGCGCGCGGGCCAGCGCGCGCGCCGCCCACGCCGCGCGGAGGATGGCCGCCGGCGCGCGGAGCCGCTGGGCCACGTGGGCCGGCAGCCGCCCGCCGACCGCGACCACCCGGACCCGGCCGGCCTTCACCTCGTCGAGCTGGGCCTCCTGCCGGTCCCCCACGTAGAGCGTCACGTCATGGCCGCGGGCGCCGAGCTCGAGGGCCGCATCGACCACCAGGCGCTCGGCGCCCCCGATCCCCAGGCCGGGGCGGACGAACGCGACGCGGAGGGGGGCGATCGGCATCGGGGCCAGGAATGTTACTCCGTTCTTCTCCGGCTAGCAGCCGGCGGACGCCGAACTGCTATAGTCGGGCGTCCGCCGCGACGCCTGCCCGGGTCGCACACCGCAGTGCCGGTCGCAATCGAGGGGGATCCGTCCTGGCCGGTCGCGTGCGTGGTTCGTTTCTCGTTCTGGCGTTGCTGGTCGTGCTGCTGCTCGCGATGCCGGCGCACGCGGGCGTCAGCCCGTTCTGGCAGGAGCTCGGCGGCTCCGCGAGCGGCGACGGCATCAGCCAGACGCCTCCGCCCACGTTCATTCTCGGCACCTCGGTCGCCGTCGGCGACGACGGACGGCCCGTCGTCGTCTACGCCGAGGGCGCGGATTTCACGGCGTCCAGGGGACCGATCGTGGTCAAGCGCTGGAACGGCTCGGCATGGGAGACGCTGAGCACAGGCGGCGCCCAGGGTTCCTACCCGCAGGTCCGCCTCTCACCGGCCGGCGACATCTTCCTTGCCTGGCTCCAGGTCGACGCCAACGGCCACGTCGAGATCCACCTGCGCAAGCGCGCGTTCGACGGCGACACGTTCGACGAGGTGGGCTCGGACTCGCCGGGCGACATCAGCGACGGCAACCCCGGCACGTCGTCGTTCGCGCTGGCCGTCGGGGCCGACGGCCGACCAGTCGTCGCGTTTCTCGGTTCGGCCGTCAACGGCCAGGTCACCGGCACGATCCCCGCGGTCGTCGAGAACACGACGCAGGTTTACGTGCGGCGCTGGAACGGCACGGTCTGGGAGTTCGTCGGCAGCGACTTCAGCGGCGGGGGCGCCAGCAACGCGGTCAGCTTCAGGGCGGGAGCGAGCGACATCCTGCACTCAGCAGCTACGCCCGGGCTCACAATCGACTCGACCGGAGCACCGGTCGTCGCATTCGCCTACGTCACCGATAACGACGCGGGCGTGTCGCCCAGCGACATCTACGTGACGCGCTGGAATGGCTCAGCCTGGAAGGCCGTGGGTCCCGCCGTTCCGACAGTGAGCTCGCTCAGCGGGCCCATCCGCGGAGGTCCCGGCGGGGTAAGCAACAGTGTCGGGGTCTCGCTCAGCCCGTCGATCGCCGCCCTGCCGAACGGCCGCCTTGCGGTCGCGTGGGAAGAACAGCCTCTCGGTGCCGGTCCTCCTTCCTACCTCTGGGTCCGCGTGTGGAACGGCTCGAGCTGGGTAGAGCTGGCCGGCTCGGCGACCGGCAGCGGATTCAACGGCCCCTCGGCGGACAACGGCCCCGGAGAGATCGCTGCCGGCCCCGACGGCCGCCCGGTGGTGGCGTGGACTGCGTCCACGCCGTCGTCGCCGGTCCCGCAGGTGTTCGTGCGCCGCTGGAACGGCACTAATGCCTGGGAGGACATCGGCCTCCATTCGGGCAGCGCGACGGGAATCAGCGACGCCACGGTGGGAGCCGGCTTCACCGGCCTCGCCCTGACGCCGACGGGCGCAACCGCGACCGCCGGCGTGCCCGTCGTGGCGTGGCTGGACGGACGCGTCGACTCCAGGACGCAGGTGTTCCTCCGCCAACTCTTCGACGGGCTCACCTCCACGCTGCAGGTGGTCACGACCGGCAACGGCACGGTCACCACCGATCCCGTCGGGATCGACTGCACGAACGGCTCGTGCACCGGCCATTTTCCGAGTGGCATGTCCGTGACGCTTACCGCCACCGCACTCTCCGGCGGCAGGTTTGCCGGCTGGGGCGGCGCCTGCGCGTTCCGCGGCCTCGACCCGACCTGCACGCTCGACCTCACGGCCGCCACCACGCAGGTGAGGGCGTCGTTCAAGTACTTCGGCGTCCGCGTCACGGCGGCGACGCCTTCGGGAACGTTCGGGCAGGGCACGGTGGGCAGCGTGGCCGGTGCTGGTCTGAGCTGCGGTCTGGGCAACACCGGGATCTGCGCCGTCGATGTGCCAGACGGGACGCGCGTGGTGCTCCAGGCCACGCCGGAGCCCGGCAACCGGTTCCTCAACTGGTCGGGCGGCCCGTGCGGCGGCCGGACGAACGCCACCTGCGAGTTCGTGGCGCTCGCCAACACCAGCAGCACGGCGCTCTTCCGCGGCATCACGGGCGTGAGCGTGCTGAAGACCGGCAACGGCAGCGGGAACGTGAGCGGCCCCGGCATCGCGTGCGGCACGAATTGCTTCGAGGAGATCTTCACCGGCACGCGCGTCACGCTCACGCCGGCCGCTCCGACCGGCACGCGGTTCAGCGGCTGGACGGGCGACGTCTGCGACGGCCAGCCGAGCGGGGCGTGCACGTTCACGGTGTCGGGCACCAACCGATCGGTGACGGTCACGAACCAGTCGGTAACGGCGACCTTCAACCTGATCCCGTACGTCCTCACGGTCACGCCGCGATCGAACGGCAACGTCGGCAACGTCGATCCGCTTCCGGACCCGGTCGACTGTGGCGCTGGCGGGCCCGACTGCACGGCCACGCTCAACCACGGCACGCCGGTCAAGCTGCTGGCGACGCCGATTCCCGGCAGCCGCTTCGTGAGTTGGACCGGCTGCACCTCGGTCGTCGGCACTAACTGCTCCTTCACCATGACCGCCAACCGCACCGTGACGCCCACCTACCGCGACGTCACGGCCGTGAGCCTCACCAAGACCGGCCAGGGCACGGTCACCTCCGCGCCGGGTGGCATCAGCTGCGCGCTCCCCTGCACCTCGGCCGCCTTCGACTTCGCGCGCAACGTGCTGGTGACGCTCACGCCGGCGCCGGCCGTGGGCTGGGACTTCATCGGCTGGTCCGGCGATCGGGATTGCCCCGGACGGCTCTGCTCGTTCAACGCCAGCACCGTGAATCCGCTCACGTTCGCGGCGAACTTCTCGATCCAACTGAAGACCCTGCAGGTGAGGGTCGTCGGCAACGGCAGTGTGACGGGGCCTGGGGGCTTCGTCTGCAATGCCGACAGCATGTGCCCGCAGCTCTTCCCCTACGGGACGATCGCGACGCTGACGCCGCTGGCGGCGCCGGGCTTCAAGTTCACCGGCTGGTCGCAGGACTGCACCGGCACCAGCGTCACCACGTGCAAGCCGACGATGACGGCGAACCACTCCGTGACGGCGACCTTCAAGCGGGTGTTCGGCGTGACCGTCACGCGCCAGGGCAATGCCGCGCCTGGCACGATCACCGCCACCAGCATCAACTGCGGCGCCGTTTGCACCGCGGATTACCTCGCGGGGACGCCGGTGACGTTCTCGCGCAGCGCACCGCCGACCGGTCGCACGTTCCGCTGGCTCGGCGACTGCGCCTTCCGCGGGACGAACGCGTCGTGCCCGCTCACCATCGACGCCAACAAGTCGGTGGTCGCCGAGTACGCGTTGCAACGCCTCGGCCTCACGGTGAACGTCTCGGGTCCCGGCACGGTCACGGGCCTCGACGGCCTCGTCAACTGCGAGAGCGTCAACTGCCTGTCGATCGTGAACTACGGCACGCCGGTCCTGCTGCAGGCGACGCCGAAGAGCGATCCGCAGGGCGGATTCGTGGGCGAATTCGTCAGGTGGGCCGGGTGCACGGCGATTGTCGGCGGCAACTGCTCGTTCACCCTGACCGCGAATCGCACGATCGTGGCGACGTTCCGCCCGACCGTCAGGTCGGTCGCCGTGCGGGCGGCGTCGGCTGACGAGACCGTGCCGCTGGCCAAGGGCGCCCTGCGGCAGTATTCCGCAATCGCCACCTTCTCGGATCTGACCACACAGGACGTCAGCGCCAGGGCGATCTGGACGTCGAGCAATCTCTCGGTGGCCACGGTGATCAGGACTACCGGGCTGGTGACCGGCGCCGGCTTCGGCACCGCGACGATCACCGCGAACTTCAGCACGCTGACGAGCATGGCGACCGGGACTGCGATCGTCGCTGCGGACACGCTCGACACGACCGGTCCTGGCGGCGCCAGTGGCGCCGTGATCGTCGACTGCTCGCCGTACGGCGAGACCGGCGGCTCGTTGAGCTGCCTGCCGGCCGGGCGCAGCTTCGAGGTCGAGTGCCGGGCGAGCGCGACGTTCGCTCATCAGCCGGGATCGTTCGACGTCACCCATCAGGCGACGTGGAGTTCGACGAACAACGCCATCGCGCGATCGCTTGGTCTGTCCGACTTCGGCGGGCCGATCGTGGCGTCGTTCCGCATCTTCACCGGCATTGCCGCCATCAAGGCGGCGGTCGGGGGCGTCGTCAGCTCGGCGAACCTGTCACCCGTGAATCGCTGGGTCGTGCAGGGGACGCCGCTGGCAGTGACCGGCGTCTCCGTGGAGTCACCGGCCGCGCCCGTGACCGTCGGCACCCCCACGCAGCTTCAGGCGCTGGCGACCCTGGGACCCACGACGGGCACCGCTCTGGCGTGCCTGACACCGTCGACCCGGGACTTCTCGCTTTTGACGGCGTGGAGGACGGTGCCGGACCCGAGCTCGGTGGCCGACGTGAACTTTTTCGGGCTGGTAGACCCGCTGGCGGCCGGCGACGTCACCATCCACTGGACGTACCCCGAGACGCTGATATTGCTGTACGCCTTCTCGACGTCCCCTGGCACGCCCCCGAACACCGGTACCATTCGCTTCAACAGCGACACCTTCGACTCCATCACGCACATCTATGTGCATGAGACCGATCGGGGGTCGAAGGATGTCTCCACGAGCCTCGGTTCGATCGCGGTCGGGGCTCAGATCCGGGTGTTCGAAGAGAGCAACCCGGTCAAGTCCGCCACCTTCGCTGTCACGGCCGTTTCGGATGCGGGATCCTACCGCGACTACACGGTGATCCCGTTCTCCGGTGGCCTTCTCACCAACGGAGCAAAAATCAAGCTCGGTATCGTCCCACAGGGCAACGTGCCGATCACCGTCTCACCTTGAGGTAGGATACTGGCCATGCGACCTGTCATCGCCCTCCTCGCGCTGCTGCTGCTCGCCGGCTGCACGACGAAGTACGACCTGATCG